>NZ_CAPS01000167.1 GCF_000333955.1 Rhodococcus sp. AW25M09
TGTGGATCCGTAATCTGCCCGAGCCGTGACGCAACAGCTACATAACTCATGCCAATTCCTCTCTTCGCAAACGTCTTTCATGGCAGAACGAGCGTAAGCGCGCACCGTTCAGGGGTGATGATGTGCTTTCCTTAAGCCCCCTTAACAGTGATCGCATCGATCAGGACAACTCGCCTCTGTCTGGGCACACGTCAGCAGACGACATCGCAAGACACGCAACACCGTCGACGATCAAGGCATGGCATCCGCTCGACGCTGCGGAGGTGACCGGTCCCGGTATCGCGTACACCGCACGTCCGAGCCTGTGCGCTTCCCTAGCCACAGCCAGGGCACGTCCGCGTGACCCGGCCTCGGGCACCACTACCGCATCGGAGAGAGCAGCCAGCAGCGCGCCACTCCCATTGAAACGTTCTCGACGAGGCTCTGCACCGAACGAGTACTCGCTCACCACTACCCCCTGCTCCGCGACGCGCTCGAGCAACCGAGCATGACCGGACGGATATGCCCGGTCCAAACCGCACGGCATGACCGCGACCGGTCCCGCACCGACGCCCAACGATGCCCGTAACACCGCTGCCTCGATCCCGAACCCGCTGCCCGACAAGACCGACACCCCGCGCATCGCTAGATCCGCGGCAAATTCCGCCGCGACATGATCGCCGTAGGGACTCGAGGCCCGGGTGCCGGTGAGCGCCACCGCCGACGAATCGACACCGGGCAGCATGCCCTGCCCACGAACCCACAGAGCGACCGGAGTCGATCCCTCCAGCCATCCGGCCATCCGCAGCCGCTGCGGCCACTCAGCGTCCGCAGGAGTGACCAATCGTGCTCCCAGTGTTGCAGCCGTCTCGAGGTCTGCCTCGGCACCCGAGTACTCCCACGAGCGAGCAGTCGCACGCAACAAGTCCTCCGACACCTCCCGTTGCCGCACAGCCTCGGCTGCAGCCTCCACGCCCGATAAGGACACCGCCAGATGAACCAACGCGCCCTGCCCGCGCGCCACGTGAGCGAGGTACGCCCACGCCACACGCTCACTCCGCACCATCTCGCTACCCGACACCGCGTTCTCGCTCGACACACCGCTCACGACGAAACCCTCCCAGGGCTCACACAAGGGGCAGATGGTC
>NZ_CAPS01000166.1 GCF_000333955.1 Rhodococcus sp. AW25M09
CTAGTGGTCTGTCTGCGATTTGATCTGGTTGAGGGTGTCGCGTCCTCGTTGGACCTTTTCGACGATGGATTCGGCGGTGGCTTTCCAGATGAACGGTTTCGGGTCGAGGTTCCAGTGTTCGGCCCATACGGTGATGGCCTCGGTCAGTTCGCTGACGTTGGAGAACGTTCCGCGGCGTAGTCGTTTGTCCGTGAGTTCTTTGAACCATCGCTCGATCAGGTTCAACCACGAACTCGAAGTCGGTGTGAAGTGAAGGTGCCATCGGCGACGGTCTTTGTGCGACAACCACTTCTGAATCTCGGGTGTCTTGTGGGCAGAAAGATTGTCGAGCACCACATGCACGCCCAGACCTCGAGGTACGGCAGCATCGATCTGCTTGAAGAACCTCAACACGTCTGCGCCGGTATGGCCTTTACGCAACTCCGTCAGAACTTCACCGGTGGAAATGTTCATCGCCGCGAACAGATCGATCGTGCCGTTGCGCTTGTAGTCGTGCGTCATAGTGCCCGCACGTCCCTTCTTCATCGGCAACGACGGCTGAGTGCGGTCGAGTGCCTGGCACTGCGTCTTCTCGTCGAACGAGAACACCACCGCCCGCGCAGGCGGATTCAGGTACAGGCCCACCACATCGACCAATTTCTCCTCGAAACGAGGATCATTGCTGACCTTGAACGTCTCCACCCGCCACGGCGTCAAACCGTGATCGGCCCAAATCTTGGCGATCGCATCTTTTCCGACACCCACCCGTGCCGCCAGCGTACGAGTGCTCCACTGCGTCGACCCGTCCGCAGGGCGCTCCCGGTGGGTGATCTTCAAAACTTTCTCGACCGTCCCGGCAGGCAAACTCGGTTTACGTCCACGGCCCTTCGCGATCACCCCGACACCGGCAATGCCTTTGTCGACGAACCGCTTTCGCCACCGCCGAACAGTATCGGAATCGACCGCGCACCGACGCGCAATCTCCTCGTTGGCCACACCATCGCACGCCAACAGCAAACCGCGAGCCTGCACCACAGTCCGATGCGGCAACGCCGTCGACGCAGCCATTCGTGCCAACTCGGCACGCTGTTCATCCGAAACCGGCAAAGCCGCCGCTGTCATAACAGGCATACTACAAACTACCCCACTATTTCACAGACGGACCACTAGG
>NZ_CAPS01000165.1 GCF_000333955.1 Rhodococcus sp. AW25M09
CACGGGACTGCCCCAGCTTTGGTTGACATCTGATCTGTGAGGATCGCTCCTCACGGTGGAAGGATGTTCACCATGCCGAAAGCATTTCCCGAGGAGTTCCGCCGCGACGTCATCGCCGTCGCACGCGAGGGCGAGGCCCCGTTGCGTCAGATCGCGAAGGACTTCGGAATCTCCGAAGGTTGCCTGCACCGCTGGCTCAAGATTGCCGATCGTGAAGACGGCGTCGTCCGTGACGGCCGGCAGAACCCTGGTGACGAGTCCGCTGAGCTGCGGGAGCTAAAGAAGCGCAACCGGCTGCTCGAGCAGGAAAACGACGTTCTGCGGCGAGCCGCCGCCTATCTGAGTCGAGACATACTCCCAAAATGATCTACCCGCTGGTCCTCGACCTTGCTGGCGACGGAGTACCCGTCACAGTGACCTGCCGGGTTCTCGGTTTCTCAACCCAAGCGTTCTACAAATGGAAGAAACAGCCAGTCACGCAACGAGATTGGGATGATGCGCATCTGATCAACATTGCTCGTGAGATCCACGACGACGACCCCGCATTCGGCTACCGCTTCATCGCAGACGAACTACCCGACCGCGGGATCACCGCCAGCGAGAACCGGGTCGCGCGGTTGTGCTCACAAGAACGCATCTGGTCGGTGTTCTCGAAGAAGCGAGGCCTGAACAGGAAGGCCGGCCCGCCGGTCCACGACGACCTCGTCGACCGTCAGTTCACCGCACGGGCCGCGGACGAGCTGTGGCTGACCGACATCACCGAACACCGCACCGACGAGGGCAAACTGTATCTCTGCGCGATCAAGGACGTCTGGTCGAACAGGATCGTCGGCTACTCGATCGACTCCAGGATGAAGGCCTCGTTAGCGGTGTCAGCATTGGATAATGCTGTGGCGCAAAGAGGCTCGGAGGGGACTATCGTGCATTCGGATCGCGGTAGCCAATTCCGATCCAGGAAGTTCGTACATGCACTGTCGCGCAATGGGTTACGAGGTTCTATGGGGCGGGTCGGGGCGTGCGGTGACAACGCCGCGATGGAGTCGTTCTTCGCACTCGTGCAGAAGAACGTCCTCGACCGCCAGCGGTGGTCGACCCGCGAGCAACTACGGCTGGCGATCGTGACATGGATCGAAAAGACCTATCACCGCAAACGCCGTCAACGGCGCCTCGGCAAGCTCACCCCTATCGAGTTTGAGACAATCAACCGGACCGCACACGCGGCCTGAATCGCTCAACCCCACTAGTCAACTGAAGTCGGGGCAGTCCCGA
>NZ_CAPS01000164.1 GCF_000333955.1 Rhodococcus sp. AW25M09
GTTGTTTGAGAATTGCACAGTGGACGCGAGCATCTTTGTTGTAAGTAATGAAGAGCGTACGGTGGATGCCTTGGCACCAGGAGCCGATGAAGGACGTAGGAGGCTGCGATAAGCCTCGGGGAGCTGTCAACCGAGCTGTGATCCGAGGGTGTCCGAATGGGGAAACCCAGCACGAGTGATGTCGTGTTACCCGCATCTGAATATATAGGGTGTGTGGAGGGAACGTGGGGAAGTGAAACATCTCAGTACCCACAGGAAGAGAAAACAATTGTGATTCCGTGAGTAGTGGCGAGCGAAAGCGGATGAGGCCAAACTTTGTGCGTGTGATACCCGGCAGGGGTTGCGTATGGAGGGTTGTGGGGTTTGCATTGTCGATTCTGCCGGATCGGCCGACAGTAAGAAATTGTGGTGTTAGTCGAAGTGGTCTGGAACGGCCTGTCGTAGAGGGTGAGAGTCCCGTAGACGAAAACATTGCAACTGTCGTTGTGGATTCCCAAGTAGCAGCGGGCCCGTGAAATCTGCTGTGAATCTGTCGGGACCACCCGATAAGCCTGAATACTCCCTGGTGACCGATAGCGGACTAGTACCGTGAGGGAAAGGTGAAAAGTACCCCGGGAGGGGAGTGAAATAGTACCTGAAACCGTGCGCTTACAATCCGTCAAAGCTGGTGAACAGTTTACTGTTGCTGGTGATGGCGTGCCTTTTGAAGAATGAGCCTGCGAGTTAGTGGCATGTCGCGAGGTTAACCCGTGTGGGGTAGCCGTAGCGAAAGCGAGTCCGAATAGGGCGTATCCACCTCGAGTGGTGTAGTGGCGTGTTCTAGACCCGAAGCGGAGTGATCTACCCATGGCCAGGTTGAAGCGACGGTAAGACGTCGTGGAGGACCGAACCCACTTAGGTTGAAAACTGAGGGGATGAGTTGTGGGTAGGGGTGAAAGGCCAATCAAACTCCGTGATAGCTGGTTCTCCCCGAAATGCATTTAGGTGCAGCGTCACGTGTTTCTCATCGGAGGTAGAGCTACTGGATGGTCTAGGGGGCCTACAAGCTTACCGAAATCAGCCAAACTCCGAATGCCGGTGAGTGAGAGCGTGGCAGTGAGACTGCGGGCGATAAGGTTCGTAGTCGAGAGGGAAACAGCCCAGATCGCCAGCTAAGGTCCCTAAGCGTGTACTAAGTGGAAAAGGATGTGGGGTCGCGAAGACAACCAGGAGGTTGGCTTAGAAGCAGCCACCCTTGAAAGAGTGCGTAATAGCTCACTGGTCAAGTGATCCTGCGCCGACAATGTAGCGGGGCTCAAGTACACCACCGAAGCTGCGGCACTCACACAATAGCCCC
>NZ_CAPS01000163.1 GCF_000333955.1 Rhodococcus sp. AW25M09
GCGGGCTGTTGCGTTTTGATGGTGGGGCGTCTCGAGTGTCGAGGCGCCCCATCGGTGTGTGTGGGCGAGAATGTTGTGGTGGCGAAGGGATATCGACCGGTCGATCGTGATCAGCAGTTTCTGATTCCACCGGACATGCGTGAATGGTTGCCGGCGGAGCATCCGGTGTGGACGCTCATCGAGATCGTCGATGGTCACTTGGACACCTCGGCGTTTCATAGCGGGCGTCGACTCGGCGGTGTCGGACGCGCCGGATACGACCCGGACATGCTGCTCACGTTGCTGATCTGGGCCTGGTCACAGGGCCAACGATCCTCACGCCGGATCGAGTCCGCGTGCGCCGATGTGGTGTCCTACCGGGTCATCTGCGCCGGCGACATCCCCGATCATGTGACGATCTCCCGGTTCCGCAAAGACAACCACGCCGCCTGCGAGGCATTGTTCGCGCAGGTGCTGATCCTGGCCGCTCGGGTGGGATTGGGATCGCTGGGAACCATCGCCCTCGACGGAGTCAAGATCGCCTCGAACGCGTCGCTGTCGGCGAACCGCAGCGAAGCTGGACTGCGGGCCGCGGCCGAGGCCGAAGCGGCGAAGATCGCCGCTGCGGCGGCCGCAGCGCATGCCGCGGGCGACGACGCCGACGACGAGCTCTACGGCCCGGACGACCCTGGCCCCGGCCACGTCCCGAAAGAGTTGGCCGACCCGAGGTCTCGGTCGGCGCGGATCACCGAAGCGCTCGCCCAGATCGAGGCCGAAAAGGCCGCGGCGCGCGCAGCCGAGCAGGCCGCGGCGAAGGGCCATCTCGAGCGGATGGACGCAGGGGCAAAGATCACCGGTGCGTCCCCGGTCGGTGCTGCAGTGGAGGCAGCGACGATTCGGTTGCAGCGGGCACGGCAGGTCAGGGTGCAGATGAGCGCTGACTACCAGGCCAAAGCTGCAGCGCTGCATGCTCGTGGCGCGAAGCCGAAAGGAACCGCTCCGCTACCGATCGAGTCTCATTACACGGTGGTGCGCGCGCGAGCGGCGCTGGCGAAAGCGCAGGACCGCCAGCGTGAGCGGGAGAAGACCACGCCGGTGATCTGCCGCAACATCACCGATCCGCAGTCGCGGACGCAGCCGATCCGTGGCGGTGGGTGGGTGCAGGGATACAACTGCCAAGCGTTCACCGCCCAGGACGGGATCATCATCGCCACCGGCGTCGGTATCAACCCCAACGACTCCGGCTACTACGACGGCATGGTCGCCAAGGCCATCGCTGCCGCGACCACGATCGCCGCGACGAAAAGTACCGCCGATTCACCGCCGATCACCGACACCGCCGCCGGTGAGGCTGCGATCGGGATCATGCT
>NZ_CAPS01000162.1 GCF_000333955.1 Rhodococcus sp. AW25M09
CCCGCTCCAACATGGACGCGATCTTGGTGACCGAGACGACGTCGAGATCCAACGAGAGCGAGCAGGCCTGTTCGACCCGCTCGGCTCCGTAACGACGCACCAACCCCTGAAGGCGGTAGACACTGCGGATCCTCGTCCAGGGCAGCGGATCGTCGAGGATCCGTTCGGCGTATATCCCGATGTTCGGTCCGTGCGAGGTGCAGGTTCTGATCAGTGAGGCGACATCGCGTAATGCGTAGTCGGACTTGTGCTCGGGTAGGTCGTTGCGGTCGGTGCTCCGCCCACCCGCGGGCTGTCGGGGGTGGATTTTCACCAGCGTGCCGCGGTGGTAGAACTTCACCAGCTCGGTGTCGGCCCGCACCGACAGTGTCGAGCCGATCCACTGCTGCGGCAACGAATACAGTGCCCGCCCGATCTCCGCGTGGAAGTCGCGGTGGACTTTGACGTCCTTGAAGATTGGCACGTCGTACTCCGGAGGCACCGGAAGCAGCGCCGGTAATTCAGATTCGTCGAACACCTCGAGCGGCCGGGCACATGTCGTGCCGTGAATACGCATACCCGCGGTACTGCTGCACCACCGCACCGCAGCCTCCTGCGCCTGGGAGAGGCTACTGAATCGTTCACCGGCCCAGAAGTTTCCGCGCACATACTGCACCGTGCGCTCGACCCTCGGTTTGTCCTTCGGCGACCTCACCCGCGCGGGGTCGGTGATGAACCCGACGTGGCTGCTGTAGTCGAGCCAGCCATCGCTCAACCGCGGCGTGATCGGATCTGCGGCGGTGACCACAGGTTTGAGGTTGTCAGGGATCAACACCGCGAACACGCCGCCGAAGAACTTCCACGCGGCTTCGCATCCGGCGATGACCGCCACCAACGTCTGTGAATAGCTCAGCCACACGAACATGTGTCGGCTGTAGACCGCGGTGAAGATCAGAGCGTGCACCTTGCGGGCCCGCCCGTCTTCGGGGTCGGTCAGCATCCCCAGATATCCGAAGTCGACCTGGCATTCGATCCCGGGATCTCCGTCGACAACGCGGACTGTGAGGTCTTTGCGGCCGAAACCGCACCGCTCGGTGGCGAATCGATGCAATGTCCGGTACGGCACCACGCACCCTTTACGGGTAAGGAGGACTTCGATTTTCGCGATCGTGAGCGGTTTCTGTTCACCATCACCGGCCACCCACTTGGTGATCTGGTCTTGATGGGGAACGAGCTGTTCCCATGCCGCGCCGTGACCGTGCGGCCGGTCCGGTCTCACCACCTCGACGACCGTTCCGATCAACGTGTCGTCGATCGCGGAGGCGTCGTGCGTTCTCTCGAGCCCCGCACCTCGAGCCGCCTCGACATATCGGCGGACCGTTTTACGGTCCACACCGGCGTGCTCGGCGATCGTCCGCAGCCCA
>NZ_CAPS01000161.1 GCF_000333955.1 Rhodococcus sp. AW25M09
CTCGCTCCAACATGGACGCGATCTTGGTGACCGAGACGACGTCGAGATCCAACGAGAGCGAGCAGGCCTGTTCGACCCGCTCGGCTCCGTAACGACGCACCAACCCCTGGAGTCGGTAGACGCTGCGGATCCGAGTCCAGGGCAGGGGGTCGTCGAGGATTCGTTCGGCGTAGATCCCGATGCAGCGACCGTGCCCGGCGCAGGTTTTGATCAAGGAAGTGACATCGCGCAGGGCGTAGTCGGTCTTGTGTTCGGGCAGGTCCGAGCGGTCGGTGCTCCGCCCACCCGCGGGCTGTCGGGGGTGGATTTTCACCAGGGTGCCGCGGTGGTAGAACTTGACCAGCTCGGTGTCCGCGCGCACCGACAGTGTCGACCCGATCCATTGCTGCGGCAACGAATACAGAGATCGACCGACTTCGGCGTGGAAGTCGCGGTGGACTTTCACATCCTTGAAGACCGGGATGTCGTAGACGGCCGGCACCGGCAACAACGCCGACAGTTCCGAGTCCTCGAACACTTCGCGTGGCCGTGCGCAGGTGGTGCCGTGGATGCGCATACCCGCTGTGGCGCTGCACCAACGGACGACTGCCCCTTGGGCTTCGGTGATACTGCTGAATCGTTCACCGGCCCAGAAGTTTCCGCGCACGTACTGCACTGCCCGTTCGACTCTCGGTTTGTCTTTCGGTGACCGCACCCGGGCGGGATCGGTGATGAAACCGACATGAGCGCTGTAGTCGAGCCATCCATCGCTCAACCGCGGGCTGATCGGGTCCGCGGCGGTGACCACAGGTTTGAGGTTGTCGGGGATCAGAACAGCGAAGACGCCGCCGAAGAACTTCCACGCGGCTTCGCATCCGGCGATCACCGCCACCAACGTCTGTGAATAGCTCAGCCACACGAACATGTGTCGGCTGTAGACCGCGGTGAAGATCAGAGCGTGCACCTTGCGGGCCCGCCCGTCTTCGGGGTCGGTCAGCATCCCCAGATATCCGAAGTCGATCTGACATTCGATCCCGGGATCTCCGTCGACAACGCGGACGGTGAGGTCTTTGCGGCCGAAACCGCACCGCTCGGTGGCGAATCGATGCAATGTCCGGTACGGCACCACGCACCCTTTACGGGTAAGGAGGACTTCGATTTTCGCGATCGTGAGCGGTTTCTGTTCACCATCACCGGCCACCCACTTGGTGATCTGGTCTTGATGGGGAACGAGATGTTCCCATGCCGCGCCGTGACCGTGCGGCCGGTCCGGTCTCACCACCTCGACGACCGTTCCGATCAACGTGTCGTCGATCGCGGAGGCGTCGTGCGTTCTCTCGAGCCCCGCACCTCGAGCCGCCTCGACATATCGGCGGACCGTTTTACGGTCCACACCGGCGTGCTCGGCGATCGTCCGCAGCCCC
>NZ_CAPS01000160.1 GCF_000333955.1 Rhodococcus sp. AW25M09
GCCGCACGGACTCGTCGTTCGAGGGTGCGCCGGCTGGTGCCGAGCGACTGCGCGACGAAGGCGACGTTGAACGGTTCGTCCAGGCGGGCGCGCACGAAGCGTTCGAACTCGACGACGATCGGGTCCTCGTGCCGGAGATGTTCGTAGGCGACGAAGGCCGCCTGCGACGGACGCTCGTCGATGATGAGGAGCTTGGCGACATGTTGGGCCAGGTCGGGGCTGATCGATCGCACGAGTGAGAGCGCGAGGTCGATGTGGGCGAACGCGGCGCCGGCGGTGACGAGGTTCCCGTCGACCACGACCATGGTGTCGAGATCGAGGGCGACGGTCGGATAGCGCTTCAGGAACTCCGGCCCCAGGAACCAGCTGGTCGTCGCCCGCCGATGATGCATCCGTCCAGTCTCGGCGACGGCGAACACGCCGGTGCACGCCGCGGCGATCCGGGTGGTCGCGTCGTCGAGGCGCCCGAGTGAGGCGATGACCGAACGTGCATCTCGGCTCTGGAGGGCGTCGTTGGTAGCGGCGGCCGTGAGGGTTCCAAGCGCAGGGACGACGACCACGTCGAACTCTCCGGACTCCGACAGCGGGTGGTCTACCGACAGGGTCATCGATGCCGTCGTGGTCACTCGCCGTTTCGGTCCGAGGATGGCGAGTTCGATCGGGTCGATCCGCGGGTCGACATCGCCGCGGGCTCCGTCGGCCACCCGCACGATGTCGATGACCGACGCGACAGCCGAACCGAAGCAGCCGTCGATCGCGATCAGTCCGATACGCATGGCGCGAACAATAGCAATACTGTCGTATACGCCACTCCCCACCGGCCCTCGCTCGTCATAGGCTGAACTCGCCCCACGAAGAACCCCGACTTCAAGGAGAACCCCTCATGTCCACACCCGCATCACTTCCGTATGCCTTCGTCGCCAAGATCGTCGCGGCCGATGGACAGCACGACGCGCTCGCCGATCTGCTCGCCGGCGCTGTCGCACTCGCCAACGAAGAAGTAGGAACGATTGTCTGGTTCGCGGCTAGGACCCACGCCGACACCTTCTGGATCTTCGATGCATTCCCCGACGAGGCCGCTCGCGACGCCCACGCCAACGGCGCCATCGTCGCAGCCCTGATGGCCAACCAGCACCTCCTCGGCGCAGCACCCGAGATCCTGGCGGCCGACGTCCTCGCGTCCAAGCTCCCGTAGTCCGCCAACGCACGAGACGATCGCGCCCCGCCGAGCCGTCGGACCCGACCGCCTCGACACCCGCACCACGTTGACGATCCCCGACGGGCCGATCACGAGGAGGCCAGGCAACACCAGGCGCAAGCCTGGAGCGGCACTGTTTCACCGGTGGTCATCGAGAGAGCCAGCGCGGTTCCATGGCAGCGCAACTGTGTCAACTTGCCCTCCGTCCCGCGAGGCC
>NZ_CAPS01000159.1 GCF_000333955.1 Rhodococcus sp. AW25M09
TCCGGTTCGGGTAGTGCGCGTCGGTCGAGTTTGCCTGCCGGAGTCAACGGAATCGACTCCAACATCACCACCGCCGACGGCACCATATGCGCAGGCAACACCGACCCCACATGCTCACGCAACGCAGCCGCATCGAGCTCGGTACCCGCCACCGCCAACACATACGACACCAACACCGTTGCACCAGCAGCAGACTCACGCCCGACAGTGACCACGAAATCGACACCAGGCGCACCCGCCAACACCGAATCGATCTCACCCAACTCGATCCGGAAACCACGCACCTTCACCTGAAAATCGCTACGCCCCACATACTCCAACGCACCCGAAGAATTCCACCGCACCACATCACCGGTGCGATACATCCGCGAACCCGCACCACCGAACGGATTGGCCACGAACCGCTCCGCCGACAAACCCAACCGCGCATGATATCCACGAGCCAACGCCGGACCCGCCAGATACAACTCACCCACCACACCCACCGGCACCGGATTCAACCGAGCATCCAACACCACCTCCGCGAAACCGATCGTCGGCGAACCGATATCGACCGACTCCCCCACCACCAACGCCGACGAAATCGACGAGAAAATAGTCGCCTCAGTCGGACCGTACGCATTGAACATCCGCCGACCCGGCGCCCACCGCGCCACCAACTCCGGCGAACACACATCACCACCGGTGACCACAACCTCCACCGACTCCAACCCCACCGGATCCACCGACGCCAACGCCGCAGGAGTGACGAACGCATGCGTGACCCGCTCGGCCCCGAGCAACGACGCCAACTCCACCCCACCGAACACCAACGGCGGAGCGATCACCATCGTCGACCCACCCGAAAACGCCAACACGAACTCGAGAATCGACGCATCGAAGCTCGGCGACGCGAACGCCAACACCCGAGACGACGGCCCCACACCGAACCGAACCCGCTCCTCCGCAGCCAAGTTCCCCACACCACGATGAGTGACCACCACACCCTTGGGCACCCCGGTGGACCCCGACGTATAAATCAGATACGCCGCATCATCGAGACGCAACACACCCGACCGCTCCGCATCCAACACCGGAGCAGAAGACCGAAAAGCCAGATCCGCCACCACATCCGGATCATCGAGCACCACCCACGACACCCCACCCACACCCGACACCGCACCCGAATGAGCACCCAACGTCACACCCACCACAGCACCCGAATCGACCAACATGTGCTCGATCCGATCCACCGGATAACTCGGATCCACCGGCAAGAACGCACCACCGGCCTTCGCCACCGCCCACACCGCCACCACAGACTCCACCGACCGCGACAAAGCCAACGCCACGAACGACCCCGGACCCACACCACACGACATCAACATCCGCGCCAACCGCGACGACGCCGCATCCAACTCACCATACGAAAGCACCCGCGAACCAGACACCACCGCAACACCACCGACACCCGCAACACCCACCGCACCAGCCAACAACTCCGGCAACACCACACCCACCACAGACCGCGGACCACGAACCGGAGCCAG
>NZ_CAPS01000158.1 GCF_000333955.1 Rhodococcus sp. AW25M09
GGCAATGTGATCGACCGCAGTCGGTCCACGACCTGCGTGAACGCATGGCCGACAGAAACCCCGCCTACACCACGATCCTGACCGTCGTGACCCATCTCCACGAGAAGGGGTGGGTCGAGCGGACCAAGCAGTCACGCGCCTATCTCTACTCGCCCGTGCAATCTCGGGCCGAGGCCACCTCGCAAGCGCTGCGCGAAATCCTCGACACCAGCACCGACTCGGCCGCCGTGCTGATGCATTTCGCGAAAACCGTCACCGACGACGAACTGGACGCCCTGCGGGGGAACCTGCCGGACGCGAACCGGTGATCGTCGCACTGGCATTACTCCTCGCCGCGACCCTGGTGGCCGTTGCCATGCCGCCGCTGCTGACCTCACTCACCCGCACCGTCGGCCCCTCTCTCGCCTTGACCGCTTGGATCGGCAGCATCGCCGGGGTGCTGTTTCTCGTGGGATCCGCGGTGGCGGTGTTGCTCTGGCCCGGCCATGCGCCGGCCGAGGGCATGGTCGAACTCGCCGTCCGCTGCCTGGGCTCGCTGCAACACGCGGCCCAGCCGTGGATCGGGGAAGCGGTCGCCGGGGCATCGGTCGTCCTCGCGGCGTCGGCATCGGCGCGCGTCCTGCGCTCGACTCGCCGTCAGCTTCGAGCGCGGTCCAAAGTCCGCGACTATCACCGCGATGTCATCGCCGTCGTGGCGCGCACGGACCCCGGACCCGAACCGATCATGTGGCTCGACCACCCACTCCCGCTGGCCTACAGCATCGACGGTCGCCCCGGCTACGTCGTGGCCACCGAAGGCCTGCTCGCCCATCTCGATCCCGAACAACAGCGAGCAGTGATCGCACACGAACGTGCCCACCTGCGCGGGCGCCATCACCGCATCGTCAACATCTGCGAGATCCTGGCCAAAGCGCTTCCTCGCGTTCCCCTCTTCGCCGCGGCACCCGCGGCGGTACGGGTCCTGGTCGAGGTCGCAGCCGACCGGTCCGCGGCCGCAGTCACCAGCGCCGACACTGTACGTTCGGCATTGTCGACGGTCTCGCAGGCGCATTCTGCGCGGCCACTGTGGGCACTGGGCCTGATCGGGGACTCGACCACCGAGCGGTTGCATCACCTCGACACGAGCGCGCAAACACCGAGCCGAACCCGAGCGGGCGCTTATGCTGCCGCCGCCGTGCTGCCCCTCGTCGTGCCGGCCGTGTTGGCCGTCGTCTCGCTCAGCGCGGTCTCCGCCGCAGCGTGCGCGGTCCTGCTGATCTGAACAACCCCAAATACTATGCTGCATAGTATTTGGGTTACGCTGGCGGACGCGTCCTGTAATTCGCGTGCGACACGAAGGTGGTTCCATGACGGCGCTGACATCTCCTCCGGCTGCGCCGGCGGTTCGCCCCTATCCACCCCGCGGGGCCCGCAAGGGGTCGTTCCTGCACACGATGGTCACCACCACCGATCCGAAGGTCATCGGACTGATGTACTTGGTGACCTCGTTCGGGTTCTTTCTCGTCGGTGGCCTGATGGCGTTGATCATGCGCTCCGAG
>NZ_CAPS01000157.1 GCF_000333955.1 Rhodococcus sp. AW25M09
GGGAATGTGACCGACCACAGTCGGTCCACGACCTGCGTGAACTCATGGCCGACAGAAACCCCGCCTACACCACGATCCTGACCGTCGTGACCCATCTCCACGAGAAAGGGTGGGTCGAGCGGACCAAGCAGTCACGCGCCTATCTCTACTCGCCCGTGCAGTCGCGCGCGGAGGCCACCTCGCAAGCGCTGCGCGAAATCCTCGACACCAGTACCGACTCGGCCGCGGTGCTGATGCATTTCGCGAAAACCGTCACCGACGACGAGCTCGACGCTCTGCGGGGGAACCTGCCGGACGTGAACCGGTGATCGTCGCGCTGGTGTTGCTCCTCGCGGCGATCATCGCGGCCGTCGCCCTGCCGCAGCCGCTGACCTCGCTCACCCGCACCGTGAGCCCCACTCTCGCCTTGACCGCATGGATCGGCAGCATCGCCGGGGTGCTGTTTCTCGTGGGATCCGCGGTGGCCGTGTTGCTCTGGCCCGGTCATGCGCCCGCCGAGGGCATGGTCGAACTCGCCGTCCGCTGCCTGGGGTCACTGCAACACGCGGCGCAGCCGTGGATCGGGGAAGCGGTCGCCGGGGCATCGGTCGTCCTCGCGGTATCGGCATCGGCGCGCGTCCTGCGCTCGACTCGCCGTCAGCTTCGAGCCCGGTCCAAAGTCCGCGACTATCACCGCGATGTCATCGCCGTCGTGGCGCGCACGGACCCCGGACCCGAACCGATCATGTGGCTCGACCACCCGCTCCCGCTGGCCTACAGCATCGACGGTCGCCCCGGCTACGTCGTGGCCACCGAAGGCCTGCTTGCCCATCTCGATCCCGATCAACAGCGGGCAGTGATCGCACACGAACGTGCCCACCTGCGCGGGCGCCACCACCGCATCGTCAACATCTGCGAGATCCTGGCCAAAGCACTTCCTCGCGTTCCCCTGTTCGCCGCAGCACCTGCAGCGGTGCGGGTTCTGGTCGAGGTCGCCGCGGACCGGTCCGCGGCCGCGGTCACCAGCGCCGACACTGTGCGTTCGGCCTTGTCGACGGTCTCGCAGGCGCATTCGGCGCGTCCACTGTGGGCGTTGGGCCTGATCGGGGAATCGACCGCCGAGCGGTTGCATCACCTCGACACGAGCGCGCACACGCCGACCCGAACCGGAGCAGGCGCGTACGCTGCCGCCGCCGTGCTGCCGCTCGTGGTGCCGGCCGCCATGGCAATCCTCACCCTCAGTGCGGTCTCCGCCGCAGCGTGCGCGGTTCTGCTGACTTGAACCACCCCCAAAATACTATGCTGCATAGTATTTGGGCTAGGCTGTCGGACGCGTCCTGTAATTCGCGTGCGATTCGAAGGTGGTTCCATGACGGCGCTGACATCTCCTCCGGCTGCGCCGGCGGTCCGCCCCTATCCTCCCCGCGGGGCACGCAAGGGGTCGTTCCTGCACACGATGGTCACCACCACCGATCCGAAGGTCATCGGGCTGATGTACTTGGTGACCTCGTTCGGGTTCTTCCTCGTCGGTGGCCTGATGGCGTTGATCATGCGCTCCGAA
>NZ_CAPS01000156.1 GCF_000333955.1 Rhodococcus sp. AW25M09
ACGCCATCCACCCCGGCTACGGCTTCCTCTCCGAGAACGCCGACTTCGCCCAAGCCGTCCTCGACGCCGGCCTGATCTGGATCGGACCCTCCCCACAGTCGATCCGCGATCTCGGTGACAAGGTCACCGCCCGCCACATCGCCGCCCGCGCGAAAGCCCCCTCCGTCCCGGGCACCTCCGAACCGGTGAAAGACGCCGACGAAATCCTGGCGTTCGTCGACGACCACGGACTCCCGATCGCCATCAAAGCCGCATTCGGTGGCGGCGGCCGCGGCATGAAAGTGGCCCGCACCCGCGAGGAAATCCCCGAACTGTTCGAATCCGCGACCCGCGAAGCCGTCGCCGCGTTCGGGCGTGGGGAATGCTTCGTCGAACGCTACCTCGACAAACCACGCCACGTCGAAGCGCAGGTCATCGCCGATCAGCACGGCAACGTCATCGTCGCCGGCACCCGCGACTGCTCCCTGCAACGCCGCTTCCAGAAACTCGTCGAAGAAGCCCCCGCCCCGTTCCTCACCGACGCCCAACGCAAAGAAATCCACTCGAGCGCCAAAGCGATCTGCCTCGAAGCCGGCTACTACGGAGCCGGCACCGTCGAATACCTCGTCGGGCAAGACGGCCTGGTGTCCTTCCTGGAAGTCAATACCCGCCTGCAGGTCGAGCACCCCGTCACCGAGGAAACCTCCGGCATCGACCTGGTGCTGCAACAGTTCGCCATCGCCAACGGCGAAGAACTGTCCATCACCGAAGACCCGACCCCGCGGGGGCATTCGTTCGAGTTCCGAATCAACGGCGAAGACGCCGGACGCGGGTTCCTGCCCGCCCCCGGACCGGTCACCACCTTCACCGCCCCCTCCGGCCCGGGCGTCCGTGTCGATTCCGGGGTGGAATCGGGTTCGGTGATCGGCGGCCAGTTCGATTCGATGCTCGCCAAACTGATCGTCACCGGCGCCACCCGCGAACAAGCCCTGGCCCGCTCGCGGCGCGCACTGGCCGAATTCGATGTTCAAGGTCTGGCGACGGTGATCCCGTTCCATGCTGCGGTGGTCTCCGATCCCGCGTTCATCGGTGACGGGGACTCGTTCTCGGTGCACACCCGGTGGATCGAAACCGAATGGGACAATCAGGTGCCCCCGTTCACCGCCGGGCAACCGATCGACGAGGAGGAGCTGCTGCCGCGTCGCACCGTCGTCGTCGAGGTCGGTGGCCGACGCGTCGAGGTGTCACTGCCCGGCGAGCTCTCCCTCGGCAGCGGTGGCAGCACCGGTGGCCGCAATGGTGCGGTGCGTCGTAAACCGAAGGCCCGCACCCGCGGCGGAGCCGGAGCCGGAGCTGCGTCCGGGGATGCGGTCACCGCACCGATGCAGGGCACCGTCGTCAAAGTCGCTGTCGAAGAAGGCCACACCGTCGAAGCAGGCGATCTCATCGCCGTCCTCGAAGCGATGAAAATGGAAAACCCCGTCACCGCCCACAAAGCAGGCACCATCACCGGCCTCACCGTCACCGCAGGCGACGCCATCACCCAAGGCACCGTCCTCACCGAAATCAAAT
>NZ_CAPS01000155.1 GCF_000333955.1 Rhodococcus sp. AW25M09
GCGCACGCTGGCGCGGCCGATGTCGATCGGTAGCGCTCGGTTCCACGGCCTGAGGTTTGGTTTCTTTCGGGGTCGTCGGGGCGGCTGGATTGCGGTCAGGCGGGCGCGGGTAGCGCCTCCAATCGGGTCAGTGCGGTGACGATGAGGGCCGACCATGTCGCGTTCTTCGACAGCCTGAGGTGGATGCGGCGCGCATGTTTCGAGATGCGTCCTGCGATCGAGAAGATGTGCAGGCGAACACGTTGGGTTCCCACCTGCGCGCTTCATGGTCGGCGAACCCGAGCATTTGGGTCCATGCTGTGAGGTCGAGAGCGAGTTGGACGATGGCCAACCAGATGCGGTTCTGATCGAATCCGTGCAACGGGAAGTTGGTCAGCCCGGTGTCCTTGGCAGTGCGGATACGGTCTTCGCAGCGGGCGCGGCGGCGGTGCCGCAGTTCGAGCTCCTGGACCTGACCGCGCACGGTGTTGGTGGCGAACGCGGTCAATCGAAGACCGTCGGAATCGGTGAACCTGAGCTGCGCGCCGGGGTGCGGGCGTTCTTTTCTGATGATCACACGTATTCCGGTCGGCCACGTCGCGAGGTCGAGGAGGCCTGTGGCGTCGATGACCCAGGCGCCGTCACGAACCTGCTCCGCATGGTCGACGGCGACAGACCACGCGCTCTCGGGGGCGTCGGCGAGGGCGGTGACCATCGCGTCGGTGAGCCCGAACCCGATGGAATACGACACTCCTCGCTTGTGCAGCCAGGTCATGAATGTGTGACTGGCTCCGGCACCGTCGGTGCGGACGAGGACCTTCTTACCCGGTCGCGCTGTGTGCACGTTCGGTAACTGCGCCAATGCTTTTCGTGTCACCTCGATGTGGTCGTCGGCAGTGTTGGATCCAGCATTGCCCGGCCGCAGCAACGCTGCGACGGGTTCACCGGTGCCGCCCACGCCGTGGTCGACGAACGCCAACAGTGGATGAAATCCGAAGCCTCGTTTGTAGGTAGGAGCAGCAGATTCCTTCTCGGAGTGTGCGGCGACGAGGGTGGCGTCGAGGTCGATCACGATCGGGTTCGCGGCGGTGATGTCGTGATCGGGTGCGTGTTCACCGGCATGTCCCCACGCCGCAGCGCGAGCGGATGCGCGCGCTGTGTCGATCGCGGTGAGCGCGGCGGGTGCATCAGCGGCCAAGGCGGTGATCAGACGGGACACGGTCGGATCGGATGGCACTTTCCCGAACACGGCGCTGTGCTCGCGCAGGGTGGCGATGTCGGCGAGGCAGTCACCGCCGAGAGCGAGTGAGACTGCGAGGTCGGTGACGATCTTGCCGGGGTCGAACTGCGCCAACGGTTTCCGCCACGGCGACAAGCTCCGCGAAAGGGCTTCGGTGAGTCCGGTGACCTCGGCGGTTCGGAGCAGCGTCACCGCTCCCGCGTGCGACACCACCCCGGTTCCGGTGGCATCGACGGACAGGGTCGGGTACGACGACGTAGACTGACTCACCGGAATGGTGCTCCTTGTTGCGGATTTATTTGGACCTTCGCAAGTCGAATTCTTCCAGCTCAGAGCACCATTCTTCTACTTTGACGCGCAGCGTCTACCTACCGGCGTGAAAGCCCGAGGCTAG
>NZ_CAPS01000154.1 GCF_000333955.1 Rhodococcus sp. AW25M09
CCGCGACGCCGCGCTGGCCGTTGCTGCTGCGCTCGAAGCGCGCAGCGAGCATCCACTCGCCCGCGCCATCCTCGCTTCCGTATCGACCGTCGCGGCAGCCGATGATGTCACTGCCATCGCCGGGCACGGCCTGACCGGCACCCTCGACGGAGCCGCGATCAGGCTCGGGAAACCGAGCTGGTTCGACACCCACCCCAGCTCCGAGGAGTTCCGCGCCGACGTCGCTCGTCTCCAAAGCAGCGGTGCCACAGTCGTTCTCGTCGAACGCGCCGGAGTCCTGATCGCTGCGATCGCCGTCCGCGACGAACTGCGGCCCGAGGCCGCCGAGGCTGTCCGCCAACTCACCGCGCTCGGTATCGACACTGCGATGCTCACCGGCGACAACGCACTCACTGCGCAGGCCCTGGCGACCCAGGCGGGTATCACCGCCGTCCACGCCGAACTACTGCCCGAGGACAAAGCGGCCCTGCTCGCCGACATCGCGGCCGGACGCAAGATTGCCATGGTCGGCGACGGCATCAACGACGCTCCCGCCTTGGCGACCGCAGATGTCGGTATCGCCATGGGCGCAATGGGAACCGACGTTGCCATCGAGACCGCCGATGTTGCCCTCATGGGGGAAGACCTCCGGCATCTACCGCAGGTGCTGGCCCACGCTCGGCATGCCCGCGGCATCATGGTCCAGAACATCGCCCTGTCGATCGCGATCATCGGCGTGCTCGTCCCACTGGCTGCCACCGGCGTCCTCGGTTTGGCGACTGTGGTGCTCGTCCACGAACTCGCCGAAGTCCTGGTGATCGCCAATGCGATTCGTGCCGCCCGCACCACACCGTTGGACGGGTTCGTCCCACCGCCTACGGCATCCGGTGCCCTCAATGTCACGATCGCACCCGCAGCGGCCTTCGAGGATGCCTGCTGCGCTCCGGCCCCGACGCCGAGGAACGCTGCGCCTCTCGCATCTGGGAACCTACTGGCCGCCACCACCGCACCGTCACCCTCGGCGATCGGAGCAGACGACGGCAGCAGCTCCGGGTGCTCGGATGGATGTACCTGCTGCACATCGACTCCCGCGCGAAGCGAACTCGGTCAGGGAAGGTAGAGACCTGCGGGCGGTGATCGGACTGCATGCAGGCTCTACGGGATCGACATGACCCCAGCAGCAGCGGCATCGACAACAGAGGTGCGCTGGCACCACCTCGAACGAACACACATCCTCTCGCAGCACTATCCGTGATTGCATGCTCTCAACCACGCCGCGATGGTGAAAGCTGCGGCGGTAGAACATGATCGGCGCGAATCCTGGGGTCAGGTGATCCGGATCGTGATCGCTGCTCCAGGATCGTGGTCGGGGCGATACCCGGCCGGTAACACCGGCCGGGTCGAGGCGGGACCGATGTCGCCGATGCCCATTCCGCAGGACCGTACGGACGCGCTGAGAGGCAGATAGCGGTCATCAGTTCAGGCCTGCGTAGGAGTGCAGGCCGGAGACGACCATGTTGATGATGAACAGATTGAACAGCATCGCCACGAATCCGGCGATGTTGATCCATGCTGCGCGGGTGTTGCGCCACCCGCTGGTGGCGCGGGCGTGCAGGTAGGAGGCGTAGACGATCCAGGTGATGAAGGAGACCGTTTCTTTC
>NZ_CAPS01000153.1 GCF_000333955.1 Rhodococcus sp. AW25M09
GGGTGGATGCGTGGGACCTGATCTGGTAGTAGCCAAGCGATGGGGTGACGCAGGAAGGTAGCTGGGCCAGTCAGTGGTTGTACTGGTGTAAGCCTGTAGGGCGAACGGTAGGCAAATCCGCCGTTCATCAAGCCTGAGAGGTGATGCGTAGCCGATTGAGGCGAATTCAGTGATCCTATGCTGCCGAGAAAAGCCTCTAGTGAGTTGTTACACGGCCCGTACCCCAAACCGACACAGGTGGTCAGGTAGAGAATACTAAGGCGATCGAGATAACTATGGTTAAGGAACTCGGCAAAATGCCCCCGTAACTTCGGGAGAAGGGGGGCCCCTGCCGGTGATCACTCTTGCAGTGTGAGCTGGTGTGGGCCGCAGAGACCAGTGAGAAGCGACTGTTTACTAAAAACACAGGTCCGTGCGAAGTCGTAAGACGATGTATACGGACTGACGCCTGCCCGGTGCTGGAAGGTTAAGAGGACCGGTTAGCCAGCAATGGCGAAGCTGAGAATTTAAGCCCCAGTAAACGGCGGTGGTAACTATAACCATCCTAAGGTAGCGAAATTCCTTGTCGGGTAAGTTCCGACCTGCACGAATGGCGTAACGACTTCTCAGCTGTCTCAACCATAGACTCGGCGAAATTGCATTACGAGTAAAGATGCTCGTTACGCGCGGCAGGACGAAAAGACCCCGGGACCTTCACTACAGCTTGGTATTGGTGTTCGGTTCGGTTTGTGTAGGATAGGTGGGAGACTGTGAAGCGGTGACGCCAGTTACTGTGGAGTCGTTGTTGAAATACCACTCTGATCGTATTGGATACCTCAACCTCGGACCATGATCTGGTTCAGGGACAGTGCCTGGTGGGTAGTTTAACTGGGGCGGTTGCCTCCTAAAATGTAACGGAGGCGCCCAAAGGTTCCCTCAGCCTGGTTGGCAATCAGGTGTCGAGTGCAAGTGCACAAGGGAGCTTGACTGTGAGACTGACAAGTCGAGCAGGGACGAAAGTCGGGACTAGTGATCCGGCACCGGCAAGTGGAAGCGGTGTCGCTCAACGGATAAAAGGTACCCCGGGGATAACAGGCTGATCTTCCCCAAGAGTCCATATCGACGGGATGGTTTGGCACCTCGATGTCGGCTCGTCGCATCCTGGGGCTGGAGTAGGTCCCAAGGGTTGGGCTGTTCGCCCATTAAAGCGGCACGCGAGCTGGGTTTAGAACGTCGTGAGACAGTTCGGTCTCTATCCGCCGCGCGCGTAAGAAACTTGAGGAAGGCTGTCCCTAGTACGAGAGGACCGGGACGGACGAACCTCTGGTGTGCCAGTTGTTCCACCAGGAGCACCGCTGGTTGGCTACGTTCGGAAGGGATAACCGCTGAAAGCATCTAAGCGGGAAGCCTGTTCCAAGATGAGGTTTCTCACCCCCTCGAGGGGGTAAGGCCCCCGGCAGACCACCGGGTTGATAGGCCAGAACTGGAAGTACAGCAATGTATGGAGGTGACTGGTACTAATAGGCCGAGGACTTACCACAAAGAAGCTACGCGTCCACTGTGCAATATCTGAAACAACACACGTTTCAGGTTCGGCCATAATTGAATGAACCAACATCATTCACCAGCTCGAACGGTGAACTCGTTGTGTTCCGTGTGTGACTGTTTCACAGAGTTACGGCGGCCATAGCGGAGGGGAAACGCCCGGTCCCATTCCGAACCCGGAAGCTAAGCCCTCCAGCGCCGATGGTACTGCACTCGACAGGGTGTGGGAGAGTAGGACACCGCCGAACAC
>NZ_CAPS01000151.1 GCF_000333955.1 Rhodococcus sp. AW25M09
TTCCATGCGTAGACCGCAGGAAACGTCTTCGATGAACCGTCGCTGTACACGATCTTCAGTCCGCTCATTGAGGAGACGGTACCGAAGGACCCTGCACGTCGCGGGTGTACGCGTCACAGTCACGCCGTTTTCGACGGCAGACATGATCCGACCTGACCCGTCGCGGGTAAGCACGGCAGTCTGCACAACGGGCTCAGAACCAGCAGTTGCCCAGGCTTGCATGTGGTGGTGGTCGGAGAAGGGGAGTACACCTGCTGGCTAGATCGCTGCGATCACGTCGTCGCGGAGCAGATTGGACGAGTTGGTCAGGCTCTGTGCTGCGGCAGCAAGTGCTCCTGAGATCAGTCTGAGCTGGTTCCCTTCGACCGGTTGCCCCGCCTCGGTAGCTGCAGCGTAGGTGTCGAGAGCGAGAGCTAGACGAGTCAGTTCCTCCTGAGCTTTCGTGAGGTCTTCCTTGGTACCGTCCAGGGTGGCCTGCAGAGATTGAATGCGGCGGCCGGCGTCGTGGATCGTAGAACTGGCCTGGTCCAGGGAATTGGTGAGCGTCGTCATGCCGGCGAGAGTACATCGCGGATACGGGTAGAACTGCGGAGCGGTCGCGCCGTGGGTTATCCAAGGTTCGAGTAACTGATGGGTTCGTGGCCGTCCTCTGGCCAGGCAAGCGCAATGTATTTCTGGACGTCTGTCGAGGGTCTGTCGAAGCGGTATGAAGCAGGTTGTACCGTCGCGCTGTTCTCGGGCACCCCAAGGCCGAGGTTCAGATTCAGTGCCCCGAATTGAACCGTCGCACCGCATACCTCGTCGTCAATTGTTTGGTTAATGACGCCGATAGATTCTGGCGTGCCCTTGGGATCGACTCGGTGCCTTCGAGCGTGCAGTCCCCATCGATTAGGGAACAACGCTCCGCGCCACAGAATATCATGGAGCGCAACCCCTGGTTGTGTCCTGACCGACTTCAGAGGTGTCCCGGCCGCACCGAAGGAGCGTGAGGCCACGCCCCCCAGAACAAGTTTGAGGAGCCAGAGTTGTAGTCGAGGTCCACTGAGAAGGAGGAAATGATCGTCGGCTGGCCCCAGGAAAGGGGCTGCCTTGCTCGCCAAGGACAACTGCATGTCCCGAACTGCCTGAAAGAACTGTCCTGCAATGGAATCCAAAGGTGACAATGCATTGTTGTGGCGCTCACAGAGGATCTTCGAGGCTAGTGCTTTTGTGCCCACCGATTTCGATGCTCCACGCAGCCACGGTGCGCCGCTGAGCATGGGTGCTTTTCCGTCGATGTGCAGCTGCCGGTGAATGTTGGCACTGATCCAATGCTCTCTACTGATCTTGTCGGAACAGTCTGCGCCTGCCTGGCCGAAGCACTCGGGGTGTGCGTAGCCAGTGCGAGCATCGTTCAGGAGGGGTGGCGGTTCCGAGGCGATCCAGCGACCGGCTGCAGTCGCATGGCAGGACCGCGTCCGCCGGCGGGATCCGCAGAGGCAGGCGTCCTCGAGATCGGGACCCACCCGTTTGGTACTCCGCTTGTATCCGAAGGAGGTGAAGACGGAGTCGTCGAGAAGAGGAAAGGGACGGGGCACCTAAGCGATCCTATTCCGGCATTGGCTTCGGACAGGGCGCACCCTGTCCCCGGCACCGAGTGCGCCGGGGACAATTGCGGCCGCTGCCGGGTTGCGTCTTGTCGATAGTTGTGATCCCAAAAGCTGTGTCTATCGACGTGTTTCGATGACTCTTACGTCTTCCAGTGCAAGTGTTTCGATGGTAGATTCAGAGGCGTTCTGTTGATCGGCGGACTGACCATCCGTCACCCGAATTGAGAGGCTGAAATCTGCCATGACATCGATCGTCGATTCAGTGTTGCCAGTTGCGTCCGTGCTCGAGGTGGCCTTCGACAACGGGTCTCTAGGGGGTGCTGACTGGTCGAACCGGGCCGTCGTGCTCGAGGCCTTGCCAGAGCCCCTGGTTGCGGGATACCCCGCAGAGGGGGCCTATGTGCAGATAAGTGATGGAAGCGGCGGTATCGCCGCGTCGGGATGGTTCTCGGTGGACGAGCGCAATGCCACCGAGACCCATGCAAGCGTTGCTGTCGTGTGGCGTGAGCCGTTGATGGCCGTCGAGCACACCTACAAGAGCTGGACGGGGTTGGTGCGTCCACGTGACATCTCACCGGTCACGGTGTCACCTGGGGCCGCTCCCGCGTGGTTCGGTGAGTATGTGCGGCCGATCCACGAACGGGCCGCCGTCGAACGGACCTTGCAGGCCGTACGCGAGAGCGCCAATACCGAGCGTGCGAACCATCGCGAGTGGGTCAGGCGGCTGAACGAGTCCGCGTGCGAATGGGCGGACGAGAACAGTCTGTGCAGCGAGTTCGAGAGGTTCTGCGAACAGTGGGGGCTCGAAGGCCGAGAACGTGACTTCGATGTAGAAGTG
>NZ_CAPS01000150.1 GCF_000333955.1 Rhodococcus sp. AW25M09
TGTCATCTACGTGTCACATCGATGCCTCCTAGGCCCAAGTACGAAACTCGGCTACGCGACGAGTCCTCGCTTTAAGCCCCTGTCGCGACACCCGCCCGACCAGAAAAATCTCAGGGGCAGCAACCACCGCGCGGTACCCGCCCGATGTCCCCCAATGCGAGGCTCCGAGCGCACGTATCACCGAACTCGTCCCGTAGGTTCGCATATGCATTCCTCCGCGCCCGTCGATACGATGGCGACCCCTTCGTGCTGCTCGTCGTGGACCTACTGCGCAACCTTCGCTGAAGCAATACAAGGTGCTGATGTAACGTCCGCGATACATTCTTATTGGGACCGGGACCGATCGAGGGCAACGCATTGACTGAGGCAGCGAACAGCAGGACCACCGCACGCATCGTGTGGGACACGGCTGACAAGTACCTGCGGAACATCGTCGACGAGGAGGACTACGGCGACTACATCCTCCCGTTCACTGTGCTTCGTCGACTGGAATGCATGCTTGCCGACTCGAAGGAGGAGGTGACAGCGTTTGTCGCTTCGCTCGCAGGCATGCCGCCGCATCTCATTGACATCGCGGTGAAGGACAAGTTCCGGTTGAGCTTCTACAACGTCTCGCCGCTCGACCTCGTCACGATTGCGTCGGTTGACGACAACGTGGACAAGTCGCTGCAGAGCTACATCGACGGATTCTCGAACAACATCGCCGACATCTGGACTTCTTTTGACTTCAACCGTCGCGTAAAGGTGCTCGCTGACGCCAACCGCCTTCTGGCCGTGGTGAAGCACTTCTCGAAGCTCGACCTGTCACCAGGCCAACTTGCCAACACGGCCATGGGCGATGTCTTCGAGGACGTGATGTACCGGGCCTTCAACAAGAAGGGGAAGGCCGCAGGTAACTTTTACACGCCGCGCGACGCGATCAAGCTCATGGTTGACATTCTGATCACCAACGATGACGACGGTCTGGCGGGTGAGAGCGCGCTGCGCTCCATCTACGACCCGACCGCCGGCTCCGGCGGGATGCTGCTCGTCGCGCAGGACGCGCTCAAGCGGATGAACGAGAAGATCGACGTCACGTTGTATGGGCAGGAGCTAATGGCGTCTGCGTTTGCCCTCGGCAAGGCCGACCTGCTTATTCAGGGTGGCCGACCGGATGCGATCAAGCGGGGTGACACCCTTGTCGAGGACTTATACGGGGATCAGACCTTCGACTACGTGCTCTCCAATCCTCCGTTCGGCATGGACTGGGAGGCAGTCGAGAAGGAGGTCAGGAAGCAGGCCGAAGTTGACGGATCGCGCTTCAGCCACGGTCTTCCTGGTGCCAGTGACGGTCAGATGTTGTTCCTCGCTCACTGCGCGTCGAAGCTCAGTCCCGCAGCCAAGAACGGTCAGGGTGGCCGCGCCGCTGTTGTCTCGAACCAATCGCCGCTGTTCAACAGCGACAACGGGCCGAATTCGATCCGCCAGTGGCTCCTGGAGGACGACCTGATCGACACGATTATCGCTTTGCCCACCAACATGTTTTACGGCACCGGCATCGCAACATATGTCTGGGTCCTCGACACCAATAAGGATCCCGACCGTAAGGGCAAGATCCAGCTCATCGACGGTTCCGGCCAGTGGGACTCGCTACGGAAGCCGATGGGTGAGAAGCGTCGCGAAATGGGGAAGGCTCATCGGGATAGCCTGGTGGAGGCTTACAAAGCATTCGAGCAGGCTGACCCCGCGATATCTCGCGTATTGACACCGAAAGACTTCATGTTCCGGGACGTGCCTGTGTACAAGCAGGCACGCTTCGGCACTCATTTCGACGACGCAGTTGCTGAGTCGTTGCGTGGCCTCCGCGACTTCACCGACGGTCATGACGCAATCCTGCGTTCACTTCACGGCACGCCTTGGAACGAACTCCCGACCGCGCTCCCCCTCGCCGCAAAATCGGCTGGATTGAAGGCCACAGCGGGCTTCATAGACGCTGCGATGAAGGCAATGGCGGTGCAGGATGACTCCGCCCCGCTCGCCGTCGATCGCAAAGGCAACCCCGTCATCGTCCCGGGCTGGAAGATCACTGAACGTGTGCCTTTAAGTGAAGATCTGGACGAGCACATGGCGCGTGAGGTGCTGCCGTACGAACCGGGTGCTCGATGGGACGAGGGCAAGGCTAGGTACGGAACCGACATCCCCTTCACTCGGATCTTCTACGTGCCAGAGCAGCCGAGGCCGTTGGCAGAGATCGACGCGGACGTGGAGGAGCTCATGACAGAACTGAGTCGGATGTTCCTAGAGGTGCGGTCGGATGACTGACACACCCACCATCGGTCTGCAATACCTCGTCAGGCTTCGAAGCGGTCAAGATTATAAGCACGTTGCTGACGACGCAGGTGAGATCCCGGTAATCGGTTCTGGTGGGCCGTTCGCGGCAGCCTCCGCACATCTTTACGACGGCGAGTCGGTCCTGTTTGGTCGGAAAGGAACGATCGATCGCCCTCTGCACGTAAACGGCAAGTTCTGGACCGTTGACACGATGTTCTATACAGAACTGAGCCCCGCCGTTTTCGGGCGGTGGCTTTATTACTGGGCGACTACTATCCCGTTCAGTCTGTACTCGACGGACACCGCGC
>NZ_CAPS01000149.1 GCF_000333955.1 Rhodococcus sp. AW25M09
TGTCAGCGGTCACGTAATTCCCCCACTTTGAGGGAAAGTACGTCACGTAATTCCCCCACCCCGGCTGTCACGTAATTCCCCCACCTGGGGCGGTGTGGCAACCGGTCGTGGGCCTCGCAGACAGGTTCGCTTGCTTCACCGACGAGGTGAGGAAGCGCCGATGGCGAGGAGAAGTTTCGACATGTTCGACTTGATCGAGCTCTACGTTCACTGGCACGCAGGGCGCTCACGCCGCCAACTCGCGGAGTCCCTGGGGATCGACCGCAAGACCATCGCGAAGTACCTCGCGCCCGCGATCGAGGAAAAACTCATCCCGGACTCCGAACCCGTCTCGGACTCGCAATGGGCCCTCAACGTTGCGCGCTGGTTCCCGGAAATCAACGACCGATCTCTGCGCGCATCGACGTGGCCGGTGATCGAACCACACCGACAACGCATCATCGACTGGCGGGGCGCCGATGTCACCGTCGCGACCATCGCCCAACGCCTACGCGATGACCACAGCGTCGATGCATCGGAATCGTCTGTGCGGCGATGGGTTACCGGAAATCTGTCCGAGGACGCGATGCGCAGCAGCGTCACTGTGCCCCGCGGCCCTATCGAACCGGGGTCGGAAGCGCAGATCGATTACGGCAAACTCGGCATGTGGTTCGACCCGGACAGTGGCCGCCGTGTCGCGGTGTGGGCATTCGTGATGGTACTGGCGTGCTCACGCCACATGTTCGTCCAACCGGTACTGAAAATGCATCAATCATCATGGTGCGCTTCACATGTCGCCGCGTTCGAGTACTTCGGTGGAGTCCCGGCACGAGCGGTACCGGACAACCTCAAAACCGGTGTCGAACGACCCGACCTCTACGACCCCAAGATCAACCAGGCCTACGCCGAACTCGCCGCCCACTACCAGCTGCTCGTCGACCCCGCCCGCGCACGCAAACCCAAAGACAAACCACGTGTCGAACGCCCGATGCAATACGTCCGCGACTCGTTCTGGCGTGGCCGCGAGTTCACCTCACTCGGACAGATGCAAACCGACGCAGTCCGCTGGTGCAGCGAAGTCGCCGGGCTGCGCAACAGTCGCGCCCTGGACGGCGGATCACCCTTGAAAGTATTCCAGGCAATAGAACAACCTGCGTTGATTGCGCTGCCACAGAATGCGTTTCAACTCGCGGTATGGTCGAGCGGTAAGGTCGCCACCGACTGCCACGTCAAAGTCGGCAGAGCCTTGTATTCGGTTCCCTGGCGCCTGCTCGGCAGTGACGTCCATGCCCGCACCAGCGGCGACATAGTCCAGATCGTCCACGACGGCACCGCCGTCGCCACACACGTACTGCGCCTTTCTGGTCGCTCCACCGACTTCGAGCACTACCCACCGGAGAAGATCGCCTTCCACATGCGCACGCCCGCCTGGTGCCGAAAGACAGCCTTCGAGGTCGGCCCGTCCTGCGTGGAGGTCATCGCCGGATTCATGGAGATCAACGCCATTCACCGGCTGCGCAGTGCCCAAGGTGTCCTGGCCCTGCGCACCGACGCCGGCAATACCCGCCTCGACGCCGCCTGCGCTCGCGCTCTCGCTGTCGGCGATCCGAGCTACCGCACGATCAAAGGCATCCTCGCCGCCGGCACCGAAACCACCACCAGTGACAGTCCAGCGTCAGCGTCTGCGCAACTGACACCGGCGTTCCTTCGAGGTCCCGACCAATTCGATACCGACACCGGAACCGTCGACACCGCGCTCGGTCTGTGACAAGACCAAACCGAGTCATCCAGTAACGCAACAGCATTCAATCGACTCAGGAGATCCCCTGTCATGAACATTCTGGACCCATCCCTGCGCACCGCACTCAAAACCCTCAAGCTGACCGGCATGCTCGACACTCTCGATGCCCGTCTCGCGCAAACCCGCGACGGCACCCTCGGACACCTCGAATTCCTACAAGTACTCTGCGAAGACGAGATCGGGCGACGTGAATCGACGGCATTGACCCGCCGTATCCGATCGGCGAAGTTCGAAGAACAGTCCACCTTCGAAGGCTTCGACTTCGCCGCGAACAACAAACTTCCCACCGCGATGCTCCGCGACCTCTCCGCACTGCGGTGGCTCGACGCCGCCGAATCGGTCATCCTCTACGGACCCGTCGGGGTCGGCAAAACCCATGTCGCACAAGCACTCGGACATGCCGTGGCACGGCGAGGAGGCGATGTTCGGTTCGCGAAAACCTCCCGAGTCCTCGCCGACCTCGCCGGTGGTCACGCCGACCGCACCTGGGGCAAAAGAATCCGCGACTACACCAAACCACTGGTGCTCATACTCGACGACTTCGCCATGCGCGAGCACACCGCGATGCACGCCGACGACCTCTACGAACTGATCTCCGAACGGGCCGTCGCCGGCAAACCCCTGATTCTGACCAGTAATCGATCACCGAAAGACTGGTACGGACTCTTCCCCAACCCCGTCGTCGCCGAGTCGCTCCTGGACCGACTGATCAACACCAGCCACCAAGTGCTCATGGACGGACCGAGCTACCGACCACGCAAACGACCCCGCACCGCCGCCGCCGACTAGACACACCACCGCGCACACGGGTAAACCTGAACACGAGGCCCACCGGTGGGGGAATTACGTGACAACTACCCCGGGGGAATTACGTGACCGTCCACA
>NZ_CAPS01000148.1 GCF_000333955.1 Rhodococcus sp. AW25M09
GTCTGTTGCTTCCGCCGAGGTGGATTCGACTGTGGTCGAGTTCTGCTCCGAGGGCTTCGATGTCACTGTGCAGGTGCCGTTCCGCGTCCGGCTTTTCCAGCTTTCGGATTCGGCGAGTATCGCCAGTGAATCGGTCCTGGTTCTCGTCGCGCATCACATCTCGGCCGACGGTCTGTCGATGGCCCCGTTGGCGCGAGATGTGATGGTGGCGTACACCGCGCGTGAAGGAGGGCAGTCGCCGTCATGGGTGCCTCTGCCGGTACAGTACGCCGATTTCACGCTGTGGCAGTCCATGGTGCTTGGTTCGGCGGACGACCCGCATTCGTTGCTTCACGACCAGCTGGCCTACTGGTTGCGTGCCCTGGCGGATATGCCGGCGCAGCTCGAGTTGCCCAGCGACCGGCCTCGCCCTCAGGTGGCGTCGGGTATTGGTGCGACGGTGTCATTCGAGGTTCAGGCGGAATTACACAGTCGTATCAAGGAATTTGCGCACGATCACGATGCGACTGCCTTCATGGTGGTCCACGCAGCACTCGCGGTTTTACTCGCCAGACTGTCCGGTAGCAACGACGTCGCAATCGGCGCACCGACAGCCGGACGCGGTGATGCCGCGCTGGACGACCTGGTCGGCATGTTCGTCAACACCCTGGTGTTGCGCACCGCAATCCGATCTGACGATTCGTTCATCGATGTCGTTTCTCAGGTGAGGTCGGCTGACCTAGAAGCCTTCGAGCACTCCGATGTGCCATTCGAGCGCTTGGTCGAGGCGCTTGATCCAGAGCGGTCGCAGGGGCGTCATCCGTTGGTCCAGATCGCGTTGTTCTTTCAGAACTATTCGCGAGGATCGTTCGAGTTGCCGGGCTTGACCGTCGAAGGTTTCGACACAGGCGCAGCATCGGCGAAATTCGATCTGCAAGCGACTTTCACCGAGTCGCCTGACGAGGCTGGCGGACTTGCAGTCGAATTGCTGTATGCGATCGATCTGTTCGATGAGCCGACGGTGGTTACGGTCGGCGAACGATTGATCGGGTTCCTCGATGCAGCGATTTCGAGGCCGGAGATCGCAGTCGGTGACGTCGAGTTGTTGGCTCCTCACGAGATCGAGCGCGTACTGCACGAGTGGAACGCCACCGGACATCCCGCGAGTGCCGTGGGCGAACTGCTTCTGGACGGCTTCGATCGTCAGGTTGCGGAGACTCCGGACGCCGTAGCGTTGGTATTCGAGGACCAGTCTTTGACGTTCGCGCAGTTTGCAGCGAGGGTGGATTCGGTTGCTCGACGTTTGGTCGATGACGGTGTGGGCCCGGGCGCGCTCGTGGGTTTGGCCATGCGGCGTTCGATAGAACTCGTTGTCGGGATGTATGCCGCATTGAAATCCGGTGCTGCATATGTTCCGGTCGATCCGGATCAGCCCGAAGAACGTAACGATTATATCCTCGAAACCGCGTCGCCCCTAATGGTGTTGTCTACGTCCGATGACGAATTCAACACTCGCACTGGGGTTCCGGTGGTGCACATTGATCACATTGAACCGTCCGTCGGCCCGAGCTCGTTCCCACGTGCGGCAGCGGCAGACCTTGCCTATGTCTTGTTCACGTCGGGTTCGACGGGTCGACCCAAGGGAGTTGCCGTCGAGCACCGGGCAATCGTGAATCAGATGGCGTGGATGGCACACCAGTACGAGCTGAACGAGTCGGACGTATATCTGCAGAAGACGGCGACCACGTTCGATGTGTCGCTGTGGGGATTTTTCCTACCGTTGCGTACCGGCGGTCGATTGATCGTTGCTCCGCCGGGGGCGCAGCGCGATGTCGACGTAGTGGCCGACTTGATTGCTCGACATCGGGTGACGGTCACCGACTTCGTACCGTCGATGTTGACCGTCTTCGCGGAATCGGCTGCCGCAGAATCGATCGAATCGCTCGAGCATCTGTTCGTGATCGGTGAGGCACTGCCCGCACGGACCATCGCGGCTTGCCGCGCGGTATCGAACGCGCTAGTACACAATCTATACGGTCCGACCGAAGCCGCAGTATCGGTGACGTATCGGGATGTTTCGGAGGACGCCGACGGGGCACACGGTCCCGTCTCGATCGGGGGTCCCGAGTGGAATACCTCCGTATACGTACTTGACGCCCGTTTGCGGCCCGTACCGGCAGGTACGCCTGGCGAGCTGTATCTGTCGGGGGTGCAGTTGGCCCGTGGGTACGTTTCGAGGCCGGATCTGTCAGCCGATCGGTTCGTAGCGAACCCGTTCAGCGGCGGTGCAAGTGCAGTCGGTGGCGCGCGCATGTATCGTACCGGCGACCTGGTGCGGTGGTCGCCTGAAAACGACGGACGGATCGAGTACATCGGACGTACCGATTTCCAAGTCAAGTTCCGCGGTCAGCGGATCGAGCTGGGTGAGATCGAGACAGCTCTGATCAGGTCGGCCGCCGTCATTCAGGCCGTGGTGGTGGTCTCGGACACTGCGCTGGGCGAGTCTTTGGCTGCATATCTGGTTCCTGTCGTGGGGCTGTCGATCGACGTGGCCGCGGTCAAGTCGGAGCTGAGCGAGGTGTTGCCTGCGTATATGGTGCCTGTTGCGTTTGTGGTGTTGGATGCGTTACCCCTCAACGCGGCCGGTAAGTTGGATCGACGGGCTCTGCCGGATCCGGTCTTCGCGGCGAAGGAGTTTCGAGCTCCGTCCACGCCGGTGGAGGAGATCGTGGCCCGGGTGTTCGGTGATGTGTTGGGTGTCGGTCGTGTCGGTGTGGACGACGATTTTTTCGCGCTCGGCGGTAATTCGTTGGTGGCGACTCAGGTGGCGTCGCGTCTCGGTGTGGAGCTGGGTGCATCGGTTCCGGTGCGTGCGTTGTTCGAGGCAAGTTCCGTCGGCGCGCTTGCCGCGCGTATGGAGAGCCACGTCGGCGGCGTTCAGAGGGCGCCGTTGGTGCCGCAGGAACGACCGGAGAGTATTCCGCTTTCGCTTGCGC
>NZ_CAPS01000147.1 GCF_000333955.1 Rhodococcus sp. AW25M09
ACCCGAGATCGTGCCGCTTCCATCGCCACCCAGGCGCTCGCCACCCAGACCGGCGCCCACGGCAGTCGGGACATCCGATCCGCTACCGCACCGAACAGTGCCACGAAGAGTGCTTGAACGACGGACAGCGCCAGCCACGGCACCGATCCGACGTACTCCCCCACCCACGGCAGCAGAGGCACGAAGAACGCCGAGCCGGCGACGAAGCCGTAGCCGGCCCCCGCACGCGCCCCTCGCCCGCGCACAGCCAACAGCAGCATTGCAAGTGCTACCGGAGCGAGAAACCACAGATCGATGGGCGGGAATGTGGCATACAACATCAGCCCGGATGAGGCGGCGGCGAGGAGCCGGATCCACGCGCGGACTCCGTTGCTGCCGGTCACCCACCGCGCCCGGCTCGGGTCGTAGACGAGAGGTCGAGGCCCGGGCTCGATGCCGGGAGCCGATCTCATGACGGCACGCGCGTGCAGCCGGTACCGGAGGAGCCTCTGCCGTTCATCAACTACTATGGTGCATAGTATTTTATGTGATGGCAACTCTGCGGCGGTGACCGATCCCCTTCCGTCGACACCCAGCACCTGTCCGAGATACACACCCGAGAACGAGGATCCGTGAACCGCTCGCCCACCACGTCTCCCACGCGGCTGCGTGCTTACGCAGTGACTCTCGTGCTGACATTGGTCGCTACCGCGCTGACCGTCGACTACTGGGCGCAAGAAGCATTGGTCGGCTCTCCGATCCCACTACCGATCCTCGAATTGCGGCTCGCCTTCAACCGCGGAATGGCCTTCAGTCTGGGCAATTCGCTGCCCCTACTGGGTGATCGTGTCGGTCACGGCGACGATCACCGCCGGGGTCGCGGCCTACGGATGGCACAGCGCTCGGCACGGGGAGCAGTGGACCACGGTGGCGCTGGCGTTGATCCTCGCCGGCGCGCTGTCCAACGTTCTGGACCGGCTTGTCGACGGTGCGGTCACGGACTACTTTCACACCGGTTGGTGGCCGACATTCAACCTCGCCGACATCTACATCACCTGCGGGGTGGTGCTGATGATCGGGGCGGCACTGGCACGCGAGAGGGCACAAGGGTTGCCCCTCTGCCCGCAGTGCCCGACAGCGCCGGATCGTGAACGTGCATGAGATATCTCGGCGTTCGAATCGAATGCCCTGCAGTGCACATACATTCGCGACAGGACAATCATGCTGATCCGCTCGAACAGTGAGGGTGATCGACACCGGAACTGCTCGAAACATAGTCGACTACAACCACCGACACGCGATCGTCGCCTCTCGCTCACCGAGGCGTACCGAGGGGAGCCTGCTGTATGAGCGAGGACATCCCGGCGCTACCGCGCCGTATTTTTCTCGCTACGAGCTGCGCTACAGCGTGCCTGACTGCCGCCGGATGCAGCGTCGGCGAAGCCCCGTCCGGTGAGGACACCGCTTCCGACGGTCCCGTCACCTTGTCGGTGAACGATGTTCCTGTCGGCGGTGGAATCGTGCTCGCCGACCGGCAGGTCGTCGTCACCCAACCGGAACCCGGTATCTTCCGGGCCTTCTCGGCTATCTGTTCTCACCGAGGGTGCACAGTGAACCGAGTTCGCAACGGCACGATCGAGTGCCCCTGCCACAACAGTGCGTTCTCGATCACCGACGGGGCGGTCATGCGCAGCCCCGCCACCGAGCCACTGCCGAACCGTGCCGTGACCAGAACCGTCGATACCCTCACCGTCGACTGATCCATCACCGGGCGCGAACATGCGAGGTGGACGGGTTCGGGGTGAACGGTCTCGACCGGGCCGATGTGCGGCACTCGAGGACCCACTCTGTGCCCCCACCCGACGGGTGCCGGTTCGGTACATCGCTGCCGTGTCGACGACAGCACAGCGTGCCGATCGCGCACCGGGTCGAGACCTGCCTACCAATTGACCTCTCGGCACCGGCCTTCGCCTTCCCGGGGTTCGACCTGCACAGTGGCGTGTTCGAGACCGAACTCGTTGCGGAGAACCTGCTGCGCTGCAGCGAGCACCCGCGGTGTCTCGGCCTCCGGGGCGACCGTCAGATGCGCCGACGCGACCTCCATCCCCGACGTCAGTGTCCATATGTGCAGATCGTGCACCTCTTCGACATCGTCGACATCGGTCAGGGCCCTTTCCACGGCGGCGACATCGATGCCCGCCGGAGCATGTTGCAGCAGAATTCGTACGGCGTGACGGCCCAGGTTGAACGCGCGTGGCAGGACGAACACGCCGATGGCGACCGCGATGACCGGGTCGGCGTACCGCCACCCGAACAGGACGGTGACCAGTCCGCTGACCAGTACGCCGATCGAGCCGAGCATGTCCGCCATCACCTCGAGATACGCACCCCGAACATTGAGGCTGTCCTTGGCGCCGCTGCGCAGCAGGACGAACGCGATGAGGTTCATCACGAGCCCGAGGGTGGCCACCGCCATCACCGGGACGCCGGGGACCTCGGGCGGATTCGTGATGCGTTGCGCGGCTTCGTAGAGAATCCAACCGGCCACACCGAACAGCAGAAGTGCATTGAACAATGCGGCGAACACCTCGGCTCGGTAGAGCCCGAACGTGCGGGCAGCCTTGGTCGATCGTCGCTGTGCGAGTGTGATCGCCACGATCGCCATCAGCACCCCGAACACGTCGGTGAACACGTGTGCGGAATCGGAGAGCAACGCCAGCGACGAGGTGGACAGGCCGACGACGACCTGCGTCACCAGGGTGACCGCCCCCAGACCGACAGCGATCCACAGTCGCCCGAGGTGCTTACCGGACGCGCTGGCCGGTGAACCCGGCTCTATCCCGTGGCCATGTCCGTGCCCCATCGTTGCTCCTTCGTCGTGTCAGATCCGCAGAACGACAACATATTGCGATATGCGCATACATGCAAGTGTTGAAGGATCATCCGGCGGTGGCTGCCCGGACTCGTACAACTATCATTCGTAGTAGTTCATTGTCGGCGCAGGTCGGACTGCCTCGCGCCCATGCCGGAAACACGATCCACCGGGAAGAGGCGCACACCATGGCCACCGAAGCGGCCCATTCGACCCGCGGCGCAGTGGATCGACGCTCCGGATCGCAGGTGATGGTGCTGTGCGCAGCGATTGCCGCGGTGGTCGCTGCACTGCTCGCAGCGATGTCGACGTCGCAAGCGCTCGTGCTGTTGGGTCTGCCCGATCCGGGCCCGA
>NZ_CAPS01000146.1 GCF_000333955.1 Rhodococcus sp. AW25M09
ACAAGTGACGAGCGGTTCGATCAGGACATCGCGCTGTGCCGGCGTAGCTTTCGCCAAGCTCTGGCAACGTCGACCAAGTCATCGCTGGTGGCGGTGAGGTCGTAGGCCCCGGAGCGCTGCGCCAGCACCGTGAGGAGCTCGTAGCGTTCCGGAGGCGTCTGACCGGCGTTTTTCGCGGAATAGGCCTGAGCCAGTTCTGCTGCGATGCTCTCCGCATTTAGTTGAAGCGGGTCCGATTCAGTGGACAACGTGGATGCGTTCCACTTGCTGAGCCTGCGTGCTGCATCGTGAATCTCGATGATCTTTCTGTGAAGCTTCATCGCAGGATCGGACTGTCGACTGTCGGCTGTCCTGACCTCGGGGAACTGATCGGTCATGTCTTGCCACAGAAGCTCGATTTCCTTCAAGTTCTTGCTGATTCGGTCCTGTCCTAGCTTTGCCCGCAGTACTGCGAGAACCGGAACCGCACCCATGATCAGCGATCCAGCAACGGCTAGGAAGAAAGTTAGGGCCTTCACATGCATCTCCGGATCGGCCGACCCAGAGCCTGTCAAGACCTCCTGAAACGTGAGAATAGGCGTGCTTACCGCAACGAGCGCGAGACCGACGGCAATTGCAATCGCCAAGCCATAAAGTGCTTTCTCACGGACAGCGGTGTCGGGATGTCGAGCTTCGCGTAAGAAGATCCTCATGACAGCAACTGCGACGAACAGAATCGGGGCATAGAAGGCGGTCCACAAGACGACTGCCGGCCAGCCAAAGTATTGATCGACTAACTCACCGGCCTTCCGGGAAGGTGTCCCGGAAATGAGGATGACGGCACTGAGAGCAAGTCCAATCGCGTCGTAGACCCGCTGGCGCTTCCACACAGCCGAAGGGTCGGCCCCCACCCATAGCCGCGACATGCCGTAGATGGCCATGACAACCATGACGATGCAACAGAACGTGAGCTGCTGAAACAGAGCGACGTCGCCTATCGGCTTCGGTAGATGCCTGATTGCGTCTTGTACCGCACTTTCACGGAGAACCAAGGCGAGCCATCCGATGACCAGCGAGCGTGTAGTCAACCTGTCGATGATCGACGAGTTGAGCCACGCGATCCGAACCACCAACGTCAGTGCCATCAGTACGATGATTGGCCACGAGATCCACGCTGGGACGGGGGAGGTCATTTCGCCCTGAAAAATGTCGAGCGGAGGGGCGATTGGCGTCGATTTCGATTGACCATCGCCTCGACCATGATGTGGTCGGCGAAGGACTCGGCGGCGGCTTCCTGGTCGTCTTCGAAGCTGTCACGACCCAACACATTTTGGATTGTTCGCTCCGAGACGTGAGGCAACAACACCCTGAGCATGTCCCTACTGTGGTCGGACTCGGGAAGGCCGGTATGTGAAAGCACCATGTGGCCTACCTCATGACCGATGACTTGGTCTGCTTGATACTCGGCAACGTCGGACCCGTACACGATGAAGTCGTCTTGCTTGCGTGCTACCCACAACCCACAGAGAGTTCCGGTCAGGCCCACACGGCTCAGCAGTGCCGACTCGACCGGCCATAGAACGATCGGTCGATCACGTTCCTCCGCGATCAGGTCGATGAACTTGTGACGCGACCACGGCTCATCCGACGGCATGTTCGCTGCGATGCGTCGCACAGCCGACCGAATCTGACTCTCTTGGCTCACGGGTCCCGACTCCCTCCGACCTTTTTTACCGACAACTATGAACGGCGCTACACGTTACTCCTGGTACCGCCTGCATCGGATGTCTCGGCTTTTGCCTGGTCAGGAAGTTGTTCGAGGATGTTCATGAGGTCGTCGGCGCTCATCGCACCTCCGTCGCGCATCGCAAGTAACTGAACGCCGGAATCGCGTAGCTGGGTCAGCACCGACAATTCCCGGTCGTAGCTCTCCGCGGTGCTGTCCCACTTGTTCGCTAAGAAGGAGGCCGGGGCCTCGAAGTACTCAGCGAGAGCGTGGACCATGTCGCTGTCGGCAAATCGCAAACCGGCCTCAGCACGTAACTCTGCTATTTCCGTCTCGATAACAGGCCGTCCCAAGAGACTGGAGATCGCCTCGGCTACGACGGCATTGCTGATTTCCGGGTTGTCAGCGGTGTGGTTCGTCTCGAAGAGTTTGTTGATTCTCACGTGTAAAGGAGGCGTTGCCTTAGCCATGTTCAATTCCGTTCTTCTTAGCGGCGTCGACTGTCTTTCAGACGGCGCGCGAACCGCTGGGCTGTTGCTTGATCGACTTCGATGGGACTGCCGTAAAGCCAACGGCGGTAAAGCTTTTCTTCGCGTTCTGGATCGTCGTAATCGACAGGAAGCTCCAGGAGCGCCGCGATTGCGGAATCGATTGCCTTGTGGTGCTGCCCATGATTCCGTTCCAGCGTCTCGGTGACGAAGGACCCGGCGATGGCCGAAACTGCAACATCCAGTTTCCGGAGTGCTGCCCGCAGATCATCGACCCCTGAGGTGCGGTCTTCCAGGCCATCGATCTCTCTGTGCATGCCCCTCTGGGCCGCGAGCAGTTTGGTCAGAGGGTCCAGCCCGACCGTGATGTTCCCCGTGCCGGCCTTGTACGGCGCGCGCCCCAACACAACCGGCTGCGCGCTTTCCCAATAGACATTCGCGGCGCTTCCGGGCTTCCAACTCAGCCCGGTATCGAACTTTTGCAAGGTGCTCGGTCTCGGGTTGTTGAGCTCGCCGCGTTCGGCCATCAGGACGACGGGCTTTGTGGGCCCACCTGCTTCGCGCAATCCCGTGATGGTGAGGTTCCGTTGCTTTCTGCGAGAGCTGACGCAGGTGGCAAACCATAGTGGGTGTCCCGTTTGCGTCACAGATCCATCCTAGAGCCGAGGTCAATATATGGTCAATAAACTGAGTGGGGTCAATAAACGTGTCGAATCACAAAGCCCTGGTCAGGGACATTTGGCCCATTCGAAATTGACTTCTACTTGCCCATCGCTCAGGGGGACCATAGTGTTCCGCTCGTGACGACGAAACACGGCGCAATCAGATCGCGCGTTGAGTTTCGTGAATCTAAAAGACTGGATCCACGGGACGTCCAACGAAGGATGGTCGGCCCACTTACGACCGACCGAGGCGGTTCGGTTCAGCTGCCACTGGACCGGACTGCATGCGACGAGAACCCCGTGCTGCCGTCAACGTCCTCAGGGGAGTACGTCCGACGGTCGGTTTCGTACGCGATCGAAGGAGGCAACTACACGCGACACCTCGAAACCAAGGGCGCTCGCAATCTTTCGGGCCATTGCGTCCGACAGCTTCACATGACCGCGTTCGAGTGCGCCGATGTGCTGAGGGCTCACCTCAACTTTGCCAGCAAGATCACCCTGCGTAAGACCGCGGGCTACCCGCAAGTCTCCAAGGTGCTCATCACTGGGATCCACGATCACCACATCGGTAACACGCACTTGCAGCACAGCGAGGCAGCGGGCAAGTGCGGCGATGCCCGGATCCGCCTTTCCCTGCTCCCACTGCGAGTAAGTCGACGCTCCGATACCGCCCCGTCGAGCAACCTCCGCACCACTGAGCCCAGCCTTGGCTCGGGCGTCTCGCAGGCGGCTCGGATCGAAACCGCGGAGGCGGCGCTTCATCGCTGGTACTCCACGGTGAGTCACAATGTCACCCGCCTATTCCTGGTAGCACATAATGTAGTTGCAAAACAGATTGGTTATCACGGGTTGTTTAAACCGGACTATCGAAGTAAGGTTTAGCACAGGACCCGAACAAAGAAGAACCCCCGTGGTGCGCGTAGCTGATTGGCGTCCGCAAAGCGCATCCACGAGGGCCGACCCAGCAGACAGGGGTGCGACTACGTCGCGTCTACATGGGCATTCTCAGCCTAACGGACGTCGATGCACGTAGCGCCCCGGAACGGAACGCAACTGTGCTGTCCAGTCATTCACAGACCCTGCAAGCACCAGCGGCCGCGTCCTCGCACTCGAATCAGTGCAGCGCCGTGAACGACCGAGTCCACGGTCTTGCTGTGTGCTCACTGGCCTCGGCTCCGCATTCCACACACCAGCTTCGGTGTGAAGAGACCGGCGAAGTAGTCGGGGAATGGACCGACGCGGACACGATGTTCCGCCTGCCCACCAACGAATTCCAGCACTATGTCGAGTTCAGCGATACACCCGACCACGAGATTCACTACGGCGACGTGGCCTGACCCCAATCTCGACCGGGGTCAGCTGTTTGACGCCCGGTCGTGAGCTGCAGGAGCTCCCCGACGCCCTGTAGCTCGACCGATGGACCGGCGCGAGGGTCGCGCAGTGAGCGCATTTCATCATGTTCAGCACTGCGCGACCCCGCCGGGACATCCACCGGATTCCCACACCTCTACTGACAGAAAGGAATACGCCCGATGGCTTGGATTTTCTCGCAGCTCTGGTTCTGGCTCAGCCTGCTGGGCTGACCGCTTCTCCAAACATGCCGGTGGGTGCCTGCGTTGTCGATCGACCTGGCACCCACCAGGAAGCACACACAAGTTCCACGATCCGGCGTCGTCGACGTCACAGCCCGCAGTTTCTCTCGGTTTTGACAGGAGTCGAAATATTGTCCGACAGAACTCGTTTCAGATCCATCGCCGCGATGATGGCCGTCGCAGCATGCACGCTGTCGGTCACCGCGGCACACCTGTTGGTGACGCCGCCGACTGCCTCGGCCAGCCCAGAGCAGCCGTGGCTCGACGAACTGGTCACCGACTGCCCCGCCCTCTACACACTCGCCGTCCAGGGGACCGGACAGTCCTCGCCGGATGCGCCGATCAAGGCCGACACCGGAATGCTCGGAACGGTCCTCGGCCCGGCACTTGAGGCCGCTCGGGTCATCGGTTCCTCGCTCGACCGGGCGTATGTGCCGTACCCGGCTGCATTCGGCGGAGCGGTTCCCGGTGGCAAGCAGCCCTACACCGTCTCGGTAGAGGAGGCAGCCGCCAACCTCGAAGCTGCAGCCGAGAAAGTCGTCTCGAGCTGCCCGGCAACCCGATTGGCCATCATCGGCTACAGCCAGGGTGCGCACGCGGCCTCGAACGTTCTCGAAGCAATCGGTGCCGGCACCAGCGCAATCCCGGCAGAGAAGGTCGCAGTGGGCGCGCTGTTCGGTTCGCCGACCAGGGCGCCCGGTTCGCCAGTCTTTCCCGGGAGCAGTAGCGACGACCCCTCACCTGCGCCCGGCTCGTCCGGTAGCCACGTCTCGGACCTACCCCCGGTCTCTGCGCCCGCACCTGCCGGGTCGGGAATCGGCCCGACCAGTGACGTCGTGTCGAGCTACGGATCGCTCAGCGGGCGGGTGGCGTCGATGTGCCAGACCGGCGACCTCGCGTGCGATGCACCCGCGAACGCTCCGATCGCACGAGCGGTCACCAATGTCGCGGGCCAGGCAGAGGTCGGCGGTGATCCGTTCCGCGCCGTGTCGTCCATCGGCATGGCATTGGCGTCGACGTCGTTCGGCGTCGCGGTCGACGTCATCAACGAGGACGTCTCGGTACCGAAGAACTCCCTCGAGAACCTCTCCATCGCGCCGAAGAAGTCGCTCTCGCAGCGGTTCGCCGAAGCTTCGGACCCGAAGGCGACTCCGCCGACCGGGCAGGAAGCGATCGCGGCGCTGACCAAAGTCGGTCTGGTCGCGGTCAATGCGGTGGTGTCGGTGGCGAAGAAGGTCATCACCCCGCAGACCATCGCGGAAGTCTCCGCTGCCGGGTTGTCCAATCCCGCAGCAGCATTCGCGGTGATCGCCGCCAAGACAGCCAAGGCCGTGATCGAGCTCGTGCCACCCGCGACATCGAAGCGGGTCGTGCAGCAGGCGTTCAACGTCGTCAAGAACGAACTGACGGCCAACAAGGATCTGTTCGACCTCGCAGCGCTGACGTCCTACGCCAACACCATTGCCGCACATACCGGTTACGGCACTGCGGCGGCGACTCCACAGGGCGAGTCGACGACACAGTTCGTGGCGGACTGGCTCGCGGCCGCCGCCGCCGATTTCGGTGACAGTTCCAGCGATACGGCGTCGTCGACGACATCGTCTCCGTCGAGCGCCACCACGACACGCATCGCAACGCCCACAACGTCGACCGGCACTACCTCGGTGCTGCCCTCGACTCGTCCCTCCACCACGCCCGGGAGCGTCACCTCGCTTCCGTCCGCAAGTCCCGTCCAATAGCTCCACCTACTCGAAAGGTTTACTCCTTCATGGGCACTCACAAGATCCCCACCCGTTCACTGGCCCGCGTCGCTACGGCCACGACCGCAGCATCGGTGATGGCCGTGTTCTGCTACGGCACCGCAGCAGCCGCACCGGGCGACGCCCCGGCCACCCAGGGCGACATCACCACCGCTGCACCCTCGACCCAAGGACCGCTGACCTCCGATGCACCGTCCACCCAAGGTGAACTGACCGCCCCCGCCCCGCAGCCCGAACGCGTCTACTGGGTGGCACCGCCCGCGCAGTACGACCAGACCGAATGGCAGACCTGGGACGCCTACTACTACGACGACGAAACCCCAGCCACCACCGGCGGCAACAGCACGAGCTCCGACGACACCGCTGCACGGCCCGCAGAACCGGCCGCACCGGCAGAGCCCGCCGCACCGTTGAACGTGAACACCCTCCACGGCCCGACCGCCATCTACGACCCCACCGCGCCGATCGCCGCACCGGACAAGACGGTCAAGATCGGTGACTTCTACGCCGACCAGCCCAGCTGGCTCTCTGACCAGGACCGCGACCGCACCAACAACTCCACGGCCGTCATCGAAGCGCAGGTGACCGACTTCTGGCGCTCGATCGGTGTCCCGACCGACCGCGCTCAGCGACTCGGTGCCGCCCAAATCGCGGCGGGCGGCGCAGGCCTGGTCACCGGCGCTGTGGCGGCCGGTGTCCCCGGTGCTGTCCTCGGCTCGCTCGCCGGCGGAACCATCGGCGGTATCGGCGGCGCACTCGCCGGCGGACTGATCCCGATCGCCCCCGGCATCGCACCGATCACCACCGGCATCGCCGGCACCGCAGGCGGAGCAGCAATCGGCGCACTGGTCGGCGGTGTGCCCTCGGCCGCGATCGGTGGCGCAGTCGGTCTCGCGACGGGAGTTGCACTCGGAACCACCTACGGTGCCGGCGATCTCGGTGAGCCGCAGAAGATCGAACTGCCGGACTTCCCGCAGCCCGCCCCTGCACCTGCACCTGCACCTATCGCACCGGCTCCCGCACCCGCGCCGGTCATCGAGCAGGCCGCCCCGGTCTGGACTGTTCCGGACAACCCTGTCGACACCGCGCGCGGATTCGTCACGACACAGATCGCCGGTGGCCAGCAAGCACTCGACGCCATCGATTCCGCTGTGGCCGATGCGACGCCAGCGGTGCAGGCCGCTGTGGCAGATGCAGCACCTGCCTTCGCTGCCATCGACAACGCGCTCGCGGCCGCCGGATTGTCCAACCCGCTCGCTCCGGCAGTGCCTGCCTGACCTACCCAGTGACCTGCTTCGGGAAGGCCGCGTTCCGACCGACCCGCACGCGGCCGGAACCGGCCTTCCCGAAGCTCCCCACTCCACCCGAACCCCTCGCGCTCTCATCGAACGTCTCAGGGACACAGGAGAAAACAATGGCGACCGACAATCACCGCGACAGCACGATGCTGTTCCCTGACCCCCAGGAAAAATTCGACCACTCGCAGTGGCAGCCGGCCGCAGACTCCGCCTTGCACCCGTCGACGACCCCCGCACCACTGCTACCGGCGATGCCAGCAGTAGGCGACCACGATTCCCCGACAGCCGATCCGGCACACACCTACGACTTCGGCACCGAACACGACTACGTCGCCGCCGATGCCGACCATGATTTCGGCGACATCGCCCCCGAGACCGCTCCGGTTCCGTACTGGGTCGCCGCACACGTCCCGGCCGACCGCCTCGTGATGGATCAACCACAACGGCGATTCCGCCGACGTCGCACCGCGCCCACACCGACTCCCTCCGTCTACGACACGACATCGGCGCTGCCGGCACCGGCCGCGCGCCCGCGTCGACGGATCTCCCCGACGTGGATCGCTGCTGCCGGCGTCGCGGCCGCCGCACTGATCGGTGCCGTTGTCATCGTCAACGGCCAGGACGACGCCCCGGCCCCGCAGACCCCGACCGTGGTGGCTGCGCCGACCGCCGCACCGAGAGCGAGCACCACTGCGCCCACCAGCGCCGCCCCGGCTCCCTTCTGCACCACCACCAGCACCCCCGACGCCACGACCACCGACGCTGCCGGGGGACGCGGAAACGCGGTCGATGTCATCGCAGCCTTCGAGCACGCGTACTACGTGGAGCGCTCCGGCGCAGCCGTCGCCTCCCTCATGGTCTCTCCGGCACCACCGGAACGCATCCAGGCCGTCATCGACCGCACCCCGGCCGGCACCGAGCACTGCGTGACGATCGCCGCCACCGACAACCCGGACGTTCATGCCGTCGCCCTCGCGCTACGAACACCGTCCGGCTCCGAATCGGCCATCGCCTCACGGATCACCACCGTCCGCACCGGTGCGAACTACGCCATCAGCAACGTCGAGGAGGTTCGGTGAGCACCGTGGTTCCCATCCGACCGGGCAAAACCCCACCGCCACAGCAGGTCTGCATCGTGGTCGGATCGTCCTCGGGTGGTGCGTCCTCGACCACCACCGCCCTCGGGCTCGCGACCGCCATGACCACACCGAAGTTCCCGGTCGTGGTGGCCGATGGGACCACCGACGGCGGAAACCTCTTCGAGCGCGCCGCCGCGCACACCCTCGACAACCCGGTCACCGCCGGTCTGCCCGTCAGCAGCGCCGCCACCACCTCGAACGCAACGGTGTGCGGACCGACCTCGGACCGCAGCGACCTGACCCTGATCGACAGCATCTTCGCCTCACGCGGAGCAGCGCGCATCTACGACGTCGGCACGGCGCTCGACGCACCGCGCGTGGCAAGCCTGCGAGGACAGGCCGTGCTCGTCCTGACCGCGATCGCACGCGCCGAACCACTCACCCGCTTGCGAGGACGCCTCGAGCACATTCGCGCCGCCCACGGGGCGGATGCGCTCGCTCGCACCGTCGTGGTCATCTCGCACACCATTCCCGCCGGCACCGTCGATCTCACCGCCGTCTGTGCCGGACTGACCCCTGTTCTCGCCGCACTGGTCGAGGTGCCCTTCGACAGTGCCCTGGCTGCACCCGGATTGTTCGATCACCGCCGCACCGCACCGGCCACGACGGCCGCATGGTCCACCGCCGCGTCTGCCGCGCTGGCTCTTTCGCTCGCCGCTGCAGACCTCAAGACCGACCAGCAACGAAAGCGAGAGCAAGCATGACCGAGACCATCGACACCACAGACTCAGCGGCACAGTGGATCTCACCGTCAGTGTGGCTGCTCGGTGCCACCCGCGAGGCAGGGGTGAGCACCCTCGAACAGTTCTGGTCGTTCACCGCCGACAGCGAAGGATCGTGGCCACCGGGCGACGACCGCGAGCGGGTCTCTCCGTACGTCGTCATCGTCGCGCGCGACAGCTTCAAATCGCTCACTGCCGCGCAAAATCTCGCACTCGCACACCAGCGAGGAGAAATCGGGGCCGGATCGGAGCTCCTCGGGTTGATCACCGTCGCGTCGGCCCCGACCTTGGACAAGCCGATACGCCAACACCGCGACGTCGTCGGTGGGGCGTTCGAGCAGTCCTGGCACATCGGATGGCATCGAACCTTGCTGTCAGCGTCCCTGGATCGGCTCCCGCGCTGGCATCCCCTCGCCGCCGACGCAACCGCCCCCAACCCAGCACTGCCGACCGATATCCACACCGTCGGCATCGCCCTGACCAACGCCATACACGCACGCATCCCGGCGCTGTTCACCGGACAGGTCGCCTCGTGAACGCCGAATCCATCCTCGGCTGCCTGATCATGGCCGGCACCTACGGCCTCTCGCCCTATATCTCATGACCGGTTCACCGCTGCTGCCTCTCAACAAGTTTCGGACCGCAGTACTGATGCGACCGATGTTCACCGCTCGACCGAATACGACACGAAAGGCTCGATGATCGCCCATGATTCTCGCAACCGCACAGGCCGTGCAGGACTTCTCGGTCCAGGCCATCGAATTCAACGTCACCGCCGAACTACCGCCCGGCGCGAACGGACTGCTTAAACTGTTGAACTGGCTGCTGTGGGGAGTGCTGCTGGCCTGCATGGCCGCGATCGTGTTCTCGGGCGGAAAGATGGCCTGGGAGAAGTGGAACCAGGGCTCGATCCAGGCCCCGAAGATCCTGCTCGGCGCTCTGGTCGGCGCGATCGTCTCCGGTAGCGCCAACGCCATCCTCAACGCCGTCGCCGGCGGATGACCGGGGCCACCGACGGCGGGACTGTCCTGGCCATGCCCGCCGATGTCGTCGAGAACATCAACACCGCCCTCGGGTGGATGCTCGGGCTCGTCGCGGTGGCCTGCGTAGGAAAGATCATCTTCGTCGGTGCTCGCATGGCCTGGGATCACCAGCACACCCCCGGTGTCGAATCGCCTGTCTCGGCGGAGTTCTTCGCCGCAGTCATCGGATGGATACTCGCCGCCGTCGCCGCCGGAGGTATCGCCGCGGCCCTACTGGATGCGACCGGCACTGTCTCGAACGATCCCCAACCGAGCCCCACCGTCGTCGACGACATCGAACGCATCAACCCACCTCTGGAAGGCGGACAATGACCATCGCCACTCACCCCCGCACGGGCCGTCGTTACCTGACCGCAGGTGCGGCCACCGCGATCACGGTCGGCCTTCTACTGGCCGGGTGCGGCAGCGACGAGACAGAGCCGCAGAGCGACGCTCCCGCCGCACCGAGCATCGACATCCACCGGGCACCCGAGATCGCGTCCTGGACCACAGCAGGGAGCATTGCGGTACCACTCGGCGCAGTAGACGGACCGACCTCGACCCCGGGAGCACCGTTCACCGGCTACACCCAAACCCCGCAAGGGGCAGCTCTGGCCGCGATCGACCAATCGGTCCAGCTCGCCACCGCCGCCGACGGACGTTGGGCAGAAATCCTGCCCGCTGTGACCGTTCCCGGCCAGGGCCGCGACCTGTGGGCCGGCAACCGAGCGTTGATCTCCACCAGCGGCATCGATCCCTCCGTCGCCCCCGAGATCGTCGGCTACACGATCGAGGAGTACTCGGCCGACGCCGCCGACGTCTCGATCGTCCAGCGCTTCCCCGACGACTCGCTGGCCTCGACCCTGACCCCGGTGACCTGGTCCGGCAATGACTGGAGGCTCACCCTCCCGGTCAGCGACACCAACCCGGTCGAGGATCTGGCTACCCTTCCCGACGACATCGTCGACCTGGAAGGAACCAGACCATGACCGAACCGCACTACGACGAAAACCCGACGCCTGCAACAGAACCGACCGAGCCGGAAGGCAAGCGCATCGGCACCGTCGGCTGGATCGGCGTCGGGATGGTGGTGGTCATCATGCTCGCCGGTCTCGCCGTGAGCCTGGTGGTCCTCTCCCGCGACCAGGACACACCCCTGGTCCCCCTCTACGACGGCGGCACCGCGGTGCAGGTGCCCCCGCAGGACGCTGCCGGTTTGTTCGAGCCCGATCCCGAGTTCGATTCCCTCGACCGGGTGGTCTACGTCCCGAAAGACCCGAACGGGGTCGTCCTCGAGCAGAAGACCCCACCTGCCGGCCGCACGCCCGAGACCGCTCCGGAAGGGGTGATGCTCCAACGGGTGCACGGCAACATGGTGCTACCGTTCTCCACCTCGGACGGGCCGACCGCTATCGATTCCTCCGGTGTAGCAATAGGATTCAGCCACACCCCCCAGGGTGCGGCGTTGGCTGCGGCGCACTACATCGCCTACTTCACCGGCGGAAACGACCGCATCGACATGATCGCAGCATCGGGTCGGGCCGACGATCCGACCGGCACCATCGCGGAAGCCAAGCGCTACAACGCCACCGGCGTTCTCGGGTCCGTCGCGGCCGGCTCCGCATACGTTGCCCTGCCCTCCTTGAAATTGAACTACACCGACGCCCTCACCCGCGTCTCGTTCGGCTACACCGCCACCCTCAAGGACGGCTCCACCCAGTACCGGCGCGTGTTCTCGGACTTCATCTGGCGCGAGGACCGTGGATGGGTCATCCAGGTCCGACCGCTGAACTCCCCTCAGGGATCCACCGTCGGCGGTACCGCCGACCAGACGCCATTCGAGCCGGGGTGGCTGACATGGTGGTAACCCACAAGCCCCGAACGCTTCTGGCTTACCTGCTGCGCTCCACCCTCATGTTCGTTGCTGTTTTCGCGCTGGTCGCGGGTAACGCCGGCATCGCGGCCGCACAGGACCCGCCGCCGGATGACCCGTCATTCGTCGAGAACGCCGCCACAGCCTCGACGTGCTCGAACGCCGTCGGGCTCGGCGTCTCCATAGCCAGTGAGATCGCAAATGCGACGGGCGTGACCGACGGTGCGCCGAGCTGCCTCGACGCGGTAGGTGACGTCGCGGCAGCACCGATCAACGCCGTCAAGAACGTCGCCGAAGGCGCGTTCGAGAAGGCCGGTCTGAGCTTCGGTGAGGCCGGCGGCGCGGCCCTGAAATTCGCGCTGGGCTGGTGGATCGAGATTCCCGGCCAGAACGAGCAGGCATTCCAGAGCGTGCTGTCCACTGTCGGCGGCTACACCTACGACATCCAGCTGGCGTTCCTCATCGTCTCGATCATCTTGCTCGGCGGCAAGCTCGCCCTCGCCCGATCGGGAGCAATTCGGCAGGTTTCGGAGGAAGGATTCCGCCAACTCGCCCGTGCCACGATCATTTCCGGTTCCATCGGCTTCTTCGTGGTGATCGGCACCCGGATATCGGATGGGGTCAGTAGCTGGTTCATCACCTCCACCGTCGGGAACGATCCCGCCAAGCTCGTCGAGGCGATGGTGCGGATCACGGTGTTCACCGGATCGGGCGGCGTCGCGATGCTGTTCGTCATCGGGCTGATCGGCATCCTCGGCGGTCTGCTGATGGCGTTTCTGCTCATCATGCGCATGGGCATGCTCGTGGTCGTCTCGGCGTTCCTGCCGATCGTCGCGGCCGCCGGCGGAACACGGATCGGTGCGGGAGCGTACGACCGCCTCATCGCCTGGACGCTGGCGTTCCTGCTCTTCAAGCCGGTCGGCGCGTTCGTCATCGGGATCTCGGCCATGCTCTTCGCCCAGTCCGCACCCTCGCAGGAAGCCGACGGCGGCATCATGACTGCCGTCGTCGGAGCACTCCTGCTGGCCTGCACCGCATTGGTGTTGCCATCGCTGATGAAGCTACTGCTTCCTGAAACCTCCGGCGGTGCAGGCGGTCTCGCGGCCGCTGCCGCTCTCACCGGTGCCGCTGTCCAGATCGGCGGCATGGCCGCTACCGGTGGTGCCAGCGCAGGTGCGGGTGCCGCCGGAGGCGCAGCGGGCGGTGCGGCCGGCGGCGGCGCAGTGGAGGGATGGGCTCCGTCGAGCTCGTCCGGATCGGTTCCGGCGTCCTTTGGTGTCGGCCCCTCCGGTGGAGGCGGCGGCGGAAGTGACAGCTCGGGGCCGAGCAGCGGCGGATCAGACGGCGGAGGCGGCGGCGGATCGATGCCCAGCGGTACGGGTGCAGGCGATTCCGGCGCAGAGACGGCAGGACGGGCCACCGACGCCAGCGGACCGGCCGCCGGGGGTGGATCGGCCCCGGATTCGTTCGGGTCCGGCGTCGACGGAGCAGCCGACCGCAATTTGGGAAACACCGACGATGACAGGGGATTTCAGATATGAGTGACGCCAGCAGACGCCCGACGACCTACGGGGCGTGGCGACTTCCCCGTTCCGGCGGCGCATTCGGTGTGAGCTTCGCAGTGACCATCATCGGCATGGGCGTGGCCGTGGCCATGATCGCCACGTACCTGTTCACGAGATCGCTCATGGCATCGGGTCTGGTCGTCGCCGCGGGTGCGGTGGTGCTCGTGCCGATGGTGATGAACAAGGACGGGCAGAGCGGACACCGCCGATTCTCCGGCTGGCGATCCGCTCTGACCTCGAGCCGTCGCGGGGAAGACACCTACGCTTCCGGTGCCTTCTCGAAGGTGCCCGGCGGAATGCTGCGGCTACCGGGCGTTCTCGCCGGTACCGACCTCTACGAGGCCATCGACTCCGCCGGCCGCACGTTCTCGATGATCCACATGCCCGACAAGAACGTCTACACCGTCGAGCTCGCCGCGGAGCCGCAAGGCGGGGAGAACTTCGACCAGGAACACCTCGACCGCGCGGTGAACAACTGGGGACAGCAGCTCACTGCATTCGGCGACGTCTCCGACATCCCTTTGGTGGCCGCAGTACTCGAAACCGTTCCCGACACCGGCACGGTGCTGATGGAGACCGTCCGCGGCCGCGTTCGGCGCGACGCCCCCGAGCTCGCACGGCAGTCGATGTACGAAACGGCCACCGGCACCGCCAAAGGCGGCGTCCGGATGGCCGCGCGCCTGGCGATCACGTTCGAGGCCCAGACCGACGAGCGCCGCAAGGACCCCGCCGAGCAGGCCGTCGAGATCGCCCGTCGACTTCCCGAAATCACCTCCGCCGCCGCTGCTGCCGGGGTCATCTGTACCCCCATGACCGCCGACGAGGTCGCCGGGACGGTGCGCCGCTCCTACGATCCCGCTGCCCTCGAAGCCGTCGAGGCCGCTCTGTACTCCGGTCAGGGCACGGGCCTGAACTGGGCGGACTGCGGACCCCGCACAGCGTTCCGCATGCGCGATCGCTACCTGCACGACGGCGCGGTGTCGGTGACCTGGGAAATGCGGGCCGCACCGAAACGCGCAGTCACCGAACGCGTCCTCGAGCGCCTGATCCGCCCGCACGCCGAGCTCCCGCACAAGCGGGTGACGATCATCTACCGCGTCCACCCCGCCGGCGAGGCCGCCGATGTCGCCGCCAGCGACTACCGCAACGCCCGCGCCCGCCGATCCGGACGCACCGGCCTGGACAACATGAGCGATGTCAACGACGAACGCGCCGCCAACCTCGCCCAACAGGAACAGTCCCTCGGACACGGTATGACCCGCTTCGCGGTCCTGATCACTGTCACCGGACCCGCCGAGACCACCGACGTTCCCCGCATCGATGCCATCCTGCGTGACGTCTCGGTCCAGGCCCTGCTCTCGGTGCGGCGCAGCAACTACTGGCAGGACGCAGCATTCGCGGTCGGTCTCGGGGTCGGGGTCTCCGCACCCGAACACACCTCCCTGCCGCGCCTGGCCGACGGCTGATCCACGCCGACCGCCACCACTCCTGCGTTGTCGACCGATCGAGAGGACCACCCGGTGCCCACCACCCACGCCCGACCGCCCAAGCCCGCATCGACCCGCGTCGACAAATACAAGGTCATGTCCGACGACGAGCGGACCGCGCTCGAACGGCGGTGCGCGGCCGCGACCGGTATCACCGCCTTCTGGCTGCGTGCCCGCCTCAACCGTGACGCGAACCATCGCCGCAACCGTGATCGCGACCTGGCACTGCTCGGTGACGGCACCGACGCGGCGCGGTTCACCGAATCCGACGCACGTGGATTCAAAGGCGCGAGCAGCGGCCGCATGGCCATCGTGTTGCCGCCGGTGGAGTACCGCGGCACCACCAAGCAGGTGGCGGGGCTGTATCCGTGGATCTTCGGTGCCTCCGCCCCGATCCTCGGACCCATCCTGGGACCGCACCTGTCGACCGGCGCTCCGGTCGGCTTCTCACCGCTCGCTGCGAAAGAACGCGGCGCGATCACCGCCCCGGCGTGCATCATCATCGCGCTCAACGGATTCGGTAAGTCGACCCTGCTGCGCCGTATCGCCCTGGGAGACATCGCCGCCGGTATCCGGGTGATGTGGCCCGGCGACGTCAAGCCCGACGGACGCAAGCTCACCGAAGCGGTCTGCACCACCGGTGTCAACGAAGTCGGTTACGGCACAGGATCGTTGAACCCCCTCGATCCCGGCCCGATCGGAGTCGCCCTGGCCCGGTACGTCACCATCGACCCGGACCTGCGACGACGCTACGAGTTCGCTCTGCACTTCCGTCAGGTCAACCTCGTACTGGCACTGTGCGAGATCGTCCGCCGAAGTCCGTTGCAGGACTACGAAGAAGCAGTCATCGACTCCGGTATCCGCTTGCTCTACACACCCGTCTCCGACGGCGGCCGCGGACACGACGTCGAGCGGCCCGCCCGCCTGTCGGACCTGCTCGACCTCGTCGACAGCTGCCCCGAGGAACTACAGAACGACGTCGTCGCAGACACCCCCGAGGAGTACCGCGGGCAGGTCAAACCACTGCTCCGGACCCTGCGCGCGCTCACCAAAGGCCGGTTCGGGGAAACGTTCGACTCGAACACCACCGTCCGGATCGACATCGACAACCCCTCGACCTGCCTGGACATGTCCGCCGTCCCCGAAGGCGACTCCCTGATGCGTGCCGCCGTGCTCGTCTCGGGCTGGTCGGAGTGCTTCGCCGCCGTCGACGCCGCGCACCTACGCGCCACCAGCGGCAACGGCCCACACCTGGCGTTCTCGATCCTCATGGACGAGCTCTGGCAGGTCCTCTCGTGCGGTCCGACGATGGTCGACCGCCTCGACGGCGTCCAACGCCTACAGCGCACCAAAGGCGTCGGCGTCATCGCGGTCACCCACTCGGTAGCCGACCTCGAAAAAGTCGGTGCCTCCGGATTCTTCGAACGCTCCCGCGCCCGCATCATCGGCCCCATCCCCCGCAGCGAAGTCGCCCGCCTCTCGGAGGTCATGCAGTTCTCCGAGCGGGAGAAGACGATGCTCACCAACTGGTCGGACTCGGCCGACCTGGGTTCGGCCGCGACCGCGATGACCGCGGCGCGGATTCGCTGCAAGCACTGCTCACGGTCGCTGCTCTACCTCGCAGGCACCCAGACACCGGAATGGGTCCACCAGGACAGCGAAGCGCGGTACTGCGACGCCGTCGACCCGCAACAGGACGCGTACTTCCAGGCGCAGGCCACCGACCGCATTGCTGAACCACTCGAAGCGGTCAAGCAGCCACCCTCCGGGATGGGGCACTTTCTGCTCAAGCTGGGTGAAGGCGGCCGCCCCGGTGTCCCGTTCCGGGTGTGGGTGACCCCGGCCGAGAAGAAGTCGGGAATCCACGACACCGATGAGCGGCTCGACGCGGCCGCCGAAGAGCAGCGACGCGCGGCGGTGACCCGATGACTGCGTTCGGTGGAGGTGAGCGCCGCAAGTACCGGATCGTCGACGACGCCACCCGCGACGCCGCTATCGGCACCGTGTGCGGTGCGATTGAGAAGGGAACATCGTTCACGGCGGCCTGCAAGGTCGTCGCTCAGCATCTCGACGTCGCCGAAACGACGGTGCGCGGTTGGGTGAACGACTCCGGTCGGCGCCCGCGCGCCGATTTCGAGCAGGTCCTCGAGCTGCGCCGCGCCCTCGAAGCCGCAGCCGAGCTCAACCACCGGCTCGCCGCTCAACGCACCAGCGGGTCGATGTTCGGGACGGCGACCAGCTGATGGCGTCGTCGTCCTCTTCCTCTTCCTCGTCGGCCGTGATGGGTGTGCTCGCGGCCGTCGTGGCGGTGATGATGAGCCTGGTCGTGATGATGGCCTTCCTCGCTCAGGACGAAGAGGACCAGGCCGCGATCGGGGCACTCGATTGCATGCCCGGCAGCAGAGCGACCGGACAGACGCAGGGCAACCTCCTTGCCGCGCCCGGGTCGTTCATCAAACCCGTCGACCCCGCCCAAGTGACGTTCACCAGCGGTTTCGGTACTCGCTGGGGTGCCCAGCATCAAGGCATCGACCTCGCCGGACCGATCGGAACCCCTATCTACGCCGCAGCCGACGGAACGGTCAACGCCGCCGGGAACGCGTCCGGCTTCGGGCAGTGGGTCGTGCTCGACCACGTCATCGACGGCAAGACCATCTCCACCGTCTACGGCCACATCGACACCTTCACCGTCGCCGCCGGCCAACCCGTGCGCGCCGGGCAGCTCATCGCCACCCTCGGTAACCGGGGTGAGTCGACCGGCCCGCACCTGCATTTCGAGATCTGGGACGGTGGCCACGCCGGCGGGCAGGCCATCGACCCCCTCGCCCAGTACGAAGCCGCTCCCGCACCGGGGCAGGCTCCCGCTGCGCCGAGTCCGGCACCGGCCGCCCCTGCTGCTCCTGCTGCCCCGGTCGACCAGCTGGCCGGCGCTACCGCAGGCGGTGGTGACCTCTCGGCCCCGACACCGGCGTCGATGGGCTCGGAAGCGAATTTGCAGGTCGGCACGAAACGGTTGATACGCGCCCTGGGTATGAAGTTCGGGGACCGGCTCGACTCGCTCGGCGGGTGGCGAGCGAACGGCGGAGCGGCCACCGATCACCCCGAAGGCCGCGCCGTCGACGCGATGATCCCGAACTACTCCTCCGGCGAAGGCGTCGCGCTCGGCAACGAGGTCCTCGATTACGTCGTGGCCAACGCGGACTTCTTCCACCTCGAGTACGCGATCTGGCGTCAGACCATCCATTTCCCCGGCCAGGAGCCCTCACTGATGGAGGACCGCGGTTCGGACAACGAGAACCATATGAATCACGTCCACATCACCGTCGACGCCTCCGGCTTCGACGACGCAGCCGCGGTCTGGGGACAGCTACCCGGCGGCGGGGCGGGATCGAACGCTGCGGCCACGAGCCCGGGCTGCACCGTCGCCGGCGGAGGCCTCGGTGAAGATCTCGCCGACGGATCGGTCCCACCCGAGTTCGAGCAGTGGATCCGCAAAGCAGGCGGGATCTGCCCGCAGATCAAGCCCTCGCTCATCACCGCTCAGCTCGACGCCGAGAACGGATTCGCCTACGGCGCAAACGCTCCCGTGTCCTCCACCGGTGCCGGTGGGCCCGCGCAATTCATGCCGGGCACCTGGGCCAGTTACGGCAAGGACTACGACGGCGACGGACGGGTCGACATCAACTCCATCGGAGACGCGGTCATGGCCCAGGGCCAGTACATGTGCGATATCGCCAAGGCCATCGATGCCGGGATCGCGGACGGACGTGTGGCCGCGCCGAACGGTCCGACCGAGCTGTATCTCGCCGGCTACAACGCCGGCGAGGGAGCCGTGCTGTCCTCGGGCGGATTCCCCACCGGTTCCACCGATTACGTCGTTCAGACCCGCCCGTACGCCGACAAGATCATCGCCGGTGAAGCCAAGTACAGGAAGCAGAACTCATGAACGCCCACTCCAACGCTCGCACCGCACTGGTCCATCGTCGACGACTCCTGCTCGCTGCGGCCATCGCCGCGGTACTCGCTGTCGCGGGCTGCGGTGGATCACCCGATCCCGATCCGATCCCCGAAGGCACCGACGCCCACGTTCAGATCGACCCACTCGACCCCTCCGGCCTCGACGCCCCCGGTGCCGCGACGACAGCGATGAACGCCATTCTGTCCTGGCAACCAGCCGTCGACGACAGCAAGGCCGCCGCGCTCGCCCGCGCACGGCCGTGGATCACCACACCCCTGATCGACACCCTCGATGCACCACAGAGCACAACCGAGCTACGTCCGGACAAGGAGTGGGACGCCTGGGCACGCTCGAAAGATTCCCTCACCGCCACCTGCTGGCCCGTCGAGGGTGCCACCGCCCCGCCGGCCGGAATGCGCACGGTCATCGTCGACCTCGAATGCCGCCAACGAGTCCTCCACGCCGACGGCTCCTCGACACAGCGACCCACCGAACCGTGGCGCGCCACCGTCATCACCACCCCAAACGGGTGGAAACTGTCCGACTTCCGCTACCGCACAACCTGATCCGCCACACCCACCCTAGGAGAACCAGCGTGAACAACGACGTCAAAGATCCCACGAACGACACAGCCGCCACGTGGCTGCTCGGCGGAATTGCCAGTGCTGCAGTACTCGTCGGCGGAGGAGCGTCGATCTCTCTGCATCTGGGTAGCGCTCTGTCCGATACCGAACAGAATGTGCCGGCCAACCCTGCCGACGTCGTCTCCCAGCTCTACACCGGTGATCTGGTGTGGCCGACCGGTGCCACCATCGTCGCAGTGTTCTTCGCACTCCTGCTGCTGGTGTTGCTCGGGGCGGTGGCGGTCGGCCTCGCCCGTCGCCGGGCCGGCCGCAGCCGCGTCGATGACGCCGCCAAATATCTCGCCTCCATGAAGGATGTCCGGTCGTTGACCGAAAAGTCATGCCGCGCAGCAGCAGGCAGGCTCGGAACCTCGATCGAGAAGGGTTGCCCTCCAGGGGTGCCGCTCGGTGTCATGGTTGGAACGAACGCCAGGCTGTACGCCGATATCGAATCCACGCACGTCGACATCTGGGGCCCGCGTACCGGTAAGACCACCTCCCGGGTCATTCCAGCGATCCTCGCCGCGATCGGATCGGTGTTGACCACCAGCAACAAACGCGACGTCGTCGACATCACCCGTGCGTACCGTTCCGAGATCGGCACCGTCCGCATCTTCGATCCTCAGCGGGTGGCGCACGAGCCCCCGACGTGGTTCTGGGATCCGCTGTCCTGGGTGCGATCGGCTACCGCGACCACGGCCGCGACGGACGACATCGACGATGTACTCAGCGACGTATCGGTGCACGAACGCAAAGCCGCGGCACTGGCCAAGCAGTTCGCCGTCGGCGCGGACGGGCAAGCTGCCAGCAAGGACCCGTTCTTCGACCCCGAAGGTGAGGACCTGCTCGCGTCACTGATCCTCGCTGCAGCAACCTCCCGCTACGGCATCACACAGGTGTACCGGTGGGTGACCGACGAGCAGAACCTCGAACCGATCCAGCTGCTCCGCGAGGGCGGCTACTCCCTGATGGCAGACGGCCTCTCCGCCCACTACAACGCCACCCCGAAGCAACGCAGCGGCGTATTCACCACCGCCAAGAAGATGATCAACTGCCTCAAGCTCAGCTCGGTGCATCCCTGGATCGAGCGGACCGGACCGGGCGATACCCGGCCCGAGTTCGACCCGGCCACGTTCGCACGGTCGCAGACCGACACCCTCTACAGCCTGTCCAAGGAAGGCGTCGGGTCGGTCGGGCCGCTGGTCACCGCCCTCACCGTCGCGGTGTGTGACGAGATACTCGACTACGCCAGCGAGATCGAGGGCGGGCGTCTGCGGACACCGGTCCTGTTCGCCCTGGACGAGGTCGCCAATGTCGTTCGCTGGCAGGAGCTTCCCGGCCTCTACAGCCACTTCGGCTCGCGCGGCATCATCATCATGTCCATCCTGCAGTCGTGGTCGCAGGGGGTGCGCTGCTGGGGCGAGGACGGCATGAAAGCGCTGTGGTCGGCCGCGAACGTGAAGGTCTACGGCGGCGGTGTCGCCGTCGACGACGGACCGTTCCTGCGCAACATGTCCACTGCCGTGGGCGATCACTACGAACTCTCCGGATCGGTTTCGTCCGGACGAGGCGGTGGGTCGCAATCGCGGCAGCGCACCAAGGTGCGCACCCTGACCGAAGACGCCCTCGAAGCCCTCCCCCGCGGCCGCGCCCTGGTCCGCTCGTCGGGCAACCTGCCGGTATTGATCAAGACGGTGCAGTGGAGCGACGGCCCGTACGCCGACGCCGTGGCCGCCGCGCAGGAGCGAGCCAACCAGGCCGCCGACGACCGAGCCCGCACCGTCCGACTCGACAAAACACCCGAGTTCAGCGGAACCGAAGCCACGCCGCTATGAGCGACGACGATCCCGACTTCGATCCGCTGAGCGAGATCCCCTCACCCGACGAACCCCCGCCCTACGACGACCTTCCAGCGTTCGAAGATGCCCCGCCGTTCGGTCCGGGCAACGAGACAGTCGGCGACGCAACAGAATACGCGACGGCAGACGAGCTACCACAGAGTCTGCAAGCGTTGGTCGAGCACAGCGTGAACAGACGCATCAGCAAAGAACTCGCCGCCATCGCGGAGGCGCAGTTCGAGGAAGCCCTGACACCCGAGCTGTACGAACGGATGCAGACCGCCACGGCACGCGCACTGGCGGCCCACCTCGAGGAAGCAGCACGTCGAGCCGAAGCGGACGCCGACAACGCCGAAGCAAAGCCGGTGTACGAGACCCTGCTCGACTTCGTCGACGAGATGATCCGGCCGCACTATCGCCGCGAGGTGGTCGACGGCAACAGCAAAAAATGGTGCCCGCAGTGGTGGGCGCACGGTGAGGCGTACCGCCGTCTCGACGCTCTCTGGCGAGCGTGGGAGCACCTGAGGCAAGACCCGAACACCGGGATGAGCGTGTGGTGGAGAGATCACGCCGACCACCACATGAGCAAGCTGTTCGACCCTCAGGGCCCGTTCTCCGCCTGCAGCGTCAAACACGGACACAAGACGTCCCTGCCGCCGCTGCCCGCAGATCCACCCGACCCGGCCCTGTTCGGAACACCCGCAGATCCGCGAACCGCCGCCCCCGCACCTGAGCTCGTACCCGCCGCATCCGAAGGAGACGAACACCGATGACTCACCCCACCGACGCCCTCACCGACGACCTCGCCCGCGCCCTCCGCACCACCCTGCAGGTCGCCATGCTCGCCGGCCAGGACATCGCACGTCGACGCGAGAACCGACTCCGCCAGGCGCAACAGGACAGCGAGCAGCGCGCCGCCGCCCTCACTGCCCGCCTACGGGCCGAACAAGCCTCCGCTGAGGCGCAACTACGTCCGGTTCATTCACCGCGCTGGTGGACCGCTGCAACCCCGGAGATCCTTGCGAACACCTACCGCACCGCGTACGCCTGGAAGGACCAATCACCGCTCGCCGCCGACACCCTCACCCGCCTCGACGAGCAGCTGACGCAGCGGCACGGAATCGACACCAGCAAGCTCGGAGTCGACCCTGCAGCCGTCGCGGACAAGGTCGAAGCGGTGATGAACGAACGCATCGCCCGCGAGAAGGCAACGGAGCCGTACACCGAGCGCGGCTTCACCATCGTCGAGGACCGTCCCGCCGGCCGAGGATTCATTCCCACCTGGGACCTCCGGCAAGCCAGCGGTGAGAACGTCGATCAAGAGACCATCGACACCGCACCCGCTCACTGGGCGGTCTACCTCGCCCGGGACAAAGAAACTGGCGACTGGACGCCCGAGTACTTCTGCACCGACCCCGACGCCGCCGGCTTGAACCGCCCAATCCCACCGCTGCATCTCGCCTACGAGGACTGGTGGTGGGAGATGGCCGCCGAGCACCAGATCGCGGAAATCCACGACCAGTTCATCCACAACGGCAGCGCCTACGGCATCGCCCACATGCAAGATCAGATCTCCCGGCGCTACGGCATCGATGCCCGACCGTTCGCCGGCCTACCTGACGACCTCGCAGCCCGCATCAGCAGCGTCAATGCCGAACGCGACAAGGAACGCGCCGACGACAAAGGCACCCGAGAGCGAGTCGACGCCGCCGCTGCAATCGCACAGACCGACGCGATCGACAAGTCGGCCGACCGCCGCCAGACGAGCGAAGCTACGGCGCAAAGCGCGCAAGAGCCCGCACCCTCACCTCGCGAACAGCAGGAATTCGCGGACGCGTTGGAGTGGGCCAAACAGGCTGTACCGCGCGACGCCGAACGCTACGTCGACACGGTCGGCCGCCGCCAGGACGCTGCCCGCGAAACCATCATCACCGGCTGGGAAGTAGCACAATCGAAAGGATGGGCCGCCGACCACGCGCCCGCACTTGCAGCCCAGTTCGCGCAGAGCGAGGCATCAGCGAACCGCGAGGACTACCTCACTGCCAGAACGGAACTGATCGGGGAATGGACGACCGCAGGACGTCCCCGCGTCGATGTCATATCAGCGTTAGCGCCGCCTGCAGTCCCGTTCAAGTACGACTCGAAGGAACGCCGCGACGCACTGACGGCGACGCTGACAGCTGCCGGCGTCGATCCGGATGCGATCGCAGCCCGGCTCGCCGCTGATCGCGACAACGCCCACCCGATCGGCGCTCCTGTCGCAGGCGCGTCTTCATCGCCGAAGGCCCGCAAGGGCGACCGCAGCGCCGGTGTCGAAGTCAGTACCGAACGCGGAGATCGCTGACCACGGCTCGCTCGCAAGTCGCCACCTGCAACAACGTCATGTCCGCCCGGCGGGATGAAAAGCTAGCGGCACAGTGTTAATATGCTTATGAGCAAGGAATCAACCCTCTAGGTGTAGTGCCTCGACAGTTGGTCTGGCCCTCGGTGTAGCTACGGCAGCCGGGGGCTGCTCTGTATCTGGACCCAGTTCGCCAAGCGCTGGAACCGATCAGTCGGTCACGTCGACGAAGTGCACTTGCTTCTTGATTAGGTCGAACATCGTGCTCGTCTCATCGCTGTGGGTGAGAGTGCGCCGGTAGGCCGCAGAGACGACGTCGGGTAGCCAGAGCAGGCGCTCGAATCTTGGCGAAGTCTGCAGAAGGCGGGTGTTACGGGGGACCTTCTTCTCGGCGACCAACTCTTTGTGGTTGAGCCTGTCCTTGTTGCGGAAGTTCATCTGGTTGCGCTCTTCTAGCACCAGGAGTTCCACTGGCTCCCACCGGCCGGTGGCTCCGGCAGCAAGTTCGATCGCCAACGCGCGATAGCACGCCCGCCGAGCCTCTTCGGCGTCGTGATCGTCCTTGTCGACAGGGACTTTGTGCGCAATGACGCACGCCTCGAATCCTTCCCCCAAGTATTCGAGCATCCGGCGGGTTTTCACGCGGCCGTCCTCTTCGAGCAACGCGTCTGTGGTGTGCCACCACGTTCCGTCCACGATGTCGCCGAGATCGCGCCTGAGCTCCCCCATGGCGTCTTTGTGGACGATCACTGCAGTGAAGATGTAGAAGGTGTTGGACATCGTCACTGTGGGATCCGGTGCCTGGTAGGACTCGTCGAGGTAGGCGACCTGACCTGACGTCCGTCTGTACGCCTCCGCGACGATGTCACCTTTGGCCCTGTCGAATCCCACCGGATGATCCTAGTGACGTTCCTTCAGAGCAGACCTTCGCGTTCCAGGACTTGACGGAGGTCTTCGTAAATCGCAGAGATTCTGTTGGCTGGGTACCGAAGTTGGCTCAGTCCTGTGATATTGGAGAACTCTTCGCACCCCTCCTCAAGCAGGACTATGGCCTTCTCGAAACCGAGACGTCCCTGAAACAGGCCTACTTCGTGAATTACGTTGGCTCGCGTGCCACAGCAAGATTCATCGACCCCTCGGTCCCCCGCCAGAACGGTCGTTCAGAACGACGTCACCGAATCCGGAGTGTCCGTGGCGTCTCTACGGTTTTACCTGTTGCTAGTTGCGCTGTCATGTAGACACCGGACACTCTCTCGTGCAGGACTTCGCGCGAGCTTCTGACAAGGAGCTCGGCGTGTTCGGCGGACAGATACCAGCTGGCGTTGGAGCCGGGCTGCAACGTCAGCGGAAGGTCAGGTCCGATCCGTTCTCCAATCGGTACGAATCGCGCGGACCCACCGCGTGAAAGCATCGCGACCGTCTCCACGACGACCGGTGCTCGCCCGTGATTCGTGACCTGAACACCCACTACAGGTGACCCGGTCACGCCCTGTCGCTGCAAGCTTGTCGTGTCGAATCCTGTGCCGTCTTTCCGAACAGGGCCCACCCAAGCTTGAGCTCCGTCCGACAGCCCGTGCATCAGGGAAGCCTTTGGCCTTCCGGCAGAGAGCAACCACTGCGCTATCTGCCACCCCAGGGAGAGCCCCGCCAGTACGAGCGAGAGAGCCGAGATGAGCAAGGCCACTGACGACGCGTCCACAATCAATCCTCTCTAGCGGGTTGCACGCGCACAGCAACTACAAACTCGGTGGATTGCCTTGGCCGTTGTCGTCTTCTTGTTCGTCGTCGTCCATGCGGCGAATCTGAAGTACGACGTCAACCTTGAGCGAACGAATCACTTCTTTGTCTTTGACGAAGGTGAAGAACTTGGCGTCTACCTTGTACGAATCGGCCTCGATCACTTTGTCGAAGTCTCGTCTGTTGCTGTTGTACAGGACCTCGAACCTGGCCATCTCTGGTCTCCTTACTTGATCTTCGAGGCGGATGGTTTGTTGTCGTGGCGGGCATCGACAAACAGCGGCTTCATCGTGACGCCTTTCTGGTCGCTCAGAGTCCTGCAAGTGTCCTTGACCTTGTCGATGCGAGCGGTGGAAAAATCTTGGTCGGTGAATCCGACACACAGGTAGTAGCCGCCAGAAATTTGCTCCGTCTTGAGATACTGCGGTAGCTGTTTTTCCCGGCCTTGGAAGAACTTGGTGCTTGCGATGAACTTCACTTCGATCAGAGCGCGTTTGGTCCAACCGGCCGAAAATTTGAAGTCGACCGGCCCTCGGCCCATGTTGGGTTCCTTGCTGATATCGACGTCGGCGGCTTTGCACTGCTGCACCCACATAGCTCCAGCAATTGCTTGGACAATTTTCTCGTCGCGGTGCTTGGTCAGGTCGTCGTTCCACAGAGCCTTCCACAGGTCGGTGTCTTCGACTGCCGTCCTGAACTCATCGGCAAGATCCTTGACCCAGTCCATAAAGTCGGACTGAGACTTCGGCTGCGACACGCTCGAACTCGCCCCCGCTGCAGCCTGGCGACCGGCCTCAGCCCAGCCGACCAACAGTTTGGGATCCCGTTGCACGTCGTACGGCAGAAGTTCTTCGTTTTCGAGGGTTTCCAGGTAGCGCAAAGCAATGTCCGGCCGAGCTCGGGCGACAGCATGACCGCGCGCGGTCTTCGCCTGTTTTGTCAGAGACTCCTCCAGGTCGTAATTCAGATCATCTCGCAATACGTCGGCCTCGGTGGCCTCGGCCCATCCCCAGAAGCCGTCCGCTGTCACACGAGGGATGTCTTTCAGGAAACGTTCTGGAACCAGAAGAAGTCCGCCACTGACGGCGGGGCTCTTGGGCAGCGCAAGTCGCCGGTCGTTCCATCGCCCTTCTTTGGTCCAAGAAGCGTGCTTGACCATGACGTCAGTCGTCGGAATCGTGTGCCGAGTGACGATCTGACTGGTGTAGTCGATGAACTTGGCTTTGACGATGTTGCAGAACGCATCGCTGATCCGGTCCACGCCCATTCCATCGCAGAACAGAGCGAAGGCCTCGACGTAATCGACTGTGCCGATCGCGTGTGAGTTCAGGATGTCGAGTGCTTCGGCCATGCGCCGGGCGAAGTCTCTGCCGGTGCCCGATCCTTCTGGGTGCCCCATCGACAGGCCGAGCGCGAACTCTTTCGGTTCGGGGAAGCGAAGCATGCGCTCGGCCTTGCGCCATGCTGGCGAGTTCTTGTCTCCGCCGGCTCGTGCTACGTACCTGACAGCAAGTCCGAAGAAGTCTGTCAACTGGTCATGTGTGCCGGACCAATACGGGTCAGCATCGTCGAAGACAAGGAACGGGTCGACATACAGCGGCGTGTCTTCGGTGCACTCGAGATCGAACCAGTCGTCATCGTCATTGCGAGAGATCGAGAACTCGTCTGAGAAACGCATCGCTGCCCCCGAAGCACTCTGAGCCCCGGTCGGTCCGAAGCTAATTCTTTACCGGATCATGAATGTGCGGTCGCTGCCAGCTGCCACGCCGAAGGACAGCAGCGCAGGCGCACATGCTCCACAAGCTGTCAGACGTATCTGGATGTCAACGCTCTACACCGGGTTCGTTTCGGCGCGTTGATTGTCGGTTAGGTGCAGCTTGCGGGGAGGCCAAGGTGTGAGACCGGTTAGGACGCCCGACAGTGTCGGCATGGCGCGCTTTGAGGACTTCTTTGATCTCGTCGGAGATGTCGGTGCGCGCATCGACTTCTGCGTCGTACGCCTTGCGGTGCTCACTGGCCGTCAGTGGCCGTGTGCGCTCGGCAACCGAAACCGGTGATGTCGCCTGATATGCCTCGGCCGTGGGCTGTAATCGTGCACGTACGGCTGCGAGTTCGGTTAGCGCCAACGTCTCCACCGTCGACGCGCGCGCCAGATCTCCTACAGCGCGGTGCGCGTCCGCGATCGCTTGCATTGTCTTGGTCAACTGTTGCAGCAGCAGCATGTACGCCGCTGTCGGGTCGTCGGTGGCGAGCTGCAGCATGATCAGCGCAGCTCCGCCGGCGGAGATCGTCTTCTTCGGTACCGGTGCGCGTTGGTGCGCCGAGATCTGCGCCGAGTCGGCCAGTGTTCGTGCCGCCGCAGCCAAGGGACCGGGCGTGGTCTCCACCCGCGCCGACCATGCCGCGAACACACCGGAGGTGCGGCCGGCGGCGCGTGCCCATTGCGCGGTGTCGGTCGCTGGGATCGACGCGAGGTAGGTGTTCCATTTGCCGATGTCGTCGGCGGCAAGGGCGACCAGCTTCGGGTCGATCGGCGCGCGTTCGCGCCCGTCGGTGACGGTGACCGCTGTCCCGCGACGCGTGGCCTTCCACTCGGCTGCAGCCGCTGTACGGGCGTCCTCGCTCTGGTCCCATTCGTCCCGCAACCGCGGCAGGGTGAGGTCTTTCGACAGGCGTCCGCCGCCGTACCAAACCGGTTTGCTGCCGTTCGCGCGGTCGGCGGGTGTCGGTGTCGTGGCCACGGAATAGCCGACCACCTCGCCGGCCGAACCCTTGTCGTAGCGGGGGCGCACCAGAAGCTTGTGTTCGCGTAGCCGGCGGACAAACTCGGCTTCGGTCTTCGATGCGGTCGCGCAGGCCCGCACCGTCCGCTCCATCGACTCGCGCGCAGTTTCCGGTGCACAGGCCCGTCGCGCTCGCGCCGCTTCGGCCGGTTTGATTCCCCGCGTGCCGCGCTCGGCTTCCCGTGAGGCCAGCACCACCAGATTGTGTCGCCGTTCGAGGACGTTGCACGCCGCCTGTGCGCGCTTGAAGTCGTTGAATGTGTTGACCTTCGTTCCGTCCTCGCGGACAGCGGATGCCGCGATGTGGATGTGGTCGCCGCCGGCTGTGGTCTTGCCGTGGCGGATCGCCACCCAGCGAGCCGGGGCGCGCGGTGAGTCCGCGTCGTCGAAGTCCATTTCCTTCATGAAGTCGGCCGCGATCGTCGCCCACTTCTCGTCCGACAGCTCGCCCTCATCGGGGTTGAGCGAGAGGGAGCAGTGCCACACGTTCTGATCCGATGTCGCGTCGGCCAACGCCACCGACCGCGGCACTCCGTCGTCGATGGCAGCGTTCATCTTCCGTCGGCTCGTCACCGACACCTCGGTCCCGAACACCACCCGCGCAGTATCGAGCTTTCCGGCCAACTCGATGGCATCTTCGTGCGACAGCTCCCCCGCTGGTGCCCCATAGACGATGGCTTCGTGGCCGGTGACGATGTGCGGATTCTCGTGCTCGTTCGACTTACCCGGACCGGCGAGATACACCACCAGACCGGTCATCTTCGCGCCCCGAGTGATGTTCGGTATCAACGCCCGACCAGATCCCGGGGCAACCGTTCGAGTCGATCGAACACGCGCCGCACCGCCGCAATCGCCGCCGCCGTCTCCGGAGGCAACTCACCCGTTGCATTCGCCACCTTGGCCAGCTGATTGAGATTGCGGCCCACCGCCGCAATGAGCTTCGTCGCCGCGAACAACTCCGTCAGATCCTCACGCGAGACCGTCGAGCGCGGGGCTTTGAGAGCGGAGTCGATCAACAGCCGGGCCACCGTCACACCCTGCACTCGGGCAGCAGCCTGGACCGCCATCTCCTGCTCGGCCGTCAGCTTCACCACGTGCCTGTACTCACGGCCCCCGACGACGTTCGACTGACGGGTGCGCAGCCACCCAGCTTTGCGTTCTGCCATCACCCGCTCCTCCCGTTCGCATCTCACATCGGCCCAGCGCAGCGACCCCAGACCTGGGGACCACGCGATCAGCGTGTCAGATTTCCGTCAGGAAATCCACACTTAGGGCACCTAAGTTATAGCTTGCTCCGCCAGGAGCACGCTGGTGGCTCGCCGAGCCTGCGAAGTGGGTCACCAGCAAAGACGCTCAGGACGAGCGCCGCGAGTTCCGATTTCGCGCGCCACAGGTGCGCGGCCGGCGGTTGTCCCCGGTTGTGGGTCTCGGACCCGATTGTGGGTGCCTGAGATCGAGCGGAGCGGCCTGGGAACTCTCGGACATCCACATGAGGACCACGTCCGATCCACAGTTGGGGGCAACCGTGCACGTCACCGATTCCGCAGACCGTGCATCCCCGTGCGGTCCGGTTAACATGAGCCATGAATTCCGGGGGGACAGAACACAAACCGACCAAAAGGCAATGGTTCACCGCATCCATCGTCATTCCTGTTGTGGCCGCCATCGGGGCCGCGGCGATCGGGGCGGGCGCGCTCGTCTACGTGAACAGGGACAAGGACGACTCCGCGTCGACCGCCGAAAGTCCCACGTCTGCGGAACCAGTAGTACCGCCTGTCTCGCCACCGACGACCACCACCAGCGCCACACCTCGCCCAGCGGCGCAGGTGTATCTCGAAGACCTCGACCCGATCGAGGGCAATCCGCGCAACGGATCCGCCGACATCAACGGTGAGACGTATCCACATTCCGTCTACACGAACTTCGGGGGCTGCCGAAAGTCCGGTAAGTACGTCTACGACATCGGTCGCGACTGGACCACGTTGGACACCACAATCGGGTTGCGCGACGACACCGAAAGCGCCTCCGTCGTGCAGGTCGAGATCTTCGACCGAGACACACCCATCTACAACTCCGGCAACCTGTCCGTCGGACAATCCATCCCGGTAAGCATCCCCATCGACGACGTTCTCCAGCTCAAGATCGGTTTCGTCTACATCGACGGGGAGATGGGCATGTGCAGCGACGACGGATACGTCGTCTGGGGCGACCCGACGTTGCGGTGACAAGCGCCGGAACACACAGCCCGTCCCCATCGCACGCACACCTTCGACCCACACCCCGGGAACGGGCGACAGGAGACAACCGGTGGCTCTACGCAAGCATCCCGAACAACCCGAGCCATCGGAACCGTTGCTGTCGTTGACCCTGTTGGGGATCGGCGCGTCCACGCTTGTCGGCGCAATCTTCTTCTACCTGTTCGCCTGGCAGCAGCAAGGTCCGTTCGGGAACTTCTTCCTCACCGGTCTGGCCGGCCAACAACTCTTCGACTCCGCACGAACCACGGTCACGCTCGTCGGCATCGTCGGGCTCGGCGGCGCAGCCTTCATCGCCTACCGACGCCAACGCACCACCGAAAGCGCAGAACGGACAGCACTGAACGCACTCGCGTTGGGACAACAGCAATTCGGTCACGACTCCGTACGCGCACTTCGAGAGCGCTACACCGCCGCAACCGAGCAACTTGGCTCGAGCTCATTCGCTGTACGCCTCGCCGGTCTCTACGCCATCGCAGCCCTCGCGGATGACTGGCGCGCAAGCGGCGAACCCGGCGAGCAACAGACGTGCATCGACGTCATCTGCGCATACCTACGCACACCCACCATCCCGATGAAAGAATACGTCGACGAATACAACGAACCGATCTTCGTCGAGGACGTTCAAGCCGGTTCTAAGGCCGAACACGAGGTACGGCGCACCGCTGTCCGGATCATCGCCGAACGAACGAGACCCCGAGCGGCGGCACTGCCCACTCCTGGCTCATACGCAGAGTTCGTCGACGGGCCGTGGTCCGACCGCAGATTCGACCTCACCGGTGCCAAATTGGTCGATGCCGACTTCTCCAGCTGCACATTCGACGACCTCGATCTATCGAACGCACAGTTCATCGGACAAACAACGTTCAGCGCATCGGAGCTTCGACGAGTCCACTTCACAAACGCTCGGTTCTACACACACGGGCTGAAGACGGGGCGTGCCAGTTTCTCAGCGGCACATCTGAGAACCGCCATCTTCAAAGACGTGGGCATGCTCGTGCCCTGCACGTTTGACGGGACACAGTTCGAGGAATCAGCCACCTTCTACGGTGCCAGGTTCCTCGCGTCGGCCTCGTTTGCCGGTGCGCACTTCTCGGAAGCGAGCTCAACGCTGTTCGACGAGGTCGACTTCGGCAACGACATGATCACCTTCGCCCGCGCCCGTTTCGACGGCCCGGTCGACTTCTCGACAGTCGATTTCACGTTCACAAGACGTGTCAACTTCGAAGGCGCGGCCGGCAGCACTCCCCCACGCATTGCGCCGGACACCCGTGATCGCTTCCCCGGATGGCCATGGACCGACGACGCCGATCCCGGCACTGACGGGCCAGAGCCCGCGTGAGTGCGTATGCGGATCTGCCACCGATCCGATAGCGTTGCTGGTGGATATCGGGCAGCCGTGCGGGCCGTCCGAGACCGCGTTCATAACAGCGCCACGCATCGGTTTGCGTGTGCGCTGCACGCCGTCTCCGAAAGGTCCGCACATGTCCAGCACTGCTCTCGATCCCACGACCGTTCGCGCCGCCGCTCAGGCCGCTCTCGATGCCCGGCTCGGTCTCATCGATGCCATCGTCGCCGCGCAGAACGAACGCACCCTCGCCGCGACGAAGGTCGCCGAAGCACAAGCTGCCGAACGGGCTGCGGCCGCGACAGAGCTCGCCGCCATCAAAGCTGCGATAGACGGTGGTTGGTCCGCCGCCGAACTCCGCAAGGCCGGACTCAAAGTCCCCACCTCCGCTGCGGGCGGTAAGAAGTCCAACACCGCAGCGTCCGCCAAGACGTCGCTGCGGCCGCCGCGACTGCAACCGTCATCGACGCCGGCGAAGAACGAGAACGATGCTCCCGACTCGGGCGGCACGGACGCTGACCGCAACTCGTCGGAGAGCTACGCGAACGCGAGCTGACCGATGGCCGTTCTGTACTGGCTGACCGTGGCACTGGCGCTGACGTCCTTCCTCACGACGGCAATCGCTGGTGCCCGGCTCGGCCTCACGCTCAGGCACACAACCGTCTGTGGACCGTTGGACGACCGCATCAGTCGAAACCTGGTCCTGATCGGTCTTCTGTGCGCCGCCGCCACCCTGGCTCTCTCGGCCTGGACATCGTGGGGCCCGAACCCCATTCCGCTCTGACCTGTCTCGCCCCAATCGAAGGCATCCATCATGGACACCACAGATCCCCACTCGCTCCCGCCGGCCACAGAGTCCCACTCGGCCGCGCCCTCGACTCGTACGCTGATCGAGATCTCGACCCTCGACCAACACGGCGACCCCGGGTTCGTACACACCCGCGGACACTTCCACTCCCCCTCCACTGCGGCCCGGTTCGCGGTGAGCCAAGCAGAAACCGTCGCGGACCTCCGACAGGTCGATACCGTCGCCTCGACGTTCATCCACACCGTCGACGACTCGCTCTGTCTAATCGGGACACCCGGCGAGATAGCGTGCGCTCTGGCGTCGATGTCGGCCTACGCGCCGGGTGTCCGGTCGGCGGAACTGCCGCCACCGGGCTACGTCACCACCGCAATCGGGGTCTGGACCGCCACACCGATCGAGCCGCTTCCCGGCGTCGACCCGGCCGACCTTATCGACGTCAGCGTGCACTCGACTCGGCCCGATCCGTTGCCGGACTCGACCACGGTGGCCGGCGACTTCCTCGCCCACTCGGCGCACATCTTCGCCGGCGCTCTCGCCCGCGAGATCACGATGCGCAGCGGCGGCCACAGCGAGGCGACCGTGAAGACGGTGCCCGGGCAACGGCGTCTCGTCGTCGAACACCCGGTGGAGGTCGACGAAACCGATGCCGCAGCGGTCGCCCGCTACACCCGGATCACGCAACTGCGGGCGAACATCGCTGCCCTCGACCCGGTGGCGGACGCCGAATGCGCGGTCGGCCTCACTGCCGAGCTCCACGTACTCGAAAGCCATACCCGCCGGTCGTTCGACGACGAATCGGGCGCAGTGGCGTGATCGACGTCGGGTGGTATCTGAGCCTCGTCGGGCACCGGACGGCCGACGAGATCCCCGGGGTGATCGAGCGCCTGCAGGCGTGCGGGATCACTGCGGAGACCCTCGACAAGGTTCTCTGCGCGCCGGACTCGCTGCTGTACGCACCCGAACGCGACGGCGAGGACTGGGCGCAGCAGTACGGCGGACCGATCGGTGCCACACTGCTCACCGCCGAGCTGCTCGCCTACCTGTCCCATCAGCACCGCCTCGCCGCGCTGATCCATCGGGATCTAGTCACCGAGATGGTGGCCACCGACTCCGTGGCCACCGTCGCCAGCCATCTCGGGACCACCGAAGCCGCGGCATCCCGACTGTTTCTCGTCCCTCCCACGTCTCCGGCCACCGGCGACGCACCGACCGAAGGACCCACACCATGAGCACACCCGACTCCCCCGCCCTGTCCGACCTCGACGCCGTGGAGCTCGACATCCTCGCCGAACTGCGCTCACCGGAAGCGGTGGCCGCGTTCGAGATACTGCACAGCACCGTCCGCCCGGAGGCCGGGCCGCGGTTCGTCGAGCTGCTGGCGATCATCAACGAGCTCTCGGGCCCGAACTTCGCCGTCGACGCATCACTCGATCTGCTCGACGCGGTGCAAGATTCGGGCGACCTCGAGGTGGTCGTCGCAGCCGCCCCCACCGTCGACGATCCGATCACCGCGCTCGCTCTCGCGCAGGTCTTGCGGAGGATCCGCGAGGACTGACAGCCACACCATCGCGATCGCGATAAACAGCTGAAACCCCCGGCCACACACTGTGGTCGGGGGTTTCAGCTGTTCCGGCGGGGGTCTAGTGCTGGGGCCAGCCGCGAACGAGCTTGTCGGTGCTCGCGTGCACGGCGTTGAAGGCGTCGACGAGGTACGTCAGCCATGACGCTGCGGTCTCCGGGTTCGGGACCAGCGTCGACGGGACGGCGTTCTGTTCGTCGTCGGAGAGTTCGTTGAAGTCGCTCGGGTAGTCGGTGGTGTCGCCGTCGACGATGTTCGGTGCGCCGTCGATTTCGTAGGTGATCACGAAGTGGAGCTCGTGCCGGTTCGGGGCGGTGAACTCGGCCGACAGGGCGAGCTCGCCCCACAGTCGCCGGTCGTAGGTGACGGCACCGGAGTTGATCGCGGCCTGCAGCAACCAGTGCGGCGTCCACAGTGCTTGCGGGGTACCGGGTTCGGGCCACTCGAAGTCGTCGTCGAGCACGTCGGCTTTGGCGATGTCGAGGGTGAGCAGCGGCGCGGCCGGCGCAGGGGTTCCGTCAGCTCCGTGTGCGGTGGGTGCGGTCATGGCCGGTGCCTCCAGGGTGTCGGTGTGGGTGTGGGTAACGATGAGGACGCCGAGGTCGGTTCCGATGTTCGCACTGTCCCCGAGAGCGTCGAGCAGTCGTTCGGCCAGAGTTGCGGCGTCAGCGGCGCGGTAGGTGCCCAGGGTGCTCCACGTCGCCGCGTCGTACGAGGTTTCCGATGCCGAGCACACCTGCACGGTCAGCGCACCGCTGCCGGTCGGGACGTGCTCGAGATCGCCGGACGCGTCGACGACTGCGGCGATCTGGTCTCGAACGTGCGCGGGCAGGCCTGCGCCGAGAGTAGCGGCTGGCGTGGTGGGCTCGTTCATGCCGTCTGACGCTACGTGTGGCGTCTGTTCGGCGTGCTCACCTGTCGTTGTCACTGTCCTCGTCTTTCGGTTGTGGCCCGCAGAGCACCGTAGTGCCACCCGCCGGTCGTCCGCGTACACGGATCAGCTCGCCCGATGGTCAGGATGTGGAGGGTTGCCGAAAGGTGTTGAGTCGGTTGAACGCTGCGCGTTGCGCGGTGCCGAGTTCGACCATGTAGTCGAACAGGTCTACTTCGGGTGCTTCTTCGGCGGCCTGGGTCAGTCGTTGGCCGGCGATGTGGAAGCTGCGTCGGTAGGACTGGGACAGGACGTTGTCGGCGTAGTGGACGGCGGCGACGGAGTGTGCGCCGGCGGTGACGATGCCCATGAGGCGTTTGCGTAGTGGCGCGTCTTTGGCTCCGTCTGCTCCGGATCGGATGAGTGCGCCGGTGACGGAAGCGAAGTCGTGGGGTTGACCGGCGGCGATGAGGTCGACGATGTGGCCGAACATGCGTGCGTGTGCTGGATCTTCGAAGTCCGCTGCGGTGAGTGTGCTGGTGATCCGTTCGATGTCGGCTCCGTCGGTGGACTGGTTGCGCACGTCCATCAGGGCGCACAGGAGCATTGCTTCGGGGTCGGTGGCCGGGTCGTAGCCGGGTTCGACCGACGTGTCGAGGTCCTCGACGGGTGCGAGGTCCGCGCGTGCCTGCGCTGCGGCGTCGCCGGGTGTGGGGACTGCGCGTAGTGCGTTCATCGTGGGCCTCGTGTTCGTGTCAGGTCGGGTCGGACGTCGTACCGGTGGAACGTTGCTACCGGCTGTGGTGCATTGCGTCAGTGGTCAGGATGCAGCTTTGTCGATGTCACTGCACTCGGTCTCGGCCAGGCTGGGCTGACGTGATGTGGGGTGTTCTGCGGTGAGCTCGGCGTCGATCTGGCGGTCGATGTAGTCAGGGTCAGGGGTGTAGGCGGGCACGAGTCGCATGGCGGGGCCTCTTCTGTATTTGTGGGTTTGCGGGTCTCAGGCGGCGGCGAGCTTGTCCAGGGCGTCGATCCGGAACCCTGACCAGTGGGTGTCCTCGTCGACGACGACCACGGGTGCCTGGAGGTAGCCGAGTTCGCAGGTGACGAAGTGGCGGGCGGTGTCGTCTTCTCTGATGTCGACTGTCCGGCAGTCCGGCAGTCGAGGCCGTGCTTGTCGAGTCGTTGTTTCGTTGCGTCGCATTGGCTGCAATTCGGTTTCGTGTACACGGTGATCGGCATAGTTTTCTCCTTACGGGAATTACTGCTGTTGGCTTCTATTCTACGTCAATAACGGCAATAGATCCAGACCTTTACTCCTCCACCTAAATTTCAATTATGTTGCTGCACTTCGCCTTATCGTTCTCTGAGCAATCCCTGATGCATCCATTTGAGGCATTCCGGAACAGCTACGAATGCCTCTGATTGGGCCTGCCTTACCCTGCGTTCTTTTCGCTTCCGGGTGGCGCGAAAAAGAGACGGCGGTGCACGGTGTCGACGGTCAATGCCTGGCCGGTGCGAGTGTTCGCCGGGGAGCGCAGCGAGTGCGGGTCGGGCGAACAGTCGTGCTGGGCCCTGTGGCCGAAGCGTGAGCGGAGCCAGGGGTTGATCCGGAAGAGCGGCGGGTGACGCATTCTCGTTGCGCAGCCAGACGGACCGAAAAGAATCTCCCCTTTGTGTGTGGCGGCGCAAAGCTCGTGCCTGGTGGCTGGTGTTCGTGCTGGTCGGTAGGGTTCTGGGGTATGGAGCGCTCGCGGATCGAACATGCCTTGTCCAAAGCTGTGGTGAACGCGTCCCTGCCGCCGTCGGATCTGGCGCTCGATGCGATCGTCGCCGGTGTTCGGGTCGAAGACACCCGTCCCACCACCGCCGACGTCGATATGGCGTGGCCGGCCGATCCGACGACCCTCTGAGCGCTGTCTCGCTCTTCACCTCTCCCCGATTTGCTGCCGGCCGCCCGGCCCACGTCGGTGTCGACGCTGGTGGGCGTCTGTCGATGTGAGGGCTCGATGCCCGATGCATCGGCCCTGCGCCCGCGCCCTGACTGCCGGGCGTGGCCACCTCGAACCGGTGGCCACGCTCGGCGGCGGTGTCAGGTGTAGCTCTGCACTGCGCCGATGTGGTCGGCCACGTAGTCGGGGGTGATGACCCTGCCGATTCCTTGGACCTGCGCCGGTTCCATTCCGGCTGCGAGTGCGGCGGACAGTAGACCGGCCAGTCTCGGGAGGGTGAGGTCGGCGCGGTGGGCGGTGCGTTCGGCGGCCTCGAGGGCCGCGCACGCGGCTGCGCCGTCGCCGGTGCAGTACAGGAAGTAGGCGACGATGGTGAGGGCGTTGGCTCGGGCGGTGCCGCGTAGCGGGGCCGCGATGCGGGTGAATGCGTCTGCTGCGTCGGCGTCGCCGTGAATGTGCATGGCCATGAAGGCGTCTCGGACTTCGGCGTGGCCGGTGGCCAGGGCGAGGCCGACGCGGGCGGTGAGGTCAGCGCTGGGGATCTCGCGGGCGTGGATGACGGCGGCGAGCTCGTCGAAGGTGACGGGCAGAAAGTCGGCGCCCATCGTGGCAGCGGCGGCGAGTGCGAGGGATTCGGGGATCTTGGCGGTGGGTGCGAAGCGGGCCTCGATGTCGGCGCGTGACGTGGCGATGACGCCCCCGGCTGCGGTGCGGGCGGCCGCGAGTTCGGTGGTGGCGGGGTCGGGGATGGTGCCGTCGGTGAAGCGGTCGAGGTCGGTGAAGGTGGTTCCTGCGGTGAGGCTGTAGGTGTGCAGGGCGCGGATGGTGCGGATTCCGCGTGCGGTGAAGGCGTCGCGGATGGCGTCGAGTCCGATCAGGGCTGCGCCTGCGTGGGTGGTGTCTGCGATGGCGGCGAGGATGGCGGCGGTGACCGGTCGCCCGGCGACGGTGTGCCGGGACAGTGGGGTCACGACGTTATCCGCTCCGGCTTCGGCCTGCTCGGCGTCGATGCGGGCGGTGGTTGCAACCAGGTGTGAGCCGTTGCCGTTGTCGGCCAGGGTGATGGCGACGACGGAGTTTTCGGGGGTGTGGCCGAGCAGGGCGGGGATGGCGGCGAGGGTGTCGGCGGCGGTGGCGAGGGACAGGCGGTGTTGGGTCATAGCGAAAGCCTTTCGGGGGTGCGTTCGGGTTGGGTTGGGGTGGATCGGTTTTCAGTGGCGGAGTTCGCGTCGCGCGGTGCGGCGGTCGCGGCGTGCGCTGGCGCGTTTGACGGTGCTCCGGACTTTGCGGCTGCCGTTGCGGTGGACGATGATGTCGATTTCGTCGGCGGTGGTGGGGTGCTGTGCTCGCATGGTGACCTGTTCCTCTCGACTGGTGGCCGGACCTTCGCCCTGCCAATTTCTTTCGCCGTGGTGGCTGGGGAGAGAAACCAGCGCACGGGAACGACGGGGCAACCCCTCGTCTCGGACAGTTTTCGTGGGAGCGCAGCGACTACGGGATGAAAAGTGTTCGGAGCCTTGGCCGTAGCGCAGCGGAGCGAGGGGTTGAGCCGGCGGGCACGGGTGATGGATACTCGGAGAAGCCACCTACGTCGAAAGAAATTTGATTCTTTTCGCTCTTTTGAGTGCGGAGCGCAGCGGAGTTCGGTTCGGTTCGGCCCGTAGGGGTGCGTGTGGCCCGCCGGGGCCTGCCTGTGTACGCAGAACGCCGCCGGAGCTGGTGCTCTACGGCGGCGCGGTAGTGGGGTACGGCTGTGAACGTGATTGTGCGGGAGCGACGGAGGGTGACGCCGCTCGGTGTCGCGGTAGCGCTGGTGTTGCAGTTTGTCGTGGTCAGGCCGATGGCGTCGCCGGGGTGCGGATTTCGCGGACTCCTACGCACGCGATCGCGAACGAGGTCAGGCCGCCCAGTGCCAGGACTGTTCCAAGGATGATTTTCACTGCCGTGGGGAATGTGCTGCTGTAGAGCTCAAACGATAGCCATCCTGCAAGCACGGCGAGACTCAGGCAGAGCACAATCGTTGCGGCACCCAAGACCAGGCTCGCGATGGGTCCTGGTGGTTCAGCGTTCCGCATTTTGACCTCATCGCGCCAGCTCTCCGCTGGCTTCTTCGGTCCGGTGATTCGCTGCGGATGGCTGCCATTCTGGGTGGATGGGCGTTCGTCTTTCGGTTTCGGGGTGATGAGTGCGCTTGCTGGGGACGTCCAGAGGCGCGGCTCTCCAGTGATGTTTCGCGCCCGTGCGGATTTGGGGCGGAAGGGTGGCGTTGCGGGTTTGGATTGTTCGGCGGGTTCGGTCTGGGGCGGCTTGGACACGAGGTTCGCGGCGACTGAGTTTTGGGGTTCGGCTGTGCCGTGGGGGTCGTAGTCGAAGAGTGCGATCTTGAATTGGTCTGCGTATTCGACGGCTGATTTGCTGTATCCGGAGGCGGAGTAGAACAGCATGGTTTTGTGGTGTTGGCCTGCGGATGCTCCGTATAGGCGTTGCAGGTCTGGGCGGCCGGCGGCACCGCCTTTCCACTTGACCTGGGCGAGGGCGGCGCGGGAGGTGACGTCGATTCCGGCGTCGGGGCCGATGGGTGTGACCGTGGCGTCGGTGAATCCGAGCGACTTCATTGACCGTGCGGCAGCGTGTTCGGCGTCGCGCGCATTCTTGATGAAGCCTGCCACCGGTCTACGCTCCTTTTCGGCCGTTCAAGGACCCGCAAGGCGCGCCCCGTTGCGCGGCAGCTTACTGGCGCTGGTCACCGTATCGGACTGTGCGTCGGTGGCGGCTTGCGGCGGGTTCGGTTGGTGTCGGTGGCCTGTGGCAGGGTCGCGGTTCATGGAAACAGACTCCACTGTCGCGGCGCTGACGAATCGGTCGCATTTCGATGACTGTCCCAGGTGCAGTCGCCCGATTCCGTTGCCGCTGGACAACTTCTGTTCTCAGTGTAGGTATCCGTTGCGGGTCGATTCGGAGGAGCGGGCGGCGAGGCTTCATGCTGCGAACCTGCGGCGACTCCGTCGGCGTCGTGGTTAGAGCGGTCCGGTGGTGGCGGGTACGAGGGTGTCGGGTTTGACGAGGTAGGGGTAGACGCCGGGGCCTGGTGTTTCGTTTTCGACGAGGACGAGGCCTCCGTCTTGGATTTCGCGAATGACGACGATGCCGGGTGCGCCGGGTGCGAGGTGGTAGCGGTCGCCGATGTTCACGGTGTCTCCTGTGGTGGTGTGTGTTGATTGTCGATGCTCGAGGTCGGTTCGGACGGCCAACGGGGTGGTGGTGTCGGTCATGTGATGGGTGTGACCGCGTCGGCAGGGCCCATTGCCGGTCGAGGTCGAGTCGTCCCATCTTGTTGCCCGTGGGTATCGAAAACGTCACGCTTGCAAGCCAATCCCCGACGCTGGTCCGGGCCCACGCGAACAAGGTTCCCTCGACGATGGTGTCCATCGCGAGGCCCTCGGCACGGACTTTCAACGCGGTGGTGTCGCGGAATCGTCCGCCTCCGGATCGCCCGATCGCGAGTGCCACATTGACGTTCACCGACATCGGCGGGTCCACGATGCGGCGGGTGGGTGGCTCGAAGGTGGTGGGCCACGCGTCGAAGATGCCGGCGTTGTCGTCGGTGGTCATTGGGCGGCCGCGAGCGGTCGATGGACGGCGAGTTCGTCGGCGGGTGAGGGTGTCCAGCGCAGGCCCGTCTCGCCGAAGCTCGGAGCGGTGAGGGTGTATCGGCCGGTGCGTTGCTGGGTTCCGCGTCCATGGACAGTGGTCTCGAGGGTGATCGTCTTGATGCGGCCCCTCCCCTGCTCTATGCCGCCGTAGCCGGTGACGGTCGATGCGATCGTGAGATCAATACCGGGCATGCGGCCATCCGTGATGGCCAGAATGCTGCCGTGCCGACGATTCCTGGCGAGCAGAGCCTTTGCGCGCGTGGGTGGTACGTCGCGGCCGTGCACGGTGGTCACGACCAAATCTACCCCGTCGAGACAGATCGAGGCGGCGTCGAGAGGGTCGGTCGATCCTGGATCTACGAGATGCACTTTGGCGAGGTTGCCGCCGTGTTCGTGGACGGCGAGCAGGCTCAGGCGGGGTTGGCCGATGAGGGCGACGTGGTGGCCGGCGGCGGATGCTTCGGCGATGAGGGCGATGAGTATCGATCCGGCGCCGGTGACGGTGATGGCGGTTCCGCGGGCCAGGGCTCGGCGTGGGAGCAGAGCGGCGAGCGGCGGGGGTACGGGCATGGTGCGAAGGGTTTTGCCGCGTACAGCGCCGGTGAGCGGTTCCGGATCGTCGTCGACGACCGGCGTGACCCGATCGATGGGTTGAACCCGTTCGTGCGCGGCGATAGCGGGCAGATCGGCAGGCGCGTGGTCTCGGCGGCCGCCGGGGACGGTGGCCATCCGGCGGCGGAGGACGTCGAGCTGGGCGGCTTTATCGAGTCCGATGAGGTCTTCGATCGCGTCGACGGTGGCCATGTGGATCGACCTTTCGCCGTGCCGGTGGGAGCTACCGCCAGAGTATCGAACACCCGTTCGAGTTGTCGAATGTGCTGGTGAGGTCGGTCAGCGGGGAACGGCGTGGCCGTCGAGGTCGGCCGCTGTGAAGGTCCAGGCGAGGTGCCGGTACAGACGCAGGGTGCATTTGACCTGTTCGAGGGCATGAAGAACGGTCGGGTGGTCGGGGTCGTGGCCCTCGCCTCGGATGGCGGCTCGTTCGTCGTGGTCCATACCTGCTTGGACGCCGCCGGGCTCGACTTGGTTCCGGCAACAGTCATTCGTGTGAATGACTGGACGAGCGTGGAGGCCTGGCCAGACGGGACGGGTGGTGTCCCCGCCCGGTGTGGGCGGGGCCGTCCGGCTAGAGCTCGAGCGGCTGGATCGGTTCGTCGGTGCGGTGTTTGCCGAGCAGGCATTCCCAGGTCCGGGTGTCGAGCTGCTCGGGTGCGACCCACTGTCCCCATATCGTGGCGTGGTGCACGTCCGCGTGCAGTCCACCCAGGTTGTGGGTGGCCATCGTCGCGCCGCGGTTATGGGCGGCGGATGCGATGGCGGAGAGGCGATCTGGAAGCATGGCGAGTTCCTTTCGAGGTTCGGATGAGACGTAGCGATCGGGCATGACGAGGGTGGCCTGTCAACCCCGAAGAGCGGAGCGTGGGTTGACTGGTCGGGGTCCCCGGCATGTCAGACTCGGCGTCCTCGTACGACCCCTTTGGTGACCCATATGGGGCGACGCCGCAGGCGGCGAGGTGGTGCTGCAGGTACACGTGCACTCCGCACGGATGCACAGCTCCGATCTGGGAGACAAAAAAAGGGGACCCGGCCCCGTGGTGGGACCGGGCCCTGGAGGGCCTGGTGCTCAGTGGGTGCACCAGAAGGACCCGACCGGGATGGATGCTCCCGGCTGTCTGTTGCACCACCGGCAGGTGGTGTCGTGTGTGATCCGTCCGAGCACTCCTTCGGCCTCCTCGATGAGGATGGGCAGCTCTGCTGCGCTGGCGAGCACGAGCGCTTCGGTGGCCCACCGGGCCGCGCGCGGATCTTCGGCGGGGCAGTGAGCGGCATTGCCGATGAGATCGGTGATGATCTGGTGATCGTTGAGCAATTCGTTGCTGTTCATGACAGGGACACCTTCCAAAGGTTCGGATGAGACGTCCCCGATCGACGTGACGAGGGTGGCCTGTCAAACCGCGTTGTGGGAGCGTGCGACCGCGGTTTTACTGGTCGGGGTCCCCGGCATGTCAGGCTGGGACGACTCGTACGACCAAAAATGGTGACCCATATGGGGCGGCCCCGAAGGGGACGTGCGGACGCGTCCCACGCGTTCGAATACTGTTGCACTGCAACGGCTACGGCTGCCGCAAACGTCCATCCGTGCACCCGGCGGGATTGCTTTCACTGTGCCCATAGGTCCGACTGCGGGAAATCGAATGCAGCTCAATTACCGTGTCGATGAAGAATGCGGATATCGACGCTGGTTATCCTCGTGACGACGAATGCGGTTGCGCGTTGCGAATGTGTCGATGAAAGGTTTTCCGGCTGTGGCCAAACGAGTGACAACCCAATTGGTGGACGATATCGACGGGTCGGTCATCGACGACGAGTCCGGCGAGACGATCGAATTCGCGATCAACGGTGTCGAGTACTCGATCGACTTGAAAGCGAAGAACGCCAACGAGTTTCACAAGAAGCTCGACTACTACGTCGGGCATGCGACGCGGGTCGGCGGCCGCAAGCGTAAGCCCTCCCCCGCTGCCGCGTCGACCGCGACAGCGGCCGGCGGATCGGTCAAGCGTGATCCGGAGCAGACGCGGGCGATCCGGCAGTGGGCGTTCGACCAGGGTTACGAGATCAGCGAACGTGGCCGGATTCCGGCCGACATCGAAGAGGCGTACAACGCCGCTCACTGATTTCGGTGAGCCGCCTGCGTCGACGTGAGCGGGTGCCGATGGTGGTGCGCCGAGCGGGGGAGCTCGAGGGGCTGCCGCAGGCCCCCTCGACCGGGCCGGGGACGAGGCCACCAGGTGGCGGGCACCGTAGAGGTACCCGCCACCGATGCCGGTCCTAGTCGGTGACGCTTTCCTCGCTGAGCGCGTCGTACGCCTGTTCCGGTGTCATCGTCCCGGCTGCGACCTGCTCTACCGGAGTCAGCTCGCAGCCCTGCTCGGCCAACAGTCCCAGGTAGTTGTCCTGGTTGGAGCCTCCGACTCGCTTCCACCAGTCCTTACCGGTCCCGCTCATCCTCGCTTCGTAGGCGGCGAGGATCTGCGCGAGCGCGATCACCTGCGCGCGTGAGTCGCTCGCCTTGTCGATCACCGGTGCCAGCGCATCACGTGCGGCCCGCTCTTTCCAATCGCCGTAGAGGCTGGTCGTCGGCTCGGCCACGCTCACTCCGAGCAGCTCCGCGAGGTACTGCGACGCCTTGTTCTGGGTGAGCAGTCCCGGCTCGTCGACAAGGGTGTCGGTGATCCACTTCGCGGCACCCTTCGGCAGGGTCTTGCGAGTGAGGAACTTGGTCACGAACTCCTTGCGGACCACAGTCGCTGCGAGCGATGCGACGTTGAGCGCCTTGGTCCGTCGCCGGGCTGCCCGTTCTGCTTCCTTCGCCGCCGCCTCGGCGGCGAGCCGCTTCTGCTCGACCGCCCGAGCGACTGCCTCGGCGTCGGCGGGATCGACGTTTTCTGCGGGTTCGGCCAGCGCGGCCGCAAGGATCGGCCCCGGCTTCACACCGGCGGCGTCGGGGTCGGCGGTGAAGTACTCCGGCACCCACACCTCGGCGGCGGTGATGTCCTTGTGGTGGTGCAACCCCTCGTCGGGTGTCGCTTCGGGGTCATCCTGGGTGTCCCAGTCGATGCTGTCCTCCTCGATCACCGCGCCTGTCGCGGTGAGGGTGAACTGGTCTTCCTTCGACAGCCACACCGCCCAGTATCCCGCTGCGGCCTCGATCACGGCGTCGGTCACTGCATCACCGTCGGCGGTCACCAGATCGTCTGCACGCAGGTACGGGCCGCCGTAGGCCGGTTCTTCCTCGAGGACGGTCAGCCCTTGCTCGGCGTACGGTGCGCCCGCTGCGGCGCGGGCCTTGCGCACGGCACGGTCCTCGAGCAGCCGCTGCGCGGTCCACCGGAAGTCGTACCGCGCAACTCCCAGTAGCGTCTCGACGGCGGCAGTGTCGCCCTCTGCGTCGAACACGGCCACGATCGCGGCCTGATCGAGAGTCAGCTGCCCCGCGTCGAGGGCACCGATCGCAGTCTGCGAGCGGCCCGCTGCCCCTGCCGCTTTGACGGTCTCACGCTTGACCTGGACGGCCTTGGCGATCTTGGGCACCGACAGACCGAGTTCGAGCATGTCGGTCACGGCCTTCGCGCGCTGACCTTCGGTGAGGCCGATTCTGCGGTCGTTGGCGACGACCTGCTGGGTGAGGCGTTCGATTTCCCGGTCCTTGGCCTTGCTGGCAGTCGGCACGATCAGCACTCGGACGCTGTCGACCCCGGCTTCGATCGCGGCGAGGGTGCGAACCTGGCCGGGAGATGACGACGACTCGGTCACCGTCGCGGCGCGCGAGGATCGGCATCAGCACTCCGAGTTCGGTGATGGAGGCGACGACGGCGCGGAACTCGTCCGTCTCGGTGTCGACCTCGTCGCGGACGTTCGGGCCGACCTCGAGGGCGGTGGGGTGCAGGCGGACGACGTATTCGCCCGCCCCCACGACCGGCGTGGTGCCGGTCGTGGAGGCTTGCGTTGCGGCGGTGGTGGTTTCGACGCTCGCGGTCATGGTGGTGTCTCTCCCTGGTAGATTCTTCGGTTGGAGACACCGGGCAGGTAAGGACTGTCCGGTGTTTTCTTGTTGTCCGGGCCTGTACGGGCCTCGGGGTTAATGCTGAGCGGTGGCTGCCTGGTGGTGGCCTTCGAGCCGTGCGGCGTGGATCTCGGCCTCACTGGCTCCGTGTTCGCGTGCGGTGCACGCCCAGAACGCGGCCCGCTCGAGGTGCGCGTCGACGGTGGTCGAGTTCGCATCTGTTGCGGCCCGGTTGACCTGCTCGGTGTAGGCGGTGACCTGCGCGAGTGCGTGGGTCTTGACCTGCGCCGGGACTCCGGCGATCGCGGCCATGACTGCGGTACGCAGTCCCGCCGTCCTCGGTCCTGTGATGGTGTCGTGCATGTCGCGTACTTCCCTTCTCAACTGGTGGCCTGGCCCTTTGCCCTGCCACGTTTTTTCGCCGTTTCTGGCGTGAGGAGAGAAGTCAGCGCACGGGGACGACGGGGCAACCCCTCGTCTCGGACAGTTTTCGTGGGAGCGCAGCGACTGCGGGACGAAAAGTGTTCGGAGCCTTGGCCGTAGCGCAGCGGAGCGAGGGGTTGAGGCGGCGGTCACGGGTGATGAATGCTCGCCGGTAGCCAGAACCGCAGTGAAAAAACGTCTTGCTCTTCCACGGTGCGGAGCGCAGCGGAGCTCGATTCGGTGGACACCGCAGGTGGCCTGATCCGCCGGCCGGAACTCTCGGCCGGCGAACCCTCCCGGTGCACCTATGCGGCTTCCCCGGTCCCGGTGTCCTCACCCTTGTTCGACTCGGAGTCGGCGGTCTCGTCGAGGGCGTCGGCCAGCTCGTGGACGGCGGTCAGTACTGCTTTCGCGGTGGCGGTGACCTGCTCGAGGTCTCCTGCTGCCCATCCGGCGATGTAGCCGACGCTGTAGGCGCTGGTGTCGAGTCCGAGCATCCCGGCCAGCACGTAGGCGACGGATTCGGCTTCGACTTCCATCCGGCCGCGGTGCAGGTCCTTTCGGGCTTCGGGGCCGATGAGGTCGGGTGCGTGCATGATCGCGTGCGCTGCCTCGTGGATCATCGTTTTTGCGGCCGCTGCGGGTTCGAGGGCTGCGTCGACGACGATCCGGTGGGAGCCGTCGGTGGTGGTGTAGCCGTTCGCGCTGCTGGTGATCGCCTCGCGGGTGACGGTCCAGCCTCGGCCGGTCATGATCGCTGCCACGCGGTCGTAGATCGCGTCCGGATCGGCGCCGGTGAGCAGCTGGGCGATTTCCTCGGGCTGGGGGTGTCCCTCGATCGGGTCGGTTTGGGAGTGGTCGAACACCGACAGAATCGGGAACGTGGGCACCTTGCGGGTCTCTTCGTCGCCGGTGTCGGGGTCGGTCTCGGTGACGGTGACGGTGACGGTGCGGGAGCTGTAGCCGTAGATCCGGATCGCCTTCTGACCTTTGCGGACCTGCCGCCCGCGTTGCTGCCAGGCACGGAATCCGGCAACCTGAGTGGCCTCGGGCTTCTGGGCGAGGATCAACAGGACGTTGTTGAAGCTGTAGGAGTGGAACGAGGCCACGTGGTCGAGGTACGCGCGCCAGGTGTCGGAGCTGGTCAGCTCGGCTACCTTGTCGGTGATCGAGGTGTGCAGTGATGCCGCCAGCTCGCGGCGTGCTTCGGCCTTGTCCGCCGCGCTGGTGTTGGTTCGTGTGGCCATGACTGGTGCCTCTCCCCTCGTGACCGGTCCCCCGGCCTGCTCTGCCAATTTCTTGTCGCCGTCATCTGGCGTGAGGAGAGACAGCAGCGCACGGGGACGACGGGGCAACCCTGCGTCTCGGACAGTTTTCGTGGGAGCGCAGCGACTACGGGACGAAAAGTGTTCGGAGCCTTCGGCCGTAGCGCAGCGGAGCGAGGGGTTGAGTCGGCGGGCACGGGTGATGCAGTATCGCCGGGAGCCAGATGTGCGACAAGAAATCGATGTCTTTCGCGGTGCGGAGCGCAGCGGAGCTCGGTTCGGGGGACGCCCGCAGGGTGGCCGGCACCGCCGAAGGCGGAACACCCGATCGCTCATCGACGCCGGCGGGTGACCACCTCCCGGCCGTGGAGCTCGCGAAGTGATTGTGCGGGAGCGACGGAGACCGGACACGCTCGGTGTTGCGGCAGCGCCAATTCGCGATGTTTCGTTGCCTGGGCGGTGTGAGTCAGCCTCCGGTACGGCGCGCTGGAGGGCATACGGTAGCTGTCGCAAATGCCAGTAAGATCACTCGTGTGATGGTTTCGCCTCCGTACGAAGATCTGCTGCGCCACGGAGTCGGGTTCATCGGGAATCCAACTGAATAGAGATGGATCGGCGAGGTTGTTCTCGCCCCCTATGCCTCAGGACGCGACGTGTCGTGTCTTCCTGTTCTGGTCGTCTCGATAGGGGCGGCTGGCTTCCGACAGATTGCCTGTCGGTTGCGAGGTAGGAAGGGGGCGGCGATGGCTTCTGATGCCGATCCACCCGAAAGACCGGGGCCTTCGCGGGCCGATAGAGCTGGGGATGCGTTTTTGCGTGTCGCTGTAGGAATGCGGGGAGCTTTGTTGCTCGCCACATACTGCAACAGCTCGACCACCGTTGTTCTGGTGATCGAGCTGTTGGTTCTAGGACTCCAGTTGGCTGCTAGCTTCTCGCGGCGGCGCTGACAAGAGGAGGCCCTGGGGCAGGGCGGCTATCTCGGTGTTCGCGCACCGGGGTGGTCGCCCTTGTCGTGAACTGGTGTCCACGTTGCCTAAGTTCACTGTAGACGGAGTTTGCCAAAGTTCCAATCGACTGGGTAGGGAATCGCCTGCTCAGCATCGGTAGGCAGAGGCCGGATGTTCGGCATTTTCGGTAGACGGTCAGGCCGTTGTGGTGGTGTCCGGCGTCCGGTTGGTTGTAGAACCGACAAGTAGTGAAATGCCCTGTGCGGGGCCTTGTTTTCGGCGATACTCGCGGGATGTACGACGAACCGGAGTATCGATACCGCATCGACGTGTATGGGACGATCGGCATGTCCTTGGAGGGCGAGATCGAGTGCTTTCGCGTAGACCCTCCCCACAAGGTGGGGCGCTTCACTTTCGGTGTATTCCATGACGATCGGGTCGTCGAGACGCTTCAACTCGATAACCTCACTGAGGCGGATAAGCCGCCTGGTTCCTATTTGGGTGGGCTCGGCATGGCGATGTTCCAGCGACTGATGGATCACTTCCCCGGCTATGAGTTCCGGATCTCCGGTCCCCTCGAAAATCAGTTAGAGGCGGGTCAACACTTCATCACTGCTGTACGGAATGGAAACGTGTCGAAGGATCGAGATCCGTTGCCCTATCACGACAATAGGTGTTTCAAGAGACGTGATGAGTGTGTCTGTCCGCTGGGTGGGCGACAGCGGGATCAGTAGCTACGTGGGCTGTCTGATCATGCTGTGGCGGCTTGTGGAGCGTCGGATGCTCGTGGTGGGTGGGTTGATCGATCAGTGATCTTCCGGTCGAGGAGCACGCGGAGGGCGATCGCGCGCGCGGCACGCTCTGCGATCTCGGCGGGCAGTGGTGGGCCGTCGATGGTTCGGATTCGCATAGTCGCCGATTGTGCCGTGGGGTACCGACAGGTTCTGTTGCGCTGCAACGTGTTGCGGTCGCGCCTGCAGCATTTCGCCGTCTCTGGATCTCGTGCTGGCGGGTTTCTGCAGGACGGAAGCGCAGTTCGGGTCGGTGGCCGCCCGCGCGGGGTGTCGCCCTTCCGTGCGCTCGACGGCATCTCTGCTCGGCGTCCGCGATACGACAAGGCCCGCTCCCTGGTGGGGGCGGGCCTTGTCGGGTTCGTGTGTTGGTCAGCTTTTGGGGGGTTTGGTGTCTTTGCCGGCGGCGACGTCGCGGATCCAGTCGGGGACGTCGACGTTGTCGTATTCGGCGGTTTCGACGTAGGCGCGGGCGGCCGCTGCTGCCACGCGTGGGCGTGGTCGCCGGGTGGTTCGGCGTTCGGTGGTGGTCATCGCGGGTCCTCCGTGGTGTCGGTCTGAGGTTCAGTGTCCTCGGTGTCGGGGTCTTGCGCCAGTGCTCGGCGCATGGCGTGTTCGCTGACGGTGCGGATGACGTCGCGTTCGGTGGGGGTGATGAGTTTGGATTTGCTGACGGTGCTGTACATCGTCCAGCCGAGTTCGGCGGCGGCGTCGTCGTCACTGGTGGTGAGCTCAAGGCACCAGCTGATGCGCTGCCAGGCCTGAGCTCGGTTCTCGCTGCTGGTGCGTTGACGCAGGGTGGCGGTGACGCCGATGGTGGCGAGGATGCCGACGATGAGGGTGACCCATGCTTGTGCGGGCACGTGGGTGGTTCCTTCCTGGGGGTCGTGGTCGGCTCACATGTAGAGCAGGTGTGGTGGTGCGGTGCCGTCGAAGCGTTCGAGGCTGTCGAGGACGCCGTTGTAGTTGGCGGGTCGGCAGCGGCCGAGTCCGACGATGAGGGCGCAGGTGCCGTCGAGGGTGACGAGGTAGGACGGTGCGCAGCCGTTGTCGGGTGAGGTGTGCTCGGCGGCGTCGAGGAGGGCGTAGCGGACGGCGTCTGCGGCGGCTCTCTTGGCGTCGTCGAGGGTGGTGTCGGCTCCGCTGGCGGTGAGCAGTTCGGGACTGTTCTCGGGGCGGGTGGTGACGGTCCAGGTGATCATCGGCGGTGGCTTCCCTTTTCTGGCCTGAAGCGGGTGGCTGCTTGCTTCTCAGCGTCGCACGGGGAGCGCAGCGAGTCGTGCGACGCGAACCGGAATTTCGGTGGTCTGTGGAGCGGGGCCGGGGCCTGTGGATGAACACGTTCGGCCCCGCGGGTGCGGGGCCGAGGTGTGTTATTGCGGTCAGTCATCGAACGAGTCGAGGATCTTGGACGGATCGCGGCGGTAGCGGCCTCCGTCGAGGAAGACGCCGACTGCGGCGCGGTGGACGCGGCGGAACTCGTCCATGAGGGTGTCGTAGCCGACGCGGTCGGTGACGCGCCAGGTGATCGGCCCCATGTGCAGGTCCACCCAGTGCACGGTGCGGCGTTGCTCGGGGATGTAGCGGGCGCCGGGGATCACCGTGTGTTCGGGGCCTCCGAGCCAGAGGATCGAGATTGCGGGTGCGCCGAACTCTGCGCCTGGCTGCTGCGGGTACGGGGCGCGTCCGTCGGCTCCGGCGAGGGCCGACCGGACAGTGGCGAATCCGGCGATGACGTCGCAGACTGCTTCGGCGCTGCGGAAGGTCATCATGAGGTGCCCGAACGCGACGACCATTTGCGCGTGCTCGGTGCCCGCGGCGGTGATGCTGATGGTCGCGTTCTGGGGTCCGGTGATGATGACCGTGGTGTGGGTGACGATGGCGGGGGTCTGGGCGTTTCCTGCTGCGGTGCTCGTGCGTGCGGGGCGGGTGGTGTTCTTCGGCATGTCGGGTCTCCTTCTCTCGCGGGACCGGCTCCCCCGGCCCTTCGCTCGTGCCAATTTCCTTCGCCGTCATCTGGCTTGGGGAGAGAAGGCGGCGGCATGGAACGGCGTCCTGCCCCTGGGACGGAAAGTTTTCAGCCGCAGGCGCTTTGAAAAGTTTCTGGAGCCCGAAGGGCCGGAGCATCGCGGAGTCAAGGGTGGGTAAGACGCGCCAGGGTGACGCATGCTCGGAGAGAGCCAGATGTGCGAAAGAAATTGCTTTTTTCACAGGACGGAGCGCAGCGGAGTTCGATTAGGTGGACACCGCAGGTGGCCCGGTCCGTGCCCCGCAATAGGGGGCGCGGCTCGGGATCGCGGCTACTGCGCCCCGACTTCTGCCTGCTGTTCCGCGGCACCGCCGCCAGGCGGAATGCGAGAATGCAACCCCACACTCCAACAAAAGGGTGCTTGCGTGGGAGCGACGGAGATCCGCCCCACTCGGTGTCGCGGTAGCGCTAGGGCATCGGCTCCAAGACGGGGGGTGGCCAGTCGTGGGGTTTGACGTTGTCCGGTTTGATTCCTTCGGCGGTGCAGGGGATTTCGGTGTCCCAGTCGAAGTACACGTTGTTCCACGCTCCCGGTGAGTAGAACGACGTCTCCGCACCTTGGAAGGACGCCTTGTAGAACGTCGTCTGGTCACCGCGGAACTGCGCCTTGTAGAACGTCGTCCAGTCACCGTGGAACTGCGCCTCGTCGAACGACGTCTGTTTCTTACTGCGGAACTGCGCCTCGTCGAACGACGTCTGTTTCTTACTGCGGAACTGCGACTTGTAGAACGTCGTCCCGTCACCGTGGAACTGCGCCTTGCCGAACGACGTCCAGCCGCCGCGGAACTGCGCCAGGCCGAACGACGTCCAGTCGCCGTGGAACTGCGCCTCACCGAACGACGTCACTCTCTTACTGCGGAACTCCGCCATACCGAACGACGTCCAGTCGCCGTGGAACTGCGCCTCACCGAACGAAGTCAAGCCACCGCGGAACTGCGCCTCAACGAACGACGTCCAGTCACTGCGGAACTGCGCCTCAACGAACGACGTCCAGTCACTATGGAACTGCGCCCGGTGGAACGTCGTCCGGTCGCCGTGGAACTGAGCTTTGCCGAAGGTGGTGTTGCCGCAGAAATGGGCGTCGGTGAAGTCGGCGTTGTGGAAGTACGCGCCGGTGAGGTCGTAGTTGTATCTGCTCCAGTTGTGGTGGTGGTCGGGTTTTAGGTGGGTGACGATGGTGCGTGTGATGGCTTGGCGGACGGTGAGGTCGTCGCGGGGGTGCTGGTAGGTGCGTTCGATGTGGGTAGCTGCGTCGGATGTGACGACGGTTTGGCGAAGGTGGGGGTGTTCGGTGGGTGGTGTGTAGGGACGGGTGAGGTAGCTGCAGAGGTAGTTGATGCAGATTTGGGCGTCGGTGTATTTGCCTCGGTCGATCCAGTCGTCGGTGAGTGCTTCGAGGGCGTAGACGCCAGCGAGTCTGACTTCGGGCGATGGATCGGCGAATTGTGCTGTGGTGGTGACGAAGCGGCGACGCAGTTCTTGGTTGTCGGCAAGGTTGTTGTTGTTGTTGGCGATGCGTTCGGTACTTCGCCGGCTAAGGTGGGTGCCTGTGTAGGCGATGAGTGCTGCGACGCAGACGAAGGTGCCGCCGATAATGGTTCCGTGGCCGGGGGTGATGTTCTGGGTCAGGTACCAGGACCATGCAGCGGGTATTTCGATTACCAGTACCGCCCATGTTTTGGGGGCAGCAGCGACAGCGCCGATCACCAATACAAGGCTGATCAGTGTTGCGGCCACGCGTCGACGCAGGGCATTCTGTTCCGACGGGTAGCGTCCTTGCTGCTCACGGTTGTGAAGGTAGCTCAGAATCGCCGTGGTCGTGTACCCGATAACGTGTCTTTTCCGATGCCGACTCGGACGCCGGGACGGTGCCGTCAAGGGCGACCACAGGTGCAATGCGGATAACTATAGATACAACTATGCGAAGGCCGGTCTGGCGAAGACGTATGACGTCGACGCCATCGAGATCCTCATCCGCGGATAGTCGACCGTGCGCCTGACTGTCGCAGGCAGCACCGGGAGGTGTGTCGCCTGCCTTACCCTCGCCCGTACGACGAACTGTGGTCGTCGAGGACGAGTTCTGTGCAAATGGGTCGGCGGTGGCCGGTAACGTCCGCTCTCATCGACCCAGAAGGGATCCACCGTAATGGCGACGACGGACGCAGGCGATGTCGAGGTGCTCGTCGAGTACCTCACGGCTGAGATCACTGAGATGCACGCTGCCCCGGACGGATGGCCGGGGCATGTGGAACTGGCGTTGATCGATGCGGTCCTGTCGATCAGAGCGGTCTACGGAGTCTCTGCCGACACGGGCGTACGCGGCGCGATCAAGCGGTACAAGGCCGAGTCCGGCAGGCAAAGTTGGGACGACCTCGGTGTACTGGGCGAGGCCGACCCGCGGTGGCTTCAGACGGTGCTCGGCAACAAGCAGAAGACCGGGGGTGTGCCGAAGGCCGAGGCGATCGTCTCTGCTGCCGGCCGGCTCGCAGCGTCGGGCGCGCGCCACGCATCCGACATCGATCGGGACTCGGCAGCGCAGCGAGCCGCGTACTGCGGAACTCGCGGCTTGGGCCCGGTGACGTGGGACTACTTCCTCATGCTGGTCGGCCACGACGGCGTCAAAGCCGACACTCTCGTCACTCGATTCGTGGTGGAGGCGTTGGGCCGTAGACCCGGGAGCGAAGAAGTCTCACGGCTGGTGACCGACGCTGCGAGGCGGATGGACATGCCGGTGTCGGCACTCGACCACTCGATCTGGCGGCACATGAGTAGACCTCGGAAGAGCTAGTTCCGTTCACCTGTCCGATCGAGGGAGAATTTTCATGGCCATCGATTTCGAGTTCATCGGCATCTCGACCCATCGAGTGCGATGCTGCACGACCACCACGGGACCCGGTATGCGGCCGAGGTGGACGAATGCTCGTCGATCGAGCTCACGAACCACCGCGACCCACTCGTGACAGCACCGAAGACTGGCGACGAGCCCTTCACACAGCAAGGTCAGTCGATCGGATCGGACCTTCGCCAGTTCTGGCGTTGGGCGTGCTCGGATCTCATCGGTAACGCCCAACGCGGTGTTCTCGCCGAATACATTGTCGGACTCGCACTCGGATGCGTAGCCGATGGAGTCCGAGTGGAGTGGGATGCTTCTGATCTACTGACCGAAGGGGGAATTCGCGTCGAGGTGAAATCGTCTGCCTACCTGCAAAGTTGGAAGCAGGAGAGGTTGTCGACGATCAGCTTCGGGATCCAGCCGACGAACGGCTGGGACGCGACGACGAACACAATTGCCGCGCAACGGAAGCGGCAGGCCGACGTATACGTCTTCTGTGTCTTCAAACAGACCGATCGGGCCACCGCCGACCCGCTCGACCTAGACCACTGGGACTTCTACGTGATGTCCACCCAGCGCCTCAACTCCACGTTCGGGGAGCAGAAGTCGATTGTGTTGAGCAGTCTGCTCTCACACGATCCCGTCGAATGTTCGTTCTCCGGACTCGCCAGTGTTGTCCAGGCTGCGGCGCGCGAACAATCCTGACTTCGACCGTGCAGGCTTCGTGGCGGCACGCCCCTTTGCACTCGAGGATGCGACACCGGAGCTTTCCGCGTCTGCGGCTCTACCCGGGAGACTCTGCTGGGCCACGACCTCTTCAGTGACCGAAACGCCGAAGAGTCCTCGTGGATGGCGGTTGTCGTCGATGTAAGCGGCATACTCGGTCTGATCGTCCCCGACGTTGAGGTGGTTTCGGTAGGTCATGGCGAGTGTGCACGAGGTTATCGAAGCGTTCCGTGGTGAGCCGTCGAATTCGGAGCGGGGCACCAAGTTCGAGCAGCTGATGGTTCGATACTTCGAGCTCGATCCGACGCTGTCGCAGCAGTACGAGCAGGTGTGGCGGTGGATCGACTGGCCCGACCGTCAAGGTAAGGCCGACACCGGCATCGACCTGGTCGCCCGCGAACGCGACACCGGCGACTACGCCGCGATCCAGTGCAAGTTCTACGAACCGACCACCACGTTGAGCAAAGGCGATCTCGATTCGTTTTTCACCGCCTCGGGACAAACATTTCCCACCGCCGATGGGGATCGGTCGTTCACCAACCGCGTGATCATCTCCACCACCGACCGGTGGGGAAAGAACGCCGAAGACGCGATCAATCACCAGACCATCCCTGTCCAACGGATCGGTCTGGCCGAGATCGCCGAGGCCCCGATCGACTGGGACATCGCATGGCCGCAGGGTGAGCTGACGGTCGAGTTGAGTGAAGCGGTCCGCAACGAGCCCCGCCCGCACCAGGTCGAGGCGATCGACGCGGTCTTCGCCGGGTTCTCCGCCGGCAACGACCGCGGGAAACTGATCATGGCCTGCGGAACGGGAAAGACGTTCACCGCTCTGAAGATCGCCGAACGCACGGCTGCCGAGGCCGGCGGCAGTGCACGCATCTTGTTCGCGGTCCCTTCCATCTCCTTGCTTTCGCAGACACTTCGAGAGTGGACCGCTCAAACCCAGCTCGACATTCGCGCGTTCGCGGTGTGCTCGGATTCGAAGGTCTCCCGCTCCGCCGAGGACTACAGCACCGTCGACGTCGCGATCCCGGTGACCACCGACCCCGACAACCTCGCATCGCACATGGCGCACCGGAAACGCTCCAAGGGACTGACTGTGGTGTTCACCACCTACCAGTCCCTGCCGACGGTCGCTGCGGCGCAAGGCATGGGGGTGGATGCGTTCGATCTGGTGATCTGCGACGAAGCACACCGCACCACCGGTGTCACCGTCGCCGGTGCGGACGAATCGAACTTCGTCCGCGTCCACGACGCCGAGTTCTTGAAAGCGTCACGGCGGCTGTACATGACGGCAACACCGCGGATCTTCGACGACGCAGTCAAGGAGAAGGCCGCCGACCACTCCGCCGAGTTGTCGTCCATGGACGATGTCGACATCTTCGGCCCCGAGCTGCACCGATTGTCCTTCGGTGACGCCGTCGAACGGGGGCTGCTCACCGACTACAAGGTCATCGTGCTCACCGTCGACGAGGACCTCGTCGCCGCCCCTATGCAGAAACAGCTCGCCGGAACCTACTCCGAACTCCAACTCGACGACGCCTCCAAGATCGTCGGCTGCTGGAACGGTCTCGCGAAGCGCGCAGGCCGCTCCCCCGACGGCGATGGGTTCGCTATCGGGGCACCTCCGATGAAGCGGGCGGTCGCGTTCGCCAAGGACATCGCCGCCTCCAAGCAGGTCGCCGAAGTGTTCCCCGACGTCGTCGACGCCTATCGCGCCCTCCTCGACGAGAACGAGAACGACGGCGAACAGGTCGACGCCACCAACCGTGACCTCGTCGTCTCCGCACGCCACGTCGACGGCACTTTCAATGCTCTCAAGCGCAACGAGCAACTGTCCTGGCTCAAAGCGCCCGTCCCCGAGGGTGAATGCCGGATCCTGTCCAACGCACGCTGCCTGTCCGAGGGCGTCGACGTTCCGGCTCTCGATGCCGTGTTGTTCCTGCACCCCCGCAACTCCGTCGTCGACGTCGTCCAGTCCGTAGGACGCGTCATGCGCCTCTCGCCAGGCAAGGACTACGGGTACATCATCCTGCCCGTCGCCGTGCCCGCCGGAGTGTCACCGTCGCAGGCCCTCGCTGACAACCGCCGTTTCAAGGTGGTGTGGCAGGTGCTCAACGCTCTACGAGCGCATGATGATCGGTTCAACGCGATGGTCAACTCCATCGCTCTCAACGCCACCACGAAACAAGCCAAGGCCGGTCAGGGTAATGATCGCCTGCTCGGCGGACACATCGGCCCGACCACCGACTCCGATGAAACGATCGGCGACGGACGCCCCACCCCGGGCACGGATCCGAAGCCTGAGAGTGGCGAAGGTGGAACTGGTGGGGTGGCGTCGCAGATGGCGTTGTTCGCACTCTCGGAGTGGCAGGAAGCGATCTACGCCCGCATCGTCGATAAGGTTGGGACCCGCGTCTACTGGGAACAGTGGGCAGCCGACGTCGCCGACATCGCCGCCGCCCAGATCGCCCGCATCAACGCCCTTCTCATCGGTGCCTCGCCAGAGACAGCCAAGCAGTTCGAGAAGTTCCTTACCGGGCTACGCGACAACCTCAACGACTCCATCGGCCGTGACGACGCGATCAGCATGCTCAGCCAACACCTGATCACCAAACCGGTGTTCGATGCCCTGTTCGCCGGCCACGACTTCGCGGCGCACAACCCCGTTTCCATCGTCATGCAGCAGATGCTCGACACTCTCGGCGACGCCAACCTCGAATCGGAGACCGCCGGCCTCGACTCGTTCTACGACTCCGTCCGCGTTCGGGCCTCGGAAGTGACCAGCGCTGAAGGCAAGCAGCAGGTCATCGCCGAGCTGTACGAGCGATTCTTCCGCGTCGCGTTCAAGAAGCAGTCCGATGCGCTGGGCATCGTCTACACACCCGTGGAGATCGTCGACTTCATCCTCCGGGCCGCAGACCACGTCTCGAAGGAGCATTTCGGCAAGGGCCTCACCGACACCGGCGTCCATATCCTCGACCCGTTCACAGGCACCGGCACTTTCCTCACTCGGCTCCTGCAATCCGGGCTGATCCTCCCCGACGACCTCTCGCGTAAATACCGGGACGAGCTGCACGCCAACGAGATCATGCTTCTCGCGTACTACATCGCCGCGGTCAACATCGAGACCACCTACCACGCTCTTACTACGCCCAGCGGCGAAGAGGGACAGTACGAGTCGTTCGAGGGAATTGTCCTCACCGATACCTTCCAGATGTCCGAAAACGGTGACACCATGGACGCGATCATGTTCCCGCAGAACAACGACCGCGTCATACGTCAGCAGGAAGCTCCGATCAACGTCATTGTCGGTAACCCTCCCTATTCGAAGGGCCAGGACAGCGCGAACGACGACAACGCGAACCTGAGCTATCCAACCCTCGACGCACGTATTGCCGCGACCTACGCCGGACGGTCAACAGCGACAAACAAGAACAGCCTGTACAACTCCTACTACCGCGCCTACCGGTGGGCCACCGACCGCGTCGGCGACCAAGGCATCGTTGCGTTCGTGTCGGCTGGAGGGTGGGTCGACGGCAACACTGCCGACGGAGTCCGCTTGAGCTTCGCTGACGAATTCGCCCACCTGTGGATCTACAACCTTCGCGGCAACCAACGCGCAGCCGGTGAACTCTCTTCTAAGGAAGGTGGCAAGGTATTCGGCTCCGGGAGCCGTTCCACCATAGTCATTTTCGTCGGCGTCAAGGATGCCGCACACTCCGGGCCCGCCCAGATTCACTATCGCGACATCGGCGATTACCTGGATCGGGAAGAGAAACTTCACATTGCCGAAGTAAGCACCATAAGCAACACGGAATGGCGAGAAATATCGCCAAATAGCTACGGCGACTGGATAACCCAGAGGGACGATGCCTTTGGTTCCTGGCCTGTCATTGGAACGAAGACCCAATCCGATTCGTCGCCAATATTTGCGACTTACGCCTACGCTCTCTTGACGGCACGTGATGCCACCGTCTACAACTTCTCACGGTCAGCACTGTTTGCGAATGTCACAGCTGCAGCCATCGCATACTCCGACGTTCTAGCGGCATATGAACAACAGCGTTCAGCCGACGGAAAACCAAGCGCTGCCGGAGACATCGACCAGTTCTTGTTTGGCTCGCAGAACACCACAACAGCGATCAAATGGTCCGACAGCCTCAAGCGGCACCTCGTGCGCGGTTTGCCGGTGATGTTTGACTCCAGCCAGGCAGTTGAAGCCGCTTATAGACCGTTCAACAGAACAAACCTCTACTTCGATCCGGTTTTGAACCATCGCCGCGGCTTGCTCCCGACTATGTTTCCAACGGGTCTGCACACCAACTACGGACTCCATCTTGTTGCAGCTGGATCCGACAAGCCATTCTCGGTTCTCGCCGTAGGCATGATCCCGGACTTGTCATTTTGGGGTTTTGGAAGCTCACAGTTTTTCCCGCGCTATACCTATGAGAACGTGGGGCCTCCCATCGACGGCGTTCTCGATTTCGATTCGACTGCTGATAGTCCGAGTGAGCAAGAAGGGGGCTACCGGCGGGTCGACAACATCACCGATGAGATACTTGATGTCTATCGGACCGCACTGGGCTCTTCCGTGACCAGGGACCAGATCTTTTGGTCGGTGTACGGGCAGTTGCACGTCCCCGGCTACCGGGAAACATACGCGGCGGATCTGAAGAAAATGCTCCCTCACATCCCCACCCCTGAAAGCTTGGGGCGCTTCACGCAGCTCGCCGACGCCGGCGAGCAGCTCGGCACCCTTCATATGCAGTACGAGGACGTCGCCCCTTACCCACTCGATGTCGAAATTAGGGCTGGGGTCGACGAACACGAGCGCGAGACGTGGCGGGTGCAGAAGATGAAGTGGCGCAGCAAGTCCGACCACACCGCAATTGTCTACAACTCGAAGGTGACTATCACCGGAATTCCACTAGAGGCCGAGGAGTACATGCTCGGGGCGAGGTCAGCGCTGGCATGGGTCATCGACCGTTACCAGGTCAAGACCGATAAGCCATCGGGCATCGTGAACGATCCGAACTTGTGGTGCGACGAGCACGACGACCCCACCTACATAGTCGAACTGATCAAGAAAGTCACCACCGTCGCCGTCGAGACCATGCGCATCGTTCGCGAACTCGACATCGAGAAGGCTGCTTGATGGTCCGGGCTCAGACCATCCAGATCTATCTACCCGGTGGGGATCCCGCCGGTATTCGGGTCGCGAGCCTGACCACTAGGACTGTCCGGGTCTTCGATATCCCGCGATCGCTGCTGAGCGAATTTGCGAAGCTCCCGGCATCGACGCAGGTCGGGGTGTACTACCTGTTCGGAGGTAGCGATGACGAGCGGACCGCGTACATCGGCCAGACCGGGAACGTCGGTAAACGCTTAGGTGAGCACGGCGAGAAGAATTGGACCCGCGCGATGGTTGCAGTGTCGTTGACCAACGAATGGACCTCCACGCACGTCTCCTACCTGGAGTGGTTGTCGATCCGAACCGCCCAACGCGCAGACCGATACACGCTGACCAATGGCAACGACGCGAGCAACCCGTTCACGCCAGCTCCGCTCGAGGCGGATTGCCACGAATTCTTGGACACGATCTCCGTCCTGCTGACCACCCTCGGCGCACCGATCCTCGATTCGATCCGTCCAACGAAGGGTGAATCTAGAGCAGGTCAAGAATCGCCAAACCAGCCTCTGTTCTTCCGTGAGTCCGGATGCGACGCGCAGGGGTACCTGACTTCCGAAGGCATTGTTGTACAACGAGGTTCTCGTGGACGACCGGATCTACGTGGCGCAGCTACCGAGCGCGTCCGGACTACCCGCGAGTCGCTCATCGCCAGCGGCCGCGCGACGATCGAAGATGGCGCTTTCATATTTCGCGACGACGAGCTCTTCGACAGTCCATCCGCTGCCGGTGCAGTGCTCGTCGGTGGAAGCAACAACGGCCGCATCAGCTGGAAGAACGAGGCCGGCGAAGATCTGAACGTACTCGAGGCCCGTGATCTGGCCAGCGCTCAGGCGCAACGTGAGGCGGCACCGGCGAGTGATTCCGTCGAGGTCGGAGCGGGAGTGCCAACCGCGTAGCTTTCCGCGCAGCTCTAGGATTGCGCAAAATGGCGGTACAGGGTTCGCCGACTCACTCCGAGGACTTCAGCTATGTCGCCGATGGTGCTGCCCTGGTTGCGCATTCGGGTGGCTTCACGCTTCTTGGCAGTCGACAGTGCAGGTGGCCGGCCACCGATCTTGCCGCGTTCGCGCGCGGCGGCGAGGCCAGCGTTCGTGCGTTCGCGGAGCAGCTGCCGCTCGAACGAGGCGAGGGCACCGAAGATGTGAAAGATGAGTTCGCCTCCGGCGGTGGCAGTGTCGATCTGTTCGGTGACCGATGCGAACCCCACTCCCCTGGATTTCAGCTCGGTCACGAGTTCGATCAAGTGCGGGAGGTTGCGACCGAGCCGGTCGAGCCTCCACACGCACAAGGTGTCTCCGGGCAATAGGGTGGCCAGGATGTCAGTTTCAGAAGTCGACTGCACTGTTTCAGAAGTCATGTGCACTGCCTTCTGCACGCCGTTACATCCCCAGCGCACGTTTACGAAGTAGGTCCAATCGAAACCAGCTGTGGTTAACGAAGTTACAGCACCGAACCCGATGTACTGCGCTGCCAACTGCGGGAGGACAGCAGGCGCATGCCGTTGAGCGCGACGAGGACGGTGGAGCTCTCGTGCCCGGCTACTCCGATCGGCAACGGAAGGGTCCAGAACAGGTCCCATGCGACAAGGACCACGATGAAGGTCGCTGCTATCGCGAGATTCGCCACTACGATTCGATGCGCACGCCGCGACAGCTCGATCACCGACGACAAGGTTGCGAGGTCGTCGCGCACCAGGACCACGTCGGCGGTGTCGAGCGCAAGTTCGGAACCTTTACGTCCCGAGCCTCCCGACCCCTAAGGCGCTACCCCTAGGGGGTATGTCTTGCTATCGTCGACGTCATGCACTCAGCAACCCGGCGCGGTCGATGGGGCACAGTCTCGGCGACCGGGGTGCTGATCGCGTTGACGGCCTTCGGGGTGCTGCTGATGCATTCGGTGACACCGACTGCTCCGATGTCCATGTCGACCTCGATGAGCGGTGGCCGCGCCGCCGCGATGACGTCGACGGCCACTGACGGGAGTTCGGCCCCGGTGGCGTTCGGGGAACACCACTGCCCATCCGCGCATCAGATGATGCACCCCTGTGTAGGCACGACGGTGTCGTGGACTGCATTGACGGCACCGGCGGTGAGCGGCGAGATCGACCTGGCACCGATCTCAGCGGATCGACTCGGCCGAAAGGTCGACTCCACCTTGGAGCGCGCACCGCCGTGGACGCTGTGGGAGTTGGACAGATCGGTGACCTTGCGAGTGTGACAGGGAGTCCGGTAGACGCACGTCTATCGGCGGATCGATACACGTTCGGTTTCCTGTATTAACCACCCTTGCAAGGAGTTTGCACATGCGTACCAAAGTTTTGGTCTCCCTCACCGCTGCCGCCGCGAGCGTATTGATCGTCGCCGGCTGTAGCAACGACTCGGCCGATTCCCCGATGGACGGGCAGTCGATGAGCTCGTCCTCATCGACGCCGATGTCGTCGACCCGGGCGACTGCCTCGGCGCAGTTCAACGATGCCGACGTGATGTTCGCGCAGATGATGTACCCACACCACGCCCAAGCAGTCCAGATGGCTGAGATGGCACAGGGCCGCACCGACAACCCCGACGTACTGGCCTTGGCTGCGGAAATCGACGCCGCGCAGCAGCCGGAGATGGATCAGATGACGGCATGGCTCGCCGAATGGGGTCAGCCCGCACCCACGGCCGACATGGGTGCGATGAGCGGAATGAACCACAGCTCCGGCAGCGGCATGATGACCCAACAGGACATGGACGCACTGATGGCGTCGTCAGGACCTGAATTCGATCGCCAGTGGCTGACGATGATGATCGCCCATCACACAGGTGCGATCGAGATGGCGAACACCGAAATCTCCGGCGGTTCCAACCCTGACGCGCAGGAAATGGCCCGCACGATCGTCACCTCTCAGCAGCAGGAGATCGAGACCATGCAGGGCCTGCTCGGCTGACATGGTTTTTACCAAGACAAGGCCGCACCCCTCTCCAGAGGAGGGGTGCGGCCTTGTTTTGACTGTGGCTGGTTATTCGAGCAGTGTGAAGATCCCGAGTTCTCAGCTCTGTGAGATCTGCCTGGACTGCGCCTCGGAGTCCCGGCTTCCCTCGCTCAGGGTGCCGGTAATGGCGTCGGGCGTGAGATCGAGTCGACGCAGCAATTGCGCGTTGGCGGCGACGATGATCGTCGACAGCGACATCAGGATCGCGCCGATCGACATGGGGAGCACGAACCCGACCGGCGCCAACACCCCTGCCGCGAGTGGAACGGAAATCAGGTTGTATCCCGCTGCCCACCACAGGTTCTGCTTCATCTTTCGGTAGGAGGCGCGGGAGAGTTCGATCACCGACAGCACCGACCGTGGGTCGTCGCTGGCCAGGATCACCCCGGCCGAGGCGATCGCCACGTCGGTGCCCGCGCCGATCGCGATGCCGACATCGGCTTGCGCCAAAGCCGGTGCGTCGTTGACTCCGTCGCCGACCATCGCCACGGTGCGCCCTTCCTGTTGCAGTGAAGCGACGTTGCGGGACTTGTCTTCTGGTTTCACCCCGGCGAAGTAGCGGTCCACCCCGAGTTCGGTGGCCACGGATTTCGCGACGGCGTCGGCGTCTCCGGTGATCATGACCACCGTGACACCGCGGGCGTGAAGGTCGTCGATTGCGACACGTGATTCCGGCCGGATCTCGTCGGCGAGGGCCAGTGCACCGATGACGGTGCCGCCGGCGAGGACGTGCAGGATGATCGCCCCGTCACTGCGCCATTGGTCGGCGACAGCAAGTTCGGTCGCGTGTTCCTGGTCGAGCAGTGCTGGTCCTCCGACCTGGATTGTGGTGCCGTCGACGTCCGCGGAGACCCCGATCGCGGGGGACGACTGGAAGTCGGTGGCCGACGGGACGGTCAGGTTCCGCGTTCGTGCAGCGTCGACGATGGCGCGGGCCAGCGGGTGCTCGGAATCGGCCTCGGCCGCCGCGGCCAGCGCAAGGACGTCGTCGGCGGTGCGCCCGTCTGTCACCTCGATCGAGGTGACGGTGGGTTCGCCTTTGGTGAGGGTGCCGGTCTTGTCGAACAACACGGTGTCCACGGTCCGCATGGTTTCGAGTGCGAGGCGGTCTTTGACCAGGACCCCTCCGCGGGCGGCTCGTTCGGTGGCGATGGAGACCACCAGCGGGATCGCCAGGCCGAGGGCGTGCGGGCACGCGATGACCAACACGGTGATCGTCCGGATGACGGCGTCGTCGGGGATCCCCAACAGTGTCCACGCGGCGGCGGTGATGATCGCGGATCCGAGAGCGAACCAGAACAACCATCCTGCGGCGGTGTCTGCGATGCGTTGGGCCTTCGATGTCGAGTTTTGGGCGTCGGCGACGAGGCGGCCTATTCCGGCGAGGGCGGTGTCGTCCCCTACCGCGGTGACCTGGACCCGGATACCGGAGTCGGTAGCCACTGTCCCGGCGACGACCTTGTCGCCGTCGTTGCGCCGGACGGTCCGTGATTCTCCGGTGATCATCGATTCGTCCATGCTCGCCGATCCGGAGACGATGGTGCCGTCGACGGGCACCCGTCCGCCGGGACGGACGACGACGACGTCGCCGAGCTCGAGCTGGTCCGGCGATACCGGCACCACGTCGTCGCCGTCGACGCGTTCGGCGGTGTCGGGGAGCAACGCTGCCAGGGAGTCCAGGGCGGAGGTGGTCTGCGCGAGTGAGCGCATTTCGATCCAGTGCCCGAGCAACATGATCACGATCAGCAGGGCCAGTTCCCACCAGAAGTCGAGTTGATCATCGAGGATGCCGAGACTCGCTCCCATCGAGGAGACGAATGCGACGGTAATTGCCAGTGCGATGAGCAGCATCATTCCCGGTGCGCGCGAGCGTATTTCGCTCACTGCACCGGTGAGGAACGGGGACCCGCCCCAGGCGAACATCACGGTGCCCACCACCGGGGAGATCCAGGCGATCCAGGCCGCGTCGGGTAGCGAGTATCCGACGAGCATGGAAAACATGTGTGAGGCGACGATGACCGGGACGGCCAGAACAACCATGATCCAGAACAGGCGCCGGAACATGCCGACGTGGTCCCCGTGTCCTCCGGTGTGACCACCGTGCCCAGCATGGTCGCCGTGCTCGTCATGCGCCGAGTGAGCCGAGTGAGCCGAGCTGTGAGCGGACGGGCCGTGAGGCTCACCTGCGGCTGCTGCGGTGTGCCTCTGATCAGCGGCATCACCGCTGCTGTGTTGTACCGGATTCTCGTGGTCCGTGTGTGTCGGGTCGACGCCCTGAGGTATGTGGTTTTTCATCGCGAGAGGTCCTTCCATCCACCGAGTTCGGTGGCTACGCCGTGCGTGGGTCTGCAGGTTGTGGTTCGGCCGTGTATCCAGCGTCGCGGACTGCGGCGATGACCTGAGCATGGTCGAGTACGACACCCGCTGTCACTGTCAGTGTTCCCGCCGCCACAGATACCTCGACGGCGTCCACTCCGTCCACGGCGCCGACTTCCTCGCGGACCGATGCTTCGCAGTGCCCGCAGGTCATGCCGGTGACACGGTAGTTCGTGATGATCATGTAGCTCCTTCGTCGTGTTCAGCATACCCCTGGGGGGTATCCAGTGGTCCTGTTGGACCATACCCCCGCCCCGTATATCTGGAAAGGGTGCGATCCAATGAGTCCTCGGAAGTCGATGTTCGGTTCAATCGACGGTCGGTGCGGTCTCTACGAGCCTGAGGAGATCGGCCACGAGCCGGTCGGCCCGATCCTCGACGTCATCGAGGATCGAGAGGGCCTCGGTCAGGGTGGTATGAGCATTTTTGCGGGCGTCGATCCCTCGTTGGTGATAGGCCGAACCGAGCGGCTCCCCAATCGTTGCCTCATCTGAATGCTCCGCCGCCGCGGACCTGACCTGCTTGTCCGGGAGTCGGTGTACCGACGCGCCGCCGCGCAGGTGCACTGCTGCGATGTCCGCGATCGCGCGCGCGGACAGTGCTGTCGCGGTCAGCGGCGTGTGTCCCCATCGGTCGATCGGGGTCAGCAAAGGTCGCCTCTCGGCCGGGCTGATGCGGGTGTCGTAGCCGGCGAGTTCGGTGCCGTCGCCGCGGGTCATCAGCTCGGCGAGTATGCGGGTGTTGAGATACCGGTCGGAGAAGCCCAGGACTTCGATCCACCGCCGATACACCATCGCCGGGGACACACCTGCATCGATCAGGGCCGCCGGTGTCGATGCCCGGGTCCCGTCGACGGTCTCGACGTGCAGCGCATCGACCACCGGATCGACGGCAACGTCGCAGACTCGGAGGGCTGCCAGTTGTGAGTAAGGCAGGCCGGTGGCGGCCAGGGTCAGGATCAGGGCGTCGCGGCGGGCGAACAGTGCTGCTGGCCACCCGGCCGCGGGTAGCTGCGCGATCACCACAGCAAGCCGGACTGCGAGTTCGTCGATCCGCGCGGACCGCGCAGAGTCGACAGCAGCGCGGACAGTGTCGCTGCAACCAGGTGCCGCGAGATCGTGCCGGCGGTGCACTGCGCCGATGACCGCGATACGCCGCTGCTGTGTCGCGGTGGCCGCGGGATGTGCGTACAGAAACTGTGCCAGCAGCTGCGGTGTCGCCGGAAGAGCGGACTGCTCGTGGGCGGCGCACCAATCCTCGAACAAGATCCAGGTGTGCCTCTCACGCACTGCTGCAACGGGATGCGGCGACATCGGCGGCCGAGCACGCGCCGTTGCATCGGACGCAATTCCGCTCGGTTGCCCGGTCACAGGCCGAGGTCGTTCACGGCATTGCCGATCAGCGGCGCGTGCTCGCGGGCATAGATCTCGACCATGCCGGGTGTGGCGTGCCCGGTTTGGCGCATGATCGCATGTGCGTCGGATCCGTTGCGGAAAGCTTGGGTGACGAATCCTGCACGCAGAGAATGCCCGCCGAGCTGCGCGACGGTCTCGGGGTCGTAGCCGGCCCGAGCGGCGCGGCGGCGGATCGCCGCATGGACCGCAGCCCCGGACAGGGCGGTGTCGGAGAGGTTGCCGTTCTTGCGGATGGACCGGAACAGCGGCGAAAGTTTGTCGGCAGTGGGCAGGGTGCCGCGGCAGAGATGGGAGTCGAATTCTGCTGCGCGGGTCAGTAACCGAATGATGGCGACTCTTCCGCCGGTGTCGAACGCGGCGACGATCTGCAACCAGCGCACCCATGCACAGACCGGGCAGGATTCGTGCCGATCGGTGAACGGGAGTGCCTTTACGGTGCCGGTGCCGTCCTGGTCGGTCTTGGACTTCCAGATCCGTACGTGGGCGCCGTCGAGGCGGTCACGGCGGACATCACGGCATTCGAGGTCAACGAGTTCGCTGCGGCGGAATGCGCCGGTGTAGCCCATCAGAAGCAGCGCAGTGTCGCGGCGTTCGAGCACCTGCGTCGCCCACCCGACCGCGCTGCGACGCGCGTGATCGACGATCGTAGTGATGTCAGCGGTCAGCAGCGGTGCGCGCGGTTTGCGGGGCCGCTCCCCCGCAGACGCGTAATCCCGCCGGATACCTGCAAGGGTCGCGCGCACCATCTCGTGCCCGCACGGGTTGTCGTGGCCGGTAGCGCGGTGGCGGTCCGCGACCGCCGCGACCCATTTGCTCAGTGTCGCCGGCGCATACGTCCGCGTCCCCTCGACGGTGACAGTGTCGGCCGCCGCAACGAGGTATGCGGCCACGGTCGCGGGGTGGGCCGGCAACGGGATGTGTCCGGCGGCGGTGCACCAGGTCTCGAAGCGTCGCCACGCCGAATCGTAGGCGCGGCGGGTAGCAGCAGACCGTGCCGACGCCATCGACCGTTCGATTCGAGCGGCGACCTCGCCCGACAGGTCCGGAAACACCGCCACACCACCCGCCGGGGCGATTGAATCCATGTCCAGGACCTCATCGAGCTGCCGTTCTGCCATGACAGGGACTGTAACGAGCACCCCCGACAGCTCTTTCGAGTTGAAAACACGCTGAGCAGGCGTTTCAGTGGAGACGATGCGGGAAGGAAAATTCTCGTCGGTCACCGCACGCAAATCGTGGGTGACTACAGGGCGCGATTGATGTCCGCGTAAAAGTGAGCGTAGGGAAACGTGTGGTGATCATGCGCGCTTCAGTCCCAGTCCAGTCGGATGCCGAGCTCGACGAAGGCATAGGCCAGCTCATCGACGTCGTCTTCGGTGCGGCACCCCGTTCGAGCGAATCCGAACAGAGATCGAGCGGCGTCGCTGTCGACGCGGGCGGCGGCGACAGCGGCATCGATCGCCGCAATCACACCGTCCCACGCGCTGCGGGCGGGTACCGGACTGCGAGGCCTCGTCGGAGGGGTCCCGGGATCGACCGGCTCGTACAGTCGTGGCCGCAGTAGCGCGGCCTCAGCACCGCTCGCGGCTATCTCATCGTTCTCCACCGCGATGATCGCGGTGGCGGCAGCAAACAAGACGTTCGCTTGCTCGTCCCACCGCAGCTTCTCGAACGGAACCCACGATGTCCGCAGCGGGCGAGAACAGCCGGTGGACTTCCAGATCGCGCTCAGTGGCTTCGCCCACCATCCGGTGCGAACCAGCGGTGTCGACACCTCGTCGACGACGGTGCGCAGCAGCCTGAACCACACTGCGGCATGCACGCGGCCCGCGCCGAGCTCGACGGACCCGCTCGTCAACGCGGCGGCGGTGCGCCGGTCGATTTCTGCGACGACTGCCGATACCGGTATCGGTGGTGCATGTTCGTCCGAGCCGGGCGGTGTTCTGTCCCAGAAAACCAGTCTCCCGGGTATCACAGCGCAGAATTCCAACCGGCAGAGGTGCTTCGTGCAGCTGGTCAGCATCGGGTACTGATGAGCCATCATGACCGCGATATCGGCGTCGGTGTCGAGGGCGTCGATGCACAGGGGGCATGCCCGCGTATCGAGCGTGCTCACCCAGGGAAGCCACGTGCCGGCGGGCGGTGTGCGTCGACGTCGATCTGCCATTGCCAGACCTGGCGGTAGTAGGACGGAGAACTGGTGGACGTAGGTGTCGAAGTCGCATTCGGCGGGGTCAGTGCTGTCGAGGAGCCAGGGCGTGCACCCCGCCAACGTCATCTCACGCAACCGTTCCGCCGTACAGATACCTCTCTGGGCGAGGGCGTCCAGCACCGGCTCGGGTGTGTAGCGGTCCGGGTCCACGCCCGAAGTGTCGAGGCCGAGCCCGTCGAGAAGGTCCGCTGCGGTGATCGACGAATACTGTTCGCTGGTCCGGGCCAGCCACGATGACAGGGTCTCGCCGCGTAGTGGTTGCGGGTGCAATGGCCACGGCCGATGCCCATCGTGGTCGAGCACTGTGTGCGCTGTAGAGACATCGGCTGGAATCGTCATGCCAGATGCCGCTCGAAGTGGCGGCGGCGTTCGGCGGGCCCGGAGTAGGCGGTCTGGGTCAACACCTGTGAGGTGATTGATTCCTCTCCGACCTCTAACGCAGTCACCGCGGCCGCGGTCAACAGCGTGGCCAGTTCGCCGATGGTTCCTTCGCACCGGGTGAGGAGGTAGTCGGTCATCTCCGCAGATGTCAGGTACGAGGGCGCACGCAACGGGAAGCTGGCGGTGAAGCTCGCCAGCAGGGAGCGGGTGTCGGTGTCGTTGGTCCAGATCGGCAGCGTCATAGGGTGAAAACGGTTCTCCAACTGTGCATCACTGCGGATCGCGAGGTACGCCTCGCGGGTACCGACTCCGATGAGAGGGATCCGTGTCAGACATGCCCAACCCGTCGACGACAAACTGCTCCAGCCCCTCACCGACCCCCGTGCGGTCGACCCGTTCGAATTCGCCTCCAACACGCAGTTCGTCGAGGCACTCGAAGCCGCACTCGCCGAGCTTCCTCTGCGTCAGCGTGCATCATGGGTGTTACGGGAAATCGAGGGGCACACTTTTCCAGAAATCGGGGCCGCTCTGGGATTGAGTCCCGATGCCGTGCGGGGCCAGCATCGTCGCGCCCGCGCGATGTTGAGTCAACGACTGATGAGGTGGCGATGAACGACGATCCTGTCGCTGCTTTCTGGACAAGAGCCTGCACCGTCCTGCGAGAGCTACCCGAACCCGGATGGGACCGAATCGCAGGCGCGGTGGTCGACGCAGTTCGCGCCGCTCCGCGCGGAGGCTGGCCGATCGACATGAGCGAGACCGGGGCCAGAGATGACGCCTCGGTCCTCGGAACACTCGCGGTCAGCGATCTCGTTCTTCGCGGCGCGATAGCACGTGCAGTGCGTCTCGACGAGATCTGCGTCCCGCAGGTCATAGAGGTGGTCATCGACAATGCTCACCTGCGCACGATCAGGGTCGAACTCACCGCCCGATACGGCAGCGAACTCGACATCCTTGCCGACCGAATCCGCCGCACCGTACTCGATGTCGTCGACGACATCGTCGGTAGCGGTCCGTTCGGCTCCGGAGACGGCGGTAGCTCCGCCCGCGGCGCTCCTGCGGTCGACGTCGCGGTCACCGACATCGTGGACGGAAATCCGCTGACGTCCTGAGCGCGAACAACTGGTAGATCTGCCAGGCACTTGTTCTGCCGACCGGCTCGCCTTGCCGTCTTGTATGGCTCGACGTCCACGCGTGTGCTTTCATCAGGGGCCATGGACAACACCGATGCCACCAGCGCTTCCATCCTGGCCGCCACACCGATCGGTGGCACCGACGACGCCTCCGACATCGCCACAGCCGCCGCCAGGCACGGCTTGGATCCCGCGCAGCTCGGGGCGATGCTCATCGCGCTCGGTGGATCGATATCCGACGAAGACGATCTGGTCGTGCTCCTGCAGCGTATCGTCGAAGTCTCCGCCGACGCCATCGACGGCGCAGACAGTGCCGGAGTCACCATCGAACTCGGTGGCAGTATCTACACCGCGGTCCACACCGACGATCGCACCCTCGAGGTCGATGCTCGTCAATATGCGGCAGGTGACGGGCCCTGTCTGCACGCTGCCCGCAGCGGCGAGACCGTTTTGGTCGATGTCGACCACTGCGAGCAGCGCTGGCCAGGGTTCGCCGCCGACGCCGCGCGCGAAGGTATCCACTCGTTCCTCGCAGCGCCGCTGCGTACCGCGGACATCACCCTCGGTGCATTGAACCTTTACGGCCGCGCGCCCGCAGCGTTCGACGCACTCGACGCCGACGTCCTTGATGTGCTCACCACCGCCACCGCACGCGCGATCGGTGACTACGCACGCTTCAAGTCCGCCGCCGAAGTATCGATCGCTCTGCGCGACGCGATCGAACATCGTGCGCCCATCGAACAGGCCAAAGGGATGCTCATGGCACTGCACCGCATCGACGCCGACGCCGCGTTCGCGCTCATGCGCTCCCAATCGCAGACTTCGCATCGCAAACTTCGCGACATCGCCCACGAAATCATCGACACACTGACCACCACTACACCGGGGTAGTCGCCCCGCCCCGCAACCGAGGTCCCCCACGCCCGGCCCCGATGCCGGTGCCCCGGCATGTCTGCCACACCACGTCGGCTCTAGAGCAAGCCTCCAACCGCTCATCGGTAGATACGAGCTGCGGAATTTCTTCGGCGGCGACATCCCGACCCTGCAGTACTCTCCACCTTGCCGAGCTGTAGCCGACGCTCGGCGCGCGCAGCAGGCAACCAGGAAATGTGATACGTATCACTTTTACGTACGGTGTAGGTCGCTCTCTTCGTCACATAACAGGTCGGCTTCGAACGCGATGGCGTCGACGCACCTCCAGCTTCGGGGGTGCCCGGGGTCGACCGCGAAGCACGTTCCCACTGAAGAGGGGGGTCGCTCCGCCTGTGTGCGGCGCACCGACCCGCACCGCGCATACCTCTCTGCACGTGTCGCGTCCGAGTTCATCCTCGATTCTGCGGTTACGCAGGCTCGACGGTGACCCCTGCGACTCGTCACCGTTCCCACGATCAGAAAGTACTGACACCCATGTCCGAAGCACTCAACAACGCTCTGTCGACCATCGCAGAGTTCGTCCCCAAACTATTGCTGTTCCTGGTGATCCTGCTGATCGGAATCGTCCTCGCCAAGGCCATCGGAAAAGCGCTCTCAGCCATCCTCGAACGCGTCGGATTCGACCGCGCGGTCGAACGCGGCGGAGTGAAAAAAGCACTCGAGAACAGCAAATACGATGCCAGTGACGTCGTCTCGAAAATCATCTACTACGCCTTGGTGCTGTTCGTGTTGCAGTTGGCATTCGGGGTGTTCCCCGCCAACCCGATCAGCGTGCTCCTGAGCCAGATCATTGCGTTCCTCCCGCGCCTGATCGTGGCCATCATCATCATCGTGGTCGCCTCGGCCATCGCTGCCGCAGTACGTGAGCTGATCTCGAACTCCCTCGGCGGACTGTCCTACGGCAAGACCCTCGCCAACATCGCGTCGGTCTTCATCCTCGGTTTCGGTGTTATCGCAGCTCTCAACCAGATCGGTGTAGCCACCACGGTCACCACGCCGATTCTGATCGCAGTCCTGGCCACACTCGGCGGGATTCTCGTCGTCGGTGTGGGCGGCGGACTTGTCCAACCGATGGCCAAGCGCTGGGAGGGCTACCTGACCAAGGCTGAGGACGAAATGCCCCGAATCAAGGAACAGGCCGCCAACGCGCCCTCTGTGAAGCAGCAGGCCCAGCACGCAAAGAACGAAGCACAGCACCGCTACTGATCACCTGATATGCACCTCGGTGCGTGGGTGGATATCCACGCACCGAGACCTGCCATCACGCGCGCCGTACGCCTTCTTGGAGGGAGTGGTGTTCGCTCGTTCTGCCGTCGCAAGTACTGGTCCGATCATCCGCACGGAGCAACAGCGTCCACGACCGTCGCGCTCGCCGCAGCAGGCCTGCTCGACATCTTCACCTCCGGCTGATCGTCCGCCAGCGTATGTCGTCCCCCACTCCGTGACACGCGAGGGAGTTGCCTGGATACGTCCTCTGCCACACAGATGGTTCCGGCGTCAGTGTTGTTGTCGACTGGCTCTGTGCGGCCAGCAGGAATCGTCCGCGCTCGTTCCAGTCGGTTCGGTGTTTGTGCTGGTGGATCAAAAGTGTGATGACCGCGAAACGATCAGCCACGAACGGGTCGTTCGAAGTTGTTTTCAGTCCTTGCGGCGTGTACTGCTCCTCAAGTCCAAGGGCAACGGCTGCTGACTCGCGTTGTTCGGGCACGGCACGGTGGCGATGTATTCCCATAGGCAGTGGATTCGGTCGCCTGGATAGCCAGTATCAACGTCGACGTGGTGTCCGCACCGCCGGGAAGTACTTGAGTAACGTGAAGCAGTCTGATGTCCCTCCAGGCCGTCGGACACGATCGGCGTTGCGTGTCGTCGACAGTCATCCGAAAGATGTGGAGCAGCAGCAATGTCAGAGCACAGCGTGTTCGACCCATCCGAGCGTGAACAGGACTCGGTGGTCCGTGCACTGCTCGATGACCCCACCGTCGGTGTCGTCGACACGACACTCGACCAGCTTGCCTCGCTTCGCCGGTTACTTCCCGCGATGACCGGCAAGACCGAGGAATTGCCGCGGTGGGTGCATTACCCGTGGCGGCGCACCCTGGTGCGGGTCCTCGGTCCACGCAGCTTCGATCGGCTACGACTGGATCGCAACAGAAACAAGATCACTTCCGCAGAGCAAGCTCGGTTCAGAGGCCTGCGAGTGGGAGTGGTCGGGTTGAGCGTCGGCCATGCCGTCGCCCATACCCTCGCGCTGGAAGGACTGTGCGGCGAGTTGCGTCTGGCGGACTTCGACGAGCTCGATCTCTCCAATCTCAACCGTGTCCCGTCCTCGGTGTTCGACTTGGGCCTGAACAAGGCGGTCGTCGCGGCGAGACGGATCGCCGAACTCGATCCATACCTGAATGTGCAGGTCTTCGCGGACGGTGTGACGGCAGAGACGCTCGATGGCTTTCTCGACGGGCTCGATCTCGTCGTGGAGGAATGCGACTCGATCGACACCAAACTTCTGGTCCGCCATCACGCCCGAGCCCGCGGCATACCCGTGGTGATGGAGACCAGCGATGGAGGCGTCCTCGATGTCGAACGCTTCGATCTCGAACCCGACCGACCTGTGTTCCACGGACTGCTCGGCGAGATGAAGACCGCGGATGTGTCCGACTTGACCGTCGAACAGAAGAGCACAATCGCGGCAACGTTGCTCGAGCCGACCAAACTGACGCCCCGAATGATTGCGTCGGTGCCGGAAATCGGGCGCACGATCTCGACCTGGCCACAGCTAGGCGGAGACGTCGCGCTCGGTGGTGCCGCTGTGACCGCTGCTGTGAGGGCATTCGGCCGCGGTGAACCGCTCCCGTCCGGTCGGCGGCGAATCGACCTGGATGCGTTGGTGCGCACCGGAGTTGATCCGACGGCCGGACCGGCAGGGGGATGAACCAGCGCGCCACAAGAATGAGGGAAGCCGTACATTCCGTGCCGGGATCACGCCCAACTCTGATTCGAGGAATCATCGAATGAATTTGATCGACAAGTCGTTTCGTCGGCGCGCGAACCCTTGGCGATCACGGCTCGATACCCGCACTAGCGCAGTCATTATCAGCGCCACCGGCGCAGTGCCGCTGTTGGCTATTGCCCTGGTGTCTCCGACCTTCTTGCGGCCGAACGCTCTTCCGATTCTCATCGTGGTGCTGACGTTCACCGCTGTCACAGTGCTCTTCGCTGCCAAAGTGGGGCGGTTGGGTGAACGCCAATTCGCCGTCCTGGGCTTCGGCGGTATGACCGGAGTCGCTATCAGTGCCTACCTGATCGCCGATCCGGCCGGGACGCGCGCGGTCACCTCGATGCTGGCCGTCGTTCCGGCCATCGCGGCATCGAGCTCACCGACACGCGTCACCGCCCGCCTGTCGGCGGCCTCGGTCGTCATGGCCACGGCGCTGTCGGTGGTCAGTGTGGGATCCTCCGGGTGGGCGGTGACCGCCGTTGCGATCGGTGCCGCCGCGACCACGGTGCTGGTGCCGGTCGCGCTCATCGGTGGCCTGCGCCGAACCCTGTCCTCGGTCAACGAGAAACTGCAACGGCTGGCTGACACGGACCCGTTGACGGGTCTGGTCAATCGCCGTGGACTGCTCTCGAATGCCCAGTTCCTCGTGCAGGAGGCGTGCGAGCGGAGGGAACCGCTGTCTGCTCTCGTCGTCGATGTCGATCACTTCAAGACCGTCAACGACACCGTCGGTCATACAGCCGGCGACCGAACGCTCGCCGCAGTTGCCGATACCCTGGCCCGTGCTGTCCACGCAGTGGTGGGCGCATCCGATGCGGTCGTCGCTCGGACGGGTGGCGAGGAGTTCCTAGTCCTTGCTTCACACAGACCAGATCACGAACTGGCGCGACAGGTACTCGATCGAATTCGGTCCGACTGCCCGGTCACTGTCAGCATCGGAACGGTGACACTCGACGTAAGGCACACTGCACTCGGTGACCCGGCGTTGCCCAGCTCGGGCGTTGCTTCGAGCGAATCGGGCGGTCTCGATCAGGTGCTCGACGCCGTCGTCCGTGCCGCCGACGCCGCGCTCTATCGCGCCAAAGCCGACGGTCGAGATCGGGCATACCACGCGGGCACGATAACGATCGACTGGTCGGGCAGCCCCCGGTCCGGACAGCCACGGGCGAGCCGCCCCAGAGACTCCACCGGCCGTCACGCCGCCGACGGGATGCGCTGACCGTACCCACACAGTGAGCGGGCCTCGCGGACCATCGTCTGCCACACCTCGGGCCTCGCGTTTCTGGCCAGCGTGTCGATGTCCCACCACATCATGACGGTCCGGTACTTCTCACTCGGGTACGCCGCGGCAGGGATGGTGTTGTCGATCCGTCCACCGGAGCTCTCCCACAAACGCAAGACGTGATCGGCCGCGCTGGCGAACAGGTATCGGCTACCGGTCAATTCGAGTGTCGGCAATGCTGTTCGCGCCAGGACATTCGACACCGTCCGCCCTGCGGCCCCCGCATCCACCCACGCGCTTTTCATTTCTACGATCCCGTGGGAGAGCCGAGCGTGCAACAGTTCGGTGACCAGCGGCAGTCCAGGCGAGTCCTCCCATTCGGTCAACACGTGGGATTGCTCGATCATCGTGTACGGGCCTTGGGCTCTGACGCCGCCGAGCATCTGCCCTGACTTGTCGAGCACCACATAGAACAGGGTTGTCGTCGCGCCGGAGGCGACTTCGTCCATATCGAGCGCAGCGGTGACACCATGGCGTGAGTACGATTCCCACGCTCCGTCGACATAGCGGGACCACAGTTCCGGGGAGCCCGATGGCGTCGCGGCCGTCAATGTCATGGTTCCCCCGGCGCAGCGCGTCGACCAGGGTCCGGCATCGAGACCTCGACGGACGGGATGGACGAGCTTGTCTGCCTGTGCGCCCTGCCAGCTGGCCGACAAGCTTTGCGTACCGTGCCGATCGCCTGCGGATTCGATGGCATCAGCCGAGTGCGCGATAGGGAGTATGGGTGTCGTCATCGATGAGCTCCTGAGGGGGTGGTGCCCGATAACCCTTCTGGGGCATGTCGAGCGAGTAGTCGATGTGGAACAGCTGTCAAAGCCATTGTGCAACAAGCAAGCCTACGGACCGGAGGAATGCTTAAAAACATACTTTTGGTCTGTTAGCGGCTGCTTAAATGTGTTATATCACTGAATTGAGCGCATGGAAGTCGCACAATTCATGATTCATCACATCACCTGGTTGGGTGAAGCGGTTTTCAGCGAGGATTTGTCGGTCAACGACTTCGGTTCGCTCCGGATGTCGCTCAGGCACAGGTGTCCTTCTACGGCGGTGCGGGACAACGGTATGGGCGGTTCCCCTCAGAGGTGGGAGCAGGGCGAGGCGCGCGGAACAGGTCTGATCCCCGCCCTAGGTATCGCGCTGAGGCAATTGGTGGCGACCGTGAAAGAAACGATCGTTTGTAGCGTTCGTGAGGCGTGGGTGGCGGCAACGGTTCAGACGGTCAGGTTCCGGGGCTCAGTTTCAGAACGGCGGTTGAGTACGTCCCGCAGGAAAAACGGAATCAAGAACCTGCTCGTCACCGCGGACTTGTAGGGAGGGGCGCGCTTGTTCGACCGTCAGTGCGCCGGCGGCGAGGCCGACAATAATCTCCGGGGCCGCTTCGATGACGGTTGCTGCCGTTTGGTCACGGCGACTGAACGCTTGCGGGCCATACTCGTCGATGCGCAGGGCGATCGAGAATCCTTCGATAAGCAGATCGACTTCGACCGCGGGCGTCGCAGTGACGTCTCTCAAGAGGGCGGGTAGAGCCAGAACCAGCCAGCGTGGATGAAACACATCGTCGCCGCGGCCTGAGGCGACCAACGGCGTTCCCCACCGCCCAAGGGCTTCCATCGGATCACGGAGCTCGGCACCCCATGGGGTCAGGGCGTAAAGCACCCCGGGATCCCCCAGCTGTCGTTGGACAATGCCGTTTTCTTCGAGCGTGCGAAGTCTCTCAGCAAGAAGGTTCGACGCTATTCCAGCCAGTGATGCTTTCAGCTCGTTGTAGCGCAACGGGCCGGGAAGCAGCTCGCGGACGATAAGAAGATTCCAACGCTCTCCTACGAGGTCAAGCGCGCGAGCCAGACCGCAGAACTGTCCGTAAGAACGGGCTCCGTTACGCTTTACTTTGTCCATTACGGTAGATAATATCAACCAAACTTATTAGCTGCCAGTGGCTGTCGCGATCGGGACGGCGCTCGCGTATGCAGGGGAGTGATCGCACACAATGGGTATCAATTGGCTCGGTGTCATTCTCGCTGTAGTGGCGGGGATGATCGTTGCTTTTCTTTGGTATCAGACAGGACCGATTGCCAGCGCATGGGAGAAGCTGACCGGGGTGACCCCGGAGCGGATCAAGCCAGTGCGGGCGCGAAGCATGCTGCAGCTCTTCATCACCGTCATCATCATGGCGCTCGGGTTAGCGGTCGCAATCGGGCTCGCAGCCGAGGCGACCGGCAGTACTTCGGTGTGGGCGGCGCTGCTCGTAGGGCTCGTGATGTGGGTTGCGTTTTCGGCATCGACGCTCGTTCAGCACAACGCCTTCGAGATGAAGCCGGCCAAGCTCACGATCATCAACACCGGGTATCAGCTCGTGCTCTTCCTTGTGATGGCACTTGTGCTCGGACTGCTCAATGAGAGGGTGTGACAGAAACGTTTGTTTCTGTCACACCCTCCTGTGGTCGGTCAGCGGTTTGCAACCGCGTAGTCGTGTTCGGCAACCGCGTAGTCGTGTTCGGCAGCCGTGTATGTGTCGATGTCGGCCGGGTGAAGTTTCTCCAGAGCGTTTCTTGTGTCGGCCGCGCTCTCGGCCGGTGGCGTTGAAAGCTGGGAAGCCGCTTTGGTTGCGGCGATCTTCTGTTGGAGGTTCACCCACTTGTCATAACGGCTTCGGACGGTGGTCGGCGAGACTCCAAGGACTTCTGCGGCCTTGTTGAATTTGCCCATCGCGGTCGGGTGATTGAGATAGACGTCGACGGTTTCCCATACGACTTGGTCGAGGGTTCCGTGCTCGTCGTCGGGTGTCTCGTCGCGCTGTTCGGTGCTGTTCTGCGGCCTGGCTGTCGATTGTTCGACTTCGGTCGCTTCGAGCACGGCGGGTGTCGCGGATGGGCGTCGGTGTCGGGGTGCGCTGATTGCGATGGACATCATTTCGCTCATGGTCATCACCATCAGGGGGGCGAGTGCGCCGAGTGCGGCCGCGACTCCTGCGTTTAGGTCGGTAACTGTAAGGACTGCGTGGTAGGCGTTGCCGGCCATGCTGGCCAGTCCAGCTAGGGCAAAGACAGCGATGATGAATCGTCGGCCGAGAACTGTGCGGTGATCGGTGTGTTGGGACAACGCGACTCGGAATATGCCGGCGGCGAGTATCGGGCCGTCGAGGACCACTGGTATCACCCACGCGGAGTCGCGCATGCCGGCCATCGCGGCCAGGTCGTAGAGGGTGGCGAAGCTGAGCTTGAAGCTCGATGCTGTAACGACGAAGGCGACGACCAGGCCGATGACGAGCGCCCAGGTCACGATAGCCGGGTGGATCTCCACCGGCTGTCCAATAGTGGGTGGCGGTGTGATGTCGTCCGCTGTATCGGTTTTCTGGTCAGAGTTACGGTTGTTCATAGGTCACAGCTCCTAGGTTTGTCTGTGGCCGCCGGCCCCGGTGGTGTGACAGCACTGCCGGGGCCCCGCGTCGGGTTTCGAGTGTTTCGATGACCAGATGGGGTGGCTAGGACGACAGTGGTCGGCCCGCAGACAGTGGTACGTCGGATCCCCCGTACCGCTCGCCTTCGTTGTGTGTGAGTTCGCGAGCCTGGGCCTCGCGGACGAGGGCCTTTTCTACGAATTGAGACCACGACTTGTCGTCTTCGAGGTGCGCTGTTGCTTTATGGACGCCACGTGCGCGGGTGAAGACGTCGTGGTCGATGTAGACGGTGATTCTCTTCGTCCTCGCATCGTCGTCCGCGACCGTGTTCGACCCGACTGACGGAGGTACCTGCGGCGTAGCTGGTGGTGGTGGTACCGGACTTCTGTTTTTGGCTTGCAGCTTCGACAGGTCGCCCGTGACTGCTGGCCGCCGCGGTGGCAGGCCTGTTACGACTCGGTCTTGCTTGGGATCGGTCATGCGTTCGCCCTCTCTTCGGCTGCAGTGATGCGTGCGATCATTTCCTGTGTGATGGCAAGTAGGTCGTCAGCGACTGAACCGGATGACTTAGGCGCGAGGGATTGCGCCTGAGCCTCGCCACGTATGACCTCGTACCATTTGGGCCCCTTGCGAACGGCGTCGTCGAGTTCGTGCACCAAGAGTCCTCGTTCTCTCGTTGCCTGTGCTGTCGCTTCCGAATGCCGCACCACTCCCGAGAACAGGACACTGTCGTCCTGGAAGGCTTCGGCGACGAGTTTGCGTGCACGTTCCTGTACTGCGGTCGCAGATTTGCCGACTCCCACCAGCACAACTCCCAGCAGGTCAAGGGTGGGATTGATGTCGAGCACTGCGTCGAGACGGTGAGCGACAGCCGCCAGTCCTTTACGGCTGGATGCGTCGCTTTTGATTGGCACGACCGCCCAGCGCGCAGCAGCAAGGGCGGCGTTCTGCAGCGTCTCGTCACCGGGCGGGCAGTCGATGATTATCAAGTCGTAGTCCTTGGCCAGCGGTGCTAACAGGACGGCCAGTGCCAACTTCGCGCCGTTCGGGTCCTTCGCTGCCTTAGAGGCCAGGGCCGCTGTGGCCTGCTCGAGGTTGACACCTCCCGTGAGGACGTCGAGGTTTTCTCGGACGCCCCTGACTGGCTCTACGCTTCCGCCGAACGCGAGGGCTGCGGCGAGGGCACGTCCGTGGTCGTCCCTGTCCGTTTCGGTGTACCCAAGGTCCTCCGCGAGGTTTCCCTGGGGGTCGAAATCAACGATGAGAACTTTGTAGCCGGATGCAGCGGCCAGGCCACCGACGTTGGCCGAGAGGGTTGTTTTCATGACGCCTCCCTTGCCGTTGATGATGGCGATCACCCGTTCACGGTCATAGACATCTGCGCTCACGATCTTGATGTTCCCTTCTGAGGTCTCGACTTGGACGGCATACTGTTAATACTGGCAATCCTGTTATTGCAGGTATTAACAGCATCACCTGCGTTAGCTGTAATGCTGCGAATCACAGCATTGCCGACATCGCTGGCATTGTCAGCATTCATGGCAATCATGCCATAACTGTCTATAACAGTAATAGCTGCAATACTGCTATTAAACTACAGCAATGCTGTCATTACTGCCATAGTTGGCCAGAGATGGTCGACCAAACTGTTCAACTTGAGGCGAACCCCGAGGTCAGAGCCACTCGCAACAATGCTGCTATAACTGCCATTCCGCCCACTCTCCGACTGCATCCCCTCTGGCCGGCCGGGGCTGGGGCCGCAGCACCCATCTTGGCCATGTCTCATTCCCTAGGAAATATGCATACCGGCCGCGCGTGGCGGTGACCCCGCATCCGATGCGGGGTCACCTCATCGCCTCCAGGCGTGGCGGCCCCGCATCGTCCACCGCCACGCTGATACCGGCTTATCGAATAACGCCAATGCTGCTAATGCTGCTAATGCCATCATTCATGTCGGTGATCGATCAGGAATCTGAACACACGATCACTGCACCCAGCTGATCACTGAGCAGCTCCATGGCTTCCAGCACAGGATCAGGCTTTGGGGGCCCGGCAGCAAGCATGGCCGCCCACAGCGTCTCCGACTCTTCCCCACGCGGTGGGGGAGCCCCAGAGATCGGAACGTTGACTGGATCTTTCATGAACAACGCAACGGACGGACCGTAGAAGCGGTTCTCGAGCCACACCTGCCATACGAGCCGTTCGGCTCGGTGTCGGACGATCCTCTCGGCAGCGACAGTTTCCAGGCCGTGAGCGGCCGCTACGTCGTCCAACGTGCGGCACCCGATGCTCAAGGTTGCGCCGTTCCGTTCGATGAGCCCAGCGGCCGTCAGAGCTGCGAGAATGGCATAACCGTTCGACGGCCGGAGCATTGCGCCAGCAAAGACATCGTCGACGTTTGTAGCCAGACCCGCAGCGACCAGCTCGTAGACCATTCGGCCGCGTAGGCCGAGCACGCTCCATGCCGGGTGGACCGGCTCGACCCGGGCACGCTCGACACGCGCTCGTCCAGGGCCGCCTGTGGTCGCTGGCGTGGTCAAGGCGTAGCGGTCGGCCTCCCGACCCGCGCCGCGCGCTACGAGTAGCAGGGGAGAACCTGGGGTCTCTCTAAGGACCCTCAACGCGCTCCATACGGTCGATTCCGACATCAGCCCAGCTGAGTGCGACAAGCTGCGACCGCCAACCGCCACGACGGGGACGCCCTCGACCAGCTCTCCAGCCAAAGCCGATGTGTAGGCCAGTGCCTGGGCCACAGCGAGTAGAACAGGTCGCTGGCGGGTACCGAGGAATTCTGAGTCGATCCACAGCTGTGCGTGAGCTAGCCACTTGCGCCGAATTCGATCTTTCAGGAAGGAAGTACCTCCCCCTGTGAGCTTGTTCTTGTGCGCGAGTTGATGGAATTGATTGGCAGTCCCTGCCGCCCAGGTCAGGGCCTTCTCCACGTCCCGTCGAAGAGCGACTGCGGGATCCCTGTACTTCTCGGTGTAAGCGCGGCGGACACCAGCCCACTCCTTGGTAGCGATCGCCTTCTCGATATCCGCAGCGCTGGCACCCCGAAGAACCGCGTGGCTGATGACGGACTGGCGTGCTTCCGAGGGCGTCGGCCAGAGGGCCCTGTTGAGCTTGCCGGTGGCCGCGTAGGTCTCGACGGCCTCAGGGAACGGCGTGGTGCGGTGAAAGCGCGGGTCCAAACGCCGCTCTCGTCCGACGCCGACGAGGCGTTCGTCCTGGGTGAGCGAGGCTGCCACGGCGGCAACTGCGGTTCGGTGTCGGGGAGTGGTCACGCCACCGAGCAGAGCAGTCAAGCGGGCAACGACACCACGGTCGGAACGGACAGTGAACGCGTCGATCGCGTCGTCGAGCGTCCCATCGAGGCGGCGAAATCCACCCTCCCGGCAGGGTGACCCCGGGGGAGTAATGCACCCCTGCTCCACCCCGAGCATGGGAGAACGGTCCAGAGTCATCAGCCGAGCAGCGAGGAGCTCCATCAAGACTTTGACGTCGTCGACCCGCAAAGAACTGTTGGTAGCCAGAGGTACGAGCACGTGGCGGCCGCCGCTCGTCGAGCGATCCGTTACCGTGCGTGCGCCACATTGGTGGAGCCACACCAACACCCGTTCGACATCGGCATCGACCTGCTCGCCCGTGTGATGTTTGGCGTCAAAGTCCAACGCCAACAGACACGTACGTCCCCTGCGGTAGATCGGTACGGCCGCCGGCACCGCCGGCAGGCGCTTCGTCCAGCTCTGTCCTTCGTCCGCGAACTCTCCTGTGACGGGGCTCCACAGTCGCATGGACCGACGCGCGGCCACGAGCGGAGACAGACGTCTCCAAATAATGTCGGACGTCGACATCGTCGACTCGACACGATCGTTAGATCTTGAACCTTCATCAGGGCGCGAGGTACCCTGAGACGAGACCAGCAATAGTCTGTCCCTTCCAGGGGAATGCAGCACCGAAACGAAGATTGGCTCTCCGTTTCACCTCGAGCCCTCGACCTGCCAGTCGGGGGCTCGACTCTTTTCGGTCTGCACGTAGTGTGCGAGCGGGGCCGAGGCTAACCGTCCTCAAGCACTCCGCATTCTTGTCCGGCTATGCGGTTAGCGGCATCACCTCTTGGTTCAATTCGCGTACAAGATCGGGGCGTCCGTGAACCACTGCAAGCAGATCCGCAAGGTACTGCGACGTAGACGTGCAGCCCGCCTCAAGTGCTCGCCGTTCGATCAGGTCACCAACCTCCACAGGGATACGAGTTGCGTACATACGCCTCGACCCCTTGCTCTGCATGGCCATCGCTGACACCTTTCCCGGACGCCAATCCACCTCCGGATTCTGTAACAGATTGCGAATGGTGCCGGTTCGACACGCCGTGAAGCTGTAACAAGATTCCCGGAAGTCCCCATGGAAGGGACATCCAGCGGCGGTCTTGGGCTGGTTGTGACGGATCGACAAGTATCCTCCGGCCCACGCCGAACCCGATCCGCACCGACGCGCCTGCCCCAACCACACCCATAGGGCAGACTCTTAGATCGCGTGGTAGCTACGCGGGGGACTGGCTCACACACACCGAGAGGAACATCGACTCGATGACATCTGATACGACCCAAGCGGGGGCGGCTCCGTACAGCAGCAATCTGTTTCTGAACGTCTACGATCTCTGGGTCATGCGGCTATCGAACAGCTACGCCTGGCGCTGCAACCGGCAGAACTTCCTCGACCTCTACAACGGTCGCATCGGACGCAGACACCTTGAGGTCGGGCCTGGATCAGGTTGGCTACTCGCCAACACAGACTTGCCAGCCGACCTCGATCTCACTCTTACGGATTTAAGCCCAAATTCGCTCAAGCACACCGCGTCTCGACTCCAAATACCCACCACGCTGATCGAGCAAGACGTACTTGAGCCCTTCGCTGAGGGCATAGAGAAGTTCGACTCGATATCACTCAACTACGTTTTGCACTGTTTACCAGGCGACTGGTCGACCAAAGCTGCAGCCTTCGACAATCTTGCCGAGAAACTGAAGCCCGGGGGAGTGCTGTTTGGATCAACCGTGATCGGAGTCGATCAGCGATACACCCTATTCGGCAAAGCTCTGATGACGGCGTACAACAAGATTGGTGCGTTCGGCAATTGGCATGACGATCTGCCGGGGCTGGAGAAGGCGCTCAGCAGTCGGTTCGAGCAGGTGAAGGTCGATATGATCGGAAATGTCGCTCTTTTTGTTGCCGAAGATCCGAGAGCCACACCACGGATCTAGCACTTACGAGGCTCGCTAGCCTCGATCTTTCTCCCCGGTGACGTGCTGGCCTGAGCGGGTCGAGATTGTGCTTGAAACCCTGTTGGCGCACTGTCGCTTGCCAGGGTGATGGGACCACCTGATTGCCAGAGGGTAGGGACCACCGTGGCGCGTTATTGAGGATGCTCGTTGTCGGTGGTGACGTCAACTGTTCCGGGTCGGGTGCGTTGCCGGTAGGACGGGCCTTCGATGACGAGGGTGTGTGCGGTGGAGGTCAGTCGGTCGATCGCTGATTGCGCGAGGAGGGTGTCGGCGGTCATGGTCAGCCATTCGGACGGCTCGCGGTTCGAGGTCACGATGGTGGTCTTCTTCCGATGACGTTCGACGATCAGTTCGTAGAAGTCGCTGGTCTCGGTTGCATCGAGTGGCCGCAGAGCGAAGTCGTCGATGATCAGTACCTCGATGGCGGTCAGTCGTCGGATTTCGGCGTCGACGGTGTTGTCGAGGCGGGCTGCGCGCAGCCGGGTGAACAGTTTGTCCGATCGT
>NZ_CAPS01000145.1 GCF_000333955.1 Rhodococcus sp. AW25M09
AACTCCTACACCCCCGATTGGGATGAGCCACTTTGCCACAGGTGCCGATTCCGACGACGGCGATGCTCCTGAATGGCTGTGCGCAGCCGCACTGTCGACGAGTCTTCAGTAACATGAAGCAGTCTGATATCCCTCCCGGCCGTCGGACATGATCGGCGTTGCTTTGTCGTCGACAGTCATCCGAAAGATGCGGAGCATCAGCAATGTCAGAGCACAGCGTGTTCGACCCCTCCGAGCGTGAACAGGACTCGGTTGTCCGTGCTCTGCTCGATGATCCCCACGTCGATGTCGTCGACACGACAGACGAACAGCTGGCCTCGCTTCGTCGGTTGCTTCCAACGACGGCCGGTGATTCCGAGGAGATGCGGTGGGTGCATTACCCGTGGCGGCGCACAGTGGTTCGCGTCCTCGGTCCACGCGGCTTCGATCAGCTACGGCTGGACCGCAACAGAAACAAGATCACCTCCGAGGAACAAGCTCGCTTCAGAGACCTACGGGTGGGAGTGGTCGGGTTGAGCGTCGGCCACGCCGTCGCTCACACCCTTGCGCTGGAAGGACTGTGCGGCGAGTTGCGTCTGGCCGACTTCGACGAGCTCGATCTCTCGAACCTCAACCGAGTCCCGTCCTCGGTGTTCGACTTGGGCGTGAACAAGGCGGTCGTCGCGGCCCGACGGATCGCCGAGCTCGACCCGTACCTGAGGGTGCAGGTGTTCCCGGACGGTGTGAATGCTGCGACGCTCGATGGCTTTCTGGACGGGCTCGATCTCGTGGTGGAGGAATGCGACTCGATCGACACCAAGCTGCTGGTCCGCCAACACGCCCGCGCCCGAGGCATCCCCGTGGTGATGGAGACCAGCGATGGCGGCGTCCTCGATGTCGAACGCTTCGATCTCGAACCCGACAGACCGGTGTTCCACGGACTGCTCGGCGAGATGGAAACCGCGGATGTGGCCGACATGACCGTCGAGCAGAAGAGCACGATCGCAGCGACGTTGCTCGAGCCGACCAAACTGACCCCGAGAATGATTGCGTCGGTGCCGGAAATCGGGCGCACGCTCTCGACCTGGCCGCAGCTCGGCGGAGACGTCGCGCTCGGTGGTGCCGCTGTGACCGCCGCTGTGAGGGCATTCGGCCGCGGTGAACCGCTCCCGTCCGGTCGACGGCGAATCGACCTGGATTCGTTGGTGCGCACCGGAGTCGATCCGACGGTTGGACCGGCAGGGGGATGAACGGGCACGCCACGACAACAAGGGCCGCCAAACATTCTGTGCCGGGATCGCGCCCAACACTGATTCGAGGAATCATCGGATGAACGTGATCGACAAGTCGTCTCGTCGGCATCCAAACCCGTGGCGGTCACGGCTCGATACCCGTACTACCGCGGTCATTGTCAGCGCTACCGGCGCTGTACCGCTGTTGGCCATTGCCCTGTTGTCTCCGACGTTTTTGCGGCCGAATGCGCTTCCGGTTCTCATCGTGGTGCTGACGTTCACCGCGGTAACCGTGCTCTTCGCTGCCAAGGTGGGGCGGTTGAGCGAACGTCAGTTCGCGGTCCTGGGTTTCGGGGGTATGACCGGAGTCGCTATCAGCGCCTACCTGGTCGCGGATCCGTCCGGGACGCGCGCGGTCACCTCGATGCTGGCGATCGTTCCGGCTATCGCTGCGTCGAGTTCACCGCCGCGGGTCACCGCGCGCCTGTCTGCGGCCTCGGTGGTCATGGTCACGGCATTGTCGGTGGTCAGTGTGGGTTCCTCCGGTTGGGCGGTGACCGCCGTTGCGATCGGTGCCGCCGCGACCACGGTGCTGGTGCCGGTTGCGCTCATCGGCGGCCTGCGCCGAACCCTGACGTTGGTGAACGAAAAACTGCAACGGTTGGCCGACACGGACCCGTTGACCGGTCTTCTCAATCGCCGTGGATTGCTTTCGAGTGCACAGGTTCTCGTGCACCAGGCGTGCGAGCGGAAAGAACTACTGGCTGCTTTCGTCGTCGATGTCGACCATTTCAAGACCGTCAACGACACCGACGGTCATACAGCCGGGGATCGAACGCTCGCTGCAGTCGCAGACACTCTGGCGTGCGCTGTGCACGCAGCGGTCGGCGAAAACGATGCGATCGTCGCTCGAACCGGTGGCGAGGAGTTCCTGATTCTCGCCCCGCACCGAGACGGCCGCGAACTCACTGAGCGGATACTCGATCGAGTCCGGTCCGACTGCAGGGTGACCGTGAGCATCGGAACGGTGACGCTCGACGTCCGGCCCATCGCACCCGGTGACCCGGCGTTACCCTCCGCAGACGTTGCTTCGAGCGAATCGGGCGGTCTCGATCACGTGCTCGACGCCGCCGTCCGCGCCGCCGACGCCGCGCTCTACCGCGCCAAAGCCGACGGACGAGATCGCGCGTACCACGCGGGCACACTCACGATCACATGGTCGGGCAGCCCCAGGTCCGGTCAGATGAGAACGAGCCGCCCCGAACTCTCGACCAGCCGTCACGCCGCCGACGGGACGCGCTGAGCGTTTCCACACAATGAGCGGGCCTCGCGGACCATCGACTCCCACACCTCGGGTCTCGCGCTGCGGGCCAGCGTGTGCATGTCCCACCACATCATGACGGTCCGGTATTGCTCGCTCGGGTACGCCGCGGCCGGGATGGCGTGGTCGATCCGCCCGCCGGAGCTTTCCCACAGGCGCAGGACGTGATCGGCCGCGCTGGCGAACAGGTACCGGCTGCCGGTCAGTTCGAGCGTCGGCAATGCTGTCCGAGCCAGCACATTCGACACCGTCCGCCCTGCGGCACCCGCATCGACCCACGCGCTTTTCATTTCTACGATCCCGTGGGGGATCCGGGCGTGCAACAGTTCGGTGACCAGAGGCAGTCCAGGCGAGTCCTGCCATTCGGTGAACACGTGGGACTGCTCGATCATCGTGTAGGGGCCTTGTGCCCTGACTCCGCCGAGCATCTGTCCTGCCCTGTCGAGCACCACGTAGAACAGGGTTGTCGTGGCGCCGGAGGCGACTTCGTCCAGATCGAGCGCAGCGGTGACACCATGGCGTGAGTACGATTCCCACGCTCCTTCGACATAGCGGGACCACAGTTCCGGGGATCCCGATGGTGTCGCGGCCGTCAATGTCATGGTTCCACCGGCGCAGCGCGTCGACCGGGAACCGACGTCGAGCCCGTGACCGACGGGACGGACGAGCCTGTCTGTCTGTGTGCTCTGTCGGCTGGCCGACGAGTTGCGCGTAGCGTGCCGATCGGCTGCGGACTCGATGGCATCGGCCGAGTGCGAGCTCGAAAGTATGGGAATCGTCATCGATGAGGCTCCTGAGGGGGTGGTGCCCGATAACCCTTCTGGGGCATGTCGAGCGAGTAGTCGGTGTGGAACAGCTAACACAGCTATTGTGCAACAAACAAGCCTACGGACCGGAGGAATGCTTCAAAACATCCTTTCAGTCTGTTAACGGCGGCTCAAATGTGTTATGGCACTGAATTGAGCGCGTGGAAGTCGCACAGTTCATGATTCATCACATCACCTGGTTGCGTGGAGCCGGTTTTCAGCGAGGATGTGTCGGTCAACGACTTCGGTTCGCTCCGGATGTCGCTCAGGCACAGGTCGTCCTACGGCGGAGCGAGACTACGGTTTCTTCGCCGCACACGAAGGGCTGCGGGCTAATCCGCACCCATCGGGAACACGATCGTTGTCGAGTTCTTGCGCTGCTCTCGCTCTCGCCATCCAGCGGGTGTGTCTGGTTCTCTGCGTGCCCGATACGTGACGAACTTTGTTTGAATTCATCCATGGTTGCTGCAGGAAGTAACACAAATTCTGGACCCGCTATTGGTGATGAGGTCCAGCTCCGGAGGGGCGGGGAAGTGGTGTCGGGGATCGTCGTCGAGGACTACTCCGATCAACTTGTCTCCGGTCCCGCGTTGGGTCGCGACTGGGCGCACCCGCATCGATGGGCTGTCGCGTTGAACTCGGGAGAACTCGCCTTCGTCGACGACGGTGATTTGCTGACCGAGATCGACGGAAAGAAACGGTGAGCGGTGGCGCCCGAGCAGCAATGTGATCGTTGGTTGCGTTTGCCGTGTTGTGGGAGCCGTTCGGGGGAGCGTCGGCATCGGATGTATTCGTCGAGTTCGGACTCGGGGTGGGTGAGTATCGCTGCCCGGTTGAGGGAACTGACTGGACGCACATGATCGAGATTGCCTCGACCCGGCGTTACGGGATCGGTTGGTCGAGTATTCGCGACGCCGGGATGAGCGCGCGCCGCGTCGGCGAATAGTGAAGAAAAAGCAAGCGTCACCACTGTTTCGGTACCAATGGGTGGCGGATACGGACGACGAGAGGTCTGTGCGCTCCCGGTAGGTTCAGTATGCGGCGTGTCGGTTCCGTCGTCGCGGCGGTACGACGGAACCGACACACCACAACCCCGACAGCAATCGCACGAGGCTGTGCGGGATCTTGTGCAACGACCGACCAGCGTGCCTCTACCCTCTCACTCAGCTGGGTTCCAGCAGAGAGTTGTTCGCTACTCGACGACATCGGTCAACTCTCCCGCCGCGTCCGGGTCGAGGAACTCGAGAAGATCGTTCAGCATTTTCTCAGCGCGGCTTTCGACGTCGGCGAAGACGGACTCGATGTCGCAGAGCAAGTCGTGGGCTTGTCTGCGTGCGAGTGTTCCGCGTTCGTAGTAGCCAGAGTCGAACGAGGTCGTCGTCGATGCGGGTTCCGGTGCTAGACCCGGTTCGGGGCGCTGAGCCCGAGTTCGATGGCGTGGGTGGGTAGGCGCTCGCCCGTTCAGGTGCATACGCACGATGTCGGCCACCGCACGCGGGGTGAGCGGGGCTTCAATCAGCGGGGTGTGGCCCCACCGGTCGATCGGAGTGAGCAGTAGCTGTTCGCTGGCCGGATTGAAATGCCGGTCGCATCCGGTGAGTTCGGTAACGCCTACCTCCTCGATGGCATCAGCGAGCATGCCGTTGCTCGGGTACCGCTCGTAGTGCCCGAGTACCTCGCACCAACGTCGATACACACTCTCCGGGGATACACCCGATCTCACCAATCTGGGCGAGGTGACGGCGTGAGCGCCGTTGGCTGTCTCGACGTGTAGAGCATCTGCCTGCAGATCTACAGTGACATCGCACATCCGCACCGCCGCGATCTGCGTATACGGCAGACCCGTCGAAGCCAACACAAGCATCAGGGCGTCTCGTCGCGCGAACAACGCTGTCGGCCAACCCGATTCCGGGAGACGCCCGATGATGCCGCCGATGAGGGTAGTGAGATCGTGCAGTCGTTCTGCGCGGGCCACGTCGAGGGCAGCCCGGACGGTCTCTGCGCGTCCCGGTGGGGGTAGGTCGTGGCGGTAGTGGGCAGCGTCGATGACCGCGATCCGGCGGCGTTGCGTCCCTGGCGCTGCAGGATGCGCTCGTAGGAACCAAGCAAGCGATTCCGGCGAAGTCGGCAAAACCGGCTGGTCGAGAGCGGCGCACCAGTCCTCGAAAATTGACCAGGTGTGCCGATCCCGCTCCGCCACAGACGCTTTCACGCTACGTGCCGCATGCACCGAATCAGGATTGGCGACGACGGCTGCAGATGTCGCCCCCGACTCCGGTCGGCTCGCCGGCGCACGTGACCCCCGATCTTCGCGTGTGCTCACAATCCGAGGTCAGTGACGCCGTTGCCGACCAGCGGCGCGTTCTCTCGGGCGTAGATTTCGACCATGCCGGGTGTGGCGTGCCCGGTTTGCCGCATGATCGCATGCGCGTCCGCGCCGTTGCGGAAGGCTTGGGTGACGAATCCTGCCCGCAGGGAATGCCCGCCGAGCTGGGCGACAACGTCGGGGTCGTATCCGGCACCGGCGGCGCGGCGGCGGATCGCCGCATGTACCGCAGCCCCGGACAGTGGCGTGTCGGAGAGGTTGCCGTTCTTGCGGATGGATCGGAAGAGCGGCGATCGCTTCTCGGCAGTGGGCAGGATGCCGCGACAGACGTGAGAATCGAATTCTGCTGCGCGGGAAAGTAACCGAATGACGGCGACTCTACCGCCGGTGTCGAACGCAGCGACGACCTGCAGCCAACGGATCCACGCACAGACAGGGCATGATTCGTGGCGGTCGGTGAACGGTAGGGCTTTGACGGTTCCGGTGCCGTCTTGGTCGGTCTTGGACTTCCGGATCCGTACGTGTGCGCCGTCGAGGCGGTCACGGCGGACATCGCGACATTCCAACGCGACGAGTTCGCTACGACGAAATGCGCCGGTGTAGCCCATCAGCAGCAGCGCGGTGTCGCGACGTTCGAGTACCTCCGATGCCCACCCGGACGCACTGCGGCGTGCGTAGTCGACGATCGTGGTGATGTCAGTAGTCAGCAGCGGGGCACGCCGGTTGCGGGGCCGCTCCCCCGCAGACGCGTAATCACGGCGAATGCCTGCGAGGGTGGCGCGCACCATCTCGTGGCTGCACGGGTTGTCGTGGCCGGTAGCGCGGTGGCGGTCGGTGATCGCCGCGACCCATTTGCCGAATGTCGACGGCGCGTACGCCCGCGTGCCGTCGACGGTGAGTGTGTCGGCCGCGGCGACGAGGTATGCCGCCACCGTCGCGGGGTGCGCCGGTAGCGGGATCTGTCCGGCGGCGATGCACCAGGTCTCGAATCGTCGCCACGCCGAATCGTAGGCGCGGCGGGTAGCAGGAGACCGTGCCGACGCCATCGACCGTTCTATCCGAGCCGCGATCTCGACCGGCAGGTCCGGAAACACCGCCGCACCACTCACTGAAACGACCGAATACGTGTCCAGGACCTCATCGAGCTGCCGTTCTGCCATGACAGGGACTGTAGCGAGCACCCCCGACAGCTTTTTCGAGTCCAAAACACGCTGAACAGGCGTTTCAGCGATGATGGTGCGGGAAGGAAAATTCTCGTCGGTCACCGCACACATAACGTTGGTGACTATGACCCCGGCGCGAAAACGGACTTCTCGGCTGACGCCGCGTATGCATCGTCGCGGACAACCCCGCTCCATCGGGCGATAGCTATGTCGGCGGATGTTGCAGCGGGATCCCGTGGTCGAGGAACAGTTGCACCGTCTCATCCAGCTCCGCCGCGGTGCGGCACCCCCAGCGCAGGAAGTTGTACAACGACCTGGCGGATGCGGGATCGACGCGCGCTGCCGCGATGGCGGCCTCGGCCGCAGCGTGCGCGTCGGCCCATAAATCGCGCTCGGGTGCGGGATAAGACGAGCGCGTCGGAGGTGTCCCGGGATCGACCGGCTCGTAGGGTCGTGGGCGCAGCAGAGATGCGTGTGCACCGCCGGCGTCGATCTCACTGCTCTCGACCATTGCGATGCCGATCGCTGCGGCCTCGAGGACTGTCGCCTGCTCGTCCCAGTGCAGGTCCTCGAACGGAACCCACGCGGTCCGGAGCGGGCGAGAACGACCGGCGGCCTTCCAGATCGCAACGAGTCTCGTCGCCCACCGTCCGGTGCGAACCAGTGGTGTGGACACTTCGTCGACGACGGTGCGCAGAAGCCGGAACCACACTGCGGCGTGCACCCGGCCTGGGCCGAGTTCCACCCATCCCGTCGTCAGAGCCTCGGTACTGCGCCGATCGAGGTCCGTGACCGCTGAGGGAACCGGAACGGGCGAGACCCGTTCGTCCGAACCGAACCGGACCTGATCCCAGAAGATTGCATGACCAGGGAAAGCAGAGCAGGGTTCGAGTCGACAACGGTGGTCGAGGCAGCTGCTCAGCACCGGATATTGCTGCAGCAGAGTCATGTTGATATCAGCAGTGGATTCGAGGCTGTCGAGACATGCCGGGCATGCACGACTGCGCGGAGTGCTCGCCCACGGCAACCATGCCTCGCTCGTGGGTGTGCGACGTCGTCGATCCTCCCTCGCGAGGTCGGCCGGTAGCAGGATCGAGAATTGGTGGACGTAGGTGTCGAAGTCGCAGTCGGCGGGGTCGGTGCTGTCGAGCAACCACGGTGTCCACCCCGCCAACGTCATCATCCGCACCCTCTCTACCGGGACTGCGCCGCGACCGGCCAGCTCGGCAAGTATCGGCTCCGGTGTGTAGCGGTCGAGATCCTCGACAGCACAATCGATATCGAGGTCTGCAAGAAGGTCAGAGGGCCTGATGTGCGGATACAGCTCGCATATCCGGGCCAACCAGGACGAGAGGACCTCACCTGGCAGTGGCGGCGGGTGCAGCGGCCACGGGCGAACGTACGCATCACCGGGCATCGCCGCGAGCCGCGCGTTCACGCGAGGTGGCGCTCGAACTGGCGGCGTCGCTCCGTGGGACCGAGGTACGGAGTGCGCGTGAGCACCGATGAGGTCATCGCTTCCTCTCCGCTGTCGACGGCGGTCACTGCTGCGGCAGTGAGCAGCGTTGTCAGTTCACCGATGGTGCCCTCGGAGCGAGTAAGGAGGTAGTCGGTCATCTCCGGTGATGTCAGGTGCGAGGGTTTACGGAGGGGGAAGCTCGTGGTGAAGCTGGCCAGCAGTGATCTGGTGTCGGCAGTGTTGGTCCAGACCGGCAAAGTCATGGGATGGAATCGGTTCTCCAACTGGGGATCGGTCCGGATGGCGAGGTAGGCGTCGCGGGTTCCGACAGCGACAAGAGGAATGCGTAGTTCGTTGCCCAGGAACCGCAGCACGTTCAAGAATTCGCGGCGGACGTTGTCGCGGCCAGCGAGAACATTGTGGAGCTCGTCGATGATCAACATCCGTACGCCGGTGGCGCGGAGCAGCATCAATGCTTGCTGTTCGAGTTCGTGGACCCGATTGCGTGGTCGGGTCGGTGTTCCCAACGCTGTGAGCAGTGCGAGGTAGAACCGGCCGGGTGACGGGTCCGGGGGCATCTGCACGCACAACACCGGTAGCTGCTCGCGGTCGGACAAGCTGATCGGCGGATGAGTACGCCGGAACTTTACGATGATCATCGACTTGCCGTTGTTCGTCGGACCGAGCAACAGTAAGTTCGGCATACGCTGTCGGTCCGGCCACGACAACAACGTCTCCAGATGGTCGATGACCGTACGGGCCTGCGGATACCCAATCCACCTCTCCGACCGGATCAACCGGATCCGGTCCGCGTCGTCGAGTGCGGCGAGCGGACGAACCGACTCCCGCAGGTGCCCCAAATCCTCACCGGACGACTCGGTGGCTTCGTCGCTGCTTCCTGTCGATGCGGTCATCGGCTCACCATTCCTCGATATCGCTGAAGACCGGCGTTGCGGTGCCGCCGTCCGCTCGAGGCTCCACCGGCGGGTGGATCGCCGGGATCGGCGCAGACGCGGCGCCGGTGAGATGCATGCGGCGGGCACGGTTGCGCCGGGCTTTGCGGGTGGCTTTCTGCGAGCGGTCGGTGACCTCGCGCATCTGCTCGATCATCGAAAACAGTGCGCCCTCATCGACGTTCGACCGACCTTGTTCGCGGAGACGGGTGATAGCAGCTCTGTGCTCCCACAGTGTCACCGCGGGATGTGACATCGTCCGGTACGGCACCTCGACATAGCCGGCACCGTCTGGTTCGAGGACCCAGATTCTGCTCAAATCGCGTGGGTCACGTCGTATCACGAACCGCCCCAGATCCTCTCGCCGCGCAACCCACGGTTTGAGCGCGTTCGAGAAGTAGTGCACGTGATCGAGGACGAAGCCCGTGCGCGTCAGACGTCGCCGGATGACGGGAAGAAAGTCCACCAGGAACGCGGTTTCGCCGAGCACCACACGAGGGGCATGACCAACTGCGGCGACCCCGCCGGCCCACACCGCGGCCGGAGTGTTCCCGATCCCTGCGTGAACGCTCGCGTGATACGAGGCTATGGCCAGGACCAGCCAGCGTTCCAACTCACGCAATGTCAACGCCGCATGCTTGTCCGAGTCGTAACTTCCTCGGTCCGCTGGGTTCGAGAAGGTGGTCCCAGGCAGCTCGTGCACCGCCGTCATCGCCGTTCCGATGATGCGTTCGACGATCCCGCCGTAGTGCGGTCGGCCCGGAGGACGGTATTCGAGTGTGATGGCGTGCTGGGCGCATCCGCGGCGCAGCGCTTCGCTTTTGAACTCGGAGGCGTTGTCGAGATACAACTGTTTCGGTTTCCCTGCCATCGGCCACTGCACCTGTTCCGCGAGCTCGCATGCCTCCAGCCATGTCTGCTTCTCGCAGCACACGCGGCCCAGGCACAACCCGACCGATATCGACGACGGCGGCTCCAAAGTGACGACGAACCCGAGTACGGAACGGCTGAGGACATCGATGGCGATCGTCAGGTAGGGGCGACCGATCGGTTGACGCTCGTACTCGTCGACGACCATCAGATCGACGACGGTGTGGTCGATCTGGACCTGATCGAGAATCCCCGCAACTGTCGGTGGATCGTCGCCGGCGGACTGACGTGGGCGGGCGGCATCGGGTCCTCCGCGTGACCTGGCCACCGATGCCGGATGGAGCGCGGCGATTCGTGCGGTGACGGTGTTTCTGGCCGGCACTGGCAGACCCGCGCGGTGACACGCCAACGCGATACGTCGATGCAGCGCAGCGACACTCAGCTTCTGGCGGTGAAGAAAATATCGGGTGAGATGATCGCCGATCACCTCTTCGACCTCAGCCGCTACTCGGCTGCGGCCACGCCCACCCGGCGAGACCTTCGTCAGAAGATCGGTGACCGTACCTGTCCCGTCCCTGAGTTTGCCAAGCAACGCATAGACCCGACGGCGCGACAACCCCAGTCGTTCGGCCGCATCGTCGACCGCTTCCGAACGCACCGGATGCATCTCCAGCAAGGGAGCCAGGACAGCGAAACGGGCCTCGGCCTGGGACCACCGCTCCCCCGACGCTGTCAGCACACCGGTCTCCACGACGTCGAGCTTGTCGGGGTCCATCTCAAGCCTCCCTGTCACCGAGAGCCGAACGTGCGACCGTGCACCGCACTTCTGACATCAGAATGTCAGAAGACACGTGCACTCACCCTCGAAACGCCTGCAAAGAGTGCAGCCGTCTTCTGAAGTTGACACTCACCCAACTCCGAAACACTGGTCTGCGGCGGTTGTCGACGCGAGCGTTCGATCTTCCCGAGGAATCGCAGATGTTGTTGATCTCGATGGCCGAAAAGCTCCGCGCCAGTGAAGGACTACCGGCGGTACCGCCCGACTGCACTCCCTCGAGCAACGTCCTTGACACCTGAGCCGATACCCGGAGGTCCTCACCTATCTGTCGCTGCCACGCCGTCCACAACGTCCCTGCTCATTCGGTCTAGTCCCATCCCAGAGTTGCCATCATCGACTCTCGGCCACTACTGCGGTCGAACGCAGCGAAACACTCCGCAACGGCCTGCGCGCGCTCCATCGCCGACGGGAACTCCGGAAGCGCAACATTCCACAGTTCGCAGCACACTTCCAGGCGAGGGATGTTGGTTGCCGAGATTCCGTGGGCACCAGCGGTCAACGCCGCGATGTCTGCAGGTAGGTGATGCCACCGCGCACGGACACCGTGCCGGTGCAGGAGCTTGCTCAGAAAGGCAGCGTGGATCTCCGGATCCGCACCACCGAGAGTGTTTCCTGCCAGTGCATCACCGAGCGCTGCGAGCTCGACGGCGATGGCGGGCAGATCCTGTTGTGCCTTTTCCTCCAACCGTCGACGGTGGTACCCACTGAGCTGAAGAAACGTCGGATCCGCCCGCTCGAGCTGTCGCGCCTCGATCGGAAGCGCGAGATCCCATACGCGACCTGAGGCGACATCGATCGCTGCGAGCTCGAAAACATCGTGGGCCTCGAAAGAGGGGCCTGTGGTGTGGACATCGACGACGATCAGCTGGCGGCCCTTCATTCCCGTGGCTCCGAAGGCCACACCACATCGACCTGCGAAGTATTCACGCCAGACATCCCGACCTCGAATTCGGTCATCATCGCGCCGAACCTGTCCAGCACCCGACCTCCGGAGTCACTGCCACTGTCAATGTTCACGTTTTCTGACCCCCTCCGACTATGGGACTTCACCTCCGCCCAAGCCGAGGTGATCATTGAATCGTCTCTACCGCTGCACATTAGCGTCGGGACCGGACACCACGAACAGTCCAAGTTTCCGAGCCGACTCCCGACTCGAACGCGTTAGTGCACGACAATCTTCACTTCGATCGATGACCGATTCGTTCGGGCTTAGGGACGTGCCCACGGAGATTACGGTCCAGCCGTGGCGCAGAAGGGTAGCGAGGATCGGCGAAACCCACCGACACGATCTCGATCAGCAACAGCAATCCCACCTGCAGCAGCCACCACGCGGCTTCAGCGACGAACCGCACGTAACGAATCACCCGATCAGAATATGCGCCTGCACCGAATTCCAGAGTCGATGTCGTAGGTCTTCAGTTCGTAGTGTGTTCCTGCTATTGCCGGGCGTCACCAGTCCGATGGCGACAACGGGATCTGATTCTCGAGGAAGTCGTACTGTTTCCACGCCTCGGCGAGGATCGGGTTGTGGACACTGGGCAGCGCGCCGAGCGCAACACCGAACGGATACGTACGGCGCTCGGGGTCGCGCAGTATCGCGAGCAGCACGTCGACGGCCTCGGCAGCCGGCTGACAGACCCAGTGCTCGAGCTCTCTCAGGGAGAGCACCATCGACGGGATGGTCGAGGCCCTTCCGTACTCATCGAAGGTGGAGTTGGCCAGGTAGAACGGTTCGCAGGTAACGGCGAGTCCGACGATAGGGCGATCTGTCGGGAACTGGTCGAACGGCGGCGTTCGGGAGGTGATCAGATCCGCTGTCGTGTCGAGCTGCTCGCGGGCCTTGGACAGGTACTGCTCTGTATTGGCGGGAAGAGAAGCGTCTCCGGCTCGTGCACCGAGTTTCATCCGCGCGGATTTGACCTCGACCAAGATTACGGCTTTCGGTGTCACCCAGATGTAGTCGACGCTTTTCTTCTGGTTCTTGCCTTCGTTGTATGTGATCTCACCGTGAAGGTCGCTCTCGTCGGCGATAACTTTCAGTTGTCGTCCGACATATGCCTCGGTCCGGGTGCCGAGGATGTCCGCGAATCGTTTCCCCCAGGTGCTGATTCCGCGGTAGTAGAGATTGCTGGGATACAAGGCGCGGTCGACCAACATCACCTGTGGTGCCCAGATCCCGTACTCGCCCAGATCGACGAGCGGAAGGGCGGACAGCGGGTTGAAACCGTAGCGCCGCCGCGCTGGTTCGAGCGAGGGGGCAGCGTCGTTCGCGCTTTTGGCCTGGGAGACTGTGGCGGTGAGAACCTGAGCGAGCGTTTCGATTTGCTCGCGTGGCGCGACGGTGTCGAATATTTCCTGCATGTAGTCCAGGTCCATGATCGACGGGTCGAACCTGCCGCCATTCTTGGTCACCCACACACGTAAGACCAACGCTGCCCGCACAGCCTCGTTCAGTTGCATTCCGAACACCTCGGTCCAGTCGAGCTCCGGGCCCAGAGTCGGATCTTCGAACAGCGCGTAGATACGTGACAGTTCCTCGAACTCGGATTCCTGGTACGGGAACTGTTCGTAAATTATGGGCGTCAAGATCGTGGCCGCACCCTCGATCCTGTCGTGAGAACCATTTAATTCCAACAGAAGCCGAGCCACAGCGCCCTGGTCCACCTCCCTGTGACGGTGCTCGTTTCCGTACAAGATCGACTCACGCGCGATCGCGGCCACTCCCCAAGGCGGGCACAAACGCACGTCGCCCGACCACTCACCTTCTCCGTAACGCTCCGCCGAGAACCGCGCCAGGACCGGAATCAAACTCGACGGCCGATACCGCCGAACCATCTGCTTGAACTCCCGATAGGAGGGGGACGGAGCGCGCCGCCAATCCAGAATCATCCACCCATCCAACAGCTTCGATTCCACCACCGGCCCCATTTCCAGCTTTCTCGCCCCGACCTGGGCTTCACCGTCGCCAACGAATAGAGCGCTGCCCATAACTGCACTCCCTCGATCCTGCATCCGAACCACTCGCGCGGGCGCGCCACAGTTATCGCAACCAACTAGAGCCGTTATACGCTCACTCACTGTCTTCGCTAGATTTCTACGAGAGGGTTTCTTCACTATGGCCAAACACGTATCCGTCCAGCTGGTCGACGACATCGATGGATCTGTCATCGACGAGAATGGAGGCGAGACAATCGAATTCTCTGTCAGCGGTGTCGACTACGTAATTGACCTGAAAACCAAGAACGCCAACGAGTTTCACCGAAAGTTGGACTATTACATCGACCATGGCACTCGCGTAGGCGGACGTAAGCGCAAGCCCTCCCCCACGGCCACTACGGATCCGGCCACCTCTGGCGGCTCACCTGCCAAGCGTGATGCTGCGCAAACCCGAGCGATCCGCAAGTGGGCGATCGACAAGGGCTACAAGGTCAGTCAGCGCGGCCGTATACCCGCCGACGTCGAAGAGGCGTACAACGCCGCGCACTAACGGCCAAGGACATGTTGTCAGGCCTAAGTTGTCGGCCTGACCAGGTGGTATTTCGCGTCTTTTTGCGAGCACACCGCGGGCAAGGTCTCCGCTGGATTCGTACAACCACCCGCCCTCGAGGCCCCTACGATTTCGTTGCATCACGAGTCGTGGTCCGTGCCGCACTCGACAGCGAGTCTGCAGTCGTCGCAGGTGATGCTCCCCGCCATGGACATGGGGTTCCTGGATTCATTTCTCGAACGCTGCAACTCGATTCGCTGCTATTGCTTCGCGCAGCAGCATCTCCGAAACGGCGATCGCATCGTTGTACGTACCGCACTCGCCTGTCTTCAATCTGATGGTCGGCGCGCAAATTCGAGGCAGCGAACAGAGAAGGGCAGGCCGCATCGCTCGGCCTTCATCGTTCGGCACCTCTCGATCGGAGACCACGCGGTTTCGCCGGAACGCAACGGCCGGCGACCACAGCCCCCGGTCCGCTATCGCAGCTGCTGCAGCGAGGCCGGGGTTGACCATCACGGTTCCGCTGTACGCCGACGGTATGGCCATCAGGGTGTCCGACGAGATCCCCAGTTGCAGACCGCGAGCTGTACCCGACAGCGAGGCCACAGTCTCTGGCCCGCTCATCGCCGAAACCCAGACCCGAGCACTGTCGGTGTAGATCGCGTAGCTCGTTGCACTGTCTGCATCGTGCTCGAGCCGCACTACCGATGCGCTCCGAACGACCTCGGCCGCAGGCTCGACCACCCGGGAGATCGATTCGGATGTGCGCGCGATCGGTTCCGCAATCAGCGGGTGCAGAAGCGACACCCACTCCGCTGCTGACTGGCGTGACGGTCCCAACGCAAAGACCGCGTCGGGCGTGTGGGCGACCCACACTGTGACCAGACCTGAAGGGCTCACACATATCTCTCGGACTCCGACACCAGCTCCCCATGACAACGTGAGCTGGCCCGGCTCGTCGAAGACATCGGGCTCCGGATACCCGGCAGCGATCAATGCCTCTCGGATCTCCGCACCACCGCTGTTCATGCCGTTACTGCACCGCCGGCGAGCACGGGGCCTGTCAACCGTAGGACGGTGTCGAGATCACCGCCGTTGCCGAAACTTCCCGGACCGGCGGTGGTTGTCACGCCACACACGATGGCCATGACAGCCTCGGCAGCGTCGACCGATGCCGGCGACGGCACGCTGCCGTCGCCGGCCAGCAACGCCAGGACCGCGGCCTTGAGAGGGTCGTAGGTCGCGGCTCGTGCCGCGGCCTCGTAGTGGAGATCGGTCCACAACACCGCTGTTGCCCGCAAAGACCAGTACCGCCTCGCATGGGTGAAGTAGTCGCCGAGCAAGCCCTGAACATCGGCCACTGTGTGTCCCGCGGACGTGCGGGGAGTGCGAAGGAAATCGCATCGTCGAGCAGCCTCATCGATCACTGCATGAACAACAGCGTCCTTCGATGGGAAATGGAAGTACATGCTTCCTTTGGTCACCCCTGCAGCCTGTATCAGATCGTTCACCGTGACCCCGCTGCCCTCACATGCAATAGTTCGAGCCGCACCTGTGATCAGCGCGGCGCGGGTCCGTTGCGCGCGTTTCTGCGGCTGGCGGGCGCGATGCTCGACATTCTCCTGCTCCGAAGCCTTCTGGTCGACAACCGTCATGTCACACTTTCTCCGCTCCGTAGCCGCATGGGACTGCTTTGCACTCCGATCGCACCGCGCGGATTCGGACATTCCATTGATCGCAGATTGACTACGGCCCTGACTGGGAATTCGCCATTCTACAAAGTTTGATCAGCTACATCAGGCCATGATTATGCCTGCGGAGGTGGACACTTCGAGCAGCGACAAAATTCACGAAACAGGAACGACAACTCACGCAATAGGTGCGGTCGGCAAAATGACCGATTCACCTCTCACGTTGCATCGAGCGACCCTCTGTTCTGGACCCGAATACTCTGACGAAATGGATATCAGCGGTGTGGCCTCGATCATCGGAGCTCTCGGTATCGGATCCTTTGCAGGCCAGTACCTGATCGGCAGTCAGCAACGCCGTCAACTGCGCAGCGATGTTCTCCGGTACTTGGCGATCACCGAGCGCACCCGGTGGGCAGGGGCGTCGTCCTCCGATTCATCGTTTCAGCAGTTCAAGGACAGTATCCGCGAGCTCGAGACGGCCGCGATCATCGCACGGGTTCCGCGACGACCACTGCGTCTGTACATCCAACTGGCCACTGCGGCGCGCCTGATGAGCGACGACGACGTAGAGCAGAAAGACGGCCAGGAAGAGGCAGGTGGAATCAACACCGTCTTAGGTCGATCCGTGCGCTTGTCAGCAGCACAGCTCAGTCGCCTGATGTGGTCACCGTGGCTCGCCAGAGCTGGCATGAAGCGACGAGCAAGCGCGATCGAACGAGAAGTTCAAGGCCTCGATGAGGAGGTCGTCTCTGCGGTGGATAAGGCCAAGCAGTTTCACACCTACTACTGAAGCTGCAAGGGGATTGGGAACCCGGATTGCAGTTCACGCTGAGTATTCGAGGCCCATCTCCGCCGCTGTTCGTGTCCTAAGCTGCAGCGATCGCCGTGACGATGTGAGCGGCTTCGATGGTTTCGCTTGTTACGGAACACGCTCGTACCAACGCATCCTGCAATACGACCAGCTCTCGGCGGACACTACGCCCGGCCACGTAGTGGTCGAAGAGATGCTGGAGGGCGTCATCGTCGATGACGTCGATCGCGCCGAGGTTCGGATTTCCCACGGCGTTGCGAGCCCGTTTACCGACTATCGAGCCCAGTGCGGCTGAATTAGCCAGGGCAGGCAACGTGATTCGAGTGTTCAGGTATTCGCGGGCCTGTTCGTAGTGGGGACTGTTGATGTAGTCGTCATGGACGGCGACGACGCATGCCGCTGGAAGTCGTTCGGCGATCATTCTCAAGGTCGAGCCGAAGAACATCGCGATCCGCGGCTCTGGATCGACGGCGATCCCTGGACGACGTATCCACTGGTCTGTGTCATCGAGCACGAGGGTCGGACTCACGCCGCTGCGTGAAATCAGTTCCAGGACCCCGATGGCCTGATCCACGACGTCCTCACCTTGCGATGGTTCGTTCACCACGCTGCCGAGCTCGATCGCGAGATTGCCGGCCAACCACGGGAGACCGACCGAGAATTTGACCGGTCGATGTGCGGAACCTCCGCGCATTTCCCGAGCAACCTTCTGGACCGCGCGATTCTGTTCGAGCTGTCTGGCTACGGTGTTGACCAACAAACGCGGAAACTCAGCCGGGTCGGAGACGAGAGAGTCGCCCTGAATCCCCATCCTGATCCTCAGTGCCGCAACCTTTTCGGATTGCAGCACACCCATGACGTACTCGGTGATCGAGGACTTTCCCGAACCGCTCGCACCGATCAGTGCCACACGCTCACGACGCCGAACAGCATCCATGAAGGCCTGCTCGTAATCCCCACCCATGGGCCCAGCGAGGACATCGAACGGCACATGGACCTGCCACATACGATCCGGATCCGGCGACGGGTCGAAGGCTCTCGAGTCCCGCAATTGATGCAGTAGGTCTCCACTCATTTCTGGGCCTCCGGATCAGCGTGTTCGGTCCGCAGCCATTCCGCCGGCGGAGTCAGCTCATACACACGCCGCGGACGTCCCTGACCCGATGAAACTTCGCTGCTTCGGACCAGCCCCTTCTCGTAGAGCTGCTTGAAGACCTGCACAGCGCGCGGACGTGTCCAGCCCAGCGCTCTCAGCAGCTCATAGTCCGATGCGCTTACCGGTCCCCGCGCCTTCATCTCGGCGGCCAGCATCGACGCTGGGCGGCCCAATTCGAATATGGCATCGTCTCTGGCTCCGATGGCCCGAGCGTTGTTCTCGTACGACCCAGGGTCCTGCAGGAGACCCCGCAGAGCGCCCACCAGATCCCGAGGATTTCCACCGACTGCGCCAGTAAGCGTGTCTGCTATCGATTCCATGTCGATCCCGCCGCGGCGATTGATGAACTCGATGCTCTCCGCCGTCGAGAGCGGAGCCACGTCGACGACCTTCTCGAAGAATGCGTCTGCCGGCGGAGTCATGAGACCTTGGCGGTCACTTTCACGCACCGACACCGTCCACAGGTATCCCGTCGCCCACACCTCGTCGCGGTACCGCCCGAACAGTGCGTGTCCGGCCGAGGCGGTGACGTCGTCGACGATGATCACCGGATACAGGCGCGTTCCGGTCGGAGTAGTGCCGTCGTCGCTTTCTGCTGCCCATCGCCGAAGCGTGTCGTCGATGAACTGCAGGCGAAAGTCGCTCAATTGCCGCAGCAGGACGTCGGGCCCGTCACTGTCGACTGTTGGTTCGCCGGTGACCTGTTCAACTATGCGAGCGAGCATGTCACGGCCGTCCGAGATCCCCTCGACCCGAACGAAGCTCATCGGGAAGTCGCCTTCGCGCCGGGCACCGCTGAGCGGCGCTCGGCTGTCGAGCTGCAACTGTCGAAGGAGCGACGTTCGGCCTACGCCGCGGTCGCCCGTCACCAGAACGTTGAGCTCTGCATTCAACCCGCCCCAGATCGCAGTGAGTTCACTTTGCCGTCCGACGAACAGTTCGGCGTCGACGGGATTGTCGAGCAGAGGACGCGCGCTGATCTTCATAGGACTTACAGTACTTACTGTAAGTTTCGTTAGCAACGTTCCAGCCGGTTGATCCTCCGGCGGGCGCTACAGCAGGTCCGGAACATCCAAGATCGTGACACCGGTTTCTTCACGCCACCGCTCAAGCAGATCCGCTCGCTCGGACAGGGTGACCGTGGCCTGGACGGTATGACGATGCTCCTTGCCGGCCACCCCCGCTTGCCCGAACAGTGCAATGCACCGCCGGGCATGTTCGAGGTCGTGGCGGGCCCAGTACCGCAGACCCTCGAACCCGGCCATCCGTAACGCGGCCGCCCACCGCTGCGTCAGCGGATAGTCGGCGGTAGTAAAGATTTCTGCCGTAACACCGAGCGCAACACCGGTGTTCGAAGTCAGATCAGCGAGCCTGATATCAGCATCCAACGTGATCGTCGACGCTGCGCGCGCATCGACCTCGTATCTCGGCACGACCTGTTGGCCACCGAAAATCTCCAGAAGAGTGACCACTTCGTCTTCGGCCAGGTAGCACGTCCCATCAGGGGCTTCGAGGTCGAACCTGCCGCCGCCATTCGATGAGTACCACCACGGCCCCAGACTGGCCTGATGCGATCGAAACAGCTCGGTCCCAGCCGGGTAGACGCACGACGGAAATCGCTCTGCCAATTCACCGACGGGCTTGGGCTCGAACAGATGAACGACGGCGCGTTCAGCGCTCACGCCGCAAGCCGACTGACCGCAGCCCGGGCGGCGCGAGCCACGGTAGGCACGTCCCCGTCGAGAAGGGCTTGCCGCGGTGTGCGGCCGTCGAGCTCTGGCTGTTCGGTCGTCAGCCACGCAACCACCAACCAGCCGCGTGGATCCTGCCCCGCCCACACACGCAGCACCTCCTGGATACCGAGAATCGGCTTCGCCGGTTGTGCATCGGTGAAGCCCGCCGCGGCGTAGCCGTACTTGCCGTTGCTGCCCGTCAACCGAAGAACGCGGTTCTCTTTCACAGCCTTGCTCAAGGCAGCACGCGTCCACCCCGCAACGTCGAGGGCCTGACTCGGGGTCAAGATCTCCCCTACGTGCTCACTCCACGCGCGACGTGCCTTCAAACCGTCGACGATGCCACTCAGACCCGCTATCGCATACGCCAGATCACGCTCGTCTGGTGCGCCACTGGCCTCGACCAGCCGGTGCGCCATGACCTCGAAATCCTTCTCGACAGTGGACATACCCCGATCATCCTCGGCCGCCCCCGTCATGTCAACCATGTCAACCCGAAGTGATGGAGGGTCTTGGCTTGCGTGCGGAGAGTGTCGTACCTCGCCGATACGGTCTGAAGCGGAACTTCTGCGTCGGGGCAGAGAGTCGAGTCGAGTTGGGAGCGTCGAGATGTCACCGGTGAGCAAGAAACGCAAAGGCGCAGGCAAGGGGCCAGGGCGATCGCGCGGCGGTCCAGGAGCTGCTGCAATGCCGGAATGGGCGCAGCGGGCCGGGTACGTCACACCACCGGTAGCGGGGATCCGTCCCCCTGCGAATCCTGGCGTGACCGCACCGGCAGAGGTGCAGATCATCGACCGGCATTGCCAGATCTGGCAGGCCTACACCGAGGGCGGTTTTTCGGGCACCTGCATTGCTGCGGTGCGATGCTTGATTCCGGCATTGCGTGACTACGGGATCGAGGCCGAGCCGCTGGTCGTGTACGGGCAGGTGGCGTGGTCGGACGAGCAGTGGGTGGAGCTGGGGAGCCGCACACCGAAGTGGGAGTCGGACACATGGTGGACCGGGCACCTGGTGTTGTGGATTCCGGCGATGGGCCGGATTGTCGATCCGACCGTCTATCAAGCAAACCGGCGCGGGATGCCGACCACGATCACTCGGGCTCTGGTCTTCTCGATCGGTTCGCTCGACCTGCTGGAGACAGCGGGAGTGAACAAGGACGGTGCGCTGGTGCAGTACCAACGGGTCATCGGTGCGGACATGAGTTGGTTCGATCGCGATCACGCCGATCGCGAGGCGATCGAAGATGCCCTCCGAATTCTGCGAGGAGCTGTAGCTGACTCGCTCAAAAGCAAGACAGACCGGAAAGCGCGTTGGATGGAGACCGCGACCCACCCACCATTGGTGGAAGCGCTACGTGAGCGAGGTTTGATCTCCGCAAAATAGTCCGGTAGCTGTGCAATCTGCTCAGCGGTAGGCATCCGAGCGATGTGAAATCGCGGTGACCTGCACCGTGCGCTGCGCGGCGCAAATAGCGCGCGAGGGTGCAATTGCCGTTCGGCGCGATACAGCACCAATCTGACCAAACCTGAAGTTCGCCCATCCGGACTTCCGTGCGCGCGGTCAGCGGCGTGGGAATTTCACCACCACTCTCGGACTTGCTGCAGCCGCCAGATCATGCCGTCGGTATCGGTGGACGACCTCACGTGTCGGTCTGTGTACGACCTGACGTGTCGGTGTCCGGCAGGTTCATGATGCCGGTGCCTCCACTGGTGTGACAAGCCCTTGCCGGTCTTTGAGCCGGTAGCTGGGGCCGTTGATGGCCAGGACGTCGCAGTGATGAAGGAGTCGGTCGAGGATCGCGGTGGCGAGGACGTCGTCGCCGAGGACGGTTCCCCATTCGGTGAAATGCTTGTTGCTTGTGATGATCGTGGAGCCCTTCTCGTATCTGCGGCTGATCAGCTGGAAGAACATGTTGGCTTCGTCGCGGTCGAGGGCGAGGTATCCGACCTCGTCTATGACCAGCAGAGATGGGCGCATGAGGTTCGCGAGTTGCCGGGGGAGCCGGTTTGCTGCGTCGGCGGCTTTGAGCTTTCGAACGAGGTCGTCGAGGGTGGTGAAGTAGATCGACTTTCCGGCTTGGCAGGCAGCGACCGCCAGCCCGATCGCGATATGCGTTTTCCCTACTCCCGGTGGTCCAAGTATCGCGATGTTCCCTGCGCCGGTGAGGAATTCGAGGGTGGCAAGGTCTCGGATGCGGCGCGGTTCGAGTCCGGGTTGGAAGGTGTAGTCGAAGTCGTCGAGGGTTTTGTGATGGGGAAGCCCGGAGAGTTTGAGGGCGTTGCGGAACCGCCGGGATTCTCGGACTGCGACTTCTTCGGCGAGGAGGTGGTCGACGAAGTCGAGGTATCCCATCCGCGCGGAATCTGCGCGGGCGGCGGATTCGGTGACCGATTCGGCGGTGTGACCGAGGCCGAGCCGGAGGGCGTTGTCGATGATCCGTTGGGTGGTCAGTGAACTCATGAACGGTGTCCTGTCGTGGAAGATGCTGTGGGATAGTGGTTCACGGTCAGACGGCGTAGGCGGACAGTGGTCGATGTTCGACGTGGACGTGTCCGACGAGTGAGATGACTTTGGCGGTCAACGGGTCGCCTGCGTCGACCGAAGGTGACGGTGTGCCCTCCGCGGGGTTTGTATCGACGCGTCCGTCGGTGGTGGCACGGGTGTGACCGTCGGGCAGTGACGCCCAGTGCGCCTGGTCGACGACCCAGGCGCCGCGGACCTGCGAGCGAGCGTGGACGGCCAGGACGGTACCGCCGGCACTGTCGAGGGTGGCGATGGCGATGTTGTCGGCACCGGCGCGTACCTGTACTCGTTGACCTGCCCGGACGCGGTCGGCGGGTACGGAGTAGAGCGATGCCTCGAACGAGATCAGCGCGTCGTTTCCGATGCGCCGTAGGTGGGCTTCGGCGACAAGATACGGCTCGGCCGGGGCAGGACGTAGCGCCGCGTGATCGACGACGGCGCGGGTCCCGATGACCTCACGGTGAGTACGGTGCACCTGAGTCCGGCGGATCGGAACCCAGTCCATGAAGGTGCGGTCGGTGCTAGCGAGATCGGTGAACGTGCGACCGGCCAGGACGTGATCCCGAACGATCTTCACTTGCCGTTCTACACGGCCTTTGCCGGTGGGCCGGTACGCGGCGAGGACGTCGATGTCGAAGCCGTAGTGCCCGGAGAATGCGACGGCTGCTGGATGCAACGGGACAGCATGTCCGGGACGGACATGTTTGCGGACAATGGTTTTGGTGCGGTCGTAGACGATCGAACCCGGGACGCCACCGAAGTGCGCGAAGGCTCGGATGTGGCTGCCCCAGAACGCGGCGGCGTCCATCGAGTGGGTGTAGCAGCAGAATGGGTCACGGGAGAACGAGAGGACCATGTGGAAGGAGTAGACCTTGCGTCCGGTGCCGAAGAGATCGCCTTCATCGCCCCAGTCGACTTGTGCTTGGGCGCCGGGGATGGTTTCGAATCGGCGGTGTAGATTGCCGAGCCCGGATTCTTCTGCGCCGAGTTCGTCTCGGATGATGGGTCTGGCTGTGCTGCAATAGATTTTGACTCGTTGGTAGTTCACGGTCACGGACTTTTCGTTGGTGAGGCGTTCGTGGATGACCGAGGCTGCGATGGTGATGTCGGCGCGGAGCATCTCTTCGATCAGTGCGGCGATGTCGTCGGTGATCGCTCGGGGTTGTGTTCCTGCTCTCGAGGTTCCCTGCGGTGGATGCGTGGGTGCATCGTCGGCGAGGTATCGGCGGACAGTGCGCCAATCGCAGCCGCATTCGCGGGCGATGTCGGCATAGGTCGCGCCGGCCTCGTGCAGGGCTTTGAAACGTCGGATGTTCATCCAAGACTCTCCATCTAGGATCATGGCAAGGGCCACCCTTCGGGTTCGTCAACTTTGGCGGTAGACGATTCGAAGGGTGGCCCTTGTCGTGGGCGAGTTACGACAGGACTCGCCGAGCACCTACATATGAGGTTGTACGGGGACCATCACGTGAGGGTGTACACCGATAGTCGGTCCTAATGTCCATCGTCGAACGGCCCGAATCCCGCTTCGTCCCAATGCCGTTCGAGTGCAGCATTCCATTCGTCGATGTCCGACGCGGAGAACAGATGCATGTTGTGTTCGGTGAGTAAGAACCCGGTGTCGCGCCATGCTTGGAAGTAGGCGGGGTTCTCCCCTGCTTCGCGGGCCTTGTCGATCAGGGAGTCCACGTCTGCCAACAAGGTCTCCTCACTGATCTCCTGCGGCGTGTCAGCAGCTGGGTCGAAGAACAACGGATCGTTGGGCCCGAGATCTCGGCCGAACTTGTCCCGAAACGCCTGTCGCTGCTCTTCGAGAGCGTCGTTGAGCTCCGCACCACCCACCGTGTCATTGCTCCACGACAGGGTGCGCCCACCGTCGGCGTTGGTGCGCCGTTGCACGAACGAGGGATCGCCGCTGCGCGCGAGCACCAGCGAAGCGTGCTGCTCACGTGAGATGCCTTGTTGCGCGAGTCGCTTTCGACGTTGCTGGACCTTGCGGGCGCGTTTGTCACCTGCGGCGGTGCGTTTCGGTGTCATACCTTCACCGTCTCAGAGATTGTCCGGAACATCCGGTGTTCGGCCGAGACGGCGATCTACCGTTGCCACTTGTCGCGGATCGGAGTCGACGCAGAGCGCCAGGTGAGGGTGTGAGCGAAGTCAGCGCTCGCGGCGGACTGCAGGCCTCTCAACTTGAACCACAGCGCCCGCAGTGATGCTGCGGATAGCTCTCTCGTTGGGTGCTGCCCGAACAATGGTGCGATCACCCGCAGCCGATGTCGGGACCACCACCACAGGGCGCGCGCTGGCACGTGGACCCGACGACCCCGATGGTGGGTTCTGATCTTTCGAGGCCGTCACGCCGACGCCCCCTGCTGCTTCTCTATCTGGCGTCGCACTTCGTCGATCGTGCGGGAACTGCCCTCGTAGTTACCCACCAGCCGAGGATTGGGACGCAAAGCCACCTTGCGACGCCGCGACGCCGTCGCCGGGCTCGCCGAGCCCACCGGTCGATCAGGTTTCTGCTGCTCGTTCACCGTAGCCATGATGGTCCTCCTACATCCGAATGATAGCCGCCACGAGCAACACCAGCACAGATCCAGCCAACAGACCCGTCGTGATCCGCAACCGCATCAGCTTGCTCCGAAGCCGCATCTCGGTCACCTGATAGATCGACACCAGAGTTGACGCGATCTCGAACCGGCCCGTCGTCTCATCGACGGTCGAATACTCCTCCAACACCACTTCCGGGTTGAGCCCCGACGCGGTATTGGGTGCAATCACAAATGCCGCCATAATTGCCGCTGCACCGGCCAGCGCAGCACCGGCAACCTCCCACACACCGATCCCCGCGGGATTGCGCAACACGATCCCCACCAGAATGCCTGCGAAGCCCAGCAACACACCCCCGCGCTGATCGATGCTCGTCACTCGGCGTTCCTGAGAATCCAGCGTCCGTTCGATGCTCGCATGCACCATCTCGATTGCCGCCGGACTCAGCTCGACACCTACCGGGTCGAGCTCGGGCGCGACCTCTTGACCAGCAGCGGCGTCCGGTGAAGCGTTCTCGCGCGGACCCCGGTCGTTCGATTCCACTGCTAGCGCCTCTTCTTCGACATCATTTTTGGCTGCGCCGAACCTCCTCGGCCACACTTCACTCATCACCCGGCGCGCCATGCCGCTCACCGCAACATTCTCTCAGCACACCACCGGCAACGTATGTGAACACCCCTCAATGCGTCCTGTCTCTTCGAGCGGATCGGCGGAGCAGACGACGTCTCAGGTCATCAGGATCGGACATGATGTACATCAAATACAGCAGCGGCAGGTACATCAGCGTCTCTGGCCGCCGGCCGTCATGCTGCGCGAACAGTCGGTCGCGGACGGGATCAGGTTTGTCGAACCCGTGTGTAGTGTTTCTGCGCGCACGCATGAGCTGACTCACTGCGTCGTCGAGCGACAGGGCTTTCTCCGCTCCACCAGGGAGCCTCAGAATCACCTTCTCCGATCCGCGATAGTTCTTGATGAAGAACCCTTCTCCCACTTCGGTCAACGCCTCCACACCGTAAGCGGCGTACGGAAGCAGTACCGCCTGAACATCAGCAGGCATACGATCTCGGACTTCCTGCAGCGCTTTCGCGGCGATCGAGGGCTTGCAGAGTGTTGTGAGATCCCATGAAAGCCAGGTCGACTCGATCAGGTCCATTGCTGACCACATCAGAACTCCGGATGCGTAATCGTCGTGCAGCGACAGCAGCGTCGAGGTGACTCGTTGTAGAAGATCCGCGAATTCCATCAACCGGTTCTGCTGCACATAGGGGAGATAATTGCCGTTGGCATTTCCGAACAAGCAGGGGTTCAGGAGGTGCCCGAGCACTGTATTCATCTGAGAAACCCACCAGGCGACAGCGACACCCCACGCCTCCGGACGTGGCGGGGGCTCCTGCCGCTGAGGAAGGCGGTCCACTGGTGATCGGGGAAGCACCTGATGTGCCTCGAACGGAATACTGGAGCGCCCCGAAATATCTCTGCCGAGGGTAAAAATCACCGCACCGGACACCCTGTTCGCCTGAAACGCCCACACCCAAGGCGACCGAGCGGCCAACAACGGACCTAGATGGCTCGCGGGAATCAGAACACTGCTCAATATCGACGACCCCGACGCGAAAACGATCTCGTCGACGTTGATCGGCCCGCGTCGTATGTCGTCGAGGAGTTCGGGGTCCTGGTTCAGACGCAACACGAACCCAGGGAACCTCATCCGACGGTGCGTAGAGTCGCCATAGCGAACAACATGCGTAGCGTGCTCGTCGAACGGATGCTCATCGTCGTCGTCCATAATTCCGGCCAAATCGCGACGCACGTCCTGCACTGCTGCGGACAAAGACTTATCGGGGGCGGTGATGACCGGCAACTGCAAGGCATACAGAAGCGACCCCATACCCCCCGCGCCGATCTGCGTGATCGCGCGAAGTCGTTCCTTCTCGATTCGAGACTCGTCCAAACGGGAGGCATAGCTGTCCTGCGGAAGATCAACGAGCACGTCGTCGACCACATCGTCAGAACCGAACAAGGTGCGGACCGTCATGAAATCAACAGAGTCCATGCCAACAGCCGGCTCCGTCAACGCCCACACGTCCGGCGCGGACGTGCGGGCGACGTCGAAACCCAGGTCCTCCAAATAGGCCTGCACCTGTCCCCCGGCCAGCTCAGGTGGAATCGTGACATCGACAGTCAACCGATCAAACATGGACGCCAGCCTACAAACCGTCAAGCCGGATTCGTCCCCAATTTCGAGCACCCGGAACGCGGCGAACGGCTCTAGTTGGTGACCAAAACCTGCAGTTCACCTATCCGAACTTCGGTACGCGAGGTCAGCGGCGTGGGAATAACTCCACCGACGGTCCCATTGGGAGTCGTTGCAGTCCACGTGACGAGCCAGTTCGATGTCGCGGAGACCTTGAACGTCCCACCCGGCTCTGTAGTCGACGTCTTGTGGTAGACGATATTCCCACACGTCGGGCTCGGAAGCCCCTGCGCGACATCGGTATACGGCGTGAATGGCAGGAGCGCGCCCGGGCAGACCGATGGCAAGGATCCATCCCCCCAATTGACGACCACGGAAGTATTGACAGCCGTGGCGTTGACGACAACGCCGGGTCCAGCCGCTGTTCTGGTCACGGGGCCGACTGTGGATTCCCGTGGGTCAGAGACCCAGAACCAGCCGGGTAGACCAACCAGGCCTACAGCACCTGTGCTGGCGGGGTTCGGGGTAATCCCTATTCCCGGTGGGTCCAACTGCATTGCGGTGACCGCTTGGCCGACCACGGTCATAACATCGACCACGGGAGGTGTCGCTGGAAGCCCGACGTCCGGAATTTGTACACATGGCCCCACCGCTTCGCAGGACCATGTTGTGCCGTCATCGTTGACTACGTTCATCGCCATCGGGGCACCGGTATCAGCATTCCGGACAAACGTCATACCGGAGTCAGTCGTCGGAACGAACTCCAGTGGCGGTCCGGACGGTGCGGCGCTTCCGCCACCTCCCCCGCTCACGGCGGCCGGTGCCGATCCAGTCGTCCCACCCCCTGCCGGCACACTCGTGTATGTACCAGTCACAACCACTGACTGCCCGCCACCGCCACCGCCGTAAATGCCAGCCCCACCGCCGCCAATGCCAGGCTGCGCGTTAGCAATTCCGCTCACAGCTGGCAGAATCGAGCAGACCGAAGCAACTACGAAGACTGCCAGTCCCCGCGGCACTCCTCCACTTCGTACTACGCTCTTGCTGCGCGAATATTCGCTAATCATGGTGCATCGCATGGTGTTCCACCCGCAGTCACGGAGTCGGAGACGACTCGCCAACCGGACGAGTCCGGCCACGACGGGTTCTCCAAAGTCGGCTTACCAAGCTCTTGCTGAATTCTCGCAGGATCCAATGTGCTGGTCCCATCTGGACGAACAGTGTCGTAGTTGGAGTTGTCAACGCAAACTCTCATCCTTGCTGACGCTTTGCCAGGTATGGGATTCCCGTCCTCGTCCTTGGGCGCCTGAAGCTGAGTAACTTCCGCATTCACAACCTGTAATGCACCCTTCGCGACAATGCCCTGCGACCGGCGAAAATTGATGTTTGCCTTCAACTGGTCGAGAACCGTTCCGCTGGCAACCGTATCGAGCGTATTGACATCAACGAGCGGATCACCTTCGACTTTCGCCAGGACCGCGAAAAACTCTGCATTCTTAGCTGTCGCCTGCTCGGTCGCCTGTTGTTCGGGTGACTTTTCGACGCCCTCGGGCCCCGTGAGAACCGGTCGTGCTGTGGTCGTTACGGGAGTCGCTCCAGTGTCTCCGGTCCCGCATGCGACGCTGATGCTGGCAGCAGCGACTACCGCGAGGATTGCCGCACCGGTGCGGCGTCGTGTGCTGATCATCGTGGACCCCCTACGTTGTTCTGTGCGTTGTACTGCGATAACGATAATGGTGCGGCTGTTTGGACCATAACCTGCTCACCGGACACTTCAGACACCTCGATTGACGCGACTGCTATCAACTGGCTATTGCTCCGATCCGGTAGAGGGCGTTGCCGCCATTGTGGAATTGCGCGAGGGCGCGCAAGAGTTCGTCGGTTTCGGGTTCTGGATCGACATCGATGTCGGCGAGGTTCGCGAGCAGTTGGTCGATCAGCTCCTGGGTCTTGCTGATCTCGTCACTCCCGTGGGTAGCGATGATCGCCAGTCGCCAGAGACCTTCCCGGAACGGTTCGACGGTGACGCCGCGGTTTGCTGTGGTGAGCGCTGCGGACAGATCTCCGGTCTTGATCTGTCGTGTCGCAAGTTCCTCGAGGGCATCCGCGAGGGTCGCGATCATGTGCTGCTGCAGGTTTCGTGCCCACCCGTAACGGTCTGCTCGTGTCCCGGCGAACGGTTGATCGTTTACCAGTTCTGCCGCCGTTCGCAATTCCGCATCGGTGGCGGCAGGCGGAGTGGTGTCGATCAGTTGTTGCCAGTAGTCCCAGTCCGATCGGACATCGGGGTGAAGTCGGTAGCCGGTGCGGCCAGTGCGGTCGCCGTGCTTCGGGAATGCTTGTTCGCCGTTCTCTGTCTCTCCCAGCCAATTTCGTAGTCGCGAGAGGTAGTTCTGGCGGCGTGTGGCCTTCTTTTTCGGCTGATCCTCCAGAGGGAGTTTGTCGAAATTGTCTGCAGGCCAGATCTTTCTGTCGATGGAGTCGTGTTTGATTCCCGGGTGAATGGAGAGGAGGGCTGCGATCTCGGTCAGGAGTACTTCACGTCCGTCCTTGGGTGGCTCCGCGGTCAGAGTTGTGACTGATGGTTTCCCGAGAAGATGGAGCCAGAGATGTCCCGAGGCAGGTACGTCACCAGCGACAGGAGCGATGGCTGGGGCCTGGTCGTCGAACCCGATCGATTCTGGGGATGTCCACTGCGCGGCGTCCGGGCTGTAGGTCGGAACATCTGTGACGACGGCGGCGGTCTCCGATGCGGTAGTTCCGTTCAGCAGCAGCTGGTCGGTGGGGTCGACCGCGGTGACGGAGTCGAGGAAGGTCTCAGCGCTTGCGGCGTCAGTGAGGTATGCGTCGATTTCGGCTGCAGCCCAGGGGTCGTGCATGGACGACTCTGTGGGGATCGCCGGCTGTGTGGCGGTCGCGAGGTAGGCGGTGATGCCGTCATATTGTTCCTGCCCGAGGAATGCTGGCTGGAATGTGAAGCCGCCGTCGGCGTCTCGCTTGACCAGGCTTGCGGTGTTGCGGTCGACGATGTCGAGTGTCCACGCGGCCTGCGAGTTCTCGCTGGCGGTGCTCGCGGCAGCGAACGCTACGCGCGGTGTGGCTGCCAGGATCTGGTCGAGTGATTGCTGTTGGTCGGCCGTCAATTGGCTCGCGATGAGAACTACTTCGGGAGCGGTCATTTCGCTTGTGTCGTAGATCGAACGGGCCGCTGCAATGCTGTCGATGTGTTGTTCGACGAGGGTGTCTTGGTCACGTTCGGCTTGTCGGGCGAGTCTGGCCAGCACTTCGTCTGGTCGGTCCGTGTACTCGATTCGACCGTTGCCGAACAGTTCGGGGAGCTCCTGTCCGAAACCGATCAGCGTCAGGTGCAGATTGTCTGCGAGCGGGGATTCGACGAGTTCGAGGGCCAGGGCCTGGAGAGCGCCGCGGGCGTGGTCTGGTGAAGCAGAGACGCCGAGGTAGCCAAGTTCTTCCAGGTTGAGAAGAACTTGGGTGCTGTCGTCTGTGGAACCAAGCGTCACGAGCGTGGGGTACGGGCTGATCGTGGTGGGCGCTGGGGCGATCTGGGCGTCGGCGGGGAGGGTCCAGGCACCGGTCTCTGATTTGAGCCATGGGTCCGGCAGTACGGAGTCATCGAGGATTACGAGTTCCACCGCATCGGGACCGATGAACGCGCCGAGTAGTGCAGGCAGTGCGTTGCCCTGTGTCCGAGCGTGTTCGGCGACAGTCCTCAGTGCTTCGTCGAGCCGTGTGAGGACGTTGGTGTCCGCTGCAGAATGGATCTGTTCTTCCACAACTGCTGCAGCGCCCCATGTTTCGGGGAGGGTCTCGCCTCTGCGTCGATCGTGTTGTTGACGGTGCCTGCGCAGGCCAAAAGCACCGGCGAGTCCAATGGCCGCTAAGGCTGAGATCCCGAGCCACAGTGTGCTGTTCTGATTCTCGGAGACGTCACTTGGGTTCGCCGTCGCGGTGATCTGCACTGGATCTGTCGTCGGTGTGTCCAGTGGAATCTGGGTGGCTGGTTGAGCTGCGGCGGTGTCGAGTGACGACGCTTGCGCAGGAGCCGGTGCAAGCTCAGGAACCGCTGCAGGAGCGGCGGCCGGAGCAGGAGCGGCGGCAGGCTCAGGAGCGGCGGCCGGAGCAGGAGCGACAGCCGGAGCAGGAGCGGCGGCCGGAGCAGGAGCGGCGGCCGGAGCAGGAGCGGCGGCCGGAGCAGGTAGCTGCGACGAAGCGCTGTTCAGTTCGATCCCGAAGATTTTCGCAGCGGCAGCGGCAGCGGCCTGCGCTTCTGCCTGGGCCTGTTCGTCACCGCCCGGAACCATTTCCTCTTGCTCTGGGACGTCGGTGCCACCTATGAAAGGTGCAGCCGCGGCCGGCTCAGGAGCGACAGCCGGAGCCGGTTCAGAAGCAACGACCGGAGCCGGTTCAGGAGCGACAGCCGGAGCCGGTTCAGAAGCAACGACCGGAGCCGGCTCAGGAGCGACAGCCGGAGCCGGTTCAGAAGCAACGACCGGAGCCGGCTCAGGAGCGACAGCCGGAGCCGGTTCAGAAGCAACGACCGGAGCCGGCTCAGGAGCGACAGCCGGAGCCGGTTCAAGCGTGCCGGTCTCGGCGGCTTGCTCGTTGACGGTGAGCTGCTGTCCGACGTGGATGATCGTCGACGGTGTAGTTCCGTCGGCGTTGATGATTTCCTTGTAGCGGTGTCCGTCACCCAGATGTTGCTCAGCGATACTCCAGAGACTGTCGCCTTCTCGAACTGTGTAGGCCCCGTCGACGGTTGTGGGTGCGACGGCTGGAAGCTGAAGTTTCCAGCCTGGTTGCAACCATCCATCGTCGGTCAGGACGTCGGCATTGAGCTGCTTGATCTCGGTGTATCGAAAGCCGTCGCCAAGGTGTCGTTCTGCGAGCTTCCATAGGCTGTCGCCCTGCTGCACCGTGATGGTTTCTCCGCTGATGGGGCGCGCAGGGGCTTCTGCTGGATGCGGTTGGCTTTGTTGCGTTACTTGGATTGGTGCCGAGTGGGCAGGGGCCTCGAAAAGCGGTAGTGCTGTCGCGGTGAGGGGTTGGGCAGTGGCGGTGCCGGCGGTCACCAGCATGAGTGCTCCGCCTATGAGAACGGAGGCGCTTCGCTGCTGGAAACCAAGTCCTCGGAGTCGAGGTGCTTTGATGCCGCGTAGTACTGCGCCGAGTTCGATGACGGTGCTGAAGGTGAAAGTGGCCCAGGCGAGCCAGCCGATCCAGGTCACGAATCCGAGGAAGAGCGATCCGTCGTCTTGGGTGGTCAGAGCTGTTCCGATCTGGTTGAGATCGGGCAGCGTCGTCGGTATGGGGTTGCCGCGGAATGTCCACAGTGCAAGCGGAATTCCCACGACGAGGACTAGTAGGACGATCAGGTAGAGCAAACCAGTCAAGCGCCGTCGGATGGTGGTCATGCGTGTGTCCTTTCCGATGGCTGCAGGGTGGCCGGGGTCGTGCAGCGTTCCGCCGCGAGCTGTCGAATCACGTTCTCCGTCTTGTCGTGGAGTTCTGTGGCCCGTCTGCTCTGCGGTGGATTGGTCATGGGGTGCCGGGGATTCCGAGGTTGGTGCGGTTGAGGTTGACGGTGGCTGTTCCGATGATCTGCTGTGGGCCGACGCCGATCAAACCGAGGACTCGGGGTTGGTAGGTCGTTGTGGTGGTGATCAGCAGCGTTGTCGGTCCGGTCGGCACCACGACGCCAGGAATTCCAGCTGCAGCAAGGTATTTGGTGGCCTTTACTTGCGCTGTCAGTGGGTTGACGATGACGTTGGTGCCGCGGACTGCGAGTGGTTCGATGATGGCTTGTCCTGCCCCGCGGGCTGCTTCTTCGGCGACTTGCTCGGCGCGCTGTTTGGCTTGGACCTTGCCTCCGCCGTCGACGACGAGGCCCATCATGATCAGCAACGCCATGGCTGTGATGACACTCCACATGGCGATGGTTCCGGCGTCGTTGTGCGTGTCCCGGCGTGTGCAGGCGGCTACGGCCCGACGTAGTGCTTCGGTCATCGGATGCGCTCCCGGTAGGTGTCGACGGGTGAGGTCGCGGTCGCTGTGATGGTCCGTGAGCCCATGACTTTCGGGAATCCGAGTGCGTCCAACGAGATGATGCAGGTGACGGTCGCCGAGACGGAGGCGGTGACGCCAGGGCGGGTTCGGAATCCGCCGAGGTCGGTGTTGACGTTGAGCGCGGTGCAGGTCAGACCCCGTGCTGCCAGATCGTTGCGGGCGGCGGCTTGTGCGTCTGGTGCGGCGGCGAAGGCTGTTCGCGCGATCGAGGCGGTGCGCGCTGCTTCGTTCGCGGCGTGGACTACTTTTTGGTGCGCTTGCGCGAGGACGCCGAAGGTGACGATGAGTGCGATCAGGAATAGTGTGGCGGGGGCGACGATGACTGTTTGCAGTGCCGATCCACGATCGTCGGCTCTGGCCGTGGCTGCTAGCTGGCGTAATCGGGCGGCGGTGTTCATCTGGTTCCTGGGGCGGTGACTCGTTCGACGGGAAGCGTCTCGTTGACGTGGATGTCGAGAGGGAAGAACGGGATGAGCCGGATGGGTTGTCCGGTGATCTGGACGGTGGCTTCCCGTACGCCGCGGTTGACGAGGATGATGGGTGCGCGCAGGGTTGTCGGGCCGGCGGTGGCTGCGAATGCGTATCCCGCTGCTGTGCCGGCTGCAGCGCTGCCGAATTGCGATCGCGCTTGTCGTAGGGCTTCTTCACCTGTCGAGATCGCTACGGTTCGTGCGTGGGCGTATAGAGCTGCCTGGATTGCGATGAGGAAGAGCAGTAGGACGACACCGAAGACGACGACGGTTTCGAGGGCTGCTCCGCGGTCGTCTTGGCGTATCCGGCCGAGCCATTCGCGCAGTGGTGCGTGTGGTTCGGTGTGCATCGCGTGTTCTCCCCTATCTCGTTGGGCGAGTGGTGGGGTTACTGGATTTGGGAGAGGTATCGCTGGCCGACCACTGTGATTCCCGCGACGATGAGGATGGCGAGGACAACGAGGCCGGCGGTGATGATGACCGTTTCCATGCTGTAGCCCTTGTCGCTCTTGCGTCCGCCGGCGCGCTCTGCCATGCGGGTGTACGAGAACAGTGCCAGCGCGAACAGTGTCGCCGTCGTTGCTGTGATTCGGTTTGCGATGGTGCGTGTTGCTGCCATGTGACGCTTCCCTTCGATCTGTAAACCCTGGTGGGCGTGGAGCTATGGATGCCGGTCAGACTATCGCCAACACCGGACACTTCGAGCAGGTGAAGTGCGCAAGCCACTGTTTGTGCAGCTCACATGTGGTAGTTGATCGTTGAATGACAACGCATTCGAGGCGTTCGGTTCTCAAATTCCCATGATGTTCACTGCAGCCGGTACGAGCAGCATGATCATGAACAGCACGGCCAAGGCCCCGAGAGGGGCATCCATCTTCTTCGTACGAGCTCCCGCTTCGCCTTGCTCTTTCGAGAGCAGGGCACTACGGAGTGCCCCGGCCCGGGCGGCGAGAGTGTCTGCCACGCTGGCCCCTTGGTCGCCGGTGTAGGTCATGATGTCCGCGAGGTCACCCAGTTCTGGGAGCGCGAGTTCGCCTGCAAGATTGGACAGAGCGGCCCAGGGTGCTTGTCCTGCAAGGGACGCCTTCTGCAGCTCGGCATCAAGGCGTAGGAACACCCAGCTATCACCAACGGCGGCAGCGCGTTCGAGACTTTGGAATGCTGCGACTCCGCCGCTTCGGTTCAACGAGACGAAGTCGATGAACGCCGCCAGTGCTCGCGTGAATTCGAGTCGAGCACTGGCCGCACGAGTCTTCACGTCGGCGTCAGGCGCGAAGAAACCCGCCAACGCCAGGACGAGCGAACCGGCTGCGGGGAACACGAACGGCACTGCGATGCCGAAGAGGGCAAGGAGTGCAAGGGAGACCGGAGCAATGATCAGCCCGATTGCGGCGGAAAGGATTTTGTCTCCGATGAACTTCTGTGGGGTCTCTCTGAGAATCGCAAGGTCCGCGGTCGGGATCCTGAACCATGCCTGCGATCGCAGTCGCGGGTAGAAGCGTGCGCCGACTCTGTAGGACAGGGCATCCGAGCCGGCAAGGTTGTCGCCGCCGCTGGTGTCGACGGTGTACGGGTCCGGAGCTGCACCGGACAGTCGTTCCATGGCGTCGTCGAGGGCAGGGTCTGCCGGCAGCATGCGGAGAACAAGGAGGATTAAGCCGAGAGCGGCGATCGCGGCGAGGGCCATTGCCCAGAGCTCGAAGTCGTTCATGATGCGCTCCTCGCACGTGCGGTGCTTGCTGCGTCGCGGTCCTTGGTGCCGATGAACCTGGGGTATTTGACGGGCAGGGTGTATCGCTTCATCCACCCGAGCACGAGGCCGAACCCGACGAATTCGAGGAACAGGACGGGCTGAAAGAGGGGCTGTTTGTAGGGGTCCATGTAGTTGGTGAACAGGAACAGCCCGGCGATGAGGGCGACGGTGATGATGGTGACCCATCGAGCGGTCGTACGGGGTCCCTGTCGCTCCGCCTCGGAGGTTCTGCGGTTGCGCACGTTTTCTGCCACCGATTCCGAGAGTCGTTTCAGGGCTGCGGTGAGGCCGGATCCGCGCAGGCGTGCTGCTTGGCGGAGGGCTCCGACCACGTAGTCGCCGGTGGAATCGTCGAGGTCGTCTGCGAAGCGAAGCAGCGCTTCGTCGATAGATACGTTGCCGCGCAGGCGGGTGATGAGGCTGGTGATTTCCGGCCGCAAGGCTTGGGGCATTCCTCTGTGGGTTGCGATGATGGCTTGTTCGAGGCCGGATCCTGCTGCGAGTACGCCGGTCAGGTTCCGGACCCATTCTTCGAGTGCGTTGAGGCGTTCGATGTCGTCTGCAGCGGCGGATGATCCGAGAAGGTACGGGACGCCTACTGCTGCGATCGGAATGATGGGAAACAGAACGAACCAACCGCTGAGCAGCCATGCTGCGAGCCCGAGCGCGGTGCCGACTGCAAACACGATTTTGGTCTGCCGAGGGATACGGGTGCGGGGTGTCCGGTGCCGTGTCGGTGCTGTCGGGTCACGTCGATCGCGAATCCCGTTGGCAAAGAACCATATTCCGGTAGCAAAGAGGAGGACGATGCCGACGGCGGCAATCGTGTACATCAGCGTTCACCTCCTGTGATCGTGTTGATGGGGATTTGGCTCGGAGTGAACCCGCCGGCGTAGAGCTTGCGGAGCAGTGCCGGGGGAAGTGTTCCGTATTCGCCGGTGCCGCCTGGTCTTCCTTCGTAGATTTTGGTCACTGCGGGCATGGCGTTTTCGCCGGCCTCGATATGGATGACCTCGCTGACGAATCGGACCTGACGTCTCTCGCCGGTGTCGGTGAATTCGTAGTCCGTTTGCAGCTGGATGATCAGATTGATGTGGTGTGCCACTTGGCGGTAGGCGTACTCGACCGGCACTCCTGCTTCGAGGGCGCAGGTGACGAGGCGGTCGATCGCGCCGGCGGCGTGTTCGGCGTGCGTGGTGCTCAGGGAGCCTTTGGCCATCTGCATTGCTTTGAACATGTCGATGATCTCGCCGCCGGCGACCTCTCCGACGATGACACGGTCCAGCTGCATTCGCACGAACTGGTACAGGATGTCTGACAGCGTCGTCGCGCCGCGAAGCGCACCGGTCAACTCGTTTCGCTCTCCGCCGCCGGTGATTGCCTCGGCTGCAACGACATACGGTCTACGACCGTCGAGTTTGTCGAGGAACAGTTCGTACTCTGTTTCTGCTGTGCCGATTCGCGTCTGCAGGGGAAGGCAATTGGCGAGCGCGCGAAGGTTGGTCGTCTTGCCTGATCCCATCGGCCCGGAGATGACGACGGAGGCACCTCCGATGACTGCGGCGCTGAGGATCTCGGACAGCAGCTGGGGCATGACTCCCATGTCGACCATCTTGTCGATGGTCACATCCTTGTGGCGGTGCATGCGGATGGCGATGCTGGGATGGCGGACCGAGTAGCCCATCGCGGATAGGCGGATGTCGCCGGGCAGGTTGAGGCGGAGGTTGGGGTTGACCTGAGAGAACGGTCGTCCGCCGCCGGGGGCGCGCTGTGCGAGGTTGGTGAGCCAGTCGTAGAGTTCTTCGTCGCTGTCCGCGATCGGGGGTCGTGTCTGCAGGCTTCCGTCGGGGTACATCACAATGACGCTGTCGCCGTTGATGAGGATGTTCTCGACGTTCGGGTCGTCGACGAGCGGCTGCAGTGGGCCGAGTCCGAACAGCGTGTCGAAGACCGCCTTAACCAGTGTTTGTTCTTCTTGGACACTCAACTGTTTGTGCCCGGTGTCAATAGCGGATTGCACTTCTTTGCTGACGAGATCGATGACGATCTGCCTGCCTGACTCGCGCTCCTCGTCCGGCGTCATTGCCGTCACGCCCAGCTCAGGGTTGAGCGCCTGATCTGCTCGTTGTGTCTTTCGGAGAGAGAGGATCTCGGATGCTTCTTTGGTCAGCTGCTTGACCAATTGATGGTCGGTCTTCGCGACGTCCGATCGATCCGCCTGAAATGGCGAGGGCGATGTGAACGGGACCGTCTCGAGGTGCTCGGGTTCCGGATGAGAATGGCGACCGTCCTTGCCTGCTGCGGCGAGCAGCCCTGCAGAAGGGGAACCGTATTGCCCACTCCTGTAACGAGTTATCTCGTTGTCGCCGTCGCCGAGGATGACCGGGTCGGCGGCAAACATCGGTAGGTCGGGTAGGGCTGGTCGCTCGTCGTCATCGAAGTCGGGTGCGTTGTTGGTCATGCGGGTGGTCTCCCTTTGGCCTTATCGGCTCGTCAGGCGGGCGGTGAGCTGTATGGAGAGTTGGCGATCCATGCCGGCTGGTGGGTTTGCTGGAAGCGCTCGATCTTTTGCCAGGTTCCGTCGATTGCGCGGAGATAGCTCGATCGACGTCGCCGCCATTTACCGAGCGAGGCACCTTCGGAGAAGACTTGCGCGTGCACCGGTGACTCGGGAACGACTGCTATCAAGTCCAGACCGGTCGCTGCTGCGGCCTCAGCGGCGCTGTACGGCTCGGTGCCCCTCACGATCAGGCCGATGCTGGCCGGTGACTTCGTGTTCTCCAGATGCTGCTGTAGTGGGCCCAGCCCAGCGCGAACTGCCGCCACTGCGGTCCTGGTTGGCCTGAGCATGATGCCGATAACGTCACTGTGACGGATCAGGTCTTGATGTCCCGACCGTAGATTGAGGCGGCCAGCGTCGACGAGTAGGTCACCGCCGCCCTGTTTCGAGAGCAACGCGAGGTGCGCCCCCAACGGGCCCCACGTCGACTTCATCGATTCCGTCTGCGCGGCATTGACGAGGCCGGGGACGAACCATCCCTGCGCCTTTGTCGGATTCTCAGGGTCGAAGGGGCCGACCCTGACTATTTGATTATGGAAGGCCGGTCCGATTTGGCCGTGCCTGTTCGGCTCGACCAGTTGGATGATCGATCGATCGTGGCGGCGACGCGCGTGAAAGTATCCGGCCAGCGTCGGTGACGATCCGACCGGATCCGCCTCGATGTACAGCAGCTTGCTGGAGTCCGCAGTGAGAGCGATTCCCAGGCCGGTCGTCGAGACGCCTGGCGAGCCCGAGATCGAGGTCAGTGTGACTAGCATCGGCTCAGCGCTCCCGGGAGTCGAGGACGATGGCGACGCGGTTGGTGGCGGCCCGGGCAGCGATCCAGCTGGCCTCTCCGTTCTTGACCAGAACGTCCACTGTCGTCTGACCGGTCTCGGGAATCTCCTTGACAGCAACGACCTGTGCGTTCGCGGTGACGGGTCCCTGTACCGGGGAATCATCCTGGTCCCGGGGAGTGTCGACGATTCGAACGTTGTCGCCGGCGAGCAGTGGCTCTGCGGGGAGCTTGCCGATTGCTACGGTGATGCCGACCAAAGTGTTGTCTCCACTGGGGATTACGGCGTTGGTGACCGACGATGGGTTCAGTGCCGACCCGCTCAGGAGCGGGACCGCTGCGCTCTGGCCCACGACGGACGCCTTGTCTGTAGCGGGAACGGTCGCGATCGTCGCATCGCTGTTGACCTCTGCGGTCTTGAGGTCGTCGGTGGTGATCGTCTCCCCTTGAGGGACGTCGCGGGCGAGAACCAGAATTGTCGAGGTGGCACGCATGGCGTTCACCAGGAAGACTGCTCCCACGATGGCCACGGCCATGAGCGCTACTCCAGCGATCCAGTACGACCGTCGGCGACGAACTTTGGTGGTCGATACGACTTCGGTGAAGTCATGGCCGGGCTTGGGGGCCACCTCTTTTGCGGTGCGCGTCTCCCCCACCGCGACGGTCGATGTCTTTTCTTTGAGATTGCCGAACATAGCCATGCTCAATCACTTTCCGTTCGTGTCGTGGCCCCGAGGCCGAGGTGTGCTTTGAGGGCGGTTCCGATGAGATGGCTGCGGGAACGGGCCTTGAACTGATCTTTCAGTTGATCGATGATGACCCAGTCATCGGCGTACAACCCGACCGTGACCCCCTTCTTCTCCGCCTTACCTTCAGACGGCTTCCCTCCTACTCCCCTGGCGCGGAACAGATTTCCGCCGATCTTGCCGCCGGGGAACAGCAGGCTTTCGAGGTCACTGTGGACATCTTCGATTGCAGTGATGACCAGCTCTCCGTGAGTTCTCCCCGTCCGCTTACTCGCCTGTACCAGGCCTTGCGCAACAGCGACAGCAAGGTGAACCGTGGACGGCACAATGGTGTCGTCGTGCCCCAATTCTGCTGCGCCAGAAGACTGTTCCTCTTCATCCTTGGAGCCCAACTCCACCACCTCCGCTGAGTCAGCACTTGTCGATCCGGCCGGCGGCCGTGGCATGAAGGCCGCGCCGAGCGACGGTCGCGCAGGTGGAATCTTCGGCACGTCCACACCTTCAGCGCTCTCGGTCCTCACTCACGATCCTTCCGATATCCCCGTCCACATGAGTCGCAGCCTTGAGTGCGACGTACGAGATATACCGGGTCTCATGGACACCGCGGACAGCGTCGTTTCACACCGAACCCCGCAATACGAACGCCATGTTCCTTACGTGAGAGGACCCCACCCCCTCCCGACCTGCACAAAGGCTATCTCCACTGCAACAGCAGTGGCGATCAATGCTCGGTACATAACAGTTCGATAACAAGATCATCGATTGCGCACTTGTCCTCCATGGAACGGTCGTCGGTGCCACACCATCTATCCCCCATCGCGCTCACGGCGCTGTCGGCGAGAGCCGGACGCTTCGGTTGCTATGGCCTCTCGGCATGCATCCAACGCACCGACGCATCAGTACCACCTTTACGTTGCGAACCTGTGGTCTAACTATCGCGGTGCCATCCGTGCCTCACCGTGTGGCGCTCATGTTGGCCTGATGGCTTCTTGCTATTTGGCTGATGTGGCCTTGATGTGCTCTGCATTGCGCCGTGCTCGTTCTGCCGTGCCTTGGCAACATTGCTGTGCATCCCTGTCGATAGCCCTCGGCAGGCCTTGTGGTGCGACATTGGAGCCCTGCCGGGTTTGGCGCACTAGCCGTGGGCATAGTCATAGAACTGATGCCAACGGAGTCGTGACATGCCACCGTTTACCTGCAACTATCGACGTGTGAGCCTCTCCGACACTGCCTCCGCGCCGAGCCGCGCGGGTGCCGCGCGGGCACTCGAGGACCTGCGGTGGCATCGCGAGTTCCATCGCCAGTCCCAGTTCCGCTGGTGGGACACCGAGGCCGCGCTCGTCGCCACAGAATTCACTCGTGGACAGGACCACTTCCAGACCGTGCACGACCTCGCGCACCTGGAACGACAGCGGCTAGCTCTCGCCGACTACACCTCGACCTGTCAACGAGCCCTAGGCCATGCGCTGAAGCAATCACAACGCCTTCTGGACACGAGAGACTGGCACTTCGCATCAGACGCACTCTTGCTGTCGCCACGAATATGCGAGCAAAGCAGCTACCTCGCGACCTGGGCCGATCCGTACGATCCGAGAGCGATGAGCAACCCTCAGGTCCAGCGCATCCAGCGTTCCTGCGAGCGCATGATGTTCGGGAGTCCCCTCATCCTCAGTTGGGAACTGAGCCATCTGTGGAGCCTCTACCGCGCCGCCGAAACTCTGCTCGAGGACACCCTCGTAGACCTGACTATCGAGCTCTCGGAAGCAGTCCCCAACGCCGCATTGTTGTGGGCGACCCAGATGGCGTCGACAAGCGGATTGAGACGTCGGATATCCGATCAGCGGTCGAGCCGTGGCGAGCCCGGTGATCCCCGCCGTCGACCATGTCAAAGCTACACACTTCAACGCTGATCGGGAGCAGCAGCATAGTGCCGTGACCTGGCACTTTGGACGGAACTCGCACTCGTCCTCGCACTGAACTACGCGTTCGTATTCGCACTCCCCTACCGTCCGTGACTCGCTTGTTCATTGAGCTGCGGCGCATAACGGGCCAGCGGCCGAATCCCTGTCCGAATCGTGCGTCAAAGCGCACAAGACTCCGCACGCCAATACCGCCCCTCCTACCGGCGCTGACTCGTTGCGATACGCCTACTGATCTTCGTTGCACAACGCGCTGCCGAACTCGCCTTACAAACCCGATGTTGCAACCCATGCAAATACGCACGCCAGTACGTACGTCAGCACTCTTCGATCTTCGCACCTGTAGTCCGGTGTTGGTACGCGTCTTGATTCGCTGTTAAGTACGCGTACTCTGTCGCGTTGCAGACCGTGTTTCACACCGTGTATTACTTCGCGTTGCATGATGCGTGGTTCCCCGCATAGTTGTACGCACCAAATACTGCGTCTTCCAGCGCACCTCAAAACACTGTTCACTTCGCGTTGCTCAACGCGTAGTTCATCGCGTAAAACTACGCAGATAACTACACGTGCCACTACGCGAGCCGGGGCGCGTTGCTCCACCCGGTGTAATACGCGTTGACACACACGGTTATCTGCGCGTACTCTCGCGCACACAACCACGCACGACAACCCGCGCATTCACCCGCGTAAAAGGCTGCGGCAGATTCGAGCCACACACGCCACTCGTAGCGATGCGGCCTGTGAACGCTTCGGTCCCGCTCCGCCTTTTAGCGCTCGAGCAGATGGCGGGATCCAGAATCCTGGAAGGAAGGTTCCATTCGATGGCGATACCAAATTCACTTGCAGTCACCCAGGGCAAGGGGGGAGTTGGCAAAACGACAGTCGTGGCCAACCTCGCAGGCCTGTTCGCTGCTGCCGGCTACCGCGTTCTGGTCGCCGAGTTCGACCCTCAGGGCAACCTGTGCCGCGATTTCGGCTATGAAAAACAGTCCGGTGAAGAGCTCCTGATGGCATTGATGTCCGGCGGGCGACCCCCGGTCATCAAAGACGTCCGACACGGTCTCGACGTTATCCCTGCTGGTCCTGCTCTTACTGACGTCGCAGGAATGATGCTCTCCAGGCTCAGCCGCGGGGGAGAGACCTTGGGACAGATCCTCGACAAGGTTCTCGCTCCGATCGTTCCCGATTACGACATCGTTCTCTTCGACACCCCACCGGGCGACGTCATCATCGGCGACGCGGTCCTGTATTGCACATCCTCGGTCATGATCCCCACCCGCGCCGACGACGGCAGCCTCGACGGCCTCGACCGTGTCGCCGAGCGCTTCGCGCGTGCCCGCGAACACAATCCGCAGCTGCGATTGGCCGGCATGCTCTTGTTTGCGGTCGGCAGTAGGTCGCAACGTCTCCAGGACCAGGTGCGGGAGAGTATTACGCAAGCAATACCTGACACGATCGCACCCATTTTCAATACGACGATCCGGTACATGGAGAGCGCCGCGGCGGATGCGAGGCGGCATGGCTTGCTCGCACACGAGCTCGAGGGAGCGACTGCGAGCGCGAAGAAGGCCCGGCTGAAAGCGTTGCGAGACAAGGTAAAGCCGCCAAGCCTGCTACTTTCGCGGGATGCTACCGGGCTGGCAGACGACTACGAGGCCCTTGCAGCCGAAGTCCTGCATCGTCTGGCCGAGCTTGCAGACGAAACCAATCGCACACAAGAAGGGGGAGCAGCATGAGCGCCGTCGAACGCAAGAAGCGCGCCAGCCTGGCAGACCAGTTCGAGAAGCCCGCTCCACGTGGATCCGGCCTTGCCAATATCTTTCCTCGCAACGGAACCGGCGCTCTCACACGGCCGGCACCTACAGGACCTGCCTCGCTCGACGAGGCTGCGGGCAACTCGAAAGACGAGCCGCACGTGGCCCCAGTCGACGCTTCCGTCGACACGACGGCTGCTGCTGTCGTAGAACCCACGCCCCCGCCCATGCCGACACCCGAACCAGCCACGCGGGCGACGGCAGCTATCACCGCGGAACAGTCCGAACCCGACCTGGATGCAGCCGCAGCTGCGGTGGTCACCGACGAGGATGTCCGTCCGATCGCGGTCTACGTTCCCGCAGCGGTGAAGGAGGCATGGAAGGCACGGTCCCAGAGGGAGAAGAAGTCCTACGGCGAGATCGTCGAGGACGCCTTCGCCGAGCACACCCCCGAGACCCTGGTTCGTCTCTTCGCGCCACGCCCAGTCGAATCATCACGGGGTGGGATGCCGCGCCTGGCCCGCCCGAAAGTGGCGAGTGGGGGAGTGGAGGTGCGCCCGCATCTGTGGGTCGCCCAGACCGGCTGGATCGACGAGCAGGTGGAAGCAAGCCACCTAATCCCATCGCGAAGTGCCCTCATCGCTGCCGTGGTCGAAAGCTATTTGGCCTCTTGATCGACCCATCAGGGCGTCTTGCTCCTGGCTCCCCACCATGCTCCCCACCATGCTCCCCACTCCGGTGGGGAGCATTTTTGTGCCTTGACCTGCGTCGATTGCCATGCTCCCCATGCTCCCCACCAATTTGCGGTCAGGTCACGCGTAGATGAAAGAACTGCTGCTCGATGGAAGTCCGTTCCACAAGTTGGGGTGTTCGTGGTGTCCGGTGCCGCAGAGAGAATGTCAGGAGATTTCGCCACTCCTGTCACAGAGGTCGATCGAGATGGATCTACCTGTCATGTGTGGGATGACGACGGTACGGACGAGGCAGGGAGGGACACGGTGAACGTCGGACGACAGGTAGGCGACACACCGGGAGTCGCGGCCTCCCTGTTTCTGTTACTGATTTCGTTTACCGTGGCCGCATGGCTGGAAGCAAACCGGGAAGAGAGTCGAAGGGCCCTCGCACACCCGCAATGGTGCGCACTCCCGAAAAGCAATATCTGCATTACAAGAACGAGGCAGACACCCTTGGCCTCGACCTCTGCGATTACTACGTCTACGTCATGGCGATGCACCACGAGCTACCCATCCCGCACTACATCCAAGATCGAATCGATCCCGCGCAGTACAAGCTGGGCGCGTGATGACCGAACCCTAGACAGCGAAAAACCCCCCTCGTGCTTGGCGGCGAGAAGGGGGGTCTTCCAGATTCACATATGAGCGAATCGCTTCGCTCCAACCACCCACCGGGAACAACCACGAACACGACAGGAGGTGTATTGACATCATAGCTCAGTACTCCGGACTCGCCGTGATTTGCGGTCCCAACCGGACACGCGTCGCACCTCGTCGTGGTGGCCTGTCGTGACCTCACCGACTCCCAACCGCGGCCACATGTGGTCGATGGACAATATCCGTCCACGCCTCGAGCAGCTCGGCGGCTTCAAAGCCACGTCAAGTTCCCAGTTTCAGGCTCGTTGCCCTGTTCACGACGACCGTCACGCTTCACTGTCTGTCACGTGGACTCCGGGACATCGCGGTTCCGGAATGGTGCTGCTGCGGTGCCATGGGTGCTCCGCGACGGCCGTGGAAATCGCGGAGCGGCTCGATATCAGCCTGTCCGATCTGTTCGACGAGCCGTTGCCGAGCCGGGATCCGGGCGCACCGCGTGTCGGTAGATCCCCGCAACAACGTGCAGCCGGCAAACGACGTGGGCGACTGGGGCGGCTTCCTGCTCGGATAGCCGGCCCGGGACCAGAGCCCGAAGTCGAGCACTCGTGGTCGGAAGTTACGCGCTATCCCTACACCGATGCCGACGGCGACTTGGTGCAGGAAGTCATCCGCGAGGAGTGCACCTCGTGCGGGGTCAAACACAAACGATTCCGGCAGTTGTTCGTCGGACCTAATCGCACCTATGTCAAACGTAAGCCCGCGGTGTTCACCCCGGTCCTGTTCGCGATGCCGCAACTGCAGGCGGCCCTGTCAGCCGGACAGCCGGTATGGCTGCTCGAGGGCGAGAAAGATGTCGAGACCGCAACGCGTCTCGGCCTCTGCGCGACCACGAATGCCCAAGGTGGCCTGAACTTTCCGCCACAGCTCGCCGAGGTGTTCACCGGTGCCGCCGTACGCGTTGTTCTCGATCGCGACGCTGCCGGATACGACCGCGGCATCGAATTGGCATCGCTGCTCGGCGCGGTCGATGCCGAGGTGCAGCTGCTGTTACCCGGCACCACAGACGACAAATCAGACTTCACAGATCATGTCGAGGCCCAACTGTGGGAACCAGACGATGCATGGAACGGGTTCATCCCCGTCCATGTCGGTGAGGTTGCGGCGCACGCTGCCCTGGCCAAGCTTCGCGGCAAGGCCACCGAGGTCGAGAAGGCAGCGCGGGAAGCGGCCGCACGCGCCGAGCGCGGGCGAGTATCGGGTCACCAGGATGAGTGCGCCGACGAGATGCGTCTTGCCCAACGGTGGGCTGTCGAGGCGGAGCGCCTGTTCGAGCCGTTGAGCGAAGCCGTCGATACGGTGCGCAGTTTCGCTGCCGCCGAAGGCACGAAGTGGTCACAGGAGGCGGTGGACGCCGCTACCGCCGTCTGGCGCACCGCCCGGACCGCTGCCCGTGCCGCACACGATATTTCGCACACTCCGATTCCACCGCTGCTGCACGACGAGGACGAACACGCCGCGACGCCACCGTCGACTGGATCCAGCCACGTCGATGCCGACGAAACGAGCCCTCCGCTCCACGAAGGACCCCAACTGCACGTTGTCGGGTCGGCCACTCGCGGCGCTCACATCTCGGCACCGACGTATCGGGTAGTCGAAGGAAGCCTCGTCGAAATCGTCACCAACCGAGATGGCGAGCAGACCGCCAAAATGGTGCTCAGCATCGATGCTCGGATCGTCGAGATGGAATACCTCGAATCGCAGGACGACGGCCTCGACGTCGATGCGCCGACGCTGCTCGGCCGCGAAGACATCGCCGGGCAACGGGAAGCCAATCCGCCGTCACCCGAACAGCTTTCCGCTGTCGTCATCGGGTACACCCATCCTGATACGAGCGAGTTCATGCGCATGCGGGTGGACGCCCAGGACTATCGGGACTGCACTTGGGTGGATTCTCTTCCCGGGCCACCGACGTACGATTCCAAACCCTCTGGGATCGCCAAACTTCGCGACGCTCTGAAAGTAGCCGGGGGAGTGACGATCGCCCGGACGGTTCGGTTCCGTTCCACCGGTTGGCGTAAGGACCGAGACGACGAGTGGTTCTACGTGCACGCAGGCGGCGCTATCAGTGCTGCCGGTACCCGTGTTGCGCCGGTGCTGCTCAGTGGCCCGCTCGCGCGTTACGACCTGCCGTGCCCGATCGCCGATGCACCTCGGTTGCGTGATGCCTTCATGGTCGATTCGGGATCGATGCTGACGCGTCTGCCGGTGCGGATCGCGGCTCCGTTGCTCGGGCACGTCTTTCGCGCGGCCTTGGGACCCAACCCGTGGGTTCTGTCGCTCATCGGTTCGCCCGGGTCCTACAAGACCTCGATCGCCTCGATCGCGATGCATCATTTCGGAGAGCTGTGGGATCGACGACGACCGGCATCGTCGATGTCCGGGAACGGTGACACCCTCAATGCGCTTCGGATCAAACTGAATTCGTCGAAAGATGCGCTGTACTGGGCCGACGACGTCGCGCCCACACGAGACTGGGGAGCTGCACAGAAAGCGCTCGAAGAGTTCGCGCGCATGGTCCACAACGGCGAACAACGGAGCCGTTCCAGTCGCGACGGGTTGAGCATCCTCGACGGCACCGCCCCCCGCTCGTCCGCGATGGTGACCTCGGAGGTCATGCCTCGACCAGGGTCCGGTGCACAGCGCATGTTGGTGGTGCCGTTGCAGTCCGACGAGATCGAACTCGACGAGCTGATTCGACTCGACAGCGAGCAGTCGCGGCATGGGCGCGCCCTGCTGATGGCCTCGTTCCTGCAGTGGTTGTGCCCCCGCCTCGAAGAGCTGCGGGAGAAGGTGTTCAACGAGGGCGCGCACTACGCCGAGGGTCTGCGTGAGCAGGGCGAAACCGTGCGCCAGGCCGAAGCGGTCGGCGCCGTCTGGGCAGGATGGCAGGCGTTCACCGCCTTTTTGCTCGATGTCGGCGCGCTCGATGCCGATGAGGTCGAGCAGGTTCTCGACGTCGTCGACGGCGGATTGCACGACGCGGTCGTCGCTGCAGCCGACCCCGATCTGCCCTCACGCACCGGAGCTCGGGTGCGCGAGCTCCTTGCGCATGCACTGCGTACCGGATTGGCCTACGTCGACGACGTGCGGACCGGTGAAGCACCCGACCGCCCGCTCGCCGGCAGGCTGGGGTGGCGGCGAACGTTGGTCTCGGACTATCAGGACGTCAAGAAGTATCGCGAAGATGCCCGCGGGATCCGGTTGGGGTACGTGCTCACCGACCCCGGGCCACGCGACGGCGAAGCGCAGCTGTTGATCGAATCGACTGCCCTCGAACAGGTTCTGAAAGCCGCGGCATCGACGATGTCCGATGCTCCACAGATCGATCGAGGCACGGCGCTGCGGGCACTCTACGACGAGGGTGTTCTGATCGCCGAGGAACGCGCAGGCAAGACACCCCGTTACACCGTCCAACGCACCATCCATTGTGAGGAACGCCGTCAGCGGATGACGGCGCTCCGTCTATGGGCGATCCTCGGCGACGGTCCCGACGACGGTCAGATCGGAATCTTCGACACTGATGGCGGACCCGACGATGCACCGGACGGTTCGACACCGAGCGACGTTCCGGGTTCGACCTCCGCAGTGGCCGACCTCGCGACGTTGTTCTCGGTATCGAACAGCGACACCTCATCGACGACGGACAGCTCTCGCGCCAACGACGCCGAAGCTACGTCTGACAACTCCGAACAGGAGGACATTCCAGTGGGAAGCTACCCCGACGCCGAGGGCCATATCGCTGTCGCAGAACATATTTCGCCGAGCGTCCCGTGCGTGAAATGCGGAGTGGGCTCGGGCCTTCGCTTCGATGGCCACGTTCTGCACGCGCAGTGCTGGTTCGGAAGCACAGCTGCCTCCCGCGCTGCACTGGTTGCCGATACCGCAGCCGCAGCGAAGCCGCCTGCACCCGCCGCCACTGGCCCGCGGCCGTCGACCGAACCTGCTCGTCGAGCGGCTTCCGAGGCCGCCGAGTCGAGTACTCCTACGGTCGAGCAACCCAGTGCGCCGCTCGAGACCACGCGGCCTCGGCGTTCAGCTCCCGCAAAGACCGCGGCCGACCCGTTCGCTGCCCCTGCCGCCGTCCTCGACGTCGATGGCATTTGGATGCCCGACGGCAGTCGAATCAATCTGCCACAGAACATCTCTCACGTCGGGCATGTCGCCGAGCTGGTGCAGGAGCTGCGTCTGGGCACTCAGACCTCGTCGTGGCAGAGCGAACCGGGACAGATCTGGGTGACCGCGGCGATGACCGAGAAGTTCGGAGTGGATCTGAGCACGCTGAGCGAGGATCCGTCACAGCGACGCAAAGACGTCGGCGAGGCCACTGCCGGCACAGCGTTCGTCACCGATGCCATCGCCGACGGTTGGACCCTGGGCAAGCCCGGTGACCGGCTCGGTGCCTGGACCCGTGTGTGGCGCACCCAGGGCGAGCACCGCGGTGTGTGGGTCGTTCTGGCTGCAGGCATGAACGCCGATCCACGCGATATCCCCATTCTCGGAGACCGACCGTCCCCGAGCACACTCGCGCGTCGACTGTCGCTGTTCGCCAGCGCGTTGAAGATGCCGTGGGTGATCACCCCGCAGTCCACCGGTTTCGACCTGATGATCTCGACTCGATTCAAGGACCGCGAGCGCATGTTCGGGGCGCAGACCCCCGTCGGCCCGGCCACCATCAGCTCCCTCGAGGACGATTACGCCTGGTCCCGCAAACCGACCAGCGACGAGACATCGATGACCTACGTCCACGCGTACGACCGTGGCGGCTCGCACGCTGCGGGAATCGCCGGCTTGGAGATGCCGATCGGATCGTCCACTCATCATCCCGACGGGCGAGCGTTCGACAAGAAGCTGCCGGGCTATTGGCGGGTAGAGGTTCCCGAGGCAGGGGACTGGCGCATCCCACATCCATTGATGCCTCTCGGTGGCCGGCCGGGCCTGCTGTGGGTGACCACACCGAGTCTGCAGGTCGCCGGAGAACTCGGCTACGAGCTCGAACCTGTCGAGGCCTACGTGTGGAACGAACATGGCCGAGTACTCGATCCGTGGTACGAGCGAATCCGTGACGCACGAACAGCTTTGGACGTCGATGACGTCGACGCTCAGTTGGCCAGGGATCTGCTCAAGGGCGTCTACACGCGCACGATCGGACAGATGGGGTCCTCGGTTCACATGACCGGCCGAGCAGGTTTCTCGCCGGAGCGACGCCATCACATCATCGCCAAAGCGCGGGCGAACATCACTCGTCGCATCGTCAAAATCGGCACCGTCTCCGACCGGTGGCCGGTGGCCATCACGAACGACACGGTTCTCTACACCAGCAACGATCCGGATCCGATCGCGTCCTGGCCCGGGGAGGACAAGCAGCTCGGTCGGGGGTTCGGCCAGTACAAGTGGGAGGGCTCCGCTCGGCTCGACGATCACCTCGAGTTCCTCGTCGGCGGCCGCTACAAGGGCAAGGAAGCGTTGACGATGAACTGGGATGCCACGACAGGTAAGGGGGAATAGCCGATGGTCGGTCGCAAGCATGCCGGCTTCACAGAGAACCTGGAAGCAGACGAACGCCGACGCAGCTCACTGTTCCAGGGCTTGACGGGTCGGCGCGGTGCCGATGTCTCCGGCAAGGCCGGTACCACCCCTGACATGCGTGGGATGCTCCTCGCCGCGTACGGCCCGGGCACGCGGGGCGGGGTGAACACGGCCGCAGCTGCGCGCGATCTCGGAGTCTCGCGTCGTACGGTGGAACGGTGGGTCGCCGCCGAGGGACGCCAGCGAATCTCGAAGCCGAAAGCCGAGACTCTGAGCAAACTCACCACCAAATCGCGGCAGGCAGCGACGACGAAACAGGGCCGGCGCGCCGCCATCAAAGCTGTCCGAGAGAGCAAGCAAGGCAAGTCGATCGCCAAATACGGTGCGCGCGTACAGATCAAGGGCCGACAAGGCGTCGCCGGCGGGGGAGGGTTCTACATTCGCAATCGTTCCATCCAGATCCCCCCGGATCAGAGTGGTATGTCGCCATCCGACGTCGAGTCGATGTGGTCGGCGTACGAACGCGGCGGCGACAAAGAGCTCTCGAAGTGGCTCAGCGGCTACGCCAGCGACCGGTACGTCGACGGATGGACCTTCGAGAGCATCGACAACATCTCCATCGACCCGGTCTGACCATAAGAGTCTGCGAGTTCAGATGTTCGGAGTGTCCGGTGCAACCACTACGGTATCGGTGGAATCGCGCACGGCAGCGCTCTGCAGGAGGGATCAGAAAGACATGTTCGAGACCAAGTCTCAGCAGTGGAAGACCCGCGTCGTTGGCGCGTTGGTGGGTCTAATCCTCGTCGGCTCGGTTGTGCAGGCCAAAATGGGATTCAGCTTCTTTCTCGGACCACTCAATTAGAGCGACATGAACCCGAAGCGACCGCGGTGGACCAAACGACAGCTCGAGGTCGCATTCACCGCGTGCTACGGACGATCGGTCAACGGTGGTGTCGATATCGACTATGTCGCAGCGGCATTCAGGGTTACTCGCCGAACCGTCCAGCGTTGGCTGCAGGGCTCACCTCGTACTCGAGCAGCGATTCCCGCCCACCGGTTGCAGCAACTTCAATTTCCCCTTCCTGAAATCCGACGTGTCGAACAGCAGACCCTCGACAATGCACGAACTGTCCTGACCGGACTCGATCTTCCCCGTGGCCGCGGTGTCCGCAAGGAATGGCGAGAGCGACGCTGGCTGGACCCCCATGTCGTGGCGATCCTCCGTCCCCACGGCTCTCCGGACCTGCGGCAGGTAGCGATCGCCAGAGGCGCACCCCGCCCCGTCGCGGCACTACACAAGCGGGGCCCGCTCGATGACTTCGTCACCGTTCCCACCCGTTTCCACGCCGACGCCCTCGTCGGTGAACTGCTCGACCGCGTCGGCCCATGGCGTCTCTATCCGGACGACCGTGTCGTAGAGCTCGGCCGAACCCGCGTGTGGGCCGCATGGGCACCACCGATCGACCTACCCGCTATTGCCCGCGGTGCGGGCCTGCTCGACAACTGATCAGCCTCGACCGCCGTACCCACGCTCAGTACTCGTATCCGCACCCATGACTGTCCTGTGCCGCCGCGACGAGAGAATGTCAAAGAAAGAGTGAATCGCGATGAATCGCAACAACAACTGGAACTCAAGCCTGTATATCGCTGCTGTTCCGCTCGGGCTTGCTGCCGCCTACCTAGTCGTGTGTTGGCCTTTCGAGGCACTAGTCTCGGTTCAGAGGCATCTCGGTGCCGGATCCGAGGTAGTCACCGAGTCGACCCCACCGACGATGCCCGGCGCTCAAATTGGCTTCCTAATTCTCTTCTTCGCCGCAGTTGCCGGTCTCGCTCTCGTCGCGGCGGTGCGCCGGTTCATCGAACCGAACGAGATCGAACCGAACAGCTTCCCTGGGACGTGGCGAACACGGACGCTGATGAGTGCAGGATTGTTCCCCATCGGCCTGTGCATGGCCTCGTTGCTGTCCCCCGAGGATGCCGAAAACCTCTCGCGCACCAGTGACTACGACAACCCGGCACAATGGTGGAACAGTGCGCACCTTCTCGTCGCCGGCTCGGCCGAGGAACCGTTCTTCAGTGCGCTTCCGGTCTTGTTGCTCTTCGGGGTCGTCGGACTGGTCTGGCGCGTCCAGCCGTGGATGCTCGGCATCGTCATCGCGAGCTCAGCTCTGTTTCGAGCCTCCATCCATCTCTACCAGGGAACAGGGCAAGCGTTGTCGGCGTTCGTATGGGGCGCTGTGGCCGTCTACGTCTACTATCGACTCCGCAGTCTCACGGGACTCGTTCTGGCCCATACAGCTTGGAATGCATTCGTCATTGCAAACAATGGTGACTACACCGCGGCTCAGATAGTGATCGGCGGGTGTATCGCGTTCACCGCTCTGTGGTCGATCTATCGACTGTCAAACACTTCCACCTTCGATCACTCCGATCGAGCATGCCCGACGGCAGCAGCCGGCCACACCTCGAACGCCACCAGCTAAGGACACCGATGACCAATCTGACGACCATCAAACGTTGCGCGGTAATCGGCAATGCGGTGATCGGTGTCAGCGCCTTCACCAAGAGCGGAATGTCGTTGTGGCAGCTGGCGACCGCCAGTGGATACCCGACAGCACTGGGATGGGTCCTGCCACTGGTGCTCGACGGAATGGTCATCCTCGCAACACTCATGCTCGTCGTCGACGCCTCACACCGCTGGTTCGCGTGGGCCTTGCTGATTCTCGGGTCGATCGCATCGACCGCGGGCAACATCGTGCACGTCTCGACGGTGGACTACAGCTCGACTTTCACAGTGGCCGCCCTGGCAGCTGCTGCGCCGCCGCTGGTACTGCTGGTCACCACGCACCTGATGATCCAGCTGGTCCGACTCGAAGCACCGGCCATGGAAGGCGACACCGACGAGCGTCAGGTAGACCTGAAAAGCCCGACAGAGGCCGAAACGGCCATCCTG
>NZ_CAPS01000144.1 GCF_000333955.1 Rhodococcus sp. AW25M09
TTCTCAGACCACGGCCGCTCTCGATGGCGATCCGAAGGGGTTACGCCAAACTCCAACTCATGAACAACGACGAGCCGCGTACATCATGCGATTCGAGCGAAGGTGCGGCGACGACCGTCCCCACTTCGAGCAGTACCGCGAGTGGGTCGCGCAAATGCGTGATGCCGACGGAGATCACCTCGATCAGATCCTGGACGCCGAATTTGACCTAGTCGGCGACGCTTCTGCTTAGTTCCCGATAGGGCGCATAACGTGCGTTACGTGAATGATGCAATTTTCGACCATGCGATTCAGACGGAACTGACCCATGTGCAGAGCATCCACGACGCAGTGGAAGAGAAAGCTGGCCATCGGGCTGACGCACACAGCGACCTTGCCGCTGACGAAGCCCGATTTCCCGAGATCTGGGCGACATCAGTTGCCCAGCGTGGTCTGGTCCATGCCTGCGAATGCATCGAGGCGGCGGGAGCCTTGATGCTCAACTGGAGCTGGTTCTACCCACAATTTGCACTTCTACGCGCCGCATACGAGTCGGCTGGTGCCACAGTCTGGCTTCTGAGCGCGGAAGACACTGATACACGACTCGCCAGGTTGATCTACCAACACCAAGAATCTTGGCGATATTCATCGAGGGCGTTCGACGGCACACCACTCGACGACAACGGTGAACATCAAGAACGACAGCAGTGGGTGAATGATGTTGCCACCAGGCTGCAGATCGATCCGAGAAGGGGAAACCCCGGTGGATACGAAAAGCTGATCAAGGCAATTGACGACCTCCCTGGCCACCCAGAATCACTCCTCACCGCCTGGCAACTCTGCTCCGGAGTCAGCCACGCCAAAACATGGGCGTTGAACACCGTAACCACCGAAGTAGAGAGCTCCACACTCTATGCACATGGAACCCTCAGTGGACGTGTCCCGAATTCGGACCTGTTTCTATCGACCCTTCGAATCGCCCGGCGCTCAGCGCAGTACGCCTGGGCCCTCTACCAAATCCGAACCACTACTCGACCACACACGCTCAGCTTGAAAACTGTTCAACGAGACAACGACAGCGGCGAAGAAGTGAGTCGACCAACCGCAGAAGGGTGACGACCGCTACCGGTCCAGCTCTCGCAATTGCCCTGCTAAAGCGGCAGTAGATACGGCTTCCCTTCGCTGAGATGACCATGACTGAATACCCTGTTTGAAGGTAACAAGCTCGGTTGGTCTCGGAGCTCTAGCTCAGGCAGCGCAGCAGCTCACCTCGGCGTCCGGGGTGCTCCGCGATGACCTGATCGCAACCATCTAACGCGGCCGTCCATCTACAGTACTGGCGTAGAACGTACTGTCTCACAGCATAATTGATTAGTAGAAGCGCAATCCGGCGGTTGCGATCGTCTCGAACGCACCGTTCTCGTCAGGCTTCATTTCCTCCCCTGCGATGGTTCGCAGGGTCAACATCAGTGGCTGCAATTCACGTAGCATCGCGCGTGCTTCATTGACTGATGGTCGTTTACCGATGGCAACCTCCAGGGACAACCTGTTGACCATTTGTGCATTCAGGTCACCGTTCCGCAGGACGGCCCAGGGCTTTGCATCCTCAACCTCCACATCGTTGAATCCCTCCTCGAGCTCCGTCCTCGCGCGAGCGGCTAGCACTGCGGCGGAGCCGACTACGAGAGTGTTCTTCGGTGCTTCCAAGTAGTACATCTGCGCAGCAGATAACAAGTGGTAAGGGTTGATTTCGTACAAGGGTTTCGACACCGAGTCCGAAACACCAGACGGGAGCGAACCTTGCTGCGCCTCTCTGACTTTGGCCAGGTCGTACAGAAAATCAGCTATAAGTAGCTGACCGACCACGCCGTATCCGCCGAGCAGGATGAGGTCCGGGAGGTGCACATCGTGGTCGAAGTCGATGGCACCGCGCTGCCGATCGGCCAGAGCGAACATCGTGGCTAGGGCCCTTCCGGAAGTCTCTGCATTGGACTTCCGTTGCGCCACCAACGATTCTAAGAGAAGCTCCCTCAGCCGCCGGAACTCCGAACGGTCGTACTCGACGTGGGGATCTTGATCGTATGCGACCTGCACACCACACATTCTCGTCAGGAGCGGCACGAGGACTCTGGGCGGGAGTGTGCCGCCATCGCGCGCGTATTGCTCCAACTCCAGGGCAAGCGTCACGATTGAATTTGCCTCTGCTGCGGCATCTTCGTTGACCAAGGCACTCGCTCGAGCCCTGTGAAACTCGGCCACAGCGGCGTTGAGCGGCTGATTCAGTTTGATCTGGAATCGTCGCTCTTTTGCCTTGTTCGTCGCAACCGCCGTGAGGTTCCTCGTCACGGCCAGTTTCGCACGCAGTATCGCCACTTCATCGTGCAAATCATCTTCGACTGTACTGCAGGCGATTTGAGCTGCACGTTGGGCAGCGGCCGCTGCGTTTCTCGCCAGCTGCCCACCGAGAGCATAGTGGCGTCCTTTATCGGCTTCGATGTGCTCCGTACCGGTTTCGGCGACCTCTTGCGCCTCACTGACGGCCGCGGCCGAAGGCGGCAGCATGAGCAGACTGTACGAGAGGTGACAGCACTGCGCCGCCAGCAGATGATGCTCGTCCGGATGCGTGCGAACCGTCTCCGCGTACATCTGTCGCATGCGACCGACCGCGTCTTCGACACTCGACTCGCCGAGGGCTCGCAGAAGACGCAGCTGATCCTGGACGAACTCGCGGTTGTCGTTGACGGTTTGCCGCTCGGTCTGCGCTCGTAGACGAGGAGAAACTTGGGCACCGACATCGTCTCGCTGCTTCACGAGAGCAGCTACGACGTCGTTCACCGTCCGAAATTGGCGTGTCACCGTGTTCGGTGCGACCTGCGCCTCTTCCGCGAAAGCTTTCATGGTCATGGTCCCGAGGTCCACCCCGGAGCTCTCGAGACGCTCGGCCACGCTCAGGATTAGCTTCCTGCTGTTCTGCATACGTGTCTTCGCGGCCCGCTGTCGCGCTACATCCGCTTTGTTGCCACCATCCGACATCGAACACCGCCTCTTCCCGTAACTGTGCGTCATCGAACTGTAACCGTTGACATCCACGTGGATATCGACAATCAATGTGTGTCGATTCTGCCGAGGCGTATGTACAGCACCGTCGATCCTGAGCTACGTTTCCGATGCAAGGTTCAAAACAGCCTTTCACCAGGAGGAACGCAATGTCCATCGACATCCTGCCCGCGGACCGGATCACACCTTCCGAGAAACACGTCCCGAACCAAACTGATGCAGAACGGGCGGTTGCTGGAAAGCCCAATTTTCCGGCACGTCTGCGCCGACTGGCCGTGACCGCTGGCCTCACCCTGATGATCGTTGCGGCCATGGTGGGGCTCACCGCGCCGACCGCATCGGCGAAGAGCGGAGACTGGGGCCATACTCCAGGCACAAGCCTCTACGGCTGTACGAACCCGTCGGTGTGCAGCCGCGGAGCTCAAGCAGTCGGTGCAGGGTGGATCCAGGTGTGGTGCTGGACGGATTCGTACTGGCAGAAATGGTTCAAGGTGAGGGCCTGGACCGGCCGGTCATGGAACGAAGGGTGGGTGCCCACGGTCCGAGTGGACATCCAGCCGCAGGTTCCGCGCTGCTAGGCAAGAGCCAAGCGTATCGAGAGAGCACGTCGAGAGGGCCCCACCATCTGGTGGGGCCCTTTCGCGCGTGTCAGCAGGCTGCGGTCAACTGCTCGAGGTGGATCGGGCACTTGGTGGCCGTTCAACTGAGCAAGCTCTGCACTCCGACTCCGACAAGGTCTCGGGAGGTTGGTGGGGTGACCGCATTGCCGCACATCCGCACGTTGCGTTGCTTCGTTCCACCGCATAGCACGTAGGTCGACGCGAATCCCATTGCGCATTGGAGCTCCGGTACGTCGAGCATTCTGAAGCACAGGTCTTCGACAGCAAACGAACGCCGTGTGGTCTTCCGGTGGTGAGTGGCCGCGGGAACGACCAAGCCATGGTGGTTACCCGATGCCGTCACGGTGCAGAGAGCGTCGCTGACCGATCGCGCAGTCGAACCTCCACCTCGTAGCTCTGCGATGAACGGGGTGATCACCGCATGATGGCGGCCGCCCGCGGATACGGTCGAGAGCGCCTCCGAGGTTCGATGATTCTTCGACTGGCCCCGCAGCACCGACACGAACGCCGGGGCCCGCCCCTCAGACGGCCGTGGGCTTGCCTGCCGATACTCGAACAGCGTGCCCGCGGATTCTCTCGCGTCCTCGGCATGCGGAGCTGCCCAGTACCGGTCGATGCCGGCCTGGATTCGTGCGATCGTTTTCGGCTTCAGTGGACGAGTGCGGTCCCCGATTCGCTGGCCGGTCTTGGTCCAGTCGATGATGGTCGAGGCGGGCAGCCAGTCGGGCTCGAGCACGGTATCGGCACACGCACGTGCGGGGCACCGGTAGGAGTACTGGCTGCGGTACTTGCCCACGGCCACCGCTGGGTTCTTCCAGGCTTGCAACGCACGCACGGGCCCGCAGCGAGAGCAGGTTGCCGGCGGACGGACCGCGGTCTCGAAGTCAGGTGCCCGGTTGCCGGCCTTCCAGAAGCACACGTAGACGCGATCGCGGGACTGCGGCGCTGGTGTCCCGAAAGTCCATGAGTGCATCGAATTCAGGCAAATGAGGCGATGTTCGTAACCGAGGGCGCGCATCGCCGCGATCCATGGCCTGTAGAGAGGCCATGAGTAGATCTCGACGACGTTCTCGACGAAGACCAATTCGTATCGGTGATACTCGGTGAACCGAACGACGTCCCACATCGTCGCCCTCGATCGCTCGGCGGCCTCGGACGGTAGGTCGTCGGACAGCAACGAGATCTGCGCGGCGAGGCGCTTGGCCCCGCGTGCATTGGAGTGCCAGGTGCATTCGGGGCTGAACCATCCGATTGTCGTGCGAGGAAACAGCTTCGGAGTGATCTGAGAGAGGTCCGCGAGGATGTGCTCGGTGTGCTGGTGGTTGTATTGGTGCGTCTCGATTGCTTTGTCCCAGTGGTTCGATGCTGCCGATACTCTCACCCCGGGGATGGAGATCATGCCGGTCGTGGATCCGCCGGCACCGCAGAAGAAGTCCGATGCCGTGATGTCGAGCGATCCTTTCATCGGCCGGCTCCGTCGGGCGTGCTGTCCCACACCCGTCGGTCGAGGATCCGGCCGGCGGCCTTACGGCCGACTCGTCGAACTTCGGTGCCGTCGTCGAAGTGGTGGTAGTCGCGGAATCGGGCGATCACCTCCGCTGGTGCCCACTCGCCCCACTGCTTGAACAGGAAGGGCACATCGGCAGCGGTGCACTGGTCCCGGATATCTCGTACCCATCGCGGATGCATCGGCCGTGCCTCGCGGCCTGACTCACCGCCGACGATCACCCAGTCGAGCGCTGGTTCGAGCTCGCCGCCGCATTTCGAGTCTTCGACCGGACGAAGCCCGTCGCGAGTCAGCGCTCCTCCGATTCTGCTGGGTCGTAGGCGCGTGAAGTCGATCGGTCCGAGGAGCGGTTCGGCAGAGACGAACCGAAGAGCTGCAGGCGTGTCCAGCAGCGCCCATACTCGCAGGTCTGCAGTCTTCTGGTCTTCGGCCGAGACGCCGATCCACAGGTTCGGCAGGGGCCAGCTCTGGTACCAGACATCGGCGGGGCGGAAGGCTGCGACGACACCTGCGATGGCGTCGTCGACGGCGCGGCGGAAGGCATCGGACTGGAGCAAAGACCGCATCCGAGCGGGTCTCTTGGTGAGCAACTGAAAGGTGTGCTGGCGGGCGAGCGCGATCACCGCGAACACCCTGGCGATGTAGTCGTCCGGGATTGCAGGGTGGAAGAGGTCGCTCATCGAATTCACGAAGATCCGGCGTGGTCGGCTCCATCGCAGCGGCTGGTCGAGCTTGCCGGGGCGCATCTCGACGTCGAATCCGTGCTCGAAGTAGTGCCCCGGTGTGCCGCGGAACCGCTCAGCGAGGGTTTGGGCGTAGCAGTGATCACATCCCGACGAGACTGCGGTGCAGCCGGTGACCGGGTTCCAGGTTGCGTCGGTCCATTCGATGGCCGTGGCGTCGCCCATCATCGCTCTTCCGGGTCGTGGAGGGCGTCGAGGAGCTGGAATCGTAGGTCGGCGTCTATCTCGAATGAGATACCCCTGCTGGGCAATTCGATCGTGTAGCTGTTTCGATCAGGTGTGGTCGTGATGATCCATGGGTTGGGGTGGAGCGGGGCAGCGTTTGTGTCGGTGGTGGGGTCGGTTTCGGTCATGGCGTCCTCCGAACGTTGGGTCATCGGCTGCAGACGCTCGACGCTGTTTGCGCATCGGCGCTGGTGATGTCGAGGTCGTATTTCGCGGCCACGGTGAGATACGAAGTGACGTAACGGCATTGGTAGGGCGTGTTGGGTGGCAGCCAGGTGTCGATTCCTTTGTCCGACTTCTGCTGATTCGTACGTCCGTCCACCGCGAGCAAGTTGACGTCCACGTCGTTGGCGAAGGCGGTTCGCTGGTCGATCGACCAGGCCCACGCCCCTGCGTTCCACGCCCTCGCCAACGGGTACACGTGATCGATCTGAATCTTCCCGAGGTCGTCGATCGTCGATCCTGTGTAGGGGTCGTGGAGTATCCCTGCTGCGACTTTGCAGTCGCGGGTTCCGGGCTTGAACCCGACGTCGATCAGTTGGGTTGCCAGGACGTCGTTTCGAGTGTCACAGCCGTTGTGCGATCCAGGGGCGGAAGAGTCGTCGGTCCACGCCGGGCCGAACACGCACCCTGAGCCCTTCTTGCAGGATCGGTCGTATCCATCGACGTCTGGGAGCGAGTCCACCGTTTCGAGCTGAGCGAGGAGCTGCGCGATGGGTACAGGCGTGCTCGCCGCAGTTCTGTCAGCGGTCTGGACCACCGCTGGTCGTGAGAGCGGATCGGCGTGCGTTCCGAACGTGTAGGTCCCGACCGCGAGTAGGGCCATCACGATGGGCACCGCGATGCGGAGTCGTCTGCGCGCGCTCATCGAACCGCCTCCGCCGGCAAGGCTGCGTGCCCGCAGCTTCCGCGCCGATTACCGTCCGAGTGATCTGGCCACCGATGCAGTAGTGCCAGGGTCAGCGCCGAGAAGGCAGCGAGCAACGTGCCGGCCAGGGAGACGACCAAGCTGACGGTGACCAGGTCCTTCACGATCGGCAGAGCCCCGTTGAAGATCGCGAGCATGCCGACGACGTAGCCGACACACGCGAGCGCAACAGTGCGAGCCTCACGGCGGGCATCTTCGGCCGCGAGGTGGCGCTCTACGTCGTGGATGGCGCACTGTCGACCAGATTGTGGGTCCATCAGGGAGTCCTTTCGTAGTGGGCGCGGTGGCAAACGCAGTCCTGTACGGGGTAGATAGCGTGGCGGTGAGGTCTGTGACAGCTGGCCACTGAATCGCAACCCAGGAGAGTGCTCCTGTGGCCGCACCGTGCGGGCGATATGCGACCGGGTGTCACAAGCGTTGCGAGTTCGGGGCCGTCGGGTACTGGTCTAGTGGCCGGTCGCCGGGATGGACCGGGCCGACGTTGCGACGCCACGGCCCGGTCAGGTAGTCGTAGTGCTCTTGCGTGAAATCGGAACCGATCAGATCTCGTGCGACCAAGCCTCGGCCGACATCGCGGGCAGCGACTCTGGCAGCCCCGCGGCCGAGGACGCCGAGCAGATTCATCGTCGCTGTGAGTTCGTGACGCCGATTGTCGCCGCAGGCCGCTGTGTGGGCAGCGTGCGTCGCCATCCGCCAGCGGGGTGCGCACCACCACGCGGCGCTGACCGTTTCCGGCGCCGTCTCCAGAAGATCGGACTCGACGTCGAGGGTGCGCGCCAACGCGAAGACCTGCCGCCATTGTGAGCCGAAGACCACCTCGAAGACGTGATCTGTCAATTCATGGGCAGGAACTGTCGGCTGGAAGCGGTCGGTGGCGGTCGGGGTGGTAGCGAAATACGTCTCGGACAGACCGTGTTGCATCCGGCGATGGACTTCGCCGGCGATGGCCCGGTATGCCCTGCTGTTCGGGTTGCAGCCGGTACTGCCGGCAGGTTGTGCATGCGGTGAGAGGCGGACCGCCGGCGGCCGCGTTGTCGAGCTCGAAGATTTCATGGGTACTCCCGTTTCTGTGGGACAGATGGTCGGTCTGTCGATCAATTTCTGACTGGTCTCTGTACCGCTATGCGACCAACAACGCGGCTCTATTTCACTCTGCTACTTCACTTTCCGATCTTTCAGTGCCGTCCAGCCAGTCACCGATCCTGCCGCGGACGGCGTCGCCACCAGGAGGATCGTCGTAGGCGTCTTCGAGCGCTCCCCGCGCCCCGGATGAGATGACCGCGAGATCGCAGTCACGTGTCTCGACCCAGTCGCCCCACGTCCACCCCCTTCCTGCGTCGATATGAAATTGCGTCGCTGCTGCCGGAACACCGTCGACGAAGACTTGCGTGTGGGTAGGTCCGTCCGGATCGCGCACGACGATCACCTCGATCCGCGGTGCGGGGGCGAACTCTCTCGTCACGATGTCGCACCGGCCAGACGCTCCGGTCTGTCGAACTCCCCTGCCGCCCGACTGTTAGAGCTCACGATTCGGTGCCGGCGGGAAACATCCTCTCTCGCCGGCCGTGCCCTCTGAACGGGCTTGGCATCCATTGCGCCACTGCGCCGTCGAAGCAGCCACTCGATCCCAGTTGCTACAGCACACGCCGAGCAAGAAGCGGCGAACACCATCGCTACACGGCGCGGATCTCCGTCGATGGCGGCATGGTCGGTCCGGCGTAGCAGTGCAGCCCAGGCCAATCCGGCAAATGCAGCAAAAACCGCCAACACTCCCGCCGCACCACGCGTTACGGCCAGCGCGCAGTATCGCGGCGAACCCGAACTGCTCGCAGGTCCATGATTCCTACCGTCGATCCGGACGAGGACTCTCATATTCGACACACCTCTGCTCTTCTCGGAAGTCGGATGGTCAGTCCGCTCATCTGGTGAAAACGGCGACAACAACGAAATGGTCGACGCCGCGGCTTTTGTGGAACCACCCACCAAGCCGATACGCCAGGACACTACCCACCGGACCCGGAGTTTGCTAGGGCTCAGCAGCGAAAACGTCCCCGGCGCACCCAGTGCCGGGGACGGGCCTGGGGCGAGCAGCGACCCGGCGCAATCGAACGCCGTTCACTCCTCTCCCCCAGGGCGTCCCCTACTCGGTCCCGTACAGCTCGCAGCGGTAGTGGTCTTGACCGCGTTCGTCCACGGCGTCCCAGTCGACGCCGACGGCGTCGGCAAGGTGCCGCAGGTCGCTCAGGAAGTCTCCGAACACCGTTGTCAGTTCCTCGGTTTCGAGGCCGATCGGTCTGGCGTATGCGATCAGCCCTTCGGCAGCGTTGGCCGCTCGGACACCGTTGTCCCGGCTTTGGGTATCGAGGGTGTAGCCGATGCGCGGACGCTCGCGTCCCTCGACCGATGCGTGGAGTTCTTTCGGCGTCTCGATGCCAGGTAGTCGCTCGGCCCTGTACTCGATATTTGTGTCGGACATGTTGTGTGCCTTTCTTTTTGGGGGATCGCTACACGATGGTCGTGCAGTGCAGGGCGGCCATCAGGCCGGTGTGGGTGGCGTGAGCCGGGGATGGTTCGGCGTGGTCGAGGACGTGGGCGGTGGCGTCATCGATGACCACGGTCATGTGGGCTCGGTGGCGGGTGAGCATCACGCACGCTCTGCCGGGGTCGAGATTGAACGGCTCGGCTGTCCGGTACCCGGCAAGTGGGTGCAACACGACAACGGCGGCGCGTTCGAGGCCTTGCAGAGAGTTTGCGGTGCCGACCAGTACGTCGGGGTGATCCGAGAGCAAGGCCCGGACAGCGGCAGCCTGCGTGACATGAGGGACGACGACAGCCAGGTCCGCCGCTGTCATGGCCCGCTGTCCGTCCGGTGTGGTCACATCGGCGTCCAGCAGTTCTCGCGTGCGCTGGGCGCACTGTGTGGCCAGGACTGGGTCGGTTGGGCCTCCGATGACCCGCACTGGCCGATGTGCGAGTTCGGGCAGGTCGGGGCCGCTGGACTCGGTCAGATGCTCCGGTGGGCGACGGGAAGTGAAAGGCAGGCCGGGGTAGAACAGCGGTTGAATGAGGGCCGTTGTCCTCGCGCCGAGACGCCAGGTGTGTTGCAGACGGACCACGCCGACCGAGTCGCCGTGAGCTGCTTGCAGAGCGAGGGGGGCAGGCAGGTTCGGTGCGGTCTCGCTGTCCGACCACCGCGATACGTCTCCGGTGACCACCGGATCGATCTGTCCGGGGTCTCCGACGCAGACGACCTGTCGAGCCATCGCGCCGAGCGCCCCCAGATCGGCGTAGGTGCATTGCCATGCTTCGTCCACGATCAGCACATCGGCACCGATTCGGTCCGGGTCCGAGAAGAGCCACCGCGCCGTGGTACCGATGAGAATTGCGCCAGTGTCATTCGGCCACCGCGATTTTCGTCCTGTCACTACGGGAGTGTTTCCACTGTCGGGGAGGGGTGCTTTCGCCTTCCAGATCAACGCTGCTCGATCTGTCAGCGCGCCGAGCCGACGTGCGATTTCCACGGCTTGTTCTCGGGTTTGCGCCGCGATACCCACCCGGAGGTCTGCGCGATGGGCCAAGGCGGCGGCGAGCAACGCGACCAGTCGAGTCTTTCCTGCGCCCGGTGGTGACGGGACGACGACGGCGGGGTCTCCGGACCACACGGAGAACAGCACGCGTGCAGTGATCGGGTCGGCCATGATCTGCGATCCGGGCCATTGGGCGGGCGACGACGGTTCGGTTCCCCTGAAAGGTGTTGCGTCGGATTTCGGGGTGTCCGTTTGGGGTGCGACGAAACGCATTGTTGTGCCGTTCTTCTTCTAATGTGTTGTCAGTGAACATTTTTGATCCCCTAGTGATCACGGGCATCCTCTGCACCCGCTATCAGGACATCGAGCGGGACTTCGCGGCGCACGGCGCTCGGGGCTTGTCCGGTCGAAAGCCAGGAACGGCGAGCGCGGTACAGATTCCAGTACCTCGCCCGTCCTGCTCGCATCGTCGCCGGTGAAGGCGGTTGGGGCATCAGGGTCACCTGGTCTCCGTCGTTCGGTGCGTGCGCTCCGACCGAGCCGAGACCGAGCGTCAGTTTGCCGTTGACCACCTGTGCGGACGTGACGTCGGCAGAGAAGCGCTCGAAGGGTTGATCGAGCGGTGATCCGACCCATCCCGTAACTGCCGAATCAACCCGCATCCTCGAGTCCAGCCGGTCGCAGGTCACCGACACCGACACGTTGCGGCGGCGTGAACCTGTCGGCGGTGCCGCCACCGATGCGATGCCCTGGGCCACGCGTCCTGTATGCAGCGCACGTACTCGCCACAATGGATCACTCAGCAACGCAGCGGCTTTGAGGTCGGCGGCATCGCATCGGGTCCGCAGTCCCATGGCTGCACTAGCCGAGTTGTCCGGCCGTGACCAGTCGTGGCCCGCAGTCGCAGCCGACAATGTCCGATCCCAGGAGTATCGGTCATCGTCGTGTATCGAATCGAGAAGCGGCAACAGCGGTCCCGTTGCGATGCACGCTGCCCACTCATGCAGGCCTGCGACACTCTCGTCGGTAATGCCGAGCCAGTACCGCCATGTTCGGGCCGCTCGCTCGGCGTCGGGCGCAGTGCCGAGGACCAGATGCGAGGACGACGCAGCAACCAGATCGATCACCGCCGACGTTCCGGGATGGTCGGCTCGATCGGCCCACCATCCGATCATTGCGGCAGCCCCCGCTATGTCCGGATCAGGGTGGTGGGCGTGCGCACGCGCCAGGGCCAGCAGGCTCGGTATCGTCCCGGCGTCATCGGTGAGCAGCATGGCCGGTTCGGCCGTACCCATTGTGGTTGCGCCGTTGCGAGCGAGCAGGGCCAGAGCCTCGGTGTCGTGCGCGGATTCTTCGGTGCGTCCATCTCGTGCGACGGAGACGAGCGCAGTTGTTCCTCGTGTGGCCGCACGCACGGCCACGGCGGTCGTGGACGGCTTGAAGGTGGCGTGGGCGAGCCGAGGGACCGGTTGCATCTTCTCGGCGGCGTAGAGGCGTTGCGCGAGGTCGAACCACTCCACGCTCATCGCGCGTCACCGTCGACGAGGATCGCGGCGTTGCTTGCGCAATTCCACCCTGCGCGCAACGCCGTTGTGGCTGCATCGGCCGCTGCGCTGGCGACGACAGCGCGGATATCGGCGGCTGCGATTCCAGTGCCGGTGAGCACCCTGTCTGCGTACTTGAGCAGTTCCCCGGGTCCGGTTTCGTTCATCGCGTGGCCCCCGATCCGACTGGCACGTGCACCGTCGATGCCCATGCCGGTGTGCCGCCCCTGCCCTGGACGCCGCCGATGATTGCGCACACCAGGTGCGACCTCGTGGGCCGGTCGGGCCAGGGTGTATCGCCATCGGTCAGCACCACGACGACGTGGGGTGCAGGGCGCGCAGCGTTGGCGGCGGCGATTCCCACCCTCATATCGGTTCCGCCACCACCGACCAACGTCACATCAGCGACCGATCGTACGTGTTGTGCCGTAGTGGATTTGGCGTCACACGCCAGAATCCGAACCCGGTCGCGTGCGATGCCACCAGCTTTGAGAACTCCCGCCACTTCGCCCATCGCGGCATCGAGGTCCGCGCTCGTCATCGACCCGGACGTGTCGATGACGAGCGAGACCGTGATCGACGGCCCACGCATAGCCGGGGCGACGATTCCGGGAATGCGACGGCGGGAGGGACGGGAGTAAGAATAGTTCGTCCTACCCGCCTGCTCTGCCAACGCACGCCGAATTACGGCCCGTAGCAGCCGATCCCACGCTACCGTGGGCGGGGCGAGAACGTCAGCTGCCCACCGGACCAGTCCCGCCGGGGCACTACCCCTACCGGTACCAGATGCTTCGCGAACTGCCTGCGCGACGGATCGGCGCACCAGGTCCGCTTCCGCATTGTCCAGCCCCTCCGTGATCACTTCTCCCGAGCCGATGAGTTCGCCGGGGACCGCAGGGCACCCCGATCCTGATCCGCATCCCGGATCGCCCTCAGCGCCAGCGAGTTCGGTGACAGTCTGATGCGCAAGCGGGTCACGCAGGTAGTCGTAGTACTGCTCGGCTGTGTCTCCGGAAAGGCAGCCGAATGATTGAGGGGTGATCACCCCTTCGGGCAGGCCGACTCCCGCAGCCAACAGGTCGTCGTTGATTTCGGCGTCGGCCGCGAAGTTCCACACCAGGTGATCGATGGGCTTCGCCAGAGCGGCGGCGCGGTCGGCGTGTGCCCGTAACAGATGCCCGACCTCGTGCAGCAGCACTGCACCGACCATCGGCACCGGCCACGCGCAAGGCCCGACCAACAGATCCGGGTCCAGGTACAGCCGCCACCGGGCGTCGACCGCGAACGTACCCAGGCTCGGTGCCGCCACGGGTTGCGCTGCGAACAGAGCGCGCATGAAGTACGGCATGTGTTCGGCCGACACCAGCCGCGCGAGTCGGAACGCTCGCATTTCAGCCGGTTCGAGCTCGCGCACGCCGCTCATGCAGCTGCCTCGACCAAGCCCGCTGCCACCAGCATCGGCGCAAATCGGCGCGCGCTGGCCGGAACGGAGGCCTTCGCGGGTCGCGCTTTCGCCAGAGTTCGTGCCGCAGCCCCGGCTACGTCGGGCGCTCCTGCCTCGGCGGCGGCGATCAGCGGACCCCACGCGTTGCGCCACGCTTCGACGGTGCCGCGCGAGGCCGCCCACGCCGTCACGCCGGACAGCACTGCCCACACCAGATCAGGGCGCGAGCGCCAGTCGAACGCTGTCTCGGGGTTTTCGATCACGGCTACGGGGTCAGGGAGGTCGGCATTGCGACGCCATTCGAGGAACTCGACACCGGTGCCGTCTCCGATCAGACCGAACACCACCGCGTTGGTCGCGGCATTGTCGTCGTCACGAAGATGCGGCAACACCTTCGCGAGCATCGACCAGGTGCGCCGAGACGGCCATGCTCCCCCTGTCTGCACTCCGACCTTCGGGAACGCATCGAGCGCCTCGGGTGCACGCTGGATGTACCCGATGATGGAACTGCGCACCAACGCCTCTCGCTGCTCGTCGGTGGTCACCGCACGCGACGAGGCGGTGCTTGCCCATCCTGTCGCCATGCCGTCGAGCCATTCATCGACAGACGGCGTGAACTCGATGTGGCAGAAGCGGTTTGCCAAGGGGGCCTCCAACTCGTACCCCCCTGCCGCGCAATCGGGCGGATTCGCGCCCGCGATGACCCGCGTTCCTTTCGGTAATTGCAGATCACCCACCTTCAAATCCAGTGCGACTGCCAGCATTGCCGCCTGAACGGCCGGTGGGCTCGTGGTCAGTTCGTCCAGAAAGAGGTAGCCCCCACCCTCGGCATGTAGTCGTCGCGCCCAATCCGGGGCCTCCAACCTCACACCGCTCTCACGGACAACCGGCAATCCTGCGAAGTCGGCAGGCTCCCGCAAGGACCCCAAGACTGTTTCGCACAACACCCCTTCGGATGCAGCAAGTGCTCGAACCAGGCTCGATTTGCCCATACCTGGACCTGAGATCAGCAAGGACGGGACACCCGCCCTTCCGCACGCGTCCACAACAGTTACCGCAGTCGCCAAATCCGGCATTGAAAAGCTCCTCGAAAGATGGGCAAGATGGTCAGTCTCACCAACAACAGAACGCCTCAATCATACCGCGTACAAGCGCATTTCACCCGCCGTAGCGCCTTCCGATGGTCCCCGGCGCACTCGGTGCCGGGGACCATCGGAAGGCGGGGCTCAATGCGCACCGTCCGAAACGTGCGCTGCGTGAAGTGTCCGGGTCCCTCGATATCGTCGAACCCACTCGAAAGACCGGGTCGTCCGAAAGAAAGGATCCAACACGTGGACTCACTCGATACAGCCATCGCTGCGCCATCGACCGTGACGGACGAAGTTCCGTCATGGCACTCGGACGCGTTGTGCGCACAAACCGACCCCGAGGAGTTCTTCCCGCCCCCGGGTGGAGCAACCAGCAGAGCAAAGCGGGTCTGCGCAGAATGCCCCGTCAGAGCTGCTTGCCTCGACCATGCACTGACATACAATGAACAACAAGGCATTTGGGGCGGAAAGACACCACGAGAGCGCCAAGAGCTGCAGCTCACCACAGCCGCAGAGCGCGGGCCTACCAGGCAGCAACAACAGGCGCTCACGATAGCTACGCTCTCGGCCCAGAACGTCCCAGCCGAGGCCATTGCAAACCAGCTCGGACTCACCACCCGTCAGGTGTACCGAATACGCTCCCGCACAGCGTGAGCCAATGCGCGTGTTACCGGTCAGACCTGACTGGCGGTGCCGACGCGTCTGCAGCTCACCAGAACTCTCTGTCGTCGACCATCCACAGCACGTCAGGGCGTGGAGTGGTATTCCTCCAACGCTTCCAAGCAGAGGGCTTGCTGGCACCGGTCATGCTGGCGATATCGGTAGTCGTGGCACCCTTTACGGCTGCCTCGAGGGGGGGGCAGCCTCAGACACATGGGCTTTAGAAAACATCTCGAGCAACGAGGCCACACGTAGTTCGGAAAGCGCAGTCTCGCGGGCACGAGCAGCAGGATCGTCACTGTCGTTCGCGATCACCAGGCCGTATCTCCGACAGATGTCTTCGAGCTGTTCGCGGAGTTCGATTGTTTCCCGAGGAGTGAGTCGGCGCATGCGGTCACCCGTGGTTGATCGTTGAAGCGTCTCGACTTGCGTCGCTCCGCGTTGAAGGCTTCTCGTCGCGGGAGACGTCTTCGCCGGCGAGAAGGTCGGCCAGGACGACCGCGCGTGCCGCATGGGCCAAGATTTCGGCAGGTAGCGGTGGACCATCGAGGGTTCGGATTCGCATGGTTGTCAGTATGGCGGCCGGTACCGACAAGTTGCTGTCCCGCAACACTTCCGGGGCTAGCTAATGGGTCAGTGGGGCGTCCATGGCATGCATACCTCGCGCATTCTCGATCGGTGCATATGCGGTGGCCGTATCGCGCCTCGGCCCACACCGCCTGTTTCAACTGTTGGCCTGCCCTGCAGGCAGATGCGTGGGCTCAGGCGACCGAGGTGGCCGTTGGGATGGAGATGGCCGGCCGACCAGGCATCGATGTCGACGGGCTGCACTTCCCATCTGAGCACGTGCCCCTCGCCCTGGCTGCGCTTCTTCCCGATCGCATCGATCGAGGCCAGCGTTGTGCTCACTCGGTCGATGTCGCCGACACCTCTCCAGAGCACAGTCCGCGTGGAGGTCAGCAGGAGCGGCATTTGGCGCGCGCGATACCGGCCCTGTCGGTCGGAGATGACCGACGGTCGGTACCTCGCGAGTTGCTCGAGCGCACGGTGGTCGGGACGGCCGCTCCAGTGATGAATCTCCGGGGCGTCGGTCCCGTCCTCGGGATAGGCACATGTCGCGTACCAATGCCAGTCGTCACCTCCCGCCAGAGTGCATCGAGCGAGTGGTAGATCCAGATCGGCCGGGACCTCGTCTGGGCCCGCTGCTTCGAGGTAGTTTCCGCGATCGCGCGCCGCGGCTTTCTCGTCTTCCCACATCTCAGATGCGAGCAGTCCATCGAGGCTGGTCGCCCACGGGGCTGCATGCGCAAGTCCAGTCGCCAGGTGTGCTCTCACCTCGAACGGTGTCATCACGTCAGCGCCTCCATTACTGCTAGCGCCTCGTCCCGGTGCTCACGAAGGTGGGCACGCCAGTCGAGCTCGTTCGGCTCGTCGCCGGCGAGGAGGGTCCGCTTGAATCTAGTGCGAACCAGGCCGTGCCCGATCGCTGTACGCCCGCCGATGGTTCCGGATTCTACGAAGGCGTCAACGACGTCGGCGAAGAACGCCGCGTCCAGATCGGTCGCGCGATCGAGACGCAGGAAGGACTCGAATCGTGTACCAGCAGGCAGTGTTTCGATCTCGTATCGCATCAAGGAACTGCCCTCGACCGAGGCTTCGTCGGTTCGGGCGACTGTGGGAAAGTCATGATCGGTGGAATCGTCGAACCGGCTGTACCGTTCGAGAGCCATCGTGTCGAATTGGCTCAGGACAGCACGGTCTGGTGCGGGCCGGGTCATGAGGTGGTCGGTTTCGAGGACGTGTGGGATGACTTTCCCCACGCGGAGACAGCCGTCGATCATCCGCCCGCCACCGCTGCCTCCGAACACGCTGATCTGGGGGTTCAATGCCCGAAGCCGATGGAGCCGTTCGCCGGACAGTGGCTCTCCGGTGACCTTGGTCAGGCTGCCCCCGTTCCGGAGTGTGTGTGCCGCGGACAAGCTGAGAAGCCCTTCGTATGCCAGGGCGTCCCGCAACAACTCCTCACCGATTCGGCGGAGCGCGCCTCGGAAGGAGTTGCCCGACACTATCGGCACCAAGGCCGCGGACCCGTTGGGCTGCAGTATCTTTTCGCGACGGAACAAGGTGGTTGTGGTAGCGCTGTGTTCACCGCGGTGCGAGATCGCCGAGACCGCTGTGATGTCGAGCTGCCAGCGCAGGGTTGAGGTCACTTCTGCCTCCTGGGCGATGTCGCAGCCTTCGTGGTGGACCGGAGCGCTTGAACAGCCTCTGCCACGATTCGCGTTCGGAGAACGAGAGCAGTGGTGTTTTCCCGCAACAAGGTCAGAACCGGGATCGAGTCCTCGCGCAAGAGGACCGATAGTTCGAGGCGCTGTTCCTTCGTCGACGGCGCTGACTCGAGATCAGTCGCCACGGTGCTCCACCAACGATCGAGGTCGGCTCCACCGGTGTAGGTCGCGACCCGAACTCGGTCTGGCAGATGATGGTCCCAGTACAACTCCCTTCGGCGGCCCACCCACCCGGTATCCCAGTTGATCCCGTAGTGCAGGAGCAGCAACAGTCGTTCAGCTGTGGCCGCAGCGCCTGTGACCGGCGGCAGAAAGTTCGCTGCGTTCAACCAGGTTTGGGTCGGCGTCGCAGCTCGGGTAGGCGTCATGCCGCCCCCCTTTTGGACGTTGAGGCCGTCGCCGCGAGGTCGAGATACACAGTCCGCTCCCGCCAGGGGCCAAGGCGGTCCCAATCCGCGAATACCGACGACCACGCACGATGCGGAATGGCCTTCAAGGTGCCGAATGCTGGCGCTGCGCGCGCAAGAGCTGTCACGGAAAACCCGCGCCGTCGCAATCGGACGACTGCACTCAAGCGTTCCGCGTCGTACTCGGTCCACGGAAGCGCAACGTCATCGACTGCTACGCGGCCCCACAGAGCATGAGGGAGAACATGCTTACGCCCGGGACGTAACGGGACCACGACGGCAGAAGTTGAAGAGATTGCCGTTCCGAGAACGCTACGCAAGCGGGTCTTGGACAATTTGGTCGCGCACGGAGGGTCACTGGTGACCAGCATGAGATCCGAGCGAAGTGCCGTGGTCGAGTACACCCAGACGCAGACGCGGCACATCGTGGGAGCTGCGACATCCACCCACCCGTCGAACCCTGTGAACGTTCTCGACACAGTCTCACGCACTCGCCGGCCGGCACCTTCTGTCGCGCGCCCGCACCTCGCGCACGCGGTGTCACCCGGAACCCCGGCCGACACCCACGAAACCGGGGATCCTGTTGCGGCGACGTAGGCAGTCGTCACAACATCGAGTAACGCACTGCCCCTTGATAGTTCGACCATCTCTGCACTATATCGGTGCCCCCGGACACTACGGACAGGCCAACTTTCGCCGACATGGTCCGACTCACCAAGGAGTCGGACCGGATGTTGGCGCGTGCCGGCCGACGTTGGGAGGAAAGTCGTCGGCCAGCAAAGCGGCTAGCTCCACGAACGCGCGTTGCGCAGGCTTGCCCAGCAACTCGAGATCGATTGTGTCCCCTTCGGCGAGGTGGTCGTCGTACGGAACTACCTGCACGGCACGAGTCCGCTCGGCGAAGTACGACTCGAGCTGCTCGATATCCAGGGCCGTCGAGCCCTTCCGCGATTCGTTGATGACCACGACGGTGCGTTTGACCAGGTCATCGAAACCGTGTCGCGAGAGCCATTCGAGGGTCGCCCCCGCGCTGCGTGCCCCATCCTTGGCAGCGGACGAGACCAGGACCAACGCGTCGGCTTCTTTGAGTACTCCCGCCATCGCCGAGTTCATCAGACCAGTGCCGCAATCGGTCAAGATGATGTTGTAGAACGATTCGAGGATGCGCAGTGCGGCGATGTAGTCGCGCTCGTTGAATGCTTCCGACACAGACGGATCACGTTCGCTTGCAAGCACTTCGAGCCTGCTTCGCGCCTGCGAGGTGTAGATTCGCACATCCGAGTAGCTGTGTACTGCTTTGTCTGCCAGTAGATCTCGAACTGTGCGGTCGCTGTCTCGGTGAATACGGTAGGCAAGAGTTCCGAAATCCGGATTGGCGTCGTAGGCAATGACGCGGTCACCACGCAGTGCGGCAAAGGTCGATCCGAGACCTGTTGTCGTCGTGGTCTTGCCGACCCCACCCTTCATCGACAGGACTGCGATCTTGTAGTTCCCTCGGACCGGTTGACGCACTCGCCGAGTGAGTTGTTCGTACTCGAGTTCGGCGGGCGACTGACCGGGATTAGCGGTGCCGAACGAGAGTCGGTAGAGCCATCGTCGCCAGCCCTTGCTCGGCGGCAATTGGGCACGTCGGATCAGTTCGATCTCATCGATCGACCGTGGCGACGCAGCAGGGGCAGCTGTCGGCACGGTCGCACGCTCCGGCGCTACGAATTGAACAGGCTGCGAGGTGAAGGGGCGACGAACTGTCACTGCCTGAGAGTCGGGGACGGCACTCTGCTCCGGGCGAGCCACCGGTGCTGAACTGCTGTTCGACTCGTCACCGAGCCACTCCTTGGCGGACTGCGCGGATCCACTCTGCGCTCGGCGTGCCGGCTCAGACGATGCCCGGTCCGGTATGGGCGGGTGATCATCGTCGGCTCGTGGCGGCCACGGGATCCTCGCGGACCGGAGAGCATCTGTGTCTGCCTGCCTCTGGGTCGAGGTGTTGGGCACGTCGTTTAGCCGGTCATTCGGTGCGAGTTCTGATGCGACATCAGGTGCGTTTTTTGATGGGTTTTTGGACGCACTTTCTTGCACCCCTTCATCCGCGTTGTCGGATGCGATTCGAGGTGCGTCGATTGGCACGAACTCACTGGCTGGGGGGAGTTCCCGGTCTGCCGACTGCCCGCCAGAGCGGTGGACGGGGGCTTGATCCTGCCCAGTGGGGCGATCTCCTGACTGCACTTCCGGGCCAGAGGCGACCGGCTCCTCGGTCGATTTGTGCGCCGCCGACGGATCGACTACCCACCGGGGCAGCGCGCTGCCTGTATCGGACTCTGCGGGACTCATCGGTCGCCACCTCTTCCTCTTACTCATTCAACGGACGATATCCGGGCGAACATAACACCGACACCGGACACCTCGAACACCCCAAAAAACTGCACCGGAGGCGACCGCATTGAAGCGGGCGTTCACCCGTTTTGTGCCGAAGCGGCTGAGTAGTCGAGGTTGAAACTGTCCATGTTCCGACTATCGTTGTGGCGGTGCGCAGCAACGATTTCGACGGTCTCGATCTCACTCACTTACGGTCCCTTCGATCCCCGCGGCATAACATTTCGGCGATCATCGACCGTGTCGGAGAACACCTCGATAAATTCGACGGCTATGTCGCATTCAGTGGCGGAAAGGACTCGGTGGTTGCTGTTGATCTGGCCCGCCAGGCCGATCCAGATGTCCCGGTGGCATTTTTCGATTCCGGCCTCGAATATCCCGAGACCTACGCCTACGTCGAGCAGATTGCGACGAAGCTGGGACTGGACTTGCATATCATTCGCGCTGAACCATCACTGCTGACGGTAATGGCCCGGACCGGGGAATGGGACCATCGCGGCATCCCATCGGCTCACGTGCCCGTACAAGGGTTCGAGACCTTGATCGCGCAGCCGGCCCGAACAGCACATGCCACGTTCGGCGACGGAGAAGTCTGGGGTGTGCGGGCAGATGAATCCAGGAAAGGGACCGGCAGGTGGTCGATGTACTACTCGGCTCTCGCACGTGAGATCCGCGAACGCTGCCAGGGCACGAGCTGCTGCAGCAGCAGAGCCGAGCAGCGTCTACACCACGGGGGAACGATTCGACGCGCCGATGGAACCGTGGCGTACGGGCCAGTGTGGGATTGGTCGGCGGCTGATGTTCTCGCGTATTCGCACCGGCACCAGCTGCCGACCAACCCTGTCTACGCCAAGCTGGCCGCCTTGGGCGCACCTGCAGCGAACCTACGCGTGTCGCACATTCTCGACGGGAATTTCCTCGAATCGGGCAAGATCACTCGCCTCCGTCGCGGTTGGCCAAGCTTGTTCGAGGAGATCGCCGCAGCGCTCCCTCGAATACGCGAATTCGTGTAGATCGCCATATCGACTGTGCGCGTGTAGTATTGCCGACACTGAGATTGCACAGGGTGAGTCGGAGGCACACCACACGGTGGCCTCCGACTATTTTTTGCGTCGAGCCAGAGCCAGGAGATCTCACATCGGCCGATCGGCGGTCAGATCACTCTCACCTGCGTCGGGTCACGTTTGTCGGAGAGGTGCCAGAAGAACTGCGTCCGCAGTTCACGCCACCTCGTGATGATCTCATCCAACCGCTCCTGCGACTGTGGGTGCGCTAGCTCAGCTGTGGCCTCGCTCAGCCACGGTACGAAGTGCCGCTCCGCCTCGCGTCCTCGCGCCGAGCTCGACATAAAACCCTCGAGGCCCGCGCCCGCCAGATCTGCTCGAAGCAGTCGCACCAACTGGCGCTGAGTGATCGTCCTCGGCTCATCGGACAGCGACGGGCTCTGCTCGGCGGCCTTCCTCCGATGCTTCAGCTCGTACTCGCACCGATGAGAGGCTGCATCGATCACCGCAAGAGCTGTATCGGTGTCGATACCATCGGGCAAACGTGCAATGACCTGTGCTACTTGCGCTTCGATGGGTGCCCAACCTTGATGATCACTCGACCGATACCACCAGGTCATTACTGCCGCGTGATCCCATGCCGCCACCATTCTGCGCTCGAGCTTCGGCAACGCACCGACTGCATTGCCGATCGCAGACAGCTGATCGCGGCAACGCGCCCGCGCTGCGTCCGCGAGTAACCGGTCATCGTCGCTGTCGGTGATCTCAGCGATACGCACCAATTCCTGCTGCTGAGCCAGCGCAACTCGCGCCTGCGTCACCAACGCCGCGGTCTCGGTTCGCGCTGATTGCAGCGCGAACCGTGTTGACCGACGACGGGAAGGAGACCAGGGCACCCGAAGATTCATCACGCTGTCCATGATGCCAAAACCCTCGACTCAATTGCACGAGCTACATCGGCACTAGGGCGTGTCTCCTAGATGTGAGTGTGGTTGTGCTCGAGAATGTTTCTCGTGTCGAGATTGCAGATGTTCACCGATGAGCAGTGGGGCCTGATCGAACCGTTGTTGCCCTCGTCCGATGGTCTTCGAGGTCGGGCGTTCCGGAACAATCGGCTGGTGGTCGAGGGGATTGCTTACCGATATCGGGCGGGGGTGGCATGGCGTGATCTGCCCGCAGACTTCGGTCCGTGGCAGACGGTGTGGAAACGACACCGCCGCTATGCCGGTGACGGAACGTGGGATCGAGTGCTCGCGGCGTTGTTGAGCGCCGCCGATGCCCGCGGCGGGGTGGATGGGCAGGTGTCGGTGGATTCGACAATCAACCGAGCACATCAGCACGGCACGAATCTCGCTCGTTCCACAGGGGGATCTGTCGAATTACATGAATCTGCTTGCCGAGCCCGATGATCACGGTATCGGTCGCTCTCGTGGTGGGTTGAGCACGAAGATTCATCACCTCACCGATGGGAACGGTCTGCCGTTGGTCGTTCTCATCGGTGCCGGGCAGGCGGGTGACAGTCCGATGTTTCCGATCTTGCTCTCGCACTTGCGGATCGAGCGGGCGGGGTCGGTACCGGCGCGTACTCGCCCGGATGCGGTGCTCGGTGACAAGGCGTATTCCTCGCGTGCAATCCGAGCGTTGCTGCGGTCGCGGCGGATCGAGGCAGTGATCTCCGAACCTCGCGATCAGCAGGGCCATCGGCGTAATCGGGGCAGCGGTGGTGGTCGGCCTCCGAAGTTCGATGCGCAGAAATACAAAGGCCGCAATGTAGTCGAGCGTTCCTTCAATGCCGTCAAACAGTGGCGGGGGCTTGCCACCCGGTACGACAAATTGGCGCTGACGTACCGGGCGGGCGCGCTCCTACATGCGATTTTCCTGTGGTCGCGCCACATCACCCTTTAGGAGACACGCCCTAGGCCACAAAGTGCGGTTCCCCTTGGTCAGAGCACGAAACGAAGTACGCGGACGTCGTGGTCCGGAAACCCGAAGCCCCCGCCGTCAGCCGGGGGGTCGTACGCCCCAGGCCGATCGCACCAGAGCCGGAATCATCGGCTAGGTTGCGCCGCGTCGGCGGGACACCACTGGCGATCTAGCCGAAGAAACCCTTTGCCGTTTCCGATCGGTATCTGGAAGCTCAGACAGCAAATCCACTGTCCGCGTGCTGTTTTCGCCCACGCATGAAGAAGACCGGGCGATTTTACGTCCATCGAGAGGCCTTCGGACCTCTCGCCTGTCCGTCACTGTTGCTGGAGCGTGACCGTTCAGGATGAAGTCGTCGTCCAACCGACCGATCTCCGATCGAGCGCACGACGGGCAATCGAAATGGTCCTGAGCTTGACCTACGGGGACCGCACCTACCTCCAAACCGAGTACTCATCCTGGCCGTTGCCGCGGAGGCGTGGGGATGTCGGGTTCGGTGCTGTTGATCCGCCGAAACTATGCTCGCCGTCATGTCGTACGACAGCTTAAGGGCGAGGATCGAAAGAGTTGCTGAGATTGCAACCAACCTGACCAATGATCCGAATGCTCCGAAGTATCACCACGTGGTCCCTCAGTCCTACATCAGACGTTGGACCCCCGGCGGAAAAGGCGCGGTACGGTCCGTTCGGATCGACGATGGTCGCGGGAAGCTCGTGGGGCCCAGGAAGGTTGGCGGGGTAGAGCAATTCTATCGACTCGAAGCCGACGACATCGACCAGACCTCGACACCCCCGCTGGTCGTCGAGGTCCTACTGGAGGTGTTCGACAAGCTCGCCAAGGTTCGGATCGACGAACTCCTCGCAGCCGAGCCTGGACCTGTCACCGACGTCGAGATGAAGCGCGATCTTGCGATGGTGGTTGCCGCGCAGATGAGCCGTGGCCAATCGTTTCGCCAGGAACAGCTCGATCTCCTCGAGTATGCATCCCGGCAGGATCCGATCGAACACTCGAAGGTCGCAGCTCGTATATGGCTCTTGTCGACCGGCCAAAGCTTGGATGACGAGACGATTGAGGTTGCCGCAGCACAGATGCGCGAGAAGGACCGCCGATCGTTGATCAGCCAAGACCACAAGCCTCAGGCAATCCAGCTGATGATGCAAAATTTTACGAAGCTGATCGTTCCCTTGATCACGCGGAATTGGGCCGTCTACTGCACTCAAACGCCTCTGTTGACCAGTGACGACCCGGTCGTTGTTATCGGAGGTCCGTCCACTGATCGCCGTGTGAAGCCCGGTAACGCCAGTGCGGCCGTGTGGATCTACCCCATCGACCGTCATCGGCTTCTCGCGTTCTTTCGCCCGGGCATCTCGCCGCAGCTCCCCTTCGTTCTCGACGCGGTCGAGACCTACGAGATCAATCAGGAGATCGTCGCTGCCGCCTACGAAAAGATCTTCGAGCATCCCGACGACGACATCGCGAGCACCATCACAGTGCCTCCGTGGCCGGTCGTTCCCCGCGCCGAGACAGTGGTCGAGCTGTCACGTCGTCCGACCCGGTGGTTCGAGAGCGCGGAGCTGCCGGCTGCACCGGTGTCCCGTTGGTATCAACGCTGATTCAATGACCCCTGCCGCGGTAGACAACGTGCATCCGTATCACTTGGGGACGTGTCGTTAATCCATTTCAAAACGGTCAATTGGGTTGTTGGTCTGCAGGTGTCGTGCTGGCGTTGTAGAAAGCCCGCGCGGTGTCGATTGCGGCACGGGCGGGTCCGGTGGTGTGGGCGATATTGAGCGGCGGCGTCCACTGCGCGATGACAGTGGCTTCGACCGCGTCCGGTGATGAGTGTTGGCACCAGCTCAGTTGTAAGTGTGTGTGCATCCATTCGGTCAGGTGAATCTCATCGGGGCTGGCTTTGCCGTGCGCCCGCTAGCCGCCGCCGTCGGAGATGCGTCCGATGGCTTCGCCGGTTTCGTCCGACACCGCTTGTCGGTGAGTTCTGACACCACTCGGGCCGGATCCACGCCGGGGATGTAGGTCTGCGTCGACACCACTGCTCGGGCGTACGACCTCCGGTCAGCTCGTCTGCTTCTTGGTGGCCTGGGCCAGACGATAAGAGTCGGTGCCGGTCTCCAGGATGGTGCCACCGAAGGTAAGCCGGTCGACGATGGCCGCGCACAACCGGGGGTCGGTGAATGTCTTGGTCCAGCCGCCGAAGGACTCGTTGGACGCGATCGCGACCGAGGCCTTCTCCTCACGCTCGGTGAGGACCTGGAAGAGGAGTTCCGCACCGCGGCGGTCGAGCTGCATGTAGCCGAGCTCGTCGATGCACAGCAGGTCGACTCGGCCGTAACGGGCGATGGTCTTGGCGAGGGTCATCTGGTCGGCTGCTTCGACGAGCTCGTTGGCGAGCTGGGTCGCCAGGGTGTATTTGACGCGGTAGCCGGCCATGGCGGCCTCGGTGCCAAGGGCGATCAGCAGGTGCGACTTCCCGGTGCCGGAGTCCCCGATCAGACACAGCGGCTGGCCCTTGTGGACCCATTCGCCCTTGGCAAGGGTGTGCACCACGGCGGGGTCGATGTTCGGGTTGGCGTCGAAGTCGAATGCCGGCAGGGACTTCTCCCGTGGGAACTTGGCCGCCCTGATCCGCCGCTCGGACCGGCGGCGGGCGCGGTCGTCGCACTCGGCGAGGAGCAATTCGGCGAGGAACCCGCGGTAGGACATCTGCTCACGCCCGGCCCGGTCGGCGTACTCGGTGAAGGAGCCGCGGATGGTGGGCATCCTCAGCATCCGGCAGGCCTGGTCGATCGCGGCGTCAGCGGCTTCCTCGGTCATTCCACGGCGCTTGGTGGTCACGGTGCAGCTCCTTCGTTCGGGTTCTCGCGACGGTTGGGCAGCAGCTGGTCGTACTTGTCCACGCTCGGCAGTGGGCGAGTGTCGGCTGGGAGGTGTGCGCGCAGCCGGCGCTCGGTCAGCGATCGCACGGCAGGGGCCTCGCCTTCGCCGTACGCCTCTGAGCCGACATGGGCGGTTGGGTGGTCCAGGGCCGCGTCATCTGCCGTGTCCTCGTGCTTGCGTGCCTCCAACGCGACCGCGTCCGCGGTCAGCGCACCGGCACGTAGCGCGGTTGCGAGCCCGGCGACGACCTGCTCGTGGGGAAGGTGGCGATGCAGCATCAGCACCTCGATCAGGGCCCGGGTGCCATCGGCGTCCCCGTGGGCCTTGCATGCCGCTGCCCACCAGGCGTCGTGCACCTGGGTGAACCGTCCCGATGCCCGTGCCTGCTCCAACGCTGTTGCTCCGGGGAGCGCGCCGGGTTTGCGGAGGAGGACCTCGAGGTAGTGGTCCAGGTCGACCCGAGTCGCGCCCTTGGTCATCAGTCGCTCGTGGCGGGCGATCTCGGCCTTGCCGTCGTAGATGATCAGGTCGCTGGCATTGAGAAGCACCCGGGCTTGGCGGCCGACCAGACGCGCGGGGACGGAATACTTGTTCATCCTGACCGTGACCTGGGCGTACCGATCCACGCGCGGGGTAAACCACCGGCCGGTCTCGAACACCTCGACAGGTAGTGGCGCGAGCAGTGGCTGCTCGGTGACGAAGTGCTCCCCGACCGTGCGGGCCCGGGACCCGATCCGACGAGTCTCGTCTGCCAGGTCCCACTCGTCGACCAAGCTGTTGAGCTCGGAGAGGGAGTCGACCTCGGGGATGGGGACGAGGTGGTTGCGGCGGAACCAACCGATCTGGCCCTCGACGCCGCCCTTCTCGTGGGCCCCCTGGATGCCGGGTTGGCAGTAGAACGCCTCGATGCCGTAGTGCGATCGGAACGCCGTCCAGCGGTCGGCCTCGACCCGCTGACGGCTGAACCCAATCACGCTCGCGACCGCGGCCTTGAGGTTGTCGTAACGGATCTTCCCGACCGGCACCCCGCCGAGGACGCGGAAGGCGTGGGCGTGGCCTTCGAAGAAGGCTTCCTGTCCCGCAGAGGCACTGATGCGGTGCACGGCCTTGCCGGAGTAGGAGAGTCGGAGGCTGAACAGCGCGCAAGTGACAAGCTCGCCCCGCAGCTGGATGGCCACATCACCGAAGTCGACCTCTGCCTCCCTGCCCGGGAGATGTTCTTGTGGGATGAACGTGGCTGCGGGCTCTCGACCGGCCTCGATCCGGATCTCCCGGCGTCGGGTCGCGACGTAGTCCCGCACCATCCCGTATGAGACCTCGTGGGCGTCGTGCTCGTCCAGAAGCCGATCGAAGATTCGCTTGGCGGTGTGACGCTGCTTGCGCGGAGCATCCAGATCGTCTCGCAGCCAGGAATCGATCACCCCGCGGTGTGGATCGATCCTCGATCCACGCTTCGGCTGTGGCTTGCGTGGCTCCGGCCACGCCGAGGCCTGCGCGGCAGCCACTGTCCGGTACCCCACGCCGTGCTTGCGCTGCAGGGCGCGGTTGGACATCCCGGCGCGGACATCGCGCCGGATTGCGGAGTACAGGTCGACCCTGGACCTACCCGCCGGCACGGACACGCCCGTCTTGGGTCGGGCCGGAGGTCATCGGCCATTGCCGGAGGTTGGTGTGCCGAGGCATTTTGCGATGCCGTCGAGAATCAGGCCGACACCACGCCGGTAGGCACCTTCGGGGTCGTTGGCTTTGCCGGTCTGTTCTCCGAGGGTGCGGGAGACGCGCGAGGCGGTCGGGAACCGGGTCTGGTCGCCGATCGCGTTGGTCAGGGCCGGTTCGATGTTCGACCACCAGTCGGTGTCGTGGTCTTCGCCCGGCAGCCTGGAGTCTTGGGCGGCGCGTGTGGCGCGGGCGGTTCCCTGCACCAACGAGAGCAGGGCGGTGAGGGTGTGCTCCATCTCGATGTCGGTGAGCCCGATTCCGTCCAGGGCGCGCAACTCGGTCTCGTACTTCGTTGAGGCCCCTGGTCCCGGGACTGGGCGTCCGGTAGCGAGGTCGGTGATCCAGGGATGGGCTTGGCAACTCGCCCAGTTCGCTTCGGCGAGCGCGGTGACGCGTTCCCGCCAGTCCGCGCCCTCGGGGATCGTGACGGCCTCGTAGGTCACGCCGGCGACTTGATCGAGCATGAGCTCGACGAGTTCGGCACGGCCACCGATGTGTGGATACAGCGCCATCGCGGTGACCCCTGCCTCCTCGGCCAGTCGCCGGATTGTCACGGCGTCCAGGCCTTCTCTGTCGGCGAGGTCGACTGCCAGTGTGGTGACGCTTTGGGTGCTGATCCCGCTGCGTGGGCTCACCGGCGAGTCACGCCAGAGCAGTCCGATCAGCTTGAACTCGTCCACGCCTGTGCGCTTGGCCATCTCTGTCCTCCTCGAACTCTACGTTGTATACTACACCGTAGAACGCGACGAGAGGAGCAGCATGGATGTCGAGATGAGCCCACCTGGCTCGATCCGGGTCGAGGCGGTGCGCAAGACCTTCCCGAAGCGGGACAAACCCGCGTTGACCCGGGTCGATCTGCGCGTCGACTCCGGCCGGGTGTGCGCACTGCTGGGAGCCAACGGTGCTGGCAAAACGACCCTGGTGCGGATTCTGACGACGCTGACGGGAAAGGACTCCGGCACTGTGAGCGTCAATGGCTGGGACGTGGACCGCGATCCTGCACGGGTACGGGCATCGATCGGCGTCGTGGGGCAGTATGCCGCCCTCGACGAGGTGCTCTCAGCCAGGGAAAACCTGGAACTGTTTGCCCGGCTGATCGGGCTCTCACGTACCGCGGCCCGGTCGCGGGCAGCCACGCTCCTGGAGCAGGCGGGCCTGAGCGAGCACGGCGGGCAGAAGGTATCCGGGTTCTCCGGTGGCATGCGACGTCGCCTGGACCTCGTGACCTCGATGATCACCCGTCCCGCCGTGCTCCTCATCGATGAGCCGACTACGGGCCTCGATCCGATCGCCCGTCGCACGATCTGGAACACGGTGCGCTCGTTGGTGGACGAGGGTACTACCGTCCTGTTGACCACGCAGTACCTGGAGGAGGCCGACGAATTGGCCGATGACGTCGTGATCCTGCGCGAGGGTTCCGTGGTCGCCACCGGCACCCCATCGGACTTAAAGGCGCTCGTGGGAGAGCCGCGGATGGAACTGCGCGACCCCTCCCTCGAAGACGTCTACCTGCATCTGCATCAAGGGGGCGACGCAGCATGAGCGCCACGACGATCGAGCACCACGGTCCGGCCACGGGCAGCATTCTGCGCGAGGCCGTTATCCTGACCGGCCGCGCGATGCGGCACTGGCGGGCGCGGCCGGTCACGTTCAGCATCCAACTGCTGTTCCCCGTCTTGGTCATGCTGCTCATGGGCGGCCTGCTCGGCGGGGCGATCGCCGGCACCACAGGCGACTACATCGTCTTCGTCGTGCCGGGCATTCTCGCCTTCACCGTGCTATCGGGAATCGAGACGACGATCACCGCTGTCACCGGAGACGCCGCCAAGACCGTCACCGACCGGTTTCGCACCCTGCCCATCTCCCGCGGTTCGGTGCTGCTGGGACGGGTCTTCGCTGACATGCTCACTGCCGCCGTGGAACTCGCGGTCGTCACCGCCGCAGGACTGCTGCTCGGCTGGCGTCCCGAAGGGGGCGTCGCCGATGTTGTGCTCGCCTACGTCCTGCTGCTGTGGCTGAGGTTCGGACTGCTGTGGGTCGGCGTCTGGATCGGGTTGAAGGCCGGCACGCCAGAGGCGGCCACGACCGCCCAGCTTGCGATCTGGCCGGTGGCGTTCCTCTCGACTGTGTTCGTCGATCCGCGCACGATGCCGGCCTGGCTCGGAGTCGTCGCCGAATGGAACCCCCTGTCGGCGACCGCATCCGCGGCGCGTGAACTGTTCTCGGGCACCGACCTCACCGGGGTTACCTTCGTCGCCGACCACTCCGTGCTCTTCGCCATCGGCTGGCCGCTCGCGCTGACCGCGGCGTTCATCCCCCTCGCCATTCGTGCCTACCGGAGACTGTCATGACGACCACGACCCACGACGTGATCCGCGTACGCGGAGCCCGTCAGAACTCACTCCAAGACATCGACGTCGACGTCCCCAAGCATCAGCTCGTGGTCGTCACCGGCGTATCCGGATCAGGCAAGTCCTCGCTGGTGTTCGACACGATCGCGGCCGAATCAGCGCGCCAGCTCAACGAGACATTCTCGGCTTTCGCCCAAGGCAGGCTCCCCAGCTACGCCCACCCCGACGTCGACCTGCTGGAGAACCTCTCGGCCGTTATTGTGGTGGATCAGCAGCGCCTCTCCGGCGGACCTCGCTCCACGGTCGGGACCATCAGCGACATCGGCGCACGTCTACGGCTGCTGTTCTCCCGCATCGGTGAGCCGGCCGCCGGCTATTCCAACGCCTACAGCTTCAACGACCCCGCCGGCATGTGCCCGAACTGTCAGGGGCTCGGCGTCGCGGCCTCGGTCGTGGAATCCGAACTCGTCGACGACGACCGCTCCCTCAACGAGGGCGCGATTACTTTCCCCAAGTTCAACCCGGGCACCTGGCTGTGGAAGGCCTACGCCAAGTCCGGGTTCTTCGACCCCGACTTGGCGATCCGCGACTACACCCCCGAACAACGCGAGCTGCTCCTGAACGCACCCGCCGCCAAGCACACCCCGCCCGCCGGGATGGATGCGGTCGGCACCGCCTACGAAGGCCTCGTCACCCGGTTCAACCGGATCTACCTCCAGCGCGAACCCGACTCGTTCAAAGGCAAGCAGCGAGAGGCCTTCGAGCGGATCGTGTCGCGTGGCCCCTGCCCCGAATGCCACGGCTCCCGACTCGCCGCGCCTGCCCGCGCCAGCCTGATCGACGGCAAGTCGATCGCCGACCTCAACGCTATGCAGATCAGTGACCTCGCCGAGCGCGTCGCCAAGATTGACGGTATCGGCGTGGCACCGCTCGTCGCGAACCTCTCCGTCCACCTGAAACGGATGATTACCCTCGGGCTCGGCTACCTCAGCCTCGACCGGGCCACGTCCACCCTCTCGGGAGGTGAGGCCCAACGGATCAAGATGGTCCGCCATCTCGGCAGCGCCCTGGCCGACATGCTCTACGTGTTCGACGAACCCACCGTGGGCCTGCACCCCCGCGACGTCGCCACCCTCGGACAGATGCTCGAGGCTCTGCGTGACCGCGGCAATACCGTGCTCGTGGTCGAACACGATCCGGACATCATGTCAATCGCCGATCACATCATCGACCTCGGCCCCGGAGCCGGAACCTCCGGCGGCCAGATCGTCTACCAAGGCGACTACGACGGCCTCACCCAGGCCGACACCCCTACCGGGCACGGACTCCGCGAGCACCGGCGCGCGACCCGGACGCGGCGTGAACCCGACGGCTGGATCAGCATCGACGATGCCACCACCAACAACCTCCAGGACGTCTCCACCCGCGTCCCGCGCGGCGTGATGACAGCCGTGACCGGAGTCGCCGGATCGGGCAAGTCCAGCCTGATTCTCGGCAACCTCCCCGCCGTCGAACCCGACGCGATCGTCATCGACCAACGCCCCATCCGTGGATCGCGTCGCTCCAATCCGGCCACCTTCACCGGCCTGCTCAACCTGATCCGTGATGTGTTTGCCAAGACCACCGGAGCACCTGTCGGGCTGTTCACCCCCAACTCCACCGGAGGATGCCCGGCCTGTGAGGGCAACGGCATCATCTACACCGACCTCGCCTTCATGGAAGGCGTGATCACCCGATGCGAAGTTTGCGAAGGACGACGGTTCACCCCCGAGGCCCAAGAGCATCAGGTCGATGGCAAGAGCATCGCCGACGTGTTCGAGATGAGCGTTACCGACGCACTCGGCTACTTCACCCAGCCCGCGATCGGGCGCATCCTGTCCCGGCTTCATGACGTCGGGCTCGACTACCTCACCCTCGGACAGACCCTCACCAGCCTCTCCGGCGGCGAACGTCAGCGACTCAAACTCGCTACCGAACTCGGAACCTCGGGCCGCACGATCATCCTGGACGAGCCGACCACAGGACTGCACATCGCCGATATCTCTCGGCTCCTCGGGCTGCTTGACCGGCTCATCGACGCCGGATCGACGCTCATCGTGATTGAGCACAACCTCGACATCATCGCCGCCGCCGACTGGATCATCGACATCGGCCCCGAAGCCGGACACGAGGGCGGACAAGTCGTCTTCGAGGGCACACCAGACCAGATGATCACGGACGGCGGGACCTACACGGCCGAACACCTACGAGCTCGCGCGAAAAACTGACACGGTAAGGCCAGCCGCACTGCCTGGCTCCGGCCTGTCCTCACCACCGATTCACCGACGTCCAAGACAGACGATCTGGAGCCGGTCCACAGCTCGAGATCAAGCGGTGTCAACTCTGGCCGACACCCTCCCAAGCCATAGCCGGGTGGTGCTGGCTCTGGGCGACAAGCGGTGTCGGATGAGACCCCCGTAGCCAGTCCGACTTTCTTCACGTCCAGGTGCACCATGTACCCGGGATGCTTCGCGGTGATCGTCTGGATTTCCCGGTTCGTCTCCGTCTCACCGTTCGGGTCGATGAATCGGCGGCGGTTCAGGCCGAGCTGGGCCAGGTGCCGGGTGATTGTGCGCCGACTGACCGCAACACCGTCTGCATGCAGTTCGAGGGCGATGAGGGACGCCGACCACTTATGCCCGCGCCGTAGCCTCCTCGATCCGAGCTACTGTCTCGCCAGCTGTCGCTCTCGGCTGCTGGGCTGACGCAGACGAGCGGACAAGCAGGCCGAGCTCGCCGAACTGACGGTACCGGTTCACCCACTTCGATGCAGTTGCGCGGGAGATGCCCATCTCTGCCACGGCGTGTGCGATTTGGTGGGTACGGCAGCGTTCAATCAGTCGATTGCGGCCTTCGGGAGCGAGCGGCGCATTCTTGTGGCTGCGCCTGCGTGGTTTGTCGCCGATCGACGAACTTGGGCTCGAAGTCATGCTCTGCGGCCCAGCGCTAGGACGTGACAATCCCGTCATGGATCGATACGCCTAGAACAGTCCCAGCACCAGCGTGATCGCCAGGAACAGTGCCAGCTGATAGCCGGTGTTGATGGTCGTCAGCTTCAGTGGCTTCTGCTCGAACGAGTTGTGCTGAAGAAGGGTCGATGCGGACAGTGTCAGCCAGGCGACGACCCCAACCACCACGGCCATCCACACGGAGTCGTTACCGGTCGCAGCCGATGTGAGCCCGACGGCGAACGCGAGACCGACCGTGGTCGCGGCGTTAGACACTGCGAGCAGGATCAGGTTCCGCGTTCGGACAGGTTTGTTCTTCTCCGGCGTGATGCCTGTGAGCCCCTCCCAGGCGTCCGCGATGGCACCCTTTAAGTACCAGGCCATCGCGACAACCATCCCCGCGACGAACGCGAGGAGCACACCAATCCAGCTGATCTCCATGCCTGTACCTCCCCGATGGCCAGGGCACGGCCAGCCCCTAGCGACGATGATGTTCACTTGATATAATCAATCATGGTTGAAAATGTCAATCGGGCGTCACGTCGATCTTACGGCCAGTTCTGCGGGCTGGCACGCGCGCTCGACATCGTCGGAGACCGTTGGAACCTCCTGATCGTGCGCGAGCTGCTGCCAGGCCCCCTGCGATACAGCGACTTGAAAGCCTCCCTGCCGGGCGTGGCGAGCAACCTCCTGGCCGAACGGCTGCGGACGATGGAGGAGACCGGCGTCGTGGAGCGAGCACTGGGAGACGCAGGCGTCCTCTATGGACTGACGCGATGGGGCGCGGAGCTCAAGGAGCCGATGGAGGCTCTGGGGCGGTGGGGCGTCCCTCTGCTAGCTACCGGGCGGGGCGATGACGAGTTCCGGCCACGATGGCTGACTCTTGCCCTGCCTGCCATCCTCAATGGGAGAACGGCAGCACCGCCTGTAGAGGTTGGCTTCGAGGTGGAGGGCCTGCTCATCGTTCTCCGTATCGACGAGGATGGAACGAGCGCGCGCATCGGTGACGACCATCGACCGGAGACCGTTCTGGCGGCCGAGGCCGATACCGTCGTCGGCCTCGTCGCCGGTACCCTCACCGTCGACCAAGCGCTCGATGCAGGTGAACTCCGCGGAGACACCGGCACCCTTCGGCGAGCGTTCGTAGGCGACGCCGCCTCCAAGGCCCTGGATCCGAAGGGTCCGTAGTCGGAGCGACGCCGTCAATACCGTCATGGCCAGCAACAGCTAGAGACCTTCGGATCCCACCTGCCCGTCACTGTGGCTGGAGAGTGACTGCATCCCCAGTGAATGTGGTGGCGGTGTGGTTGCTGCATATGGCGGCGATGATGTGTCGGTGCGCAGCCCTGCGCCCCGGCGCTCAGACTAAAGATGTGCTCAGCATGCTCTTCGCCCCAATTGCCAGTGTTCGTAGCGCGTTGTTCGGACTCAGACCTAATTCGGCCAGCGAGTACTACCGCGGTCGATGGCTATAACCGTCCTTGCCCAACGTCATCGTTGGTGAGTGCGGTCATGTGTTCCGTCGGTCGCGCCGGGGCCGAAGCGCGGACCGTAGTGTCCTGATTTTCGACGGCCGTAGCCACACCGTCGAGCGCGGTACGGATGAGTTCACCGTAGGAATCGTCAGGTAGAGCCGATAGGCGTTCGCGGGCTGCGGTGAGGTGTTCACGGGCGGTGTCGAACGAGCCGAGGCGACGATAGTTGTCGGCGAGGTTGAGATGGAGTGAGGGATAGAAGCCCTCGATGTGCAGGTTGGTGTGATGTTGTTGGACGCGTTGTTCGCTGACGGCGTCGGCGGCGTCGAGTGCGCGCACGTCCCACGCGAGGGCTTGTGCAGGATCGGTATGGAGATCGGCCATGTAGTGCGCAAGAGTGCAGCGGTGGAACGGATCTCCGCTGACTCCGATGAGCTTCCACAGGTCTTGGAGTTGGGTGCGTGCTGTGTCTGCGTTTCCGCTGCGTCCGTCGGTGACGGCCTGAGCAATGAGGTCCATCGTCGGGTCCGTGTTTGCGTCTGTCATAAGTGGTGCTCCTTCGGTGGCGTGGATTCGTCTGGAGGTGGGGGCATGGTGGGCATAGCGACTGTCGTGAGGTCGCCGTGGTCGGCGGAGCGAATGGTGGCCGGCTGTGTGTGGCCTCGGAAGTCGATCAGCAGGTCCGCTCCGATTGCGCTGCTGATTGCGGGATAGAGCGTGGTGAACTCGAACCAGACTTCGATCGGACTTCCGCTTACGCTGGCGGGTATTTCAATACGGTTGTCCGACTCACTATTTCCGATGTCGACGCCAATTTCAGTGACGCGAAGCCCGATCAGGGCGGCTGAACTGTCCTCAAGAGCCTGTCGGAGCATTGCTGTCGACACTTGGACACGGGTAGTTATCGCTGGCATGTCATCGAGCATCAACCGGTAGTCAGGGAACGGCTCGGTCAGTAGTCGGCAATACCGGTCATCGCAGTTTGGCAGCCGCATCCACAGGCCGTAGGCGGTGGCTTCGATCCGTGCCTGCGCAGTCCGTCGTAGATCAGCCAGGCAACTGCGCAGATCATCGCCGTTCACCGTTGCAGCCCACGCTATGGCGGTCGGGTTCGTGGTTGTCAGGGTTCGAGTGGACAGTCGATAGCGATCGGTTGCTGTCACGGCCACAGTGCCGGTTTGCGCTTCGAAACGCACACCACCCAGTACGGTGACGCCTGGTTCGTTGCTGGTAGCGGTGAGTACCTGCTCTATCGCTGCCGCCAGTACCGGTCCGCTCATCGCAACCACCGTCGCCGAGGCAATACCGGTCAGCGTTGATTTGATGGCGTCTGACTGCTGACGTGCGGTTGTAGCGTCCTTGGCTACGGTGTCGACGTGTTCATCGATCAGGCGGATGGCTTCGTCGACATCAGCATCCAGAACCGATTTTGCCTCGTCGGACAGCCAGCCGTAGACGTGCAGGAGATCTCCGCCGCCGCACGCGGACGCGGACGCGGACGCGGACGCGGACGCGGACGCGGACGCGAACATCATCTGCGCAAGTAGTTCCTGTGCGCCGCCGTCGAAGTACGCCTCGATTTTGGCCGAATCATCGCGCGATGCGGCAGCGAAGTACGAGGCGAGCTTGCGGGCGGCGACGATGGTGTCGATTCCGCGCAGCGGATTCCACCAGAACCCGTCGCTCGTGGTGAGCGGACCTTCGGCGATGCCTTGCAGGTCGTAGCGCCACACCGTGCCGACCTCCTCGCGGACACCGCGAGTGAAGTCGTGTCCGTCGCGCTTGTTGGAGGTGAACAGCGCCGCGCCGGGCGCGGTGCACAGTGCGTCGATCGCCAACGCCGCAGTCTTGCCCATACGAGGTCCGGCGAGGGCGAAGAGCATGTCCTCCCATGACATGAATACCTTCTGGTTGCCCTGGACGGTGCGTCCGACGACGACTCCGATGTCGGAGTCGTCGAGGGTGTCCAACTCGGCAAGATCGGTTCGTAGCGACTTCGCGCGTTCGCGTGCCTGTTTGCCGGTCACCCCGGTCAGCTTCGATGTCGGTCCCATCAGGCGGGCCTTGGCGTCGACGTCGTTCTTGCCGCTGCCCGTCGCGCGGGCTGCGGCGGCGACGCCGGTGAGACCGGAGACGATGATCACCGCGATCACGAAGATCCATGTCGATACGCTCGGCCACGTCAGCTTTCCGCCGGCGACCGAGAACAGCGCCCCGAACGGGTTGACGGGGATATCTTCACCGGTGTCGACGAATACGTGCCCGAGCCACAGTGAGCCGTAACCGAGCGCTATCAACACGATTACCACCGAGACGGCGATCAGCGGGAACATCGACGACGATGTCCCGGCTCCCTTGGAGGTCGGCTTCTTGGTCACCATGCGTCCACACCAGCCCCGGTGGCAGCGTCGACGCCGCGGTCGATCTCGATGACGTTCGCGACTCGGTCGGTGATGTCGACGACCGACTCCGACGGGCGGTTCTGGCGTGGTGTCTCGAGCATCAGATCGGCCAGACGGATCGGTTCGACGTCCGCAGCGGTGGAGGACACATCGAGGGTGCGTTCGGCTATGTCGTCGAAGTCGAGGCCATCGAGCTCGGCGGGCAACTCAAGGACGTCCAGCGACAGACCCGGGCGCAGTACCGCGTCATCGATGCCGTTGTCGATCAACCGTTCCCGCCATGCATCCTCGTGCACAGCCGTGCGGTCGAACGTGGCGTTCGCCCACTCCTGCTGCACCGGGTCGGTGAAGGTCTGCGCTGCGATCAGCTCGTGTGCGACACCGGTCGCGGCGAGAAATGCCGCAGCCCGCGCCAGCGAGAGGTCGGAATCGATCAGACCGAATGCGCGACTGTCACTGCGCGGCTCGTAGGAGTGCGAGCGTGCGCGAATTTCTTCGCGCCGGGTGTGCGCCCGGTCGGGCAGACTGCGGCGGCGTGCGGCAGCCAGCGCAGCGCGGCGACCGCGTTCATAGGCGGCTGCAGCGATCTGTGAACGACGCTGCAGCTCGGCCGTCGAGACAGAGCGAGTTGTCATCGACGTTCACCACCGTCGATGGTGAACGAGATGTGGTCAGTGCTGGGGGAGAGCGAGTGAGGAATCGACATGGAGGGCCTTCACTGGGAGCGTCGGCCAGCCCACAACGACTATGCACGCACACGAAAAGCGGTGTGGTGAAGCGCTGTTGCTGGATGGACGCTCGACCGTGACCCTCATCGACGGTCGAACCTGAACAAGCATAACTCATCGCCGGATGCTCTCGCATCCTCTCGGCCAGACGCTTAGTCACGTCCTGTGATCACCCCGTGTACCCGCTCAACCTGGGTCTCTGCAGCGAAAAGGCATCGAAGTCGTGCGTGACTCGGCGACGGACCGGCAGCATGACAGTTATGGGTGATGTCATCGAGTTCGTCCCGCGGTTCTTTCTCACCGATCGGCAGCGGAGGCTGATGCGGATTCACGCGGGGGTATGCGCCGACGGCGCGTACGACGACATCGAAGAACGCGGAGACGATCCTGTCGACCCGACCGACTGGTGGGATCTGTTCGACCGACTGCCGGAGTGCACCTACAACGAATCAACCCTGTGGCGACGCCAGATGGCCCGATCGTTCGACGACCTGGCCGAAGACCTCGACGCCGGCCGCCTTCCCCGTCCCCGCACGATGGCCGAGCAACTGGCGCTCATGATCGTTATCTTGCAGGCCTCGGCCGCTCTGTCCGACGCCGAATACGGCGAAGACGTCGCCGCCCTCGACGCTCATCCTCACGACGGCGACTGGGATGCCGTCTCGGACGGCCTGATGGACGATCGTGACGCCGAAGCGTTCTATCACCCCGCCACTGCCGTGCAGTGGCTACAGATTTTCCCTTGCGATACGTGGTTCGCACCCCGCCTTGGCGAACAACCCCGCGATTCTCGCCGGGGGTTCAGGCGATGAGTTCCCACGAGCGGCTCGTAGCACGGTCGTTGGTCCTCGCGGACTTACGACTCATCGAGTAGACCACCACGAGCAGCCTTGCGGGGCTGGCGATCCTTGTCTCCTGTTTGCGCAGGCCATCGCACCCCCATCGTTGCCAACTCGTCGGCCGTAAGTACCTCGCCGTCGAGAATGTCCTCGAGCAGAGACTGCTGGGCCGGTTCGAGGTCGATCAGTTGTGTCAAGACACTCAATAGGTCGGAGAACTCGATCGACCATTCGGCGGGCCACGTTGTGACATTGACGCTATCGAGGGGCGATCTTCTTTTTCCCTTGGGCCTTGCGAGCCGGTAACCGGTCCACGAATCGATGATGTTCGCGCCGCCGACGGTGTAGTCGCGGACCTCCTGGGTCACTCCAGTCCATCGGCCTTCGCCTAGTCGTAGGATTTCTGACTCGGGGTCGTAATCAACGGACGACGGCATCGAGTTGCCGACAGATGTCGCGTAGACCGGGTGTGCGGCTCCTGGCTGGACTCCCTCCTGAACCGAGATCTTTCCTGAGGGGTGTTCGCCCTGATCCCCGTACGTGTGAAGCCAGACGATGTGCCTTCCGAGTTGAACGGCTCGGGTCCATAGTTCTGGGTTCGTTGTAATGGGGACTCGCACGCCCGGGGTCTTGAGATCGGCGGAAAAACGCTCGACGAACCCGGGGTGCGAGCAGACTGCAGCGAGGTAGTACACAACATCGGCGGGGGCGACGCCCAGATCGAATTGGGCTCGCAATGCCTCGACCAAACCTGCGGCCAGGTTAGGCGTTCCGTCAGGATGCAGCATAGGAAGCGCCCGGCCTCCACCACTGCCGCGGAAATGGTGGACGTCAGGAATGAGCGACGTGAAAACAAGCCCTGGCCCTGACTTCGGAAACTCTGAATGGAGCTCGATCGTAAAAACCTGGCCCGGTATGCGTGCGTGCCATAAGTCCGGTGAGGGCTGAATGATCAGCCGTTTATCCGCGATCAGCCATTGTCGATCGAAGGACCGATAGCCGACACGCACGATTTTGGGGTCCGTGATGATGACTGTGGAGTTGAAAGGTGTCAGGGTGTCGGTCTCGACATCGTCACCGAACAGTGGTGTTTTCGTTTTGGTCAGTGACGCGTCGCGGCCCTCGCCGAATTTGGTCGACTTCACGGACGGATCGGATTCGTTGACTAGATCTCGAAGGCGTTCTTCAAGAATGTCTTTACTGGGTCCGTACACCCAGCCCCGTCCTGCGAGGACGCCGTTGGCCCGCCATGGCATCAGATCATCGACAGCAGGGTATTGGTCCCAGGTGTCGGAGCCTGCCGGGACGAACGAGTCGGTCCAGCCAGTGCGAGCTTGTTGCCAACCCGGATCGGAAAGCTGGAGGTGCGCGAGGCGCTCGAACTTTTCGCCTCGAGTTCCGTTGACGTCGATGTATCGGATATCAGCGGGTACGTCTGCGTCGGTGTCCGGGCGACGCAGGAACATCGCAATGGCCACAGGGGTTTCGATGTTGAACACGGCGTTCTTACTCGGGGGCTGCTTGCCCTCCGGCGTGACGTTGATGATCCACCCATGTGAACAAGTCGACCGCAAGTACTGTCGCATTCCGCGAAACCCAGGACCTGAAAGGTACCCGGTAGCAGTGATGAAGCAGACTACGCCGCTGCCGCCGTCGCGAACATCAGGATGATTCGTCGATTCGAAGACCTTCCATGTGGCCCATCGCCAGAAGTAGGCATAGAGGTTGCTCAGGTGCCGCTCGTGCCGCCCGTTTCCCTCCAGTTTGAACGCATTCAGCGGGGGCAGGTTCGTCGCTGGATCGCTGCCGGCCTCGATCCATCCGCCCATGCCGCCGGCATGGTCTTTGTAGGGCGGATTGCCGATGCAGACCTGGATATTGCGCTCGCGTTTGACTGCGTTCGCTTGCTGTCGTTGCTTGGCAATCAGCTGGAGTGTGTAAGAAAGTTGCGTCTTGCTCGCACTGTAGGGGTCTTCGAGGGTGTCAGCGACGTAGAGATTCAGTCCCGAGGCAGGCATCTGCGCCCCTGAATCGCGCAGCGCGGCGGACACTCGCAACTCGGCAACGGAAAACGGCCCGGACTGCAGTTCGATTCCGTACAAGCGTGCAACGGTGCTGGCAACCGCTTCCGGCGCAGCCCCCGGGCCGTACTGCTGGGCAGCAGCGGCACCGACGTGCCTGAGCACAGACAGTGGATATGTTCCTGTACCCATCGCGGGGTCGATGATGCTGACGTGGGGATTGCGCAACCCCTCGGGCTTACCGAGGTGACTTTTCAGAGCGTCGTCTGTGAGTCGGACCATCGCATCCACCACTTCGACCGGGGTGTAATACGAACCGGATTTTTTGCGCTTCTCGGGGTCGTACGTTCCGAGAAAGTGCTCGTAGAGGTGTAGATAGACGTCGTCGCCGCCAGCAGCGATCGCGGGCCACCGTGCGGCGGAGAGAGTCCGCGCAATTATTTCGATGGCGGTCCATGTGGGGGTCTTGGTGACGTGGGCGGTCAACAGGTCCAAAGCCTTACCCATCAGGCTGTAGTTGCCTTCGAGCTTGCGGGCGACATCGTGCAACGTTCCAGCACTGATGTCGATCCCGTCACTGACAGCGAGCACCAGAGCGAAGACCACCGTCTGTGAGAAGCCGTCTGCGAACTCCTCGTCTCGGGAGTGCGGGAACAACAGTGTGCGCCAGTCTCGAGCGATGCCGAGGAACGGTTGTAGGTCAGGATCTGCGCCAGCTTTGATTGCACGTCGCTCTGCCTTGAGGGCCAACCGAACTTCCTCGCGAAGCATCCGAGCCAGCGGTGCCAATGTGTCGACCAGTTTAGAGACCGATGAGATCGGGGCAGGCTCCCACCGCAAGAAGCCGTTGAGCAGCATCTCCATGCGACTCGGCGCTGTGAGCTTGCCTCGTGTTCGCGTCAGACTGGGTGTGTGAAGGCTGACCGGCTCGTCCACCAGTTCGCCGTATCGCCACAGACGCCACTCCACGCCGTTGGTGTGAAGTAGGTTGGGAAGTTCTTTCAGGCGCTGCCACTGCCGGTAGTTGTGGGTCGTCTTTCCGTAACTCTCTGGGTCGAGACTTACCCCTGGCGCTTTGAGCTCGATGTGCCCCACCAAGACGTCGTTGACACGAACACCGAAATCGGGGCGAACCGATCCGTCCTGCTCTCGAACCTCATCGTGCGCAACGGTTTTCATGCCAGATTCGGCTCCCAGGTCTTCGATCAACCTGGCGACAGGGCCGGAAAGCAGCGCTTCACGCTCTCCCGGCCCGTCGAGCTTGTCTTTGGCAGTGGTGCCGAACTGGGCGATAAGGTCCGCAAACGTCATCTGACTACCTCCATTTGTTGGCAAACCGTAACCGTTGAACGCGCGGGCCCGGCGTCCGGGAGGCATGATCGGCTGGGCCGAGAAGCCACCTTTGTACCAAGCCGCAGGCCTGCACACGACCTAAGCGAAACTTGTCCGATGAACCCCGCGGACCCTGCGCGCCGACCCCACACGGCTCGCGAGATCACAGACATCACTCGCCAGGCAGTGATAGACACACTGACACTCGATCGCGACTATTTCTGGGTAGGCAAACTCGACGAAGTCACTTTCCTGAGCGCCCTATACGACCTGCACGACCTTCCCAGCACCGACCGTCGGTACACGGACGCCGCCGGCGACATACACCAGCACTGCATCAACAACACTGACTGGGGAGAGGGCTGGGTCTTCGGGGACACCAGGTTCAGCATCCGCACCGGTCCAGATGATGCTTTCCTTCGGTTTCTCACCCGCACCGTGCACCCTCTCGTACGAGACCCCGATATCGCAGAATCCATGGTCATTCGCCTCAACGAACTGCTCGCCCCCGACAACTACGAGCTGGTCGCAGACGGAACCATCAGTGGGCGAACACTTTACAACTGGCGACGAATCAGTAGCTTCCATGGCGACCGCCCCGCCGGCCTGGTCCTCGACCGAGCAACACTCGACGACCGTACAACTCTCGATCGACATCTGAGACGTATCGAAGCAAGCATCGCAACGGATCCCGAAGCTGCAATCGGCGCGTGCAAAGAGCTGATCGAGTCTGTGTTCATCCAAATCCTCGATGACCTTGGAGGGACCTACAAGCGCAGCGACGACCTCCCAACCCTCTACAAAGCGACCAGCAAAGCGTTGGACATCGCCGGCAAATCAGTCGAAGGTGACGCCGCCGCGAGCTCGGCCGTCAACGGGCTCTTACGAGGACTCGCCAGCTCGGTACAAAGCCTCGGCGAGCTGCGGAACAAAATCGGAACCGGTCACGGCCGAGGATCTCCGAGCACCGCCGATCGACGACACGCCCGGCTCGCCCTGAACTCAGCTGTGGCCATCAGCGAATTCCTGTTCGATGTATGGGACACACGGTAGATCGAAACGCGCTACTCGAATCGGCCTACGACGACATCCGAGGAGCGTGGCGACGTCCGGTCGATCCGGACCCGTGGTGGTATCCGTTCGCGATCCCCGTCGGGGATTCCGGCGATGAGGCGGCGAAGCGCTTCTCCGTCGGTCGGTCCGTCGCCACGAGTGTCAGGTGCGGACTGTTCGTCAGTGCCCGGCTCTACAGTGGCGAGTGTGAGCGACAACGAGTCCGCGGCCACGGTGCCTGAGCGTGTGCTCGATGAGTGTGCGCACGTGTTGATCGACAAGATCGATCAACTACTCGATCGGGTGACCGACCGCGCTGTGGCAGCACCGACGCCGGGGTCGGCGGCGTGGGAGTTGGAGTGGAGCATCCGAGACACTCCGATCGGACGTACGCGCGTGGCCGAACGCTCCCGTGTGCGAGAGGAATTGGCGCGCCGCGCACTTGCCGGCCTCAGCATCGCCGAAGGTTCCACACTGGCGGTGCCGGCTCGGCACGCTCCCCCGGTCCGGCCCCGCCGGACGAAGCCCGGACGTGTCCACGTCGACGAGGCACAGCTGACATTCTTCTGAACCCGCCGCTCGAACTCGTTTCCCGATGGGTGCAGGCGTACGGCCCCGGCTGCTGTCCTGCGGCACCCGTTTACCGACGCACGGTGCGTTTCTTGGTGCCTGCGGTGGATTTGCGGTCCTCGAATTTCAGTTTGAATCCAAATGTCTTGCTGCCCTGAAAGGTGCTCGCGGCCAGTGCGCCTCGGGCCCGGTAGGTTTTACCTGTCTTGCTCGTGGCGTCGAATTCGATGGTCTCCCCGGCCAGCAGCGCTGCGACTTCCTGCTCGGTAAAGTCCTTGCCGGGCCAGTGGTCGTTGGCACCCCATCCGCGGCCTTTGAACGTGACCTGTTTGCCTTTCCACACTCCGCTGACCAGATCGGTCCGAGGTGCACGCTCCTCGAACTGCGGGTTGAAGCTCACGTGTGGGTACTGCTTGCCGTCCTTGTCCCTCACTCCTGGTTCGAGTTTTCCCGTGCAGGTGAACGTCTTTCCCGACTTCGCGCTCGTCGCGACGATCTCGATGACCCGGCCGGCGAGCAGTGCCGCTACTTCGGTGTCGGTGAACCGGTGGCCGCCGAAGACCCGCTTCGCACGGGTCACGACCGTGCCTGCGTGAGTGAAATGCAGCTCCGGTGGCAGCTCGATCATCTCGACCGTTTCTCGGGTCACCCCGGCCTTGCCCATCCGTGCGGTGAGCTCGCCGGACAACGTCCTCGCATTCGCCGTCATCGTCGCGAGGTCGCGGCGCACCAGATCCGCCACGAGGGACAGATAGTCGGCTGCCTCGCCGGTTCCGGCCTCGATCTGCGCCATCTGCTCGAAGACCTGCTCGGTGATCGTCAGATCCCCGATGTGCGTGCCCGGCAGGATCCGATGGTTGAGTTCACCGATCGCGCTGAGGGTGATCTTGCCGCGCTTCTCGACCATCAGGGCCTTGCCGGCCGAGTTGTTCGTGACCTCGGCATAGGTGCTCGTCCGGGTCGCACCTGTACCTACGCTCCGCTTCTCGAGCTGTTTCATCAGCCATCCCATCGTCGGATGCGGCGGCCGCGGCGGGAAGCCTTCGTGGACGAAGGGGTCCGCGACGCTGCCGAGCGCGGTGACTCCTTCCGGCTGGTCGCCGGTCTGCTGGTCCTCCTCGTCGACGACGAACACACCTTTCCATCCGAGTACTGCGGGCACATTCAGCGTGCCGACGAAACTCGGGTATTTCTCGACGTGCCCGCGGTGCTGGTCGTACTCGTAATCGGGGGCGAGCATCGTCAGGTAGTTCTTGGCGAGGAGCTCGTAGATCTCTTTGCCCAGCTCGCCGTAGGCCTTCTCCACTGCCGCGAGGCTCGGCGGCACGTTGGGCCCTGGACGGTTGGCACCGTGCGCGCCACCGGCCTTGATATGGCTCGTACGTGGGCCGCGATGGCTCAGCGCCGCCGGATCCACGCCCACCACACCGGCGATCGCGTCGACCGATGGAAGCAGCTCGTTGAACTGCTCGATCGAGATGAACTTGTCCTCGGTGCGCGGGTAGGACACCACCTGCGCCTCGTACATCTTCTGATAGGTGTCGAGAACGTTCTTGGCTCCGAAGCCCTTCTTCGCGAGCAGAGACGACAGTCCGGCCAGGTCCATCAGTCTCGGCGGTCCCGTTTTCTTGCGTGTGGTCCCGTCGTGGGCGACCGGTGACGACTGCAGGCCGCCGGGAACATCGTTCTCGTTCTCGAATTGATCGACCTCGGGGTCGGTGTACGTCACGCCGTTCTCGTCCCTAAACCGGTTCTCGTAGAACGCCTTCTTGACGTATCCGTGGTGCGCGTCGAGCCCGTCACCGACGATCACGACCATCGCGGACTTGAGCCGCCCGTTACGCAGTACCGTGCTCGCCCCGGTCGTCTTGGTCGCAACTCTGGTGAACTGCATCGAGAGCATGTCCCACTTCGACCGGAAGTCGGCCTTGCGGTAGTCGCCCTCGGCAGCGATCGCCGTGACCGACCGACGGGCTGTGAATGCCTTACGCAGTGATGCCGGTGTCTCGTCCAGGAACTCCATGCGTTCGAGCTTCTTGTTCTCGAGGCCCAGGTACTCCACGATCTCCCAGCCCAGCAGTGAGCCTTCACCGGTCGGATCGAGATCGGCTGCATTGCAGATGCTCTCGCAGCCCGAGAGGGTCGTCTTCAGTTCGTGGAGCAGGCTTTTGGCGTCCGGATCGATGACCAGCTTGCCGCCGGACACCCGGCGTCGGATTTCTCGCTCCCAGCGGAAGTCGTCGGCGTTCCACGGGAGATGTTCGAGCTCCCAGCTCTTGTACTTGTCGGTGAGAGGCGCGGGCACCATGGCGGAAGGGTCTTTCAATTCCAGCAGGTGGCCGCGAGCGTGGACGATGACGTACTCCGTGCCTGCGAACGTGCCACTCATTCCGCCCAAAGCGGTCGCGAAGTTACGTGCTGCGGAGGGCTTTTCGGTGAGGATTCCGACTTTTCCCATGACAATAGATCCTTCTCTGCGGTTCGTGCGGCGTGTGGACAGCGAGGGTGTTGCCGGTGGCCAGTCGGCTAGAGACCTGCGCTGATGAGGCGATAGTTCGCGACTTTCCAGCCGTCGTCGGTGCGTTCGAGGTCGACGGCTCCGGTGTAGCCGGTGAACGGGGTGATCTCACCGCTGCGGTGTTGGACGACGCGGTCGATGACGACAGCCACGGTGGCCTACTTCGCTGGCCTGTCCGTCACTGTTGCTGGAGCGTGTCCGTTCTGGAATGAAATCGTCGTCCAGGGGATCTACGCATTCGCTGCGCTGGGCGGGGAGGTTGTCAGGCAATTGGCTCCGAACAGGGCCTTGAGATCGCCGTACAGGGCTGGTGTCTTGTGTACTCGAAACTTCGGATCGGTTGCCCACCGTGTCGTCGTCGTGCCGGTCAGGGCGATGTGAACGTCGGTGTTCCCGGGATGGCGTTGCAGAGTTTCACGAAGGGCTTCGATGTTCGGTCGTGTACAGGAGTGCACCGCGAGGGTGAGGGTCATTGGGGAAAGAGATGGGTCGGCATTCCCCAGCTCAGGCACGGAGATGTCGACTGCAACGACTGACGTTCTACCTTCGCGAATACTGACGTTTGCGGTAACAAGTAAGACTGAATCCTCAGTGAGCGCATGTTGGGAGCCGGCGTAGGTCGTCGAGAACACCAGTATCTCGGTGGCAGCGTCGAGATCAGCGATCTCGACGATGGCCCACGACTCACCTTTCTTGTTCACGCGACGGTCGACAGCGGCGACGATGCCACCAATCTTGATCTTCTGGCCGTGACGAACCTTTCCGGCATGCACAGCCGCGATGGAGGTGTCCGTCATCGATCTGAGCGAAGTGGCGATGCCGTCGAGCGGGTGGCCGGACACATACAGTCCCAACATCTCTCGTTCGAGTGCGAGCTTGTGCTTGGTGTCCCACTCCTCGTCCGGCACTCGGACGTTGAACACTGCGGAGATGGACTCGTCGGCGTCCTCACCGCCGAACAGATCGAATTGACCGATCGCCTCGGCCTTCTTGGTGCCCATCACCGCGTCGATTGCGTCGGCGTGAATGAGCATCAGGCCCTTGCGTGGATGGTCGAGTGAGTCGAACGCGCCGGCCTTGATGAGGGATTCGGTGACTTTCTTACTGCAGGCAGTGGCGTCGATCTTGCCGAGGTAGTCCGAGAAGTCGGCGTACTTGCTCGTCTGCTCGCGTGCCCTGATGATCGACGCCACCACGTTGGTTCCTACGTTGCGGACCGCACCGAGGCCGAAACGGATGTCTTTGCCCACCGAGGCGAAGTCGACGCGAGAGGCGTTGACGTCGGGAGGCAGCACGACGATGCCTCTGGTGCGGCAGTCCGCTAGGTAGATAGCGATTTTATCCTTGTCATCGCCGACCGAGGTGAGTAGGCCCGCCATGTACTCGGCTGGGTAGTTGGCTTTGAGGTAGGCGGTCCAGTACATGACCAGGCTGTATCCGGCGGCATGCGATTTGTTGTAGGCGTATCCTGCGAACGGCAGAACGGCCTCCCACAGTGCGGTGACAGCATCGTCGCTGTATCCGTTGCTGCGCATGCCGTTTCGGAAGTTCTCGAACTCGGCGGCGAGAACTTCGGGCTTTTTCTTACCCATCGCTCGCCGGAGAAGGTCGGCCTGCCCGAGCGTGTAGCCGGCCACCTTCTGCGCGAGCTGCATGATCTGCTCCTGATAGACGATCAGGGCATATGTCTCTCCCAATATTTCGCGGAGTGGTTCCTCGAGTTCCCGATGGATCGGGGTTACTGCCTCGCGGCCGTTCTTGCGGTCCGCGTACGCCCAGTGCGCTCCGACCCCCATCGGACCTGGTCGATACAGTGCGTTCGATGCGATGAGGTCGTTGAACTCGGTCGGTGCCATGCGAAGTAGAAGCTCTCGCATACCAGCCGAATCCATCTGGAAGACACCGAGGTTGTCTCCTCTGGCGAGCATCTCGTAGGTGGCCGCGTCGTCCAGTGCAAGGGTGTCGAGGTCGAGGTCGATTCCGCGGTTGGCCTTGATGTTGTCGATCGCGTCACCGATGACGGTGAGGTTGCGCAGACCGAGGAAGTCCATCTTGAGCAGGCCGATGGCCTCGCACGACGGGTAATCCCAGCCGGTGATGATCGCGCCGTCCTGCGCGCGCTTCCACACCGGAATGGCGTCGGTGAGCGGCTCCGAGGACATGATCACCGCGCACGCGTGCACGCCCGCGTTACGGATCAGGCCTTCGAGGCCCTTGGCCGTCTTGTAGATCGTCGCGACGTCGGGGTTCGAGTCGATCAGCGCGCGAACCTCGACGGCCTCCTTGTAGCGCTCGTGCGACGGATCGGTGATGCCCGCAACCGAAATGTCCTTGGCCATGATGGGCGGCGGCAACGCCTTGGTGATCTGATCGGCGATCCCGAAACCGGGCTGCCCGAACTGCACGCGCGCAGAGTCCTTGATGGCCGCCTTGGTCTTGATGGTGCCGAACGTGATCACCTGAGCAACGCGATCGCTGCCCCACTTCTCGGTGGCGTAACGCACCATCTCACCGCGGCGACGATCGTCGAAGTCGATATCGATATCGGGCATCGACACACGCTCGGGGTTGAGGAATCGCTCGAACAACAGCCCGTGTGGCAACGGATCGATGTTGGTAATACCCATGGAGTAGGCCACCAACGATCCGGCCGCGGAACCACGGCCCGGCCCGACCCGGATACCGACGGAACGGGCGTAGTTGATGAGGTCACCGACGACGAGGAAGTACGCCGGGAACCCCATTTCCAGGATGACGCTGATCTCGTACTTGGCGCGGTCGCGGTACTCCTGCGGCACACCGCTGGGGAAACGCCATTCGAGGCCTCTGTCGACCTCTTTCGTCAGCCAGCTGCCTTGGGTATCGCCCTCGGGAACCGGGAAGATCGGCATCCGGTCGCGGGGTGCCCACACCTCGTCGTACGGCTGGACTCGCTCGGCGATGAGCAGCGTGCTGTCGCAGGCACCGGGCACCTGGTCATCCCACAGTGCACGCATCTCGGCGGCCGACTTGAGGTAGTAACCGTCGCCGTCGAACTTGAAGCGAGTGGGGTCACTCAGAGTCTTACCGGTCTGAATGCACAGCAGCGCCTCGTGATTCTCGGCAGCATCCTTGGTGACGTAGTGGCAGTCGTTGGTAGCGAGCGGCGGGATGGAGAGCTTCTTACCGATATCGAGCAGACCCTCGCGGACACGCCGCTCGATGGACAAGCCGTGATCCATCAGTTCCAGGAAGAAGTTGTCCGGTCCCCAGATCTCCTGCCACTTGGCAGCAGCTTCGAGCGCCTCACGCTCCTGACCGAGCCGAAGACGCGTCTGCACCTCCCCCGACGGGCATCCAGTGGTGGCGATGATGCCCTCCGCGTGCGAGGCGATGATCTCCTCGTCCATGCGCGCCCATTTGCCGAGCTGGCCTTCGATCGACGCGAGCGAGGACAACTTGAACAGGTTCCGCACGCCGGTGGCGTTCTCCGCCACCATCGTCATGTGCGTGTACGCACCACTACCGGAGACGTCGTCGGACTTCTGGCTCCGCTCACCCCACAGCACGCGCTTCTTGTTGAACCGCGATTCCGGGGCGATGTAGGCCTCGATACCGATGATCGGCTTGATACCGGCCTTCTTGGCCTCGTTGTAGAACTCGCTGGCCCCGTACATGTTGCCGTGGTCGGTCATGCCGACCGCCGTCATCTCCAACCGCGCCGCCTCGGCGAACATGGCCCCGATCTTGGCGGCACCGTCGAGCATCGAATACTCGGTGTGGTTGTGCAAATGCACGAACGACGTTCGACTCATGGTCACCCCGATCAGCTAAGAACGCCTACTGGTTGTCGGGATCACCTCGTCCCCAGTAGCCATATGAGCAGCTAGAGTCACAATGAGTCGAACAATCGACACGCGTAGTCGAACAACTGTTAGATGTAGAGCAGGTGGCGAAGTTGGATCTGGATCTGTCCGCGCTACGCGCGGTGGTCGCTATTGCCGATGAGGGTCAGTTCAGTCTGGCTGCGTCTGTGTTGGGTGTAAGTCAGCAGGCGGTGTCCAAGCGAATCGCCAAGCTCGAGGGCCAACTCGGCACTCGTTTGCTCGAGCGGCAGACCGGCAACGTCGCGCTGACCGTTCACGGTGCTCGCTTTCTGCCGCACGCGCGCACAGTCCTTACATCGGCCGACACTGCAATCGCAGCGGTGCGAGAACTGCAGGTACTCCGTGTCGCGGTGCATGGTGCCCAGATCGTCGACGGAAACCTGATGAGGTTCTACTTGGAGAGGCACCCGGACGCCCAGATCGAGCTCATCATGATGGGACCGTCGAAGACATCGCGAGACGCGGTGGTCGCCGGCCGAGTGGATGTTGCATTCGCCCGCCATAACTGGAGTGCTCATCGTTTGCCGACCTATGTCAATGCTGCGCCGGCCTACCTCGACGCTCTGCATCTGTTGGTCGGTAGCGGCCATCCGCTCGCGCAACGCGACCACATCGAGTTCGACGACCTCGCCGACCTCACCGCATGGGTGCCCGGAGCCGGATTCGACTCCGAAGTAGGCGACTTCTACCGCCAGCTGAGCGCCAGTTGCGGCGTCACAATCAACTCCGAGCGGCACCCCGGCGGAATAGGTTTCACCAACATCCTCGACCGCATCGCGGACTCCCAGTCGTTAGTCACTTTCGGCGGCGAAGGAACCACAACGCCGTGGCATCCCAATATTCGTCGTGTACCCATAGTGAACCCCACGCCCGCCTACCCCATGGCACTGCTGTGGCGAGAGACAGCAAGCTCCCATCCTGCGCTCAACTCGTTGATCGACTTCGTCGCCGGCAGCTACCGCAGCAACGAAACCAGCTCTGTATGGCTACCAGAACCAGATCGCGCATTGTTCCGAAAATGACCGCCGCACCACGCAGGTGCGCACTCCACTCAAAAGGGATCGCCGACAGCCGTTGCTGTACAACGCTTTCTGAGATGAACAAGCCTTTCCGCAAGGGCCACGCCCGCAACCCGGAATCAGTCAAAATCGATTGCAACAACAACAGTTCACCGGCTAGAGACCCTCAGAGCGGACCTTGAGCGGCGTCCCGTCACGGAATGAGCCGCCTCCCGACGAGCCTGCCACAGTGAGCGCCACGTTTTGTGCACGGATGGACAGATGTCCACGTACTGTTGCCCACCATGCCGAGACCTGGTTGGCGTGTTTGTATCACTCCACACGAGTTGGTGCCGCGGCCAGCGGTGCCGGACACAAATTTGGAGTGGCCTGGGTTCGCGCGGCCAGAGTTGGTGGCCGGCACGCCGTTCCTCATTGACCCATCATTTGAGTATGACATCGAGTTGAATGCCTTCTTCAGATCAGTCGATATGCAGGCGAAGGCGCGCCACACCCAGGTGGGCTACGCCCGCGATCTAGCCGCGTTTTTGAACTTCGTTGCTGTCTCACGAGACAGAGCTCGTTGGTGCGACGTCAACGAGGCTGACCATCTGGCGTACTGGCGCTGGCGCAGGATCGACTCTCAAGGGCCGCACATACAAGGTGCGACATGGGACCGAGAGGTTGCCGCAGTCGACAAGTTCTATCGATGGCAGGTCCGCGCGGGCCATATATTGAACAACCCTGTGCCGCAGAGAGTTCGACGACCAATGCCGTTCGGCGCGGGCCTCGTCCGTCATGACTCTTCGACCACAACACCGGCAACCTACTCGCACGATGCCGCGACGGATCGTATCGAGTGGCTCCCACCCCAGTCCTACCGTTTATGGCGCGATGTCGGGATTCGCGGATATCGCGCCGACGGTGTCCACGACACCGGGTTTCGCGGTCGCTGGGCGGCGCGCAATGCATCATTCTGCGACTTGATGGTGCGCACCGGCATGCGGTTGTCCGAGCAAGCGGCGCTGACGGTATTCGATGTGCCAACAGCTCGCGGTCTCGGGGGCTATCAACGTTTTTGGCTGCCGACGGCCATCGCCAAAGGTCGTTCGGCCCGCCGAGTCTACGTTCCTGAATCCGTGATCGCCGACCTGATCGGGTACGCGACACTCGATCGCGCGGAGGTCATCGCCCGCGCACGCGCCTGCGGACGGTACGAACAGGTTCGCCGCCCGCTCGTGATCCCTGATCCGCATTCGCCGGTCGTCGTACAGACTCGGTCCGGTCTGCGATCGACCGTGAAAGTTTCCAACCTCGATGCCGACGAACGACGCCGCTTGCTCATCGACGGGCCCGATGGCTTGACGCCGGCCGCGTTCTGGCTGTCGGAGTTCGGCACCCCCATCGCGGTCTCGACCTGGAAAGACATGTTCGCAGTCGCCAACACACGGTGTCGTCGAGCAGGAGTTCCTCTGACTGCACATGCTCACCTCCTGCGGCACACGTTCGCGGTGGTGACTCTGGAACAGCTACAGCGCGGACATATCAGCGCGATGACCGAAATGACTGCCGAACAGCGAGGGCAATGGACACAGATCTTCGGTGACCCTCTGGACTGGGTGCGACGTCGCCTCGGACACCGCTCCGTGGTGACAACACAGATCTACTTACACGCGCTGTCGGAATTGGAAATGGAAACGCGAATGATGTTGGTGCCCAACACATGGGAAGATCCCCGCGACACTCCACTCGACGTCTTCGACGTCGCCACTGAGAACAAAACACAGTGAACGGTCGCGGCAGTACCGGCACCGGGCGCCGCGCGATGCTCCCATCTGGCCCGTACACACCGACCGAAGGCGAACACGCCATCGCCTCCGGCCTCACGGTCCGATTCGATGGTGAAGACGGCCGGACTCTGCTGGTGGACGTCGCGAAGATGGCGCTGCCCGGTTGGCACACGGCAGTTGCAGAGGCTCTGGCCCTTGCCCTCGGGGCGACGGGACGCAGCAGGACGCTCAGCTCAGCGAAGGGACTGGTTACGAGGGTGCGATCCATGCTGCGATCCCTCTCGGAACTGCCGGATCCACCGACCGGACCACCGTTGCTGGAGACCGCCCACCTCCAATCTGTCTACAACCAGCGCAGAATCACGCAGAAGGACGTCTACGCCTGGCGAGGCATCGCACTTTTCGGACAGTTCCTGACGTTGCCACCGCTGGTCGATACGGTGAATTCATCAGTGATCGACTACACCTGCCGCCAAATCGGGCAGACCCGGATTGGCCAACCTGGCTACTCGGACGGAGAGTTCGATCGTATTCTCTCAGCCGCTCGGTCAGACATCACCGCATTGCGCGATCGAATTCGACTCTCGGAAGCTGCAATAGGACAAACGGGTGAACAGGAAGGCTTGGAGGGCGACAAAGAGCTCGTCGCGATTGCGGAATCAGGAGTCGTACCCCCGAGCCGGAGCTTCAGCGCGCACGTCGTCAGACTGGAGCTTGCGAGCCGGCTCTATATGACGATCCGGGACCTCGCGCCAATGCTCGTGTTGATGGTGGCGCTGACCGGCCGCAATATCGAAACCATCAAAGAGCTCCCCTGGGAACACCGAATCCTGGAGACACGCGCCGTCGAAGTTCGTGTCATCAAACGCCGCCGCGGCAATCACCGATGGTTCGAGACCGCGACGTGGGAGATCGGGCCACCGGGTCGCGAACTGCACTATCCCGGCGGTCTTTACCTACTGCTACACGAACTGACCACTCGCAGCAGGAACACTTCTGGCAGCGCATCCGTTTGGTCGATCTGGCGTAGCGGCCACAACACCGGCCTTCGCGGTATCGAAGAACATTTCGACCCATTCGCTCGCGAACTGACCGCGACAGCAATCAACCTTGCCGGATGGCGCACCCGGCATTGCCTCCACGCTGACGTCGTCGACGGAACGCCCCCGGCTCCGCTTGCGGTCACCGGCAACCGGATCAAGACCACGGCAGACGTGCGCCGTACCAAACAGATCGGCGGTCACCTCCCGTCCGCTGCCCGGAGCAACACCATCCCGGTTCTGTTCCGGAACTATCTACGCGGAGACCCGACAACACAGGAATGGGCACACACCGTTGTTGCGGCTGCCGTCAGCGACGCCGAATCGAGCGCTCTGGCAGCACACAGACGGGCGCTGCACGTTGCAGGAGGCACACTGAACGTGCAGCCGGAACGCTCCGCCACCAATCCTCACGGGGATACCCCGCCGACGCACACAGACGCAGCCGATACCGCCTGGTCAGCGTGCCGGGATCACGACCACCATCCCGCCACCGGGAGAAGCTGTCGCGCATCGTTTCTCGACTGCTTTCACTGCGGAAACTGCGTGATCACGCCTGATCACCTTCCTGGACTGCTCGGATTGCTCGATGCGCTGGCGGCCCGCCGCGATCAGCTGTCGGAGGCCGATTGGTGGGTCCGATACGGACCGACGTGGGCGGCCATCCGCCATGACGTTCTCTCGAAGTTCAATCGGTCCGAGATCCTGGCGGCAACGGAGATCAAACCCACCGATGCACTTCTCGATCTCGTCGAATCACCATGGGAGCAAACATGACCAACGCCCACCCTCAACCGTCGACGTCGCACCCGTTCGACGAACGATGCGTACTGAACGGGCGGCCGGTGCGCCCGGAGACAGAACTCAGCCGAGCTTCCCGATTCGTAGAGGACGTCTGGGATCTCAGTCCAGCTTTCTTTCAGCAACATCATGTTGCTCTGATCCTCGACTTCACATCCGTGCCGTCTGTCTATCGCACCGTGGCCAAAGAACTTTTCATCGGGCTGCTGGGCGGGCCTGCACCCGCCAGAGGACGCGGCTTACCGAAGGTAGCGACGATTGCCTCGATGTTGCCCACGCTCCGCCACTTCTTCTCCTGGCTCGCTTCGCGACCCAACCTGCGCCAGCCGCTGCTATCGGAGTTGCAACCTTCCGATTTGATTGCGTACCAACTGCATTTGCTCGCGACGCAACCCACTCTCACGGTTCGTGATCGCTATCGCAGTTCGGTTCGGTCGCTCTATCGCTACCGCGGACTCATGGTTACCGATCAGCTGACTTTCGACCCGTACCACATCGATGGTTGGAGCGAGTCCGGCGACAGGAGCGGGCCAGACAACGCGACCGCCAGAATTCCGGAGGCGGTGCTCGGACCCCTACTCACCTGGAGTCTGCGGTTCGTCGATGAGTTTGCATCGGACATTCTCGCGGCAGACCGCGAGTGGCGACGAGTTCGATTGCAAGAAGGGGTAGTTCCGCCCGAGGCAAGGCGTTGGGTAGAGAAGGATCTGGTCCATCTGTTAGCTGAATACCGTGACGCAGAACGCCCACTACCGGGACACAACGGCCAACCGAGCTTTCGCCACCTGTCCCGCCTGCTTGGATGCGATCGCTCGACCTTGCGGACTTACCATGACCTCATCGAGGACACAGCTCGACTGGTCGGGGTCGACAACGATGTCTCGTGTGACGTGGTGATCAACGGACGGATCAACGGGTCCCCCTGGATTGACCGCATCCTGTTCAATCGGCGTGATCGGCAGGCCGGGATCTTGCACCTGCTGTCGGCGCTGAGCGCAGCCTGCTACGTGATCATCGCGTTCCTGTCCGGCATGCGTGACAGCGAGATCAAGCATCTGCAGCGGGGCTGCATCAGCGTCAAACGTGACCCTCACGGCAGGCCCTACCGGTGGATGATCACCAGCCTGGCGTTCAAAGGTGAACGCGACCCCACCGGAGTGCAAGCGACCTGGGTTGTCGGCGCTCCGGCCGCCCGCGCCGTGGCGGTCCTCGAACTCCTCCAACCCCGTAACGAAACCCGGCTGTTCGCACCCTCAACTCATGGCACCGCTGTGCGGATCGGCAAAACCGCCGCCCACGTCAATTTGACCAAGACCACGAACGACCACATCAACAATCTGGTGTCCTGGATCGATGGCTATTGTCGCGCACATGATCTCGCAGAGGACATTCCGGCTGTGAATGCCCAAACGTGGCGGCTGACAACCCGCCAGTTCAGACGAACACTCGCCTGGTTCATCGCACGCCAACCCGGCGGATCCATTGCCGGGGCAATTCAATATCGCCACCAAGCTGTCCAGATGTTCGAGGGCTACGCCGGCACATCGGATAGCGGTTTCCGCGCCGAAGTCGAGTCAGAGGAGGCCCTTGCCCGAGGGGAGGGTCTGATGGCAATGATCGATGCCCACGAACACACCGATCTCGTTGGACCCGCCGCCGACGAAGCCCGCCGACGTCTGAGCGAGCTCGAGTCGAATATCCGATACCAAGGACAGGTCGTCACCGACCGGCGTCGGCACGACCGCTTAATACGCCGATTCGACCCAGCAATCTATCCAGGCCGATACGCCACCTGCGTCTACGATCCGGACAAGGCACTGTGCACACGCGCACAAAACCTTTCGGGCCAGAACGCGCCGACGCTCGGTGGTTGTCGACCTCTCGAATGCCGCAACGTCGCGCTCACCTCAGGCAACCTCGACGAGTTGCGTTCGGAGAGCTTGATGGCGCTCATCGAAAATGCTCAACTTCGCTCAGCGAAAGTGCTCACCCGGTAGCGGTGATCACTGTAGCGGTTGACGGGTCCCGGTGACGGCTTTGCGGAGCTTCTCCGATCGTGCGTTGTGATCGCGGAGCCGGTAGGAATCACCGGACATATCGAGGACTACCGATCGATGCAGGAGACGGTCGAGCATGGCTGCTGCGACGGTGTCGTCACCGAGAACCGTTCCCCACGATCCGACACCACGATTGCTGGTGATCACGATCGATGTCTTCATATACCGTTGCGAGACAACCTGAAACAACGCCGAAGCCGCCTCTCCCGGCAACGGAAGATACCCGAGTTCGTCGATCACCAACAGTGTCGGCCCGGCGTAGAACCGCATCGTCGTCGCCCATCTGCCTTCGATCGCAGCCCGGTGACATCGAGCGGCGAGATCGGCGGCGGTGGTGAAATACGTCCGATACCCGGCATGCGCAGCAGCCCGCGCCAACCCGACCGACAGATGCGTCTTCCCGACCCCCGGCGGGCCGATGAGCAGCACATTGGTAGCGGTCTCCAAATATCTGCAGGTCGCGAGCTCGTCGATCAGCTTCTTGTCGACCCCGGCGGCGTTGTCGAAATCGAAGTCCTCGAGCGATGCCGGGGTCGGCAGGCACGCGAACCGCAACCTGCCTGCCAACCGCCGCGCTTCGGTGGCAGCAACCTCGATCGAGAGCAACCGCTCCAGCGCCGCCGTCATCGACAGCTCCTCCGCCGCGGCCTGGTCGAGGACCGCCGGCAGTGCTTCGGCGGCGTCGGCGAGTTTGAGGACCCCGAGATGGCCACGCAAACGTTGGTAAAGGCTCGCTGCTTCCGCGGTGTTCGGTGCGGGAAGTCGATCGGCAGCGGCACCTCCTTTCGGTGTTTCACTCATGCGAGAGTGTTCCTTCCCCGTGCAGCCCGCTCGTAGGCCGAGAGGTCGATGACATCCGATGATGCTGCCGCGGAATCGGTTTCAGCTGCTCCTGTCGAGTAGTTCGTACTATGGAAACTGCTGCCACGCAATACTTCTGCCGCCCTGAGCGCATCAGGCCCGGGTGGTATCCGTTCTTTGCGGCGGTGCGGTTTGCCGGTGTTCGCGGTCGCCATCGCGGCCCGTTCGAGTGCGACGACATGACCGCTGTCGCGGACGATCATGCCGAGACCGTCGGCGGCGACCGCATGCCTGGCGACAGTGATGCCGGAGGCGGTGACGATGTCGAGATGACTACCGCCGACGGGGCGGGTGACGGTGACCTGCGCGGACGCCAACTCCGGCGGGACGGAGTACTGGTTGCCGCGGTAGGACACCAACGCTTGCCGCGACGCCGTCCGACTGTCGCCGAGAATCACCGGATACGCCGTCGCCGGCGGTTCCTGCAGGGGTTCGGCCGCTGCGAGGTCGGCGACAGTGCTGGTTCCGTCCGGGGTGTGGCGGGTGCGACTGTCGGAGATGGCGGCACAGAAGTTGTCGAGATGCGCTTGGGCCTGCTCGACGCTCATGTCCGGTAACGACCGCCACCAGCGTTGTGCTGCAGTGTGATTCGCTTTCTCGACGACACCTTTGCGGTTCCCTCTCCGCGGTGGGCAGATCGCGACCGAGACCCCGTAGTACTTCGCGACGCCGGCGAAGCTGGCGGTCACCGCACCGGACTCGGGGTGGCAGACAGTGGCCATCCGGTCGAAACGCCAGACTCGGGTGGTGCCGCCGAGAGCGCGGACAACGCGGTCGAGATTGTCGACCAGATGTGGTTGATCCATCGACGGGGTCAGTACCGCCCGCCATTTCCCCGAGTGTGCGAGGGAGCCGACCCACAGGTGTGCTGTTCTGCCCCAACCCCATTCAGTCGGCGGGTTCGGTAGATCGACGTAGTCCCATTGGGTTTCTTCGCCCGGTGGGTGGTCGATGATGGCGTTGGCTCGGTCGGTTGCGGTCCTGCAGGCCAGGCAGATCGGGCGTAGTTTCTGCTGCCGGATCTTGCGGGTCATCGTCGGATAGGACAGTGCGAAGCCCAGGGCCAACAGTTCGTCGAACAGGGCGACCGCCCACAGGTGCGGGTCCTCGGTGAATCGGTAGCGGATGTAGTCGATGAAGTCCTCGAACGGGTCCGTCGTGGACTTTCGTCGCACACCTGGGGTGGTGGTTCCGTTGATGTAGTTGCGGACGGTGCGGCGGTTGCGGCCGGTATGGCGGGCGATGTCCGAGATCGACATGCCTCGTTTGTGCAGTGCGGATATCTCCATGTCCTCTTCCCATGTAAGCATGAGATCGCGGGTCTCCTTCGGGGCGCTGGTGTGTGGTCAGAGACCATCAGCATCGGAGGAGGCCCGCCCTCATTGGCGGAGCCACACGGGTGAGCACTTTCAGAGATCAGATCTGGGCACTTTCACTGAGCGCCGTCAAGCTCCGATATCGAGCGCGAGCTCGAACGAACACCGTCGCTGCCTCCGTTGCTGCAGCATCGACTACGGCAACGGAGTGAGCAGATAAATCAGTTCGTCGACCGACACGATCCGAACTCAATCCGATGAGTAAACGCATCGACCTCCCGAGCGAGCAGGACGTCCGTCGAGTGATGACAGAGCACATCGAAGACGCAGCATCGGCCGGCGGCCGCGCCACTGTCATCGGCCTTGCCCGTCGACTGGGTCTGTCCAACGCAACCTTCTGGCGGCACTACCCCGCTATCGCTGCCGAACTCAGAGCCGCTTCCGTCGCAGCTCCCGTCGCCACACGGCATGACGACCGGACCGAACTCCTTGCCTCCAACAAACGCGTGCAACGAGACAACGCGGCGCTGACTCAAGACCTCACCCTCGCACTGGCCGTCATCCAGCGGCTAACACTCGACAACCACGCCCTACGGAAAGAACTGGAAACAACGTCAGGGGTGACCTCCCTGCAGTCACGCTCGAGCTCCGCGGACGCTGTCGTGGGCGCGTGTGGCCGGCAGGACCGCTAAGCCTCGATCCACCGATAAAGCTGCAAGATACTGGGCGTCGGGGAGGAAGTATCCTCCGACCAGAATTAATTCGAGTTCTCACACAGCGAATCAGACCAGACCACTCCGAGTATGTTCACCGCTGTCCTTTTTGAGATGACTCGTTCAGCTTTTGACGTCGGATGGCAGATACACCAACGACAATGCTTGCGATCCCAGCCGCGAGGACAAGCGTTGACAGCGGATCAAATTCATTAGTCTCCACACGCGTGTCAAAATCCTGTGCAGCGCAACGCACGACGACTAGCGGTAGGAGGGGACGACTGGACTCGACGTCGACAGCCCCCGGATAAGCATTCTCGCAAATTTCTGAGGCCGAGCGACCGAGCCCAATCTGGCTGGTCGCCCCAAATGCAACACCAACGAGCAAGACGCCGATTAGAACCAGCAGGACAGCTGGCCGTAGCCACCGAGAACCTGTATTGCTCATGCGTTCGAAGTCTAGCCGCCGTCGAGTTGGCGGCGGTCACGGTGACCGAATTGTGACCAAACTCGTGTTCGCGTGTCTCTCCAACGGTGGGCAAACTGACCGTACTGTTCGGTTCGTCCTTGATGCCCTTCACTGTGGGAGCTCCATGAAACCGAGCAGGCTACCTCTCAAGTCGCATATTGGCGATCCAAGCCCATTGATCAATGTCCGCTTCAGGCAGCATCGGACGCGAAATCAAATTGTCGCTCGAAGAATGTCACTTATCGGTGCGTTAATTACATCCCTTGCATTGCTAGTTTCTACACCTGGCGTTGCGAACGCCGATCAATTTCGCAACAACCAGTGGGTATTCGGCTCCATCGAACGCGAATTTATCGATTTCCTTTCCGGTGCTAACCAATACGGCCAAGGCGGCACCTCGAGTATCGGAGAACCCACCAGTGGCGAGCTTTACGCAGGAAACAGCAACGAGGGGCGGTAGCAGGAATTCGGGTTTACTAATCGCATTTACTGGTCGCCGAATGTCGACCCAAACAAAGGTCGTCAAATCGGCGGCTTGATCATGAACAAGTGGCTTAATTTGCCATCGCGTCAGTACAGAACGTATGTCAACGGCCCGTATCAGTACGAGAAGCGAAGCGACGAACGTGGACGACTCGGGTACCCGGTCACACGTGAGAGCCCTGCTTCTGGCGGGCGGTACAACAACTTCCAGGGCGGCGCGATTACATACAAGTTCGGAGCCACATCTGCCTATGCCACCTGGGGTAACATTCGCGATCAGTGGGCTGCGCAGAACTACGAGCTTGGACCCTTGGGCTTCCCGAGCAGTGATGAGTACCTGTGTCAAGATGGAACAACGTCCAATGATGGTTACGAGTCATATGGCGCTTCCGGACAGAACTTCCAGAACGGCCAGTATCTGACGTCAGGACGCAGGCCGCCGACATTGGGCTACAGCTCAGTCCTCTTCTCCAAACTCACCTATCAGTCATCTTCCCAATACACGACCGCAATTTCGCAGGCATCCACTGCTTGGAATGCACTTGGGAGCGTCCAGGTTACCCCCTATGACCCTGTGAACCCGACGCTCACTAATGTGGAAATTTCCGACGCCAACCGTCCGGACGTCACATGGGCCGGGCTATACAGCAACACCGACTTTGGGGTGGACACTATTCAAATGAATACAGCGAAGCTCGGTAACGCCAGTAATCAACGGAACGTTATGACACACGAGATGGGTCATGCGCTCGGTTTGGCGCATAACTGCAAAAGTCAGCTGATGGATCCGATTTCAAACTCATCGGTTTTTGCGCCGCAGTTCATGGATCAAGCCGCCTACCGTCAACTCTGGGGATGACATGATGAAGGTCAGAAGTTTAGGATCAAAGTACGGCACGGTGGGCGTTGCGAGCTTATTCGCCTGCATTGTATTAGTTGGCTGCAGCACTTCGGCAGGCACGCAACCTGGAGATGCTGGCACGACTGCCAGCGTGACTACGCGCACACAAGCAGTGGAAATGGACTCGGCTTTCGATGTGACAGACCCTCAGCAGCTTGCCGGTTGGGCCGACGCGGTCTTCGTCGGAACAGTGATTGAGCAAGTCGGTACGAAGGCAGTTGGGCCGTTTCCCGAGACGCAGTTTTCTGTTGAGGTGCTTCAGACCCTAAAGGGTGACGTCGCGGGCCAAATACTCGTCAATCAGCAAGGCGGGTATGGCACCGACGGTACGTTGTACTTACTGGACGATGACCCACTGATCGAGCCGGGAGCAACATACCTTATGTCGGCTGGCTTCTTGCCGTCCGAAAACTGGTACACGGTCGCTCCACGCGCGGGCAAAGTGACGTTGTCAGCAGAGGAAGTTGCTGCCGTCAGCGATGGAACTGCGCGGCGATCAACCGATGAGCCAGCGCCGGTCGCAACAATGCGAGATGCCATCGACAACGAGATTCCGTTCGATCCGAACCGCGAATCGGAGCCCGTCAGCTCCGAACCGCCAGTGCCACCAAGGTAGGTGTGTGACTTCAGTCGACTGGACCGGAAGCTGATCTTCACGTCCCACCAGTGCAGTTCGGGGGTGTATGACTTATTCCCGAACTGCACTGACGTTTTAGCCTGTCTTGGCTGTCGACGGGCCAAATCCTCATCCGCGGTGGCTCCGCTACAGCGGCAGCTCATGGTCCGAGCGTGATTCGGGCAGGTGTCGAACCCTCGTTGGTGATGGCCCGAAACAGCGGGATACTAATCGGATGCACAGTGGTCAGAGGCAAACCCCGTCTACAACACGTTGACCAACACCCTCTGAGGCGGATCGACGATGCGGCGCGTGGGGGGATCGAAGGTCACAGGCCAGTTCTCGTACAGATCACCGTTCATTGCGCGACCGCCAATCGGTGCGGCCGGTGGACGGGAGTTGCGTCGGTACTCGCGGGGGCCCAATGCACGCCGTGCTCGCCGAACGTGGGTGCAGTGAGGGTGTAACGGCCTGTGCGCTGGGTGATTCCACGTCCGTGGACGGCGGTCTCGATGGTGATCGAGCGGATACGGCCCCTCCCCTGCTCGATGCCGCCGTAGCCGACGGGCCGAGACGAAATCCTCACGTCCAGACCAGGCATTCGACCGTCCGTGATCGCGAGTACTCCTGCGTGCTCCGTTTGTCGCTTGCCAGGGTGATGGGACCACCTGATTGCCAGAGGGTAGGGACCACCGTGGCGCGTTATTGAGGATGCTCGTTGTCGTTGGTGGCGTCAACTGTTCCGGGTCGGGTGCGTTGGCGGTAGGACGGTCCTTCGATGACGAGGGTGTGTGCTGTGGAGGTCAGTCGGTCGATGGCGGATTGAGCGAGGAGGGTGTCGGCGGTCATGGTCAGCCACTCCGCCGGCTCCCGGTTGGAGGTGACGATCGTGGTTTTCTTGCGGTGGCGTTCGACGATGAGTTCGTAGAAGTCGCTGGTTTCGGTCGCGTCGAGTGGTCGCAGCGCGAAGTCATCGATGATGAGGACTTCGATGGCAGTCAGCCGTCGGATTTCGGCGTCGACGGTGTTGTCGAGTCGGGCCGCTCGGAGGCGGGTGAACAGTTTGTCCGATCGCGCGAACAGGACACTGTGGCGGCGGCGGATTGCCATGTGCCCCAATGCTGTTGCCAGATGCGTCTTCCCGACTCCGACGGGGCCGAGGATGATCGCGGACTGGTGAGCGTCGAGGAAGCGTAGTGAGGTCAGATCCCCGAGTAGGGTGCGGTCGTAACGGAGATCGTCGTGGGTGTTCCATGCGTCGAAGACCATCGCCGGGTCCAGTCCTGCTTTCGTCGATCGCAATGTCGCAGAGCGGGAGTCGCGTCGGTTGACTTCGTCGGCGAGGAGCACTTCGAGGAACCCGATGTGACTGAGTTTGTGTTGCCGAGCCAGAGCTGCTCGTTCAGGCAGTGTGTCGGCGAGCGCGCCGAGTTTGAGGGCTTTGAGCAGTCGGACGAGGTCGGTGCCGACCGGTTCGGTGGTGGCTGGGGTGCGAGTGGTGGTCATGAGGGTCCTTCCGTGGATGTGGGGCCGGCGTCTACGACGGTCAGTGATGGTGTTGTGGTGGAACGGAATTCGGATGGGTCTCGTGAGAAGCGTGTCGATGCCTGCCCGACCGCTGCCGGTAAGGACGGTGCTGTCTTTTCGGTGGCCCGCTCCAACATGGAGGCGATCTTGGTGACCGAGACGACGTCGAGGTCGAGCGACAGTGAGCAGGCTTGTTCGACCCGGTCGGCTCCGTAACGTCTCACCAACCCTTGAAGGCGGTAGACGCTACGAATCCGCGTCCAGGGCAGTGGGTCGTCGAGGATTCGTTCGGCGTAGATCCCGATGTTGCGGCCATGGCCGTTGCAAGTTCTGATCAGTGAGGTGACATCCCGTAGCGCGTAGCCGGTCTTGTGTTCGGGGAGGTCGGCGCGGTCGGTACTGCGCCCACCTGCAGGTTGGCGGGGATGGATTTTCACCAGGGTGCCGCGGTGATAGAACTTCACCAGCTCGGTGTCGGCCCGGACCGACAGTGTCGATCCGATCCACTGCTGCGGCAACGAATACAGTGCCCGCCCGATCTCGGCGTGGAAGTCGCGGTGGACTTTCACGTCCTTGAAGATCGGCACGTCGTACTCCGCCGGCACCGGAAGCAGCGCCGGCAACTCTGATTCGTCGAACACTTCGAGCGGTCGGGCGCAGGTCGTGCCGTGGATGCGCATACCCGCGGTGCTGCTGCACCACCGCACAGCAGCGTCTTGCGCTTGGGTGAGGCTGGTGAATCGTTCACCGGCCCAGAAGTTCCCCCGCACATATTGCACGGTGCGCTCGACTCTCGGTTTGTCCTTCGGCGACCGCACCCGCGCCGGGTCGGTGACGAACCCGACGTGGGCGCTGTAGTCGAGCCAGCCATCGCTCAACCGCGGAGTGATCGGATCCGCCGTCGTGACAACAGGTTTGAGATTGTCCGGGATCAAGACCGCGAACACGCCGCCGAAGAACTTCCACGCTGCTTCGCAGCCGGCGATCACCGCCACCAACGTCTGCGAATAGCTCAGCCACACGAACATGTGTCGGCTGTAGACCGCGGTGAAGATCAAGGCGTGGACTTTGCGGGCCCGCCCGTCGTCGGGGTCGGTGAGCATCCCCAGATACCCGAAGTCGACTTGGCATTCGATCCCGGGTTCGCCGTCTACGACGCGGACCGTGAGGTTCTTGCGGCCGAAACCGCACCTCTCGGTAGCGAACCGGTGCAGTGTCCGGTACGGCACCACGCATCCTTGACGGGCAAGCAGCACTTCGATTTTCGCGATCGTGAGCGGTTTGCGTTCACCCTCACCGGCCACCCACTTGGTGATCTGCTCCTGATGGGGCACCAGTTGCTCCCATGCCGCGCCGTGACCGTGGGGCCGGTCGGGTCGGACAGTGGCGACGACCGCCGCGATCACCTCGTCGCTGACCGCGTCGGCATCGTCGGTTCTGGTCAGGCCGGCTGCTTGGGCTGCCTCGACGTAGCGGCGGACCGTTTTGCGATCCACACCGGCATGCTCGGCGATCGTGCGCAGCCCCGGTGCGGGCAGTGCCGCCGTCCCGAGCCACAGCCGTAGTACTTCTCTGATTTCGTTCACACTGATCTCCCGAAAAGCCATGCTCACCGACCTCCGTGACGGACTTCGTGCTGTCACAGACGATCGAACGAGCAAACGACGGGACCACCGGCAAGGCGCGCCGGTGGTCCCATAACTGGCAATCCAGGTGGTCCCATCACCCTGGCAGAAATCAGGTCACGCTGGTCCCATGCTCATGGCAGACGACACCGTTGACCGGACTACGCAGCGACACGCCTGATCGCATGAATCCGATCCGAGTGTCGCGGGGTAGACATCACCTACCTCGGCCTCAAGAAAGCGGTGTCGCATGATCGACGAAGCAGAGCGAAACATCGAGCAAGTCCAGATCCCCCGATGGGGCAAGGTCGAAAAATCCGACGGAACCATCCCCTGGCTGGTCGTCGACGAGGATCTGGTGCCGGTAGAGCCGATCCGGCGGTTCCTCCTCGACTTCGTCGCACGGGGTAATCGACCGTGGTCGGTCCGCAGCTACGCCTACGACCTTTTGCGATGGTGGCGATGGCTTCGTGTCTACGAGATCGACTGGGAAAGAGCGACTTCCGCTGAGTCACGGGATCTGGTTCTGTGGATGATGCGGGCCGACAAGCCTCGGAACGCAGCGCGGACCAAATCGCGGACCACTGTGGGAACAGTCAACGTGATCACCCGCAAGCGATATCTCGACGACCGATATTGTGCCCGCACCATCCGCCATTCCAATGCAGTGGTGCGGGCGTTCTACGAGTTCTGGATCGAACGCGGTGAAGGCCCACTGGTCAATCCGATGCCGGTGGCACGAGGGGCGGCCCGGGTGAATGCGCATCACAACCCGCTCGAACCGTTTCGGCCCGGTGGACGGTTGCGGTACAACCCGAAACTTCCCGTCCAGCGTCCCCGGTCCATACCCGACGATCGGTGGCTCGAGCTGTTCGGTGCGCTGCGCTCGAACCGGGATCGGGCATTGTTGGCTTTGGCGGTCAGCAATGGTGCACGAGCTGCGGAAATCCTCGGAATTTCTCTCGAAGACATCGACTGGGGAGACCAGTTGATTCGAGTGACACGTAAGGGGACACGCGTCGATCAGTGGCTCCCAGCCAGCCCGGAAGCGTTCGTGTGGCTTCGCCTGCATCTCGCGGACCTGGGAACATCCTTGGACGTGAACGGATCGCTGTGGCTCACCCTCCGCCGCAGATCCGACTCCTCCGCTGCTCTGGAGTATCGACCATTGACCTACGACGCGCTGCGCAAGGTGCTGACGCGGGCAAACGACGTTCTGGGCACCAACTGGACGATGCACGACCTCCGCCACACCGCAGCCATACGAATGGCACACGACGGAACACTCACCTCGCGCGACATACAGACGATCCTCGGGCACGCGCACCTGTCGACCACGACCGAGATCTATCTCGTCGAAGACCAAGACGACACCATCCGAAGGGTCCAGCATCATCTCGCGCACCGAGCCGAACACATGATCAGCAATCCCCCTACCGTGGCCGCTGGTTACGACTCTGCGGATCTGAATGTGCTGTTCGGAGCGGTCGAGTCATGAACGTGACACCCACCGAGCTGCCGGTCGCACAGCGGGCCAACCCACGGTTGCAGTACCGATTCAAGCGCCACGAAGACCTTGCCGACTCCGCTCCGATCGGCGGGGCCAAGGATCTACTCGACATCGAAGAGATCCTCGATACTGTTCCAGTATTTCTGTATCCCAATGGTTCTCGTGAACACGGTGCCAAAAGGGCATGCCGACTGATCCTGGAGTGGCTTCTGACCTTCCCCGGCGCGGGATGGCAGGAGCGCTGGGTTCATTCCGGTGCCGACGTAGGATCGTCCGACTGGCTCGACACCTTCCACGACAATGCCGACCCACGAACAGTGGTGACCCGAAGCCAAGAACTGCGGCGCGGCCTGATCCTTCTTCTGGTCGCGCGGGTTGTCTTTCCCAGTTACGAGTCCATGTCAGCAATGCAGTGGACCGGGCTATACGCCAAGCTGCGCACCGCTCACCACCCCGAGATGTTCACAGCGTTGGAGGCCCGTGTCTCGGTTCTGGCGGCGAACTCCAAACAATGCAGCACCGCGATGCTGGTGGCATGCAAGATCGTTCTGCATACGGGGCGCGATCTCCATGAACTCACTCCGGAAGACCTGCTGGGCTACCGCGCCTGGAACATGGTCAGTGATCGCCCGACCTCGGCCAGCGTGCAACTGGTGTGGGCGGGACTCGACGGTATCGCCGACCTGCGGGGAATCAAGAGCTTCGCTGCAGCAATTCGGCGCGGACCCCGCCCGACGGGTGAATTGGTCGACCGATACAACCTCGTGAACACGACGGTGCGGAACGTTCTGGTGCGCTACCTCGACGAACGACGACCGAGTCTGGACTACGGCGGCTTCGCCGCCCTTACCGGAGTTCTCGCCGGCAACTTCTGGGCCGATATAGAACTCCACGATCCAGGCCTCGACACCATCGACCTCCCGCCGGACGTTGCGGCCGGGTGGAAGCAACGACTGTCGGTGATCACCGACAAAGACGGAACCACACGCCCACGAGCAGGGCGACTGGCAGTGATGATGACAGTGCGCGGCTTCTACCGCGACATCGCCGAATGGGCAGCCGAAGACCCCACCTGGGTGCAGTGGAGCGTTCCGAACCCCATCCGCAAAAGTGACGTCGAGGGATACAGCAAAGAACGCGCGAAGACGACAGCGGTCGTGCACCAACGAATTCGCGAGCGTTTGCCGCACCTTCCCTCGTTGGTCGATGCCGCTCACGATCGCCGTGACCGATCGGCCGCGCTACTCGCTGCCACCGCGTCGGTGGCGGTCGGAGAGACCTTCGAGCATCTCGGAGTGCGCTACCGCCGGTCCATCGCGCCCTCGTTCACGAAATCCAGCTGCCAGCACGATCATCCACCGGTGCTCGCCGAAGTCATCGACACCGGCGAGATCATCGAAATCGAAATAGAAGAGCACGAGGCATTCTGGGCATGGGCGGTGATCGAGACGTTCCGCCACACCGGAATTCGAGTGGAGGAACTCCTCGAACTCACCCACCTCGCAGTCGTGTCCTACACACTGCCATCGACCGGCGAGATCGTGCCGATGCTGCAAATCGTCCCGTCCAAAACCGGCGAAGAACGCCTTCTGCTGGTCAGTCCGGAACTCGCGAGCGTGCTGGCAACGATCATTGCCCGCCTCCGAACCGCCAATGACGGCACAGTCCCGCTGACCGCGCGATACGACGGCCACGAACGTATTACCGATCCACCGCTACCGCATCTGTTCCAGCATCGAATGGGCTGGCTATGGACGGTGCCGACTCGAAACTTGATCCAGAAGTGGCTCAACCAAACCCTTGCCGCCACCGGAATCGTCGACAACGCGGGCAACCCGCTCCGATACACAGCACACGATTTTCGGCGGATGTTCGCCACCGAATCGGTCGGCAGCGGACTGCCGATCCACATCGTCGCAAAACTGCTCGGGCACAAGCACATTTCCACAACGCAGATCTACACTGCCGTGTTCGACGAGGAGCTCGTTCGTTCCTTCCGCACCTTCCTCGACGCACGCCGCGCCCAGAGACCGGAGGACGAGTACCGCAGCCCCACCGACGCGGAGTGGAACGAATTTCAGCAGCACTTCGAGCATCGCAAACTCGAACTCGGAACCTGCGGGCGTCCCTACAACACCCCATGCAAGCACGAACATGCCTGCATCCGATGCCCCAGCCAGCAGGTTGACCCCAACGCCCGCGTACGGCTGACGGAGATCATCGCCAACCTCCGCGACCGCATCGCTGAGGCACGCAACAACGGCTGGACCGGCGAAGCCGAAGGCCTCCAAACCAGCCTCACCGCGGCAGCAACGAAGCTCGTCAGCCTCGACCGAACGGCAGGCCCGAACGCCATGACATCGCTCGGAATCCCTGCCATGCCTTGAGGGAGCTCCATCAGTTTCTACGCGGGCCGGAGACAGGTGCGCTGCATCTAATTTGGTAAGGACACGGCGACCAGGTCATCTGTTCGCGGCTCCATCTCGCGAAGTAGGTCGAAGGCCTCGGTGTCGGGTCTACCGCAGTGATTCTTCGGAAACTGCGGCCGGTACCCGGCTCCGGACGCATCGACGAGCCACACCGCCGGAGGGTTGAGATAGTCACCCGAGCACGAGTAGAGGATCGACACCCGAAACCGGTAAGACGTGGCCTCGAATGCTGCCGCGACTTCATCGACGCCGTCGCCGGAGTAGGTCAGTTGCCGCACCGCGTAGAACGGAACCTCCACCAACTGCTGGTCCGGGCTCCCACACACCATCACCGACGCGACCGTGAAATCGGCGGGTCGGGAACCGAATTCGGGACTGTGCGGAATGCTCAGTGTTGCCCCCGACAGCACACCGCTCGACACTTCGCGATCGGCGACACACGACGGCACCGTCGCAATCGCCGTCCTCGGGGAGGGCTCAGGCCAGAAGTAGACAGACAAACCCGCAACCAGAACTGCCACCACAGGCAGCACGATCAACCATCTCCGTCGGGTCACGTCAGCTCTCCTCGGTGCGAGCCCTTGTGGTGCAGGGCGTTTCGCTATGACCATCGAGGGCAGCAGTCACGACCGGCGTCGAGTCAGAGACAAGCCCGCGACCGTCGAGACCAAGATCCACCAGCGCACCGTAGAACCAAACCACGATCTTCGGCCATCGGCGAATACCTCACAGCTTCAGTGTGCGAACTCGCCGCGTTGCGGCTGCTGCCGCATGCTGCTCGTGGGCGAACAGCAGTCCGTAGGTGAAACCGTTCTCTGCGGGTCGGGTTCCCGCCGCGGCTCCGAGGCGACGAAGGAACCCTGCTGCGACGAGGCTGTCCTGGTGTTCGCCAAGTACTTCTTGGAAGTGTTTGTAGCGCCGGATCGTTTTCTTCGAGCGCTTCGTGCCGAGTAGCGGTGTCGCCAGCTCCGCGGCGTACCGCGCACGCTTGAACGCCTTACGTGCTCGGTGCAGAGCTTCGTCATCGCCGGCCACGCCTGAGACTGCGGTCTTCAGGCGGATGCGGGCTTTCTTGCCGGCCTTGGTCGCCAGCGACGTCACGTTCCTGCGTGGGAGTGACCGCACCGAGGAGTCGAGGGTGTCGAGGGCCTTGATCAGGGTGGCATACCGGTCACCGGCGAGGACGGTATCGACGTCGGCTCGGTAGGTGCGCTGTTCGGCAGCGAGGGTGGTCTCGATATCGGCGGCCACGGGACCAAGCACCCACTCGTCGGGAAGATCGGCCACCGCTTGAGCGAAGCGGGCGCGCTGTACTTCGTGGTCGCGGACGTGGCCGAGGATTCCGGCGTACCAGGACAGTTCCTCGTCCAGACCGGTGGCGACGGCCGGGTCGAAGGCGCCGCCGAACACTCGCACGGTGCTGCGGAGTCGCCGGATCGCAACGCGGGTGGCATGGATCGGATCCTCACCGCGCCGCAGCGCTGCATCTCCTCCTCGAATGGCACTGATCTGCTCACGCACGTAGGCGGCAACGGGCGCTGCGCCAGCATCTCGAGTCGATGTCGAAGGTTTCGTCGATGTCGTCATCGTTATGGATGCCCCGGATGCGTGCCGATCGAAACCACCACGGTCGATCCACGCAGTCGCCGACCCACCCGCGCGGAGAACGGCTTCACATACGGCATATTGTTCGCGAACGAGCCTCAGGCGGCCGGAGCCGCGCAACGACGCGCTCGCGCACTGAATCTCTGACCGGTGGTCGCAGCCGCTGAGCGTCTGGCGCGCTGTCGGCCCCCTGCGTGTCAGCGATCGTCAGTTCGGGCGTGAACGACTCGCATCACGAACCCTGGATGCCGATCGCGACCGTACTCCCAGCGGATGGTTCGGGTGGGACCGTCCCGAGGAGGCCTGACGCTGATTCCGCGGTAGTCGTACCCGTCTTGCGGTACCTGCTCCCACTCGAAATCTACGGTCTCACCTTCGACCAGGTCGACGCTGGAGCCTGTGATGTAAACCGTCTCGTGCTCGCGTGTCGGAGGCAGGGTGATCGCCCGCAACATGCTGATGTGAACCCAGCAGCCGCTGGGAGTGTCGGCCGACTCGACGACGCCCCACCCTTCTTCACCACTCCACACCGCAACGACACCTGTACAGGTCACCGGCTCAGCGTAGCGACGCCGGTCGCTCCGACTCCACGCATTCCCCCCCTGCGGCGAGTTCCCACAGTGTCAGGTGAGCCGCCTGCCCTGACACGGGCATGCAGGGTGGTGGCGCGTAGAGCGGGGGAGCTTGTGGCGGTGACAGTCTGATTCGGGACCAGTGTGACGGTCTGATTCGGGACCCACCCGGGCTTCGGCGTGGCGTCGTGACGGCTTGATCTGGACCCACTTCCGTGGCGTCAGGAGGACCCGCATCCAGCGGTCCTCGCGGCACCGGAAGTGGGTTTCGGGATGAGGGTGCGTGTGGAACTGTTCGCTGCGATCCGTCGGGACGCCCGGGTCGAGGGCATGTCGATCCGAGCGCTCGCACGCAAGCACCAAGTCGGACGCGGCACCGTTCGCCGGGCCCTCACGTCCGCGGAACCACCGCCGCGGAAGACCCCGGTGCGTTCCTCGCCCCGGTTGGATCCGTTCAAGTCGGCCATCGACGACATGCTCCGCGCCGACCTTGAGGCGCCGCGGAAGCAACGGCACACCGCCCGCCGGATCCACGTCCGCCTCATCGAGGAACACGACGCCATTGAGGTGTCGTACTCGACGGTTCGCGACTACGTCCGCATCCGCCGCACGCAGATCGGCCTCGAAGCTGGCCGCCGGGTCGAAGTCATGATCCCCCAGGAGCACGCGCCAGGCGCAGAAGCAGAAGTCGACTTCGGCGAGCTCTACGTCATCCTGGCCGGGGTGAAGACGAAGGTCTTCCTCTTCACATTCAGGTTGAGTTACTCCGGGAAGGCGGTGCACCGGATCTACGCCACCCAAGGCCAAGAGGCGTTCCTCGAGGGCCACATCGCCGCGTTCAACGAGATCGGCGGCATCCCCGCCCGGCACGTCCGGTACGACAACCTCACCGCCGCAGTCACCCGGGTCGTCAACGCGCGCGGTCGTGAGCGGGTAGAGAACGACCGCTGGGTGCTGTTCCGCTCTCACTTCGGGTTCGACGCGTTCTACTGCCAGCCGGGCATCGCCGGGGCACATGAGAAGGGCGGTGTGGAAGGCGACGTCGGCCGGTTCCGCCGCCAGCACCTCGTGCCCATGCCCGTCGTCGACTCGCTCGACGAGCTGAACGAGAAGGTCCGTGCCTTGGACGCCGCCGACGACCGCCGACGGATCTCGTCGCGGATCCGGACCGTCGGCGAGGACTTCGCGACCGAACGCGAGAACCTCGCGCCGCTCCCGGTCGAGGGGTTCGACCCCGGGCTGATGCTGAACCCGATGGTCGACCGCTCCGCGATGATCACCGTCCGCATGGCCCGGTACTCCGTCCCGGCGCGGTTCATCCACCGCCGCGTCCGCGTCTCCTTGCGCGCATCCGAGGTCGTCGTGTTCGACGGCCGACTCCAGATCGCCCGGCACGCCCGCGTCATCACAAGGGGTGGCCAGTCGGTGAACCTCGACCACTACCTCGAGGTGCTCAAGGGTAAGCCGGGCGCATTGCCAGGCTCCACCGCGTTGGCGCAGGCCCGCGAATCGGGGGCGTTCACGCCTGCGCATGAGGCGTTCTGGGCGAACGCCCGCAGGCGGCTCGGGGATGCGGTCGGCACCCGGGAACTGATCGACGTGCTCCTACTGCACCGCGCCATGGCCGCCGACGAAGTCGAAGCCGGGCTGCTCGCCGCAGTGAGCGTCGGTGCAGTCTCAGCTGATGTGGTCGCGGTCGAAGCACGCCTGCACACCACCCTCGCAGCGCCCACCGGGGCCAGTTCAGACCGTCATCCCGTTGCGCAGCCCAGCGATGGCGAACGACGAGATGGCGACGCCAAGCGCAGCCGGAAGGTCGTGTCCCTCACCGAACGCCTGCTGCTCGACCCGGCCGCGGTCATCGCCGGCCTCCCGCCCGACACCCGGCCGCTGCCGTCGATGGAGAAATACCAGCAACTGCTCGGCCGCCGCACCGGCACCGACCACCACCCCGACCCGATGAGTCCCGATGAGAGCGGAGCACCCCGATGAGCACAGTCACCAGCGTGACCACCACCTTGCGCCGCCGCCGCGGCCTGACCGAGGAAGCCGCCGTAGCGGCGGTCGACCAGGCCTGCCGGAGGCTCCGGCTCCCGACCATGCGGGCCCTGCTTGGCGACGCGGTCGCGGCGGCGAACAAGGACCAGTTGACCTACACCGGATTCCTCGCCGAGCTGCTCCTGGCCGAGTGCGACGACCGCGACCGTCGGTCCACCATCCGGCGCGTGAACGGCGCCGGGTTCCCGCGGAGCAAGTTCCTCGCGGACTTCGACTTCGACGCCAACTCGAACATCAACCCCGCCACCATCCACCAGTTGGCGACCGGCGAGTGGGTGCGGAAGGGCCAGCCGCTGTGCCTGATCGGGGATTCCGGCACCGGCAAGTCTCACCTGCTCATCGGCATGGGGACCGCAGCCGCGGAAAAGGGATTCCGGGTAAAGTACACCCTCGCCACGAGGCTGGTGAACGAGCTTGTAGAAGCAGCCGATGAGAAGCAGTTGGCCCGCACGATCGCTCGTTACGGCCGCGTCGACCTGCTCTGCATTGACGAGCTCGGCTACATGGAACTGGACCGCCGCGGCGCCGAACTCCTCTTCCAGGTCCTCACCGAGCGAGAGGAGAAGAACAGCGTGGCAATCGCGTCCAACGAGGGCTTCGCCGGCTGGACCAAGACCTTCACGGACCCGCGCCTGTGCGCGGCCATCGTCGACCGCCTCACCTTCGGCGGCAACATCATCGAAACTGGTACCGACTCCTACCGGCTGGCGTCGACCCGGTCAGGGAACGCGTCGCGGTGACGCAATCAACCGAGCCTGTTTCGTGCGCACGCCGCACCCGGTGGGCTGTCACTGCGTGCTGTCCCGCGTGGTCATCGGGCGCCCCCGAAGGATCCGGCGGCGTCGCTGGAGAACCCCGAGCGCCAGCACTACCAGCGCAGACGCGGCAGCGAGCGCGCCGATGAGTGTCGCCCGTGTCTGGATCCAGCTGGAGACCACCGCGGAGACGTCAGTGAGTCCGCCACCACGGCCCGCGGCGACCGGGGCGTCGCTGGTGGCCGCCGGGTACCAGTACCAGGCCAGATAGGCGCCGGTGAGCAGCAGGACGACAGCGGTGACCCGTGGGCCATGGCGGGCCAATCGCGCGACGTGGCGGGTGAGTCCGCTGCCTGCCGCGGCGGTGGCCAGGGCGAGCAGCAGCAGGACGGTCGCCGAGCCAGCAGCGTAGACACCGAAGACGAGCAGGAGCCCGGCATAGCTGTAGGTGGCCTGCGCCTGCGCGATGACCGCGAGGATCACCCCGAACGTGCACGACAGCGAAGCCAGCGCGTAGCCGACCCCAAACGCAGCCATCCGGGCAGTGGGTGGGAGTCCCGCGGCTGCCCGGCCGGGGATCCGAGGCACCCGCACCGAGACCGAGCGTCCGGCTAGCATCCACAGGCCGAGAACCACCAGCAGGATGCCGACGGCCAGGCCAAGCGACGGCGCGGCGCGAATCAGCCCTCGGGCGCCGGCGCTGACTACCAGGCCAGCTGCCGCGAGGGTGCCGGCGAACCCCACCGCCAACACGAGACCGGCCCGCAGCGCCCGCAGCAGCCGCACCGGGACCGTTGAGGCATCGGTGTCGCCGAGGGTGTGGGTGATCCAGGCCGGGAGTAGCGCGAACCCGCACGGGTTCACGGGCGCGACCATGCCGGCCGCGAAGGCGAGGGTGAGCAGTCCGCCCATGGGTCAGGCTCCGGCCTTTGCCAGTTCGGCGGTGATCGTCGCGGCGTCGGGGTCGGTGGCGCGGAAGGTCACCGTGCCGTCGGCGTCGACGACGATCAGGGTGGACAGAGCGGCCACCTCGAATCGCCGGGAGAGTGCCGCGCCATCGTCGATTGCGGCCGGTACGTGTTCGGCGTCGACGGACTCCATGAAGTCGCCGATCAGGGCCTTGGATTCGCCGGGGTCCATGTCGACGGCGAGGAAGCTTGCCACGGTGCCGGCGTTCTCAGCGGTGGTGGCGGCCTCGCCGAGGGACCGGACGCCGTTGACGCATTCGCCGCACCCGACGGAGAAGAAGAACACCGCGGTGGGCTTCCCGTTGGCGGGCAGGCTGATCTGCTGGCCATCGACGCTGGTCACGGTGGCGGGTGAACCGGAACCGGCGGTCGCGGGGTCGGCACTGTTGCCGCAGGCGGTCAGGGTCAGCGATCCGGCGGCGAGTACGGCGGCGATCGAGAGCGCGGCGTGGTGGCGGCGGGTGATTCTCATCGGTTCTGCTCGTCCTTCGGGTCGACGTTTTCGTTGGTGGGCATGGGCGGGCAGCAGCCGTGGCCGGCGGTGCCGCCGCCGCGGCGGGAGATGGCAATCAGCGCGAGGATCGCCAGGGCGATCCCGGCGCCGATGACCCACGGGTTGCGGAGGAACGCGCCGATACCGGCGATCGCGCCACCGGCGATGAGGATGGGGAGCAAGGCGCAACAGGCGACCATGAGCAGCGCGGCGCCGGCTCCGAGGAGCAGGCCGCTGCCTCCCGGGCGATCGTCGTGGTTGGACATCATCGGTGTTCTCATTCCCTTCAGTGGGTATGGGTCAGCAGCAGCTGTGGCTGTCGTCGGCCGCGGCGGGCGCCTGGAGGCGGTTGAGCAGGCCGGTGGCGAGGGCGGCCCCGATCCGGCACGCCTCGGCCACCGGGACCACCTCCGCGCCGGGGTGCTCGGCCAGCCAGCCCGCGGCGTCCTCGGGGGAGGTGAAGTAGTGCACCTGGTTGCAGAAGGAGGAACGGATCGAGGTGATCTGCTCCGGGTTCACCAGCGACACCACCGCGGTGGGCGGATCGACGCTGGTTGCACCTTCTGTGGGGTCGACGTTGACCCGAACCGGCTCGCCGCTGACCGGGGAGGCCGACTCCACCTTTGCCGGGCGGTCCAGCAGGGCGGGGAAGATCAGCGTGTCCAGCGCACACCAGGTGTAGAGCTCCTCACCGGCCACGGTGAACCGGTGCGGGGTGGGGCGCAGGGTGAGGCCCTGGCCGATGATCCGGCCCTGATCGTCGTACTCGGTGTCCGGCACCGCCGCGAGACCGCGCCGTACGTCATCGAGGGTGCGGCTCGCAGCCGCGGCGAGTTGCTCGACGGTGACGGGGTCGCCGTCGACGAGCAGCCGCAGCAGCGGGATCAGCAGGCCGGCGTCAAGGCCGGTCTCCTCGGGTCGGGTGAGTCGTTGGGGCAGTTGGGTGCTGAGGTCCGACATCGCGGATGCCTCCTTCGTTGAGTGGGGTGGGTGCGGGTCAGGCGCAGCAGGAGAGCTTGGAGACGTCGGTGGTGAAGGCCTTCGCGACGATCCGGATGCCCTCGGTCATGGTCAGGTAAGGCGCCCAGGCGTCGGCGACCTCGGCGATGGTCTTGCCGATGATGTGGACGCCCGCGGCGGCCAGTTCGCCGGCGTCCTTGGCGACCGCGGTCAGGCCGAGGATCTCGCCGGTGTCGGCGTTGGCGACCATCTTGATGAAGCCGCGGGTGTCCCGGTTGACCAGCGTTCGCGGCACGTATTCCAGCGGGAGCACCCGGCAGTCGCAGCGGATCCCGGCCGCGAGGACTTGGGCCTCAGTCATCCCGACTGCGCCGATCGCGGGACTGGTGAACGTGACCCGGGGCAGCCGCATGTAGTCCACCGACCGCTCGGCGTCGGTGAAGGCGTTCTCGGCGACCACGGTGCCGTGGTGGGCGGCGACATAGACGAACTCGGGGTGCCCGGTCACGTCACCGGCCGCCCAGATCCGCGGGTTGGAGGACTGCAGCTGGTCGGTGACCACGATCTCGCCGACCTCGCCAGTCTTCACCTCGACCGCGTCGAGGTTGAGCCCGTCGGTCACCGGTCGGCGGCCGAGAGCGACCAGAACCTCGTCGGCGCGGAACTCCTGCGCGCCACCGGAGACGTCCGCGGTCACCACCACCTGGCCGGTGGCGGCGTCGCGGGTCACGCGGGTCGGGACCGCTCGGCGGACCACCCGGATGCCCTCATCGGCGAAGACCTCCTGCAGCGCCTTGGAGACCTCCGACTCCTCCTTCGACGCGAGCCGGGACCGAACCAGCAGGGTCACCGTCGACCCGAGCCGGGCGAACAGCTGCGCCTGCTCCAGGGCCACGTAGCCACCACCGAGCACCAGCAGCGAGTCGGGGACCTCGGTCAACTCCATCGCCGTAGTCGAGGTCAGGTACCCGGCCTCCTCCAACCCTTGGATCGGCGGGGCCCAGGGACGGGACCCGGTGGCCACCAGGTACTGCGCTGCCTCGATGGTCTCGACGCTGCCATCCGCCGCGGCGACCTCGAGCAGGGGCGAATCCGGAGTGCCGGCGAACGCGGCGTTGCCGCGGCGGACCTGCCAACCGTAGGAGTCGGCGACGTCGACGTACTTCTCACCCCGCAGGGCCTCGACGAGATCCTGCTTTCCGCCGATCAGGGCCGGCATGTCCACCGCGCCCGCGACGCTGGCGATGCCCGGGAACCGGGTCGGCGCGTCCGCGGCCACGTGCCGGGCCTCCGCGGCTGCGATCAGTGCCTTCGACGGCACGCAGCCGGTGTTCACACACGTGCCGCCGAACGTGCCACGCTCGACCATCACCACCGACTTGCCCAGAGAGGTCGCACGAATGGCCGCCGCGAACGCACCGCCGCCGGATCCGATGATCGCGAGGTCGTACCTGGTCTGCATCCCGATTCCTCCCAGAACTGTTGGGAAACGCTCCTGATGCAGCGATACTGGACCTTCCAGTAAAGGGGAAGGTCAAGCGAGACCTGCGACACGATGGAGGCCGGGATGCGGATCGGAGAACTCGCCGAGGCGGCAGGCACGACCACCAAGACTCTGCGGTTCTACGAAGAGCAAGGGCTGCTGCCCCCGGCCGAACGCACACCGGCCGGCTACCGCGACTACACCCCCGACGCGGTCAGCCGGATCGACTTCGTCCACCGCGGCCAAGCGGCCGGGCTCACCCTCGCCCAGATCAAGCAGATCCTCGACATCCGCGACCACGGCCAAGCTCCCTGCGGCCACGTACGTGACCTGCTGGACGCGCGCCTTGCCGACATCGACGCGCAGATCGCCGACCTCACAACACTTCGCGACAACGTGGCTGCGCTCCGCGACGATGCAGCCCTCCCAGAGCCCGAAACCTGTAGCCCCGATCAGGTCTGCAGATACCTATAGCCCTCGCCACTCGGCAGTGACCACCGAGACCAAGGGCGTGATTAGCCGGTGCCAGGTGGGTCCCAGTCAGGCCGTCATCGTGGTCCCAGATCGGGTTGACACAGCCAAGCTTGAGGGCTTCTATCTCTCCTCTAGGGGTGCGGTAGTCGAGGAACCTGCTCCAGTAGTCGAGATGCGTGAGTCGATCGAGAACCAGTGGATCCGTACACCGAATAGTCAGGCATTCGGTAACGCAGTGGGAGGTGCGCCGTCCGTGGCGCACCTCCCACTGCCTTACGCCGGGAGTTCATACTCCTGTGTGGTGACCGCAGGTACTCTTTCGATGGCCGTGAGCGGGTCGCCCTTGAGTTGACCACAGCTGTCTTTCGGCAGCTCGAGGCGCACTGCGCGAGATTGTGGATCTACAGCCCACACCACCGGGATCGGCGCTGAGCCGACAGCATCGCAATCCTCTGGATCGCGGGGTGGGTCGGTCGGTGTGTTCACAACCGCTAGCGCACCGACCACGTCCCCGCCTGCGCGTTCGGTCTGGCGCATTATCTGCGTGCCGTTCTCCGGTCGGTCACCGTAAAATTCACACACCACAAAGCCCACTGCATCGAAGGTGGCCGGAAGTGCGCCTGCGACTGGGGCATTAGGGATACCGGGATTACTGGTCGCGGCACCAGGCATCGCACTCACGACGACGTTCGGGGCAAGGCAAGATGCCTGCGGGACGACCTGACCTGCCGGTAAGGCTACCGATTCGCCGCGGGATTGAAACCAGAACGTAGCCCCGGCGACAACAATGAGCAGCGCGACTCCACCGATAGCCACGCTGCGTCTTCTAGACATGGTCGCATCGTAAGCGCACCACACCCCTAGAGCTTGCTGGTCAGATGTAGAGCAGGTGGGTGGCGGTACCGTCGAAGCGTTCGAGGTTGTCGAGGACGCCGGTGTAGTTTGCGGGCCCACAGGCGACGATAATCCATGGGTCGGCATGGCACCGATCGAGTCGCCCCGTCGATATCGATCATCGGCGACCCGCTCGTCCTCAGGACTGGGCCGGGGCCAGCCGCGCGGACGGGTCGGTGTCGTAGTGCTCACTGGTCTGCGTTCCTGACAGAGTGGAGTCACATTCAGGGCGTTTGTTCACTGTTCACCTGTCCGTCGCCCTATGGTTGCTCGCGGCGGCTGCGACGGTCGACGGGCCGGGTGATACTGCAGTAATGCCGCTGACACCTGACACCCCGCACGAGCGAGATCGGATGCTCGCGTTCGCCGTGCAGTGGATGCCGTACGGGGGCGGCGACGCCGAGGACATCATGGTTGCCTTCGGGATTCCGCCGGAGACGTATTTCCGCAGGCTGCGACACCTGCTGGCCGACCCCGCGCGGCCCGTCGACCTCGATTCCCGGACCACGGACGCTTTGCTGCACGTATGCCGTCGTCGCCTCGAACACAGCGCGGCATCCGCCGGCCGCCCACAGGTAGGGCAATGACCAGCACACGCGAAGCGGCCACCGCCAGGGAATCGGCGCAGTTCATCACACATTCACCTGGGGCGGAACACTCGCCACGTTCCGGTGGCCAGAAGATGAACGCACCCAGCACGAAACCGTCGTCGACCACATCCCGGCGAGGGCCCGACAGCTCCGATCGTGCGCAGGCGCAGATCTTCGCGGCAATGCTGACTGTCGAGATCAACGCTGTTTCGGCGCTCGTCGACGAAGCCGAACAACTCGCCCACAAAGCCGGGCGAATCGGCCAAGGCACCGCCCGGCTCTGGCACAACGAAGAAGCCCGGTCGCAGCGAAAATTGCTGTACGCGCTGCACCGCCAACTCGACGCCCTCCACACACGGTTTACCGATGTCTCGGGGTAGGCACCGACTGCCCGACTCCGGAACCACGCCGGACACCCAATTGACCACACCCCGAACAGAGCGGATCGTTCAAAAGATGACTACCACCGAACACGAGCACATCGACGCCGTCCGCGATCGCCTCGGTGCCCAGTTTCCCGATGTGCCGCGCCCGGTCATCGACGACACCATCGCCGCCGAGCATGCCCGTTTCGAGGGCAACTCCATCCGCGATTTCGTCCCGTTGTTCGTCGAACGCAAAGCCCGCCAAGCACTCCAGGCCCACGCCCACTAGCGGTCCGCGACACTCCGCCGGTTCAGGTCGAGGGAACGCTTTGGTGCAGCCACGAACTCTGCCCGTTCTCGGCAGCACGATCAGCTTCACCGATGCGGGTACCGGTCCACTCGTACTGTTCCTGCACGGCAATCCCACCTCGTCCTACCTGTGGCGCAACATCACGCCCGCCGTCGCAGCACACGGCTACCGCACAATCGCGGTGGATCTGATCGGCATGGGAGCCTCAGGCAGGGTACGGTCCGTCGAGAGCGTGTGACTGGCTAGCTCAGACACCTCGACTTGCTAACCCCGCTTAGTCCGGATAAGAGTACGGTTTCGGGCCAACAGGGCACGCGCCCGGGTCGGCGGTACGTCGCGACCATGGACAGTGGTCACCACAAGATCGAGGCCATCGAGACAAATACTGGCGGCGTCGAGAGGGTCGGCTTGACCGGGATCGATCAACGCGATCTTCGACAAGTCCCCGCCGTGTTCGTGGACGGCAAGGAGCCCGAACTTGGGTTGACCGATCAGGGCGACGTGGTGGCCGGCCGCAGTGGCGGAGGCGACAAGTCCGACGAGAATCGATCCGGCACCGGTGATCGACAGGGCCGTTCCGCGGGCCAGTGCGCCGCGTGGGAGCAGTTCCGACAGCGGCATGGGCACCGGCAGGGTTTTCAGGGTTCGCGAGCGCACAGGGACACTCAGGGCTCGTTCATCGCCTTCGGTCGCGGCGGCCTGCGCGTGCGGCTGCGGCGGGGCGAATACGGGCGAGTCGTCTGAATCGGTGGGAGCGTGGTCTCGGCGTCCAGGGATCGCAGCCATGCTGCGGCGCAGAGCGGCGAGCTGTGCGGCCTGGTCCAAGGTGGTGAGGTCGGGGATCGAGTCGACGGTACCGGCCATGAGCTGCGACCTTTCGCCGAACGGATCAGTCCCCTCAATCTATGGGAACATACGTTCGATGTCGAACTACCTGCGTACGTCCGATCCCCGCACTGATTCCTGAACCCTGGCGGCGTTCACGAGGTATTCGAGACGGAGTTCGGGGTCGGCCGTCAGGTGGCGATGTTCGGCGAGCACCCGGCGGACATGCTCAAGGCCTGCGCGCACGGTGGGGTCGTCGGGGTCGTAGCCCTCATCGACGATGGCGGCGCGTTCTCGATCGGGTCCATACCTACTTGGACGCGGCGGCTTCTGGTGCGGTTCCGGCGTCGTAGATCAGATCGTCGGCCCCTTCGTAGCGGTAGGCCCGCTGCCCACTCGGCAGGGTCACCCACCCCGACTGCCCGTGATCAGGGTCCGGATCGAAGCTGCGGTCATCGGTCATCGGCCAAGTATCCCTCAATCAGATTGCGAAACCGATCCCATTCAAATACCGGGCTACGCTGCCGGCGAGGACGCACCCATGTGGCCCGGAAGTTGCGCCTGTCACCAGTCCCAGGACCACTGCGCTCCGCGCACTACACAACCGATCTCGGCGGTACTTGATCGTCGTCCGCCCTGGCATCGGCGGTAGCGGCTGGGGCCAGCCTGATGAACATCTCGACGCAGAGTGCTCGACCTTTACTGGCGTGGTCGGCTTCGGTCGTACTCCTGGCGTTGATGGCGGCGGCTCCGAGATCTCCGGCCGCGCGGTAGAGGAACGATGTCAGGAGGGCGAGGGTGCGTGGAGCGGGAGTGGTGACGATGGGAGGCTCTCCTTGCTTGATTGCGACATCCGAACTCGATCGACTTCCAGAGCGGCGTGTAGGACGGAAGCTGTTCATGAGCTGTAGCCCCAGGTATGGAACCTTGTTTCTGTACATGCCGGGCAGTAGTTTTCGTCGTCGTGACTCCACCCGGGTGGAGTCACGATCGCGGCGACGGCGGCGCGCCTGTCGAAAGCTGGTAGACCGCATCCGGTGCACCAAACATCCCACCGCTGCGCGCATTCGATTCGATCGGCTTGTGTGATTGCTTTCCCAATCAGGACTGCAGCAGCAGCCGAGACCACAAGTGCCCCAACACCGACCATCAAAATTGAGATCGTCATCTGCAACCTATTCCGCCTGCTCGTCGGTGCCGATTGCTCCGTCGGTAGGCCCCGTTGCGGGGTCGTCCTCGGGTCGAACTGCGCGGAAGTCTGCGCGCGGCATGATGTCTGGATGGAATCGCCATGGAGCGCGGCGTTCTCGTCTGTGCGGTGGCGGTGAGGGGTTCTCGGTTGCCATGGTTCTTTCCTTTCGTCGATCAGTCTGTGTCGATGTCTTCGAGTTGTACGACGAGCCTTTCCCCGACGGGCTGACCCGGTCGCTCGTAGGGGACGAAGTGCGAGTTGACAACGCGATAGCGGGTGCCACGCGGAAGGAGATGGCTCGTGTCGTCTCCCTTGTCCGATGCTCCGAGGTACAGGCCTCGCGTTGTCTGGATCTCGAAGACTGCGTCCGTCGGATGGCTGTGCGCGTCGAGCTCGTGGATCGAGTGGCGGGCGCCGGTGAAGCGGTCGAAGGCTACGACCGAGCCGGGTGAGAGGGTCTCCGGTAGTTCGGATGGATGGATGACGGCGTTGGGCAAGCTCACGACGGTGTAGACCAGGTGTCCACGTCCGGACTCGCGCTCGTACCGCTGGATGGCGCGGTCGACCCGCTGGATGTGGCGGCGCTGGTCGTCATCGAGCCGCACTGCATCGCCGTTGACATCGGACAACGCGTCGTTGGTGCGCTTCCAATTGTCTGGATCACCGATCAGCGAGCTCATCGCGCGGTACTGGGCATGTGGAACGTTTTGCTCGACAGTTCTCTTGGTAGCCGATCGTGCATTGCGCTGGCGTGCGCTGAGACTTCGGCGGAGTTCGATTGCAGCCGGCAGCGTCCGTCTTTTTCGTTCGTTCGTGATCGGCGCGGTGGTGTTTCGAGGAAAGGCTCGTTCGAGGTCGCGGCGCGCGCGTGTGAGACCGGGGAGTCCTTCGATGTCGGTATCGAGACCGCGGGCGTGCTCCCGGTTCGCGGCTCGGTCGGCGAAGCTTGCGTGGGGTAGAACTACCCCCTGCTTCTTCTCCAGGTCTCCGCTGGATCCACGGTCGGGGTCGAACGCGCCCCCGTCTGGGGTGACGCGATTGCGACTACGGCGCGCGGACGACATCGAACTCTGCACTGACGGGATCTCGCGGTTCTGGGCGCATAGGGAGTACTGCCATCCCGCGCCGAGCGGCTTGGCTGACGCGACCTGCAGCGACGCCGAGGTGTTCGACGGCGCTGCAGGTGCACGATTGTCGGGTGCCGCCACCCGGCGACGCGACTGCCGGGGTGAGGGTCATCCCGGCCGACCGGGCAGATCGGTTGGGGTTCCAATCGTCCATGCGACATCGACGACGTCGGACAGGGTCCGACTCAGGTGGCCACAACTGGTGCATTCGCCGGGCAGTTTCTGCGAGACGAGAGCGAAGAAATGCTCGTCGCACGCGAGGTGGGCCATGAGCTGCCCGCCGGCGCAGCAATCCTTCATCGCCACGGCCCACCGTGCACCCCGTGGCGCGGATCGTCCGTCCCGAGAACGGGGTTCCAGCGAGCAGACGTCGCATGCAAGCTCGATATGGGTGATGGCGTCGGTTCGTTCGGTGCTCATCGCACGGCCCCCTCTGGTTGTCTACGGGATTCCACGTCAGCTCGCCATGGCGTCGTGTTCGCTGTGCTCGTTGTGGTGGTCGTTCTGGTGGTGCTCGGATGCCGGCCCGTCGTGGTTCTGCTGTCCGCTCTCGTGCCCATGGGGTTCGCCGCCGGTGCTGTCTGTATCTGCCGACGGGCTCGGCGCGGGCTCTTTCTTGGTGGTGGCAGGTTTTGCGGCTCCCTTCAGTGATGGGCGGACGTAGCCGCCCTTCTTCAGTTGGGCGGTGGTGAAGCCTGCAGCTTTGGCGGCGTCGTAGGCCGCGATGAACTCGGCGGTCGACTCGACGTGTTCAGCCTGGGCTTTGGCGACTGCATCGGCCTTCTGTCGGCTGTTCTCGGCTGCTTCGACGAGGTTGCGCATCGCAGTGAACTGCGGGCCGAGGATCTCGCGGGTGGTTGCATCGGCCTGGTCGGCGGTCTTGGGCATGATTTCCTTCTTTCGTGTTGTGTGCAAGGGACTTTCATTCATCATGGAAGGAGGTTTGCGGTCGATCTGGTGGTCAGTTCATTGGTTCCGACTCACCTGCAGGGGTCGCAGCGGTGTCGTCGAGACCGCAGAGTTGCCTGGCCGCGGCGGCATCGCCGCGGGTGATGGGCAGGGCGTATATCTGAGCCACGCGAAGGTATTTCGCTGCAAAGGCACACGCGAAGTCGCTGTTGTCCGGATGCCATCGAGAAAGACCGCGCTGAGCTCTGTCTTCGACTGCCGGCGCGCTGGCGACGATGATGTTGTTGTGGACGTCGCTGACGAATCGTTGCTGCTGTTCAGGTGTCCACGCAGCCGCGCCCAACGTCCACGCAGCATCCAATGGGTAGACGTAATCCGTTGCCGCAACCTCTTTTTCAGTTGCCACATCGTATTCGGCGGTGGCACCGGTGTATGGATCGTTCAACACGCCCTGTGCCACAACGCAATTGTCCGTCCCGGCAACGAATGTGACGTCGTCGAGCTCCGCTGCCAACGCGATGTTCATGGTGTCGCATCCGTGATCGCTCTCCGGCGGCCGCACCTCGAGTTCCACCGATCGCCGATCATCGGGCCACCTCGCCGCGCTGTCGAGATCGGCGACGACGGGCAACGCGTCGAGAAGGCCCGCAACGGTGATGACGTCGTGGAAGACCTGGGGCGGTGGCGGTGACGAGTCAACCTCACGGTGGTGGTCCGTGGTTATAACCACGACGGCCGCGGCCGCCACGGCGACCATCGCGGCGGCCGCACCGGCTGTCCATGCGATCTGATGTGTCTTCGCCATCGTGGCGATCACCTCTTCGGGAGCTGTCGAGTTCGGGGAAGAAAAGAAATCTGTGGCGGGACGACGTGCAGGGAGGAGAAGGGTCAGGACGCGACGAGGGCGAGCGCCGTGCCGAGTACGAGATACGGGCCCAGCGCGATATGCGACCGCGCAGGCTCGGATCGGATCGCTCGAAGAACTCGGGCGACGATCACTCCGACGAATGCCGTCAGAATCGAGAACACCAGCGCCGCAGGGAGAGCTGCCCATCCGACGTAGCCGAGGACCATCGCGAGCGAGACCGTCAGGCGCGCATCACCGATACCGATTCCGCCGCGCAGAAGAACGGCAAGCGCGAAGAACACCACACCTGCTGCAGGGCCGGCGAGGAGGGCGCGGCCGACCGCGCCCCAGGTGCCGTGAACGACTCCAGTGAGCAGAATCATTGCTGCAGTTCCACCGGCGGCCAGATACGCAAGAGCGGACGGAATCCGTTGCACGCGTTGATCGATCCACGCAATCCAGGGCAATACGAGAGCCAAGAACACCAAAGCCGCATGCGGTGAACTCGCCGGAGTGCTGGCGGGCACAGAGACGACGCCCCACACGACGCCGGAGACGATGACGGGAACTTTCGTCCCCAGCGCCGCCTCGTCGACAGAGATCTCGACCCGTTCACACACCGCGATGACCGTGGGCCGCAGCGCGGCCGCCAGGAGTGCGCCGACGATCCCAGCCATCGCAACGATCGAGATGCGGCTGACAGCCGCAATCCCGGCTCCTGCCTGGGTGCCGGCCCAGGATGCCGACGAGGCCACGATCAAGACCCAGAGGAGGCCTGCCGCCAGGGCGACAACGACACTTCTGACGTAGTCGCTACGCAACATCAGCTTCTCGTTCACCATCAGAACGAGCGGCGTACACGGCCATCCGGGCACGGTAGCGAATCTTCTTCTTCAGCGCTGAGCCGAGATCGATTCCGAGCACGTCCGCGAGATGCTCCGTGGACCACTGCCTCCGAAGCGCGATCGAGACGATCTCTGCCTGCTCTGCAAGTGTGAGCGGCAGTCGCCATTCGCCGCACAACCGACGGTAGACGGCCGCCTCGTCGATGCCGCGGATGCCTCGGGGCGAATGTGGACGCGCTCGAGGGTCGTCGATTTCGTCGTCGTCCCAAGCAAGCGGCGTCGCCCATCCCTGCTCGCGGGCTGCGTTCCGTACCTGTTCGTCCGGACCTGGTGTCATGGAGATCTGGTCGTAGACATCGTTGATGACGGACCAGACCTCACTGGGGACGACTTGATCAGACGGCAACGTCGAGAGCTTGGGGACCGACAGTCCGGTCAGTTCGGACAGCGCTTGCACCGAGTAGCCCATCGCGACGAGTGCCCGGATTCGTCGCTGAGCTCCGACACCGAGTGTCATCGCCCGACCCCGGCTGGGGTGGAAGGTGACGCCGAGAATCGCTTTCGAGATGCTCGCGGTGATCTCGGTACATCTGAGGTTGGCGACCGTTTCCACATCGCTGAGGTTGAGCTTCGTCAGGTCGAGGATCATCTGGTCGGGCATGCCGCCGAGCCGTAAGGACAGCAGATGGCGGCGGGCCGGGCCGGAGGGCACCGATGAGGTACTCCCACGGCGAGATGTTCTGTTAGATCCCGCCGCGGGAGCGGAGCGAGGCTGCGCACGCGCAGCACCACTGCCGTCGCTCGTCGGACCGAAGGAACCACCCCTCGGCGTCGTCGAGCAACTCCATGAACCGGTATTCCGGTCGCGATTCATTGTATTGCTATTGGGCACTGCATCACACAGTGCGGGGGGAAGTTTCTTTTGCGTACGCGAAACCACGTCGACGTCAGTCATAGTGCATCCCTTTTCAGTTGATGCGGTTGGTCAGACCGCACATCAGATGTTGGGGACACTACCTCGCGGGAGTGCATCGCGTCCAGACCGTCGGGTCGTTTTTCTTCGGTGATGAGAGCGCCGCGGTCGTACAGTCCGCCGGCCGCAACGCCGGTATAACGATCTGCCTCGGCTCTTGTTCGGCATGCGACGAAGGCTGCGAGCGGGCAGATCTCGCATGATTCGAGGAGATCCGCTGCAGCGAGGGTTGCTTGCCGGCGGCGTTCGAGGCGTGGGAGCCGTGACTGCAGCATCTCTGCGACGGTCACTTCACGCGAGGCCCAGTTGCTGTCTCGGACACACTGTCCGAGTGGCATCGTGAACGATTCTCTGCTCGCGATCGCGCGTAGTTCTGCGCGGCGACCACTGGTGGCTTTCGTTCTCATCCCCGGTCACCTCCGTGCAGACGAGCCTGTCGGGCTGAATAGGCGGTGCGGCCGGCGCTGATCGCGACGGCTCCGAGTGCGATGACGACAGCGAGAGCGACGATCAGTCGTCGACCGTCGAGACCGGCACCGTCCGATGCCGGGATCGCCACCATCGGGGATGCCTCGCTGGCGATCAGGATGGAATGGTCGACCATCCAGGCGATGGCTGTCGACCACCACAGGCCTGCGGATCCGAGAGCCATGGTGGCCGCGAGGGGGGCGATCCAGATCAGCGCCATCTGATCGTCGTCCGAGAGTGCTTTGCTGTTGTTGCCGTGCTGGGGCATGTGGTTGTTCCTCTTCTGATCGAGTGTCTCGCAGGGTGATTCAGGTGGCGAGGGCAAGAGGGCGACGAACTTGAACGGTCACATCGAGAGGAATGTCGAGCACCCCCTCGGCATCGCCGTCGCCGCGCCAGGTCAGCCCGACCATGTCGTCGCCGGAGTCGTCGCCGTAGATGGCGGGCTCGTTGTCGACGACCACCCAGATCCCGGCGTCCTCGTCGAGGAGAATCAGGTCGCCGGCCACGAGGTCGACCGGGGCGGTGTCTTCGGATTCGCCGTAGCCCTCCCAGTCGTCGACGTCCGAGTCGGAGTCGGGCACCACCTGCAGGTGCGGGCGGTCGAAGCGCACCGGCGAGGCCGGCACGAGGACGGCATGCTCCTCTTTCGACGTCTGAGAGTCGTGCGCGGGCTCGCGAACGGCGGGGGTGTCGAGGTTGAGCATTGCCATCGGCGACGAAGCGCGACGAGCGGTCTCACTGTCCGCGCGAGTCTTTCGCCTGGCGACGGGATCGAGGTTGGGATGGTCCGCCGCGCGCGCCCACGGCGCACCGGTGACGTGATGGAAGCGGATCTCTTCTTCACCGTCCTCGGTGCCGCCGGGATCCGGGTCGAGAATCACCAACCGCTCGTGCCGCACTTCGAGAGGACGCAGGCGGTCCAGCACTGCGGCGTCCTCAGTGTCTGGCGCGGTTTTGCGGGGGTCGGGAGTGAAGTAGGTCTGAATTTCGACGGCTTGGTTGTGGTCGTTGACACTGGTCGCACGCCCACGACATCCGCGTGGGATACCGACTCCGGTGGTTGCCGATTCCCACATCATCATCGCGCCCTGCGGACTCAACCGACCCATCGATACGCGCTGGCGAAAGTTGTCTCGCATGTCTCCGCCGAAGTACTCGGCATCGGGACGCTGCGTTCCCAACACCATGTGGCACTTCGCTGTGCGACCTTTTCGCCCGATCGACGCCACTTCCTGAAGGGTCTTCGGCTTGGTGGGGTCGCCCTTACCTTTGATGCTCGAGTACCAGTTGAGCAGGTTGCCACGAAAATCGGCGTACTCGTCGATGAACAGAACGACAGGCTCGAAGTCGGCCTCGGTAGCTTCTCCGTTGACGATCAGCGAGTACCGGGTTTCCATCAGCTTCCAGAACCGATGAATTACTGCGATCTGGTGCTCCATGTGACTGGCGACGATCTGCACATTCGGCCAGTCCTGGAACCCCAAGAACTCGACCCCTTTTCCGTCGACGACCCACACAGGCCAGCCGTGCGCGGTGAGCTGTGTCAGCAGGGTGTGAGCGGTGACGGTCTTTCCGGTTCCGGATGCGCCGACGAGCATGAAGTGCGGGTCGATCGCCGGCCGCCACACCATGGGGTTGCCGTCCTCGTCCTCGCCGTACGAAATCGCGACCGAGTCGTAGTCGGAGTGCGCGAGGTCGCCGAGGTCGGTCGTGGACCTTTCGTCGTCGAGGCCGGCCGGGTTGTAGAGCTTCTTCGGAAAGGTCGGGCGCACCTCGAAACGCACCCAGTCCGTTTCGAGGTTCCAGCGAGCACGCCACCGGCCGGGCAGATTGACGCTCACTACTCGTTGCACTCGGGCCCGATAGCCCTCGGACTCGAGTCGATGTCCGACCTCATGGGTGGCTTCGACAGCCACAAGATCTCCGGTGCTCGGGTCCGTCTCGTGTCTGGTGATCTTTCCGGTCGGCCCCAACAGCGCGAGAATCGTGCGCGTGGCTTTGACGAGTTCGGGCGAGACATGCGTCTCGGAAATGGACCGCGTGTCCGGGACGAGAACGAGTCGGCGCTTGCGTGTGTTGTGCTTCTGGATCTGGTATCGACCCCAGCTCTGCTGGGAGAGCAGTTCGACGACGCGGGGCTCCCACTGGTCGTCGAGAAGGAGCGCGGCCGACTGATAGCGGACCGTGATCCGGCCCGGACGGCCGGGCCACTGTCCGCGCCACCGAGTCGCCGTCAGGACATCACGGGTCGGCGGTGACGCGGTCAGCCTGCAGAGCTGCTCGATCGCCCGATCGGTCTCTTCGGCTCGGATCGTGGCTCGATAGCCGTTGTAGCCGACGACCGCGCCAGCCCCGACGCCGAGTGCTGCCCCACCCCAAGCGATCGCGGCGTCGAGCTCCACTATCGGGCCCAGCGCTGCCGACACAACTCCACCGGCCACCCAGAGCACACAGTTGCGGATCCACGGATTGTTCTGGGGGTCGAGCGACGGGGCATCACGCAGCGACCGGTATCCGTCGAGGGGAGCCTGAGCCGGGGCGGGTAGTGCGCCCATCATGCATCCCGGGTGATCGTGATCAGGATGCCGTCACTGGAAGTCGGGCGCATCGTTGCGGTCAGGGCCACGCGGCGGCGGCCGACTTCGTTGTTGAGATGGGTCGGGTTGTAGTCGAGGGAGAATCTGCACGCGACGTGAGGCCGGCAGTGCACGGCGCGGATCGCCGCCTCGACAAGCCTGCTCAAGCGCTCGTCTTCGGAATCGACGCGCAGGTTGCTCGAATTCCACTCGACGACGAGAGACCAGACCTCGTCGGTGGTTGCGAGGGTCACGATCCGGTCGGTGGGATCGTCGAGCCTGAAGGTCTCGATGCGAGCGAAGTTCGGCAGCGCTCCTCGATCGATGACAGGACTCAGGGGGCCGCCCGCGGTTCGACTGCTCCTCGAACGTGCCCTCGCTACGTGTAGTCGTGTCGGTGCGCTCATGGGGACTCCCTGTCTCGTCGTGCCTTCTCGAGAACAGGTAGATGCAAGTGCGTCGACTTCTGTGACAACTGCAGGGAATCTTTTTCCGACAACTCTTCATCTCGCGCAGCAGCGCATGCGTTCATGGCCCCATCACTGGCACACCGATCGGTCACCGGTGATCTATCGGTGATGGTGCGACCGACGTCCGACAAGTCGAGCTGGGTGTTCCGACCTACCGGCACCCGTGCAGTCATTTGCCTTCGACACCCCTTGACATGGGGGGTACGCTGCAAACTGCGAAGCGAAGCGAGCAAGGCTTGCAGCGACCTTCCCACATCCGGGGCATATAACCACCAATTCTCGGCAGCATCGGTGCCTCATCAACTGCTCATCGGATACGGTTCGATTCCTCTCTCACGCACCTTCGGGCAACGGCCATCCGGCCTCCGTGCCAGGCATGACCGCCACGAGATTCGACATACGCAAGCCACCCCGATCTGCCTGGAGCGCGGCTCCTCGTCGCGGATCCGCGAGCCAAGGACGGAAGCTGATGGTCACGTAGCGCGAGGGGCAAGAACGGCGGCCACCGATCACGGGAAACATCGCGCCCCACGGCACGCCCGTACAGGGCGACCGGACAGCGGCCGGCGGCCCTCACCGAGTCATGTGCAGCGAGAGGTCAGAAGTCGAGAGTGTCCACACTCCACCCGACTGCGGTCGGCACTGCCGATACCCACACGGTCGTGGTGGAGTCGACGGGGACCGTGGCATCCGAGGTAACGGCCGATTGCGTTATCTCCGCAACTCGATAGATCCGCTCGGCGGTATCTGCCGGGCATCCGGAGCAGCCGATCGAAACGGTCGCGGTGATTTCGGCGTCTTCTTCCTTCCACTGTTCCCACTGGGTGCCGGGGCCGCGCTCCGTCGTTGCAGGGGTGGAAAGTTGAGCCGCGAGGTTGTCGGTGAACCATCGGCGGGCGCGTAGAAACGCGTCGGTCGAGCTCGTGTCGGTACTGGGGTACCAGGTGAACGAGGTAGTCAGTGCTTGCCTGATCGCGGTCTCCGCGGCGGCGGCATCGCTGTTGGTCGGAGTGGGGATCTCGGTTGCCTCGACCGGCAGTGGGTCAGGTTCGGGTAGCGCCGGCGCGATCGGCGCGCTCGTTGTCTCCGGCGTCGCCGAAGCAGCATCATCTGGGTCGGGTGAGCTGCAAGACCAGGCGATCGCCACCACGGCTACAACGACGACGAGGACGGCTATAAGGCGTCGAGCGACAACGGACATCAGATCCTCCGAGCTTTCATTCCAGCCATGAGTGGAGCTTGTTTGACGACGTCTCCGGTGGTGGGGGCGTGAATCATTTGTCCGTCACCGATGTAGATGCCGACGTGCCCCGGGCCGTTCGCATCGAACGATCCAAACACGAGATCACCGGGCATTGCCTGATCGATCGGGATCTCCGAACCCACTCCCCACTGGGCCTCGGATGTGCGCGGCAACGTGATGTTCTTGCCCGAAAAATAGGCGAAACTGGTCAGGCCCGAACAGTCGAATCCCCCTCGGGACGGGCCGTTGACATCTCCGCCGCCCCAGACGTAAGGGGTTCCGAGGTACTGGCGTGCAGCCTCGACGACATTGTCTCCGTCAGCGCCGGTCGGGACGAACCGGCCTGCGGAACCTTGGGATGTGTACTGCGCCTGTCCGGCCAGAATCTTCGCAACATACGGCTGTGTTTGCGTCGTGTAGTCACCGCCGGACGGCATTCCACCGGCCGCGAGCACCGCGCCAGGGCCCGCGTTGTAGCCGGCAATCGTCAATGCCGTCGGGTCACCCTTCACTTTTCCTGCTGCGATGGCGGCGGTGATATCGCCGTTAATCGCGCACATGAAGTGAGCCTGTGAGATCACTGCATCGCCGATGGAGTTGGGGTCGGCGCGCCCGTCTCCGTCGTAGTCCTTGCCCCACGTCGCCCATGTACCCGGCATGAATTGCGCCGGCCCCAACGCTCCGGTACTCGACACCGGCGCGGACGGACCGTACTTGAACCCGTTCTCCGCAGAGAGCTGAGAAGCGATCAGCGGAGCACTCACGCCCGGGCAGACAGCTCCCGCTTTGCGGATCCACGGCTCGAACTCGGGCGGCACGGACCCGGCTCGAAGATCTCCGCCCGCCGTACCGAAGCCACAATCGACTACTGCACCGACGCCGGTCGCTGAACCATCACCGGCCGATTGCGGGCTTCCCGCCTGACCGAGTTTGATCATCGGGTCGATAGCGGTTCCGCCCTGTAGACGGCCACCTTCCCAATATTCGAAGTGCAGATGTGGGCCGGTGGATCCGCCGGCATTGCCGATGTCGGCGATATGGTTGCCGACCTTGACCTGTTGTCCCTCTTTGACGAGGACGCCGTTGGGATACATATGCCCGTACACGGTGGAGACCGGTTTGCCGTCGACGATCGAGTCGAGAACGATCCACATTCCGAAGCCTCGAGCGGGCCCGGCCTTGACGACAGTGCCGTCGAGAGCTGCGTAGATCGGGGTACCGATCGGGCCCGCGAAGTCGACGCCTTGATGCATCGTCCCCCACCGCTGCCCGAAGGGGGACGTCATCGTGGTCGTTCCATCACGAGTCGGCTTACCGATCGGACCGGACGGCGTCAACGGCGACGCATCCTCGCCACCGGTGCCGGAGGAGACCGTGGGAGCGCAGCCGTTAGAGCCCGACGACGTGACGATCACGATGACCACCAACGGAACGACAACGAGGACACCGAGAGCAGCGATTCCGACCGCCAGAATGAGCTTCCACCATCGACGGGGCGCTTTCGAGTCCGGCGACACCACCGTCTCAGGCGGGGCCACCAAGGTCATCGCCGTGCGCCTGAAGCAGCCCGATGGAGGATCTCCGTCGGATTCGTGGTGGCACCGGGTTCGACGGTCGGTCGTGCACGACGCGGAGTGCTCGACGCCCGCGTGGACCTGTCGGGAAGCAGTAGCGGCGAGCCCTCATCGGTGGAGTACTCACGGAAGCGTCCACCTCCAGGGCCTGTCACCGTGGCGCGGCTGACCCGAACGTTTCGGCTTCCAGGAGTCGACAGCGCCGGAGCGGTAGCCACCGGACGCTTGATACCGGGTGCACTCGTTGCCTTGTCGCCGTGAGAGCGGCCCGTCGATCGGTCACCGACGGAACTGGGAACCGGAGTGTGGGAGTGACCGGAGCCGCCGACCGACGGCGACGGGGGAAGGTCGATGTTCATCGGCTTGCGGAGCCGGGGATGGGTTTCGGAGGCCTTGGTCGTGCTGGCGCTGGCGGCCTCGGCGGCTTTGGCGTCGGTCCGTCGACCGACGACCTTCTTGACACCGGCCGTTGCAATTCTTCCGGCCGAGTAGACCACGGCAGCAGTTCCCAACGTGGCTGCACTGCTGGCGGCGGCCGTCCCGTCGACGAGAGCTTTACTTGCCTTGGCGGTTCGGGCCGTTGCATGGGTGGCTGTCTTGGCCAGTCCCTTTCCGCCCTGATAAGCCTGGCGGGCAACCTGCCCGGCGTAGGCGGCTTGGGCGAGTGGACTGGTGGGGGTCTTGGTCGATATGGCTGTCGGTGCAGCTCCCGGTCTACTTCCGAGTTTGCGCGCAAGAGCGTCGGAGGCTTTCCGTAGCCCCTTCACTGCGCGGCGGTAGAGAATGATGCCCGCGATCAGAACAATGTCGGTCAGGATGAACTTCATCATCAGCGGAGAGTCGCCGTCTCCTCTGAACAGCTGCCCGATCACGATCATGTATCCGACGAGGAACACCACCGCGAAGATGACGATGACCATCGACATCAGCACCGCTGCAAGGGTTTTCCACAATGCTCCGCGGCCGGCTCCGGGCAGGATTCCGATGACGGTCACCACGATCCCCTTGACGGCCGATGCGAGGGCGGTGAGGACCGCGAGGATGAGGGTGAACGCCAGAATTGTGGCGAATCCGAGCAGGATCACACCGGCCAGTAGCATCGCGATGCCGGACCCGACCTGTCCTGGTCCGGGGTGATCGGCGAAGTCCTTCATCTGTTTTGCGCCTTCGCCGCCACAGCCTTTGATGTTGTCCTTGAGGGTGTCTCGGGTGTTGCCGTCTGCTTTCTCGTGGCCGGCGTCCCAGGCTTGAGTGCAACGTTCTCCGTCGGGCGAGCCATCGATGACGCGGCCGAAGTTCAACAGTTGGGTCGGCTGCCTGATGAACGTATCGGCCATCTGCTCCGAGATCTCGTCGATGAGTTCGTCAGAACTCGACGTCGTATCTCCTTCGTTCGCCAGGCCTGCCGCGAGCTGCACTCCGGCGTCGCGCGCCTGCATGATCAGGCCGTCTTGTCCCGCGACTCGTTCGACTGGATTGGAGAGGATTCCCACTGCCGCAGCAGCGATCGCGGCTGCCATCAGGAGTTCGTACACTCCCGTCGTCCACCGTCCGCGAATGACCCACCACGCTCCGACGCCTCCAGCAGCAGTGAGAAGGAGCCCCGTGAGCTGGAATTGATCGGTGACCGTCTGCATCGCATCGCCGATCGAACGGAACGGCGCAGTGAGCAGCTCGAGCCATTCGAACCGCAAGGCGTAGGTGACGAACCAAATCGCGAAGCCGGTCACCCCTCGGTACACCTCGTACTCGAGCATGATGAAGGTGGAGAACACGGTGTACATCGGGTGTCCGACCGAGCCTTCGTCGATGGACATGAAGTAGTCCCAGACCAGAATTCCGTGAGAGTCACGAACGTCCATCCAGCTGAAGGTGCTGTTGCTGGGCAGGGTTTCACCTGGGTCGGCATGTGCTGGGGACGCCAGGGCGATCGCCAGCAGGCCGATCATGTGCCAGAGAGCGGCACCCGTGACGATCGCGCGGCGGATCCGAGATGCCACTACCCACTTGAAGACCGGGCCGAGGAAACGACCGAGAACACTGCACCACGACCGCGGGATCCACGACCACAGCACCAGTTCGAGAACCATCTTGACGCCGCCGCCAATCGAACTGGGCCGGTGCGCAAATCGTTTCGACATCACCATGTCGCCAACTCCGCAGCGCGCTCCGTAGTCGATTCCTTCGGGGTCGTACTCGCCGCTTGGTATCTCGCTTCCGATGCCGGAAGTAAGACCTTGATGCGGCCGACGTTGCCGGCAGGATCGCGCATGTAGCCTTCTCCGCGGCGATGCGGTGCGACGTATCCGTCTTTGCCTTCGACGGGCGAGGTGTTTTCCATCAGCTCCTTGAGCAGGTCGGCATCGTTCTCCCCGACGCCCAGCCACTTCAATGACTTCTGTGCGAGCCGCTTGTCTCTCTGTCGAAACACGATTCGGGTGGGGATGAGCCCGCGCAGCGTCTCGGAACCGAAGTCGGCTTCAGGGTCGTGCGATCCGAGCATTACCGCGGCATTGTGTTTGCGGCCGTCCCGAACGAAGTCGATGACGATATCGACGCCTTCGCTCGACCGCGTCAGGTGGTGGCATTCGTCGAGTAGAAACACTCCGAGCGTGTTGGGGTCCGCGAAACAAATGCCGCGGGCGATCTGCGCGATGAGGGTGTACATCATTCGCCCAACCCGCTTCTGGAGCGACATCTGCTTGAACAGATGCTCGTTCTCCACCTCACGCTCCGAGGGCAATTCCAGCGTGTGAGTGCGGAAGACGATGGCCCCCGCACGTGGATTGAACGGCTGTAGGTCCTCCCGAAATAGGGCTGCTGCATAGGATTTGGTGGCGTAGACCTTCAGCTTGCCGGCCAGCTCTCGCGCCCCTTCGAGGGTGCATTCGCTTTCTAGATGCGAGACCAGCCCCGGGGTAGCGAAATTCCCGAAGCGAGCGCGGTATTCCGGCTCGAGCACTTGGGACAGCAGAACACCCAGGCGATCGTCCGGCTGAAGTTGCAACAGCGGCAACAGAATCGACACCGCCACTTCGCCTCCACGGGCAGGAGAGAACAGACGAAGGGGGTCCATCGTCACGTCCGGCGCAGCGGTATCGACGACCACTGCGTCTGTGATTGCTTCTGCCCATAGTGCGTACTCCCCCAGAGGGGTTCGGTCGACCACGATGACCTGACCGCCGCGGTCGACGACCTGATTCCCACTGGTCTTCAGGTAGCCGGATTTACCGGCTCCCAGATCGCCACACGCTCCCACCGAGCCGGATACGTCACGTGACGATTTCTTGGCTATGTCGTGATGCACGACGCCGGTGCGCGCCGAGGAAATGTTGAGTGCGATCAGCGGTCCGTCTCCGTCACCGAGATCGTTGCGGGTGACCGGTACGTACGCGGCGAAATGTTCGGATGTGGTGATCTGCGCGAACTCGTTGCAAATCGATGGCGTCGGCACACCGGGGGTCATTGCCCAGAACAGCTCCTCCTGGAATCCGATCGGGGCCTGCAATCTATATGTCGAACTCTCGAACTCCTTCGCCAGCTCGCGCTGATATGCAATGGCCGTCTCTTCGTCCGCGGCAGCGACACAGAAGATGGTGGTCGATTGCACTTCCATCTCCATTGCGTCCGCCTCCAAAAGCGCGTTGTACTCCGCGAGGGCCACGGCGGCATCGTCGAGGACGCTGCCGGTGCTCAATTCGTCTTCTCGCTGGGTGTATTGATCGTTCATCTGCACCAAGGCGCGGCGGTTCTTCTTCAGGACCTCTGATGCGGCGGAGTTCTTGAATCGGATCGCCCAGTCGACGTCGACGCCGCCCAGGTTGTCCGCGAGAGTCAGGTACTCCGAGCCCGGAAACAACGTGCCGCCGGAAGGAGTGGCGGCGAGCACCAGGAAGCACTGATAGCTGGCCGGCGGTGGCGTCACCTCCCATGGTTGGTCGACTTTCAGCACGCGCGACAACGTCGGCGCTTTTGCCCGCCAACCCGATTCGGGGCGATCGCTTTGAGCCCCTTCGTCGAGCCGCGCGGCAGTGAAGGATCCTCGGGCGGTGCCTGCGGGATGCTCGGTAGCGGTGGGCATGTCGGTATCGAGGCCGAGGCCGCGCTGCAGAGCATGGTGGTGCAGCCACACCATCTGGGAAGGGGTTGCTGGAGTCGCGTCGTAGAAGGCAGGGATGGCCGCGGCGATCTGCGCGGCCTGAGCTGCACGGCGTTCCCTCTCGTCGATGGGAATCGAGGAGGGCGGCATCCCCAGCAGGTCGGCCACCGAGGACCATGCAGCGGAGGTTGCCGACTTGATGGTGTCGCCGAAGCTGTGGTTGGCCAGGGGGATGGACAGCCAGTAGATCCGCTGGCCGGGTCGGATTTCGTCCAGGCGGTCGATCGTGGCGTCGCATTCGTCCGCCCACGCGGGGTGAAGATCGAGATCGATACCCCGTTCCATGCGCTCGACGATGGCCATCGGGTCCAGGCTGACCGCGACACTGAGCAGGAGGGATTCTCCGGGAAGAGCGCGCAGCAGCATCTTGTGCATCGCCCGCGCGGTCTGTCGGTCCTCGATCGGCCGGTACCCGTACGGGATTCCGGTCAGGACGTAGTCCGCCCAGACAACCCCGGAGCGGGTCCAACGCAAGTTCGAGGTGATGAGCCTGTTTGGTTGTTCCATTACGCCTTCTCTCGGGTCGGGGTGGGGGCCGCTGCAGCCATCGCAAGCAGCTGCTGAACGCTGCTCGCCGGTGCCAGGTTGGCGACGTCGAACGCTTCGGCCGGGGCTGGACTCTGCGTGCGTTGGCGTGGGTCGTCCGATCGCGGCAGGGCTGGCGCAGGTGCGGTCTTTCGCTCCGGTCGCGGCTGGGTCAGAGGTCGCAACGCTGGTGCGGCCGACACTGTCGTGTCGTCGAGCTCCACCGGTGCCGCGGCATTCCGTACTCGACCGGGGGTTGTCCTGGTAAGTGCTGGGTCACCGATAGCAGCGCCATGGCTTGACGGGGCGTCGAGGATGATCACCGACCCCAGTACCGCGTGAGGGCGTTTGATTCGGATCGGTTCGCCGTTGATCTTCGATGGCGACATGGCTCCGGTAGCCGCGCGCCCGACACCCCGGACTACGGAGATCGGATTCCGTGCTCCCTGCGGTAGCCTCCCCAACGCCCACAGGGTGCCGCCGGCGACGCCGAGGAAGATGGCACCGTTGGTGATGACACTGCCCTGCGCCCACAGCGACTGGGTTAGCCACAGCAGTCCGCCTGCGATACCCGCGCCCACGAATTGGGTCAGGGTGTAGGGGCCGCCGGGTATCTTTCGGCCGTCCGGTGCTTTGCCGATCAGCTGCGGAAAATTCCGCGCCTTGGTGAACATCTTGACCACGCTCCGCGAGGAGGCCTGCTGTTCGGTCATGGTTGGTCACCCTCCTGCGGGATCCGTTGAATCGAGGTGTTCGTGGGTTGGCCGAGCAGGGTCAGATGAACGCCGCGATCGGATCGGGCACCACCACGACCTCGCTGCTCTGGGGCGAGGCGGTTCCGGGGAGCTCGTCGCCGACGCTGTCCTTGACCGCCGTCATGTTCCACGTCACCCAGATCAAGGCCCCGCCAACCACGATCGCCACCAATGTCTTGGCAATGGCGAATTGACTTTTGAAAGCGATGGCGGCGACAAACCCGATGACTCCGACAGCTACGACAGCGCGAATGAGGTCCTGCACCTCCGTGGTCTTCTGGTTCGCCCATTCGATGATTCCTACGGCGATGACGGTCGACGACGGATCGGCCAGGAGCGAGGTAATGGTCATTGTTCGTACCTTTCGGATGGGGAGAGAGCAGAGCATCAGTTCGGTTGAGTCGGTGCTGCGGAAGAGCCAGCGGTAATGCCCGATGCGGTCGAGGTCGGCACGGCCGTGGTCGGGGTTGCTGCACTTGCACCGGTCGAGTTCGCAAGCAACGGCATCGGGTCGAGCGCGGACACCTCCCACCGGCCGCCCCTGGCGATCGCAGTCAGCGGATATTGCACGGTCGAGCTCTGTGCTCGTTCAGTCGCTGTGACGGTCGCGGTGGCGAGCACCCGTACCGTCGCGCCGTCGGTCGGCGATCCGGACGCACCCGTCGAGAAATCGGTGTCCGAGACGAGGTCGGTGATCTGGACACTGGTGTACGGCGCGGGGGTGACGGCGCGAATCGGTGTGCCGGGTGAGGTGTAGCGCGAAATTTCTCCGGCACCAGCCACCATCGCTGAGAGGAACTGGCCGATCGACTGGGTGAGCGAGTGATCGAGGCCGACCCGGAATCGGTAGCCGAGCGTGATGTCACCGCCGGTCGCCGGGGCCGCTACAGCGGCGGGGACGGCTGCAGCCCGCGCGTCGTCCCCCACGAACACGACAGGTACCGAGAAGTAGCGGCGTTCCGGCGTCGCGGCCGGGTCGCCCCCGACCGGAACCACCGAGACCGACACGACGATCGCGTAGTTCTGGCCGGCCGCCTGTAGCGGTCCACCTTGCGACGTCGATCCTGTAGAGCCCTGATTTCGCGTCGGTGGATCGATTGCTTTCACGCTCGCGATTCGAGGGTCGGACGCGGTATAGCTCGCCTGAGCCGGAAGCGACATTCCGTCCGTGCGGACGAAGCGCGCGAGGGCTTTCTCGTCTCCCCGCTTCGATTGCAACCACGTCAACACGAAGTCCTGCGCGAGGTCTGTCGCTGCTGCCTCACGAGCTGTATCGACGAGGGGCTGAGTGTTTGCTTTGCTCTGGATCGGCGTCGTGGACCCGACGCCGGCCAACACCAGAGCCAGTGCCACTACTCCGGAGCCGATGGCCGCGAGCAGACCCCACTTCATGGCCTTGGTTGCGGTCGCTTGTTTGCCGGCCCACTGATGAATCTCGGTGGTCGGCGCAGCTTCTGTCGGCTCGTTCGAGCCCTTCTTGCGGAGACCGATCTTCATGAGATCTCCTCGCGCCGAGACGGCTCGACCGTGGCGGCTACGAAGCCCTCGTCGACCAATCGCAGAGCGCCTCGACCGCGGGTCGCCATCATCCGTTCGAGCGCTGCCCTCGCCTGCTCGGCCGGCTCACCGAGCACGACATCGCGGACCCGGCTGGCGATCTCTTCGCTGAGTGGATTGTCGCCAAGTTGCGCCGCGAGGCCGCGGATCTCTTCGGACACCGAGTGCACGCGAGCGGTGTCCGAGAGCAATGCGGCCGACGGATCGTGGTCGTCCATCCGGGGTCCTCCTGTCGGTAGCCCGCCGTGTACGGGCTTCTGAGAACAGGTAGATCCCGTCGAGTGCGGGTCTGTGACACAGCCGACCGGAAATTTCTCGAACTTTTTTCACCGCCCCGCGCCGTCTCGTCGGGCTGTTATCACCGCGGCCATGTAACCGCAGGTCACGGCGGTTCATGTCGAACGCGGGGCGATGCCGTTTTCCGGTGCCTCCAAGCCCGACGGGTATAACAGCGAGACCGTTTCAGGGAAGAATCCGCAGCTCAGCGGATATAAGGCGCTGTTTGTGTCAGAGGCGATCGAACTTCAGTTGTCTCTCTCAGGAGCGCCCCCGTGACCTCGCCGCAGCCTTCCTCGCCTTCCTCCACTCCACTCGGATACAGCACGTCGCTGTTTTCGGCGATCAACGCCGAGTGGACCAATCTCTGCGTCGACGCCCTCGCATGCCGCGAAGTCCGCTCGTGGGCAGATCGACATCCCGCATGGTCTGCCGCTCGCTCCGTGGCCGACATCGCTGACCTTGCCGCTCTGGACAGTGACGCTTCCCTGTCCCTGCTGCTCATCGAGCACAGTGAAGGGAGCGCCCTCGCCGGTACAGTTCTGGTCCGATTGATGCTCCCCAAGCTGATCCGAATCCATCGCTACGCGCGGCTGGACGGAACCGATCACAGCCGCGAAGAACGCGCCTCTCGCACCATCGCCGCCTTCTATGAGGTGATCGCCACGTACCGATTCGGCGGCACTGGGATTGCCGGGGCGCTCTCGCTTCGGACGCTGGGGCTGATCACCAAGACATGCGAATCCGCGGTGGAAACGCCAGCCGAACCCGACCAGCTCCACCGGGTGGCCGACGGATCCAAAGACCGCACAACCAGCAATCCGTGTGAGGTATCGGCACGGGAATTGCATTCGGTTCTTGCATGGGCGGTGCAGTCCAAGACCATCACTGCCGATGAGCACTCACTTTTGATCCGTGCGTATCTCGTCGCCGAAGGTGCCGATCTCGTAGCGCTCGCCGTCGAGGAGAACTGCTCTCCGGCAGCTCTCCGACAGCGTTTGAGCCGCGCTGTCGCGCGCGTCCGCGACGGGGTAGCAGCACGCACCGGCAACACTCCCTCGCCGGGAAAGCGGACGTTCTTCTACACCCGATCCCACCATGAGTCCGCCTCGGCGAGCTGAAGTCCACCACCATCAACCCCGCCCTCACCTACGAAGGACGCTCATCATGACCGCATCTCGTACACGCAAAAGGATCGTTGTCAGCGCAGTCGGGCTCGCCGTCACTGCCAGCATCGTCGTCATCCCCTCCGCCATCGCAGACCCGCAAGCCGGTGCCCCGGCATGCCCGGACAACATCTTGGTGGCCATACCCGGCACCACGGAAACCAACGAGCAAGCCGACCCGAATGTGCCAGTGGGAATGCTCCGCAACGTCGTGGAACCACTCAACTCCGAGTTCTCATCCCAGGAACTGCAGACCTACACAGTTCCCTACGTCGCGACGATCGTGAACGACAAAGCCCAGACCTACGGAACCAGCAAGAAAGAAGCGATCGACCGCGCATCGCAACTCATCTCCGAGAAAGCAGCCGAATGCCCGGGCACCAAATTCGGGCTGACCGGCTTCTCACAAGGGGCCGACGCCGCGGGAGATCTGGCCAGCAAGATCGGAAACGGCGAGGGCCCGGTGAGCGCCGATCGCATCTTCGCCGTGGGCCTGATGGCCGACCCCGGCCAGAGTCCGACGGCCGGCATCCAGCTCGGAACCAAGACCACCGGCAACGGCTTCGTCGGTGCGCGACCCGAGGGATTCGGCACTCTCAACAACATCACCGCCAGCGTGTGCGACCCCGACGACACTTACTGCAACACCCCCGACGATGCCATCGCCACGCAATTCGTCGGGCAACTCGGATCGAAAATCGACGCCTCCGATCCCGCATCCTCGGTTGCCGGCGTCGTCACCACACTTCTCGGCCTCGACGGACAACCCCTGACCGACACACTCGGCAAACTGAACACCGCAGTGACCACAGGCAACATGCTCACCGTCCCGCAGCTCGCACTCGACCTCGCCGGCAACGTCTCCACACTGAGCGCAAAAGTGGCAGAAATGACCATCCCCGGGGCAGACATCGCCCCGATGGCCACCACCGTCTCGCAGCTCACCGATGCAATCCACCGCGGTGACATGTTCGCTGTTCCGGGCCTGCTGGCGACCCTCACACCCCAAGTCATCACTTTCGCCAGCCAATTCAGTTCGATGATCGGGACCGTGGTGTCCAAACTGCCCATCAACGAATACATCGCGATCGGCACCACCGCAGCTCGGATCTCCACCAACGCAGCCGCCCAGAACTATGTGGCACTACCGGCCGATCTCGGCAAACTCGTCGGCCAGGTCAACAACGCGGTACGCAAAACACTCCGCGCCCTCCCCCTCGACGAGTTCCCCCTTTTGAACCGACTGGCCGACGATCTCACCCCAGGCCGTGTACTCGACGAAGTGCTCAACTACGCCACCTCTCTCGCCACCGACTCGCACAACTCTTACGCGAGCAAGCCGATAGCCGACAACGGTCGAACCGGTGCAGACGAGCTCACCAATCTCTTCCGCACCCGGATTACCAATCCCACTGCACAGATTGCTTCGTAGCCGACCTACCTCGCCACTCGAACACAAGGAACCGTCACGATGCTGACAGAGCTGGACGACCCCAACACCGACATCGCTGTCCGCATCGACGCGCACGACGCTGGGGGCACCCGAACGTGGCACCCCCAGCGTGACGGTCACCTCCTCCTCAACGCCGCACCACCGGCGTCGACGCGCCTCGCGCACACCCTCACAGAGACCCTCAATGCCCACACTCCGCACGTCTGGATGGTCACGGTGAGGCCGCGGACGGCCCCCACGTTCGCGCGGGCCTCGGACAACGACCACAATCCCGTCGCCGTCATGGACTCCGTATGGCGGTTCACCACTCAACGCAAAACTCTGATCGACAACGGTCAAGCCACCACCCGGGACTTCACTCCCGCATACCTCGTCATCGATTCGCTCGACGACGTTGTCGCCACCCTTCGCCGCACCTGCAGACGCAGCCTTCAACTACTGTCCGCCATCGCAGACCGCGGACACTTAGCCAACGTCTACCTCGCTGCCGTCACCGATCTGCCGGCACAAGACGCTCCCGCAAACCCCTGGACGGACCTCAACGCCACGCGCCTGGCGACGGACCCGCGTCGGCGCGTAGAACAGCGATGAACGAGCCGGCAGCCGACGTCGACAAGCTCGACTCACTGTCGAAGCAGGCGGCACTGACTGCGGTTGAATCTGCGGTGGTGCTGGCAGCACTCTGCCTTGCGATTGGCGTGGCACGGTCACCGGCCGGTGCTCGGCCACGCGGTACCGCCGCAATCCTCAGCAGAACGGCCGGGGCCGTCGGAACGGTTTTCGGCTTCACGGTAATCGGCCTAAGCATGTACTTCCTCGGCGTGGCAGCAGCATTCACAGCCGTGTGAAACACGTTCGCACACAACGCTCGACACACATTCGACAGAAATGAGTAACAGCATGATCCTCACCATCGCCGGAAGTTCTCGTCGTCGGCAGCGCGACCGACTCGCAACAGCACTGCGGGACACCGACCCACGCCACTTCACTGCCGACAACGCCGCCGCTATCGCGGTACGGGTCACCGAACTGGCACTGACCCCATCACCGCGGCGCGATGACCGATTCGCCTACAGCCCCGCCGAGCGCGAGACACTACTACGTAGCGCCCAAGTCTTCGCCACCCTCGCCGCAGCACCGGCGGCACAGTCATGAACGCCCGCAGCCGCATCATGAAGCGGGCGTCGACCCGGCACATCATCGGTACCGACATCCCCCTACCCACCGGCCCGTCGCTGATCACCTCAGCTGCGCAGGCAGCCGCTGCCATTGTCACGACGGTCGCGATGCTCGGTGCGCTGGCCTTCATGGCGATGCTGACGACAAGGTTGGTGCATCTCACCCCGGACCCGGGGTGGTTCGGAGACTTCACTGCCACGGCGCATGCGATACACCGGATGAACGTCATCGGCGGGTACGTAGTGCTGTTCGACCTGGTGTGCATGGCGATCCTCGCCGCTGTCCACGTCCACGCGGCCGCAACCCAGCGGCGCTGACCTCAGCACACGCGAATCCAGTGAAATCTGAAACACGCAGGCATGAACGGCAACTACCAACTCGTCCCCGGTCCCCCAGGGCCACTCGATGGAGAAACTGCCGATCTAGGTGTTCTTCCCGGGGACGGTGTGGACGGTCAGTCGCTCGATAGGCGACTTACTATCCGGGGCGGTTCTGGTCTTTGCACGAGTGATCGACGACACGGCAAGCGCGAGTACGGGTGTCGGTCGATCAGCTTACGATCGACCGATGTCCCTACCTCCGCCTTCGGTTCCGGATGGGTCGAGCACCGCCGACGTCTCAGAGTGCATTGTCCTATTCGACGGCAGCGTCCAGATCGACTACGGCCAGTTCTACTTTCGATCCTCTGATGGCCAGGGCGGGTGCGACTTCGATGGAGCTTTCATCGGTCAGCGCAACGGGTTGTGCGGTGCAGCAACGCCAGGCCAGCTCGTCCTGATCACCGGGCCTAACGTAGGCGATCCGCATGTGCGCGCCGAGCTCCACACTCGCGAACCCGCTCTCGACGACCGGTGGGAGGACATCGTGGAAGCGACCATGATCGTCCCTGAGCGTTCGGCGTACTCCATCGTGGAGTTGGGTGGAGACGCACTCGGAGATTCCACGTACTTCTCTGCAGGGAGCTACCGGGTGCGGTACAGCGCCTCGGGAACGGACGATGCCCATCCCGCATCCACCAATTTCGTCGCAGATTCCGATGATTACTTGTTGCAACTGTGGCCGGCACACACCGCCCCGGATCGAGTGGTCAAGCAAACTAGCAGTTCAGCGGCCTACTGAGGTTCCCCCCGGATGGTGGACACCGAGATAGCGGGACCGATAGTTCCGCTGGAAGGATGTCCCCATGTCCCGCAAACGCAGGTCGTTCACGACCGAGTACAAGGTCGAGGCCGCCCGTAGGGTGATCGATTCCGGCCGCACCATCGCCGAGGTCGCCCGCGAACTGGGCATCAACGAAGGCCTGCTCGGCCGCTGGGTTGCCGACGAACGCCGCCGGATCGAAGCCGCCGCCACCTCGGGTGATCAACCGCTCACGGCCGCGGAGCGTACCGAGCTGGCCCGGTTACGCCGACAGGTCTCCGAGCAGGAGAAAGACATCGCATTCTTGAAAAAAGCGTCCGCGTACTTCGCAGCCAATCAACAAAAGTAGAGCTCTACACGTTGATGGCCGCGGAGTACGCGAACTCCGCAGTCCACCGGATGGCACGCCTGCTCGAAGTGTCGACATCCGGCTTCTACAAACACCAAGGACGCAGTGTGACAACTAGATTGGCGCAGCGGCAGCAACGTCGAGCCGATCTGGAGGCGAAGATCCTCGCGATCCACCAGGAGTCGAAAGGCGTCTACGGAGCACCCCGAATCACCGCCGAACTCCACGACCGGGGCGAGGTGATCACCGAGAAAACCGTCGCGAAGATTATGCGCTCCCTCGGCATCGTCGGCATCAGCCCACGCACGTTCAAGATCCGCACCACCGTGGTCGACCCGTTCGCCTCGTTCCCCGACGACCTGGTCCAGCGCCGGTTCGATCAGGGCCGCCTCGACGCGGTGTGGACCTCCGATATCACGTACCTGACCTGCGGCGAGGGCGACATGTACCTGTGCGCCATCAAGGACGAACACTCGAAGAAGGTCCTCGGGTGGGCCGTCGCCGATCACATGCGCACCGAGCTCGTCCTCGAAGCTCTGGACATGGCTGTCGCCGAACGCGGCGGCGATGTCGCGGGCACAATCATGCACTCGGACAGGGGAACTCAATACACCGCCGCGGTCATGAAGCAAGCGTGTGAGCGGCACGGGTTGCGGCGCTCGATGGGCGAGACCGGCATATGCTGGGACAACGCCGGCGCGGAGAGCTTGTGGTCGACGTTCAAGCACGAGTACTACTACCGCCACACGTTCGCATACAGGACCGAATTGGTTGCTGCAGTTGACAACTGGATGAACTTCTACAACACTCGACGACGGCACTCCACAATCGGAATGCTCAGCCCCCACAGTTACGAACAGTCACTGAACGCGCCCATCATGGCCGCGTAACCACTGTCCACTTTTCGGGGGGAACCTCATACTGGCACGCGTATTTCTCGCAGTAACAACACTTCACTGGCTAGAGACCTTCGGCACAGACTTTCAGCGCCGTGGCGACACGGAATCGTCCGCAAGAGCCTTCGTCATGGTGGCCTGCACCTGTGCGATCGCACTGTCGAATTGGTTGAAACTTCTGTGTCGCAGTACATCCCACGTCATCGAACCTGACAGAGCAATCAATGGATAGAGCCTGCTTCACTCCAGCCCGGACGATGAGGCTCCAAGACCTGAGTGCCGAGGGCACCGCCCGGCCAGATGGACAATGGTCAACTGCAAAGCCCGTCTACAACACATTCACTTTCACCGACATCGGTGGATCGACAATGCGGCGGGTGGGTGGCTCGAAGGTGGTGGGCCAGGAGTCGAAGATGCCGGCGGAGTTGTCGGTAGTCATTGCGCGGCCGCGAGTGGTCGTCGGCCGGAGAGGTCGCCGGCGGGCGCGGGTGTCCAGCGCAGACCGTGCTCGCCGAAACTTGGGGCGGTGAGGGTGTAGCGGCCGGTGCGGTGCTGCGTTCCGCGGCCGTGGACGGCGGTTTCGAGGGTGATCGACCGGATTCGACCTCTCCCCTGCTCGATGCCGCCGTAACTGTGGACGGTCGATGCGATGGTGAGATCGATACCCGGCATGTGTCCGTCCGTCAGGATCAGAATGCTGCCGTGCCGACGATTCCTGGCAAGCAAAGCTCTTGCGCGCGTGGGTGGTACGTCACGGCCGTGCACGGTCGTCACGACCAAATCTACCCCGTCGAGACAAATCGAGGCGGCGTCGAGAGGGTCCGTCGATCCTGGATTCACAAGATGAACTTTTGCGAGATCGCCACCGTGTTCGTGGACAGCGAGCAAACTCAGCCTCGGTTGGCCGATGAGGGCGACGTGATGGCCGGCGGCGGACGCTTCGGCAATAAGGGCGATCATCATCGATCCGGCGCCGGTGACGGTGATGGCGGTTCCACGGGCGAGGGCACCGCGTGGGAGCAGTTCGGCCAGTGGACGGGGCACGGGCATGGTCCGCAGGGTTTTGCCGCGTACAGCGGCGATGAGCGGTTCCGGATCGTCGTCGACGACCGGCGTGACCCGATCGAGGGGTTCGACCCGATCGGGTGCGGTGATGGTGGGCAGGTCGGCAAGCGCGTGGTCGCGGCGGCCACCGGGGACGGTGGCCATCCGGCGACGGAGGACGTCCAGCTGGGCGCTCTTGTCGAGTCCGGTGAGATCTTCGATCGCGTCGACGGTGGCCATGGGATCGACCTTTCGCCGTGCCGGTAGGAACTACCGCCAGAGTATCGAACACCCGTTCGAGTTGTCGAATGTGCTGGTGAGGTCGGTCAGCGGGGAACGGCGTGGCCGTCGAGGTCCGCCGAGGTGAAGGTCCAGGCGAGATGCCGGTACAGGCCCAGGGTGCGTTTGACCTGGTCGAGAGCTGTGACGACGGTCGGGTGGTCGGGGTCGTGGCCTTCGTCTCGGACGGTGGCTCGTTCGTCGTGGTCCATACCTGTTTGGACGCAGCCGGGCTCTAGTTGGTTCCGGCAACAGTCATTCGCGTGAATGACTGGACGAGCATGGAGTCCGACCAGACGGCGCACTGAACAAGGCCAGCGCCGCCGCGACGATCGTCCGCAAGGAATGGCTGACGAAACTGTCGCGTTTCGTTAACCTGGAGTAGGTGCCCGCTCTTCAAGGGTCAGGGTGTGCGGCCGGCCACCGAGTTCGCTTCGATGACGGGGGGCCTCGACGGTGTCGTTCGCAGTTAGGCGCGCCAGCGGCGAGAGGATCGGCTCCATCGTAAGCTTTACCTTGACAACTGACCGACCGACCCGAATGGGTCACCGTCGCCGCCGGCTAGTTGTTCAGCACCGGGATAATGCCTTCGTTCCTTCTCACCGGCGCTAGGGGCTTGAGGTCGGAGCAGGCATCGACAGACCGCGGTGCAGCCAGCTACGACCGTCCTCAAAATTTTTCGATGGCGATTGGAATACCGCGCCCGATCGTGATGAACGACTGCCCCGAAAGCTGGAAAAGACCCTCGACCTCCTTACCCAGTTCGTCGAGCAAATCTTTGCCGGTCGTGTCATCGACCTCGAAGGTCACTCCGTCGTAACGGATTCGGTAGCCCATTGTGATGTCCTGTCGTCGATGCCAGCGGTCCGAGCCGTGAATGCCGCCGCATATGCAAGGCTACTTGCCAGCTCCCCGCTTCATAGCCGAAAGCGTCACCGACGCCGGTCAGCACACCGGTCTCCACGATGTCGCGCTTGTCTGGGTCCACCACACGCCTCCCTGTCACGAGAGCAGGATGAGCGATTGCGCAGCTGGTCTTCTGACTCGAAATATCAGTAGACCAGGGGCATTCACTCGCAAAACGCCAGCAGAGTGTGCAGTCGCCTGGCTGGTCGACCTAACCGATCGAGTTCGGTTGCGCACGGGCTTGCCTCCTCGACGGTCATTCGTCGAACTTTCTAGGCTGGCACGCTCCTCGGGTCAGCCCCGCGATCGGCGAGAAGCCGGTCGTGTTTCACATTATGTCGTGCAATGCTGCAGGCAATTGTTGCACCACTGGCAGAGCGGGCATCGTTACCGACGCGCGGGGGGGCTGTTTCAGGCTCTCTGCCCGGAGCATTGATCCACCCTCGGACGGTGTGGCGGCACTCGACGCACCGTGCATCGTCCTACAGTTCGATCATGAACTCGCCCAACACAGGTGGCGTTGATCGGCAAGGTGCGAGCAGACTCGAGGTCACGCGCACTGCGGGCGGTGACGACAACGGAGACGATGTGGTCGTTCGTGTGACCTTCGGAACCCGCTCTTCTCGGCTCGGCGGTGGCCACAAACAGGTCGGGGACCCGAATCGTGGTACCGATCTCGATGACGACGAGGTGTTCGAGGGTCTGGTGATCGAACTGACGCCGCGACAGCGCCGGTTCGTCGAAGTGGCTGCATGGACTCTCGCCGACGATGTCTACGATGCGATCGAAGATTTTCGCCGCCACCCTGATCTTCATCGCCGCCCCGAGGAGGCAGCGCACGGCATTTCGATTCTCAGTGAGTTCCCTCCCCTGACGTGGAAGCAGTCGGCGTCCTGGTGGCGTCAGCAAGCCCGATGCTTCGACGATCTCGCGATCGAGGCACAGAGCGGTGATCCCGAACCTGTCTGTACCGGAGAGGAAATGGCGCTCCACCTGGTCCTCGGTCGAGCGCGGGCAATGGCCACCGACGAGTCCGATCGCCGTATGGATTTGGTCGGCGGCATCGCCGCGCACGACAACGACGACGATTGGGATGCTCCGCTGGACTTTCTGTTCCAGGACCACGATGTGCTCACATTGTTCGACAGTGATATCGAACCGCATCCTGGTGCAGTCAATCTCGTTCCCGCGGAATGGTTCACCCCGTTCGCGGACAGTGAACCACGCACACCGGATCGCGGTTTCAGACGCTGACAGTCCACCCCGGCGGAAGGTAGATCCCGGCGATCCACGGGGCCGCGCGCCCGGCACCGCGTTGGCAGAGCCCCGTAGTTCTCGGTTTCGAGCCAACGTGGCCCGAGACAGCGAGAAGTGAGCGAGCGTGTGCAAACCAGGGGTGGAAGCACATCGATTCTGATGGCGGGGTATCGATCGGGCTCGTTCCGATGTGGAAGTGGCGGTGAAGTAACACGGGCCGGCCTGCCCTGCGATGTACAGGACACGTGCGTCGTTGCCTGCGACTGTTCGCAGGTCCTGCAACGCGCGTGTGGATTGCCGGTTCGAGAGGTGGCCCGGCGATCTGTGTGCCCGGTGCCCGGAAGAGGTTGCCGGGCACACAGACAGCCCTATCGCATCATGCACAGGTCAGCGGTGGGGCTGTTCTGGTTTCTCGTGAGCGCCTGTCGCTGTACCGCGATGATTCGGTCGGCCGACGAATCGTTCTTCGGTGGTCGAGACCATTGCGCCGATGCCATCGGTCAGGATGCACCGCACGGTGAGGTTGTCCCCGAACAGGGTGCGGTCCGCAGCGACCAGGAACAGATCACATCGCAGTCGATCGTCACCGCGGACGGGTCGGTGTTCGCGGCCACGGTGACCGACATGTTCGAGCAGATAATCCCCGACGTCCTCGAACAGATCCAGCAGTAGTCGGGCAGCCTCGCTGCGACCGATCACAGCTGACGGATGCGCGGCGGTCGTGCTCGGACATTCGTAGGCCGCGATCGACAGTGAAGTGTGCTCGCCGTGCAACCGGTCCGGCACGAGGTTCCCCAGCACAAGCCCGACATCGGTTAGTTCGGATCGTCGGTGAGAACCGAGCAGCGCGCTCAACTCTCGTAGCGAGGGCGTGCGGTCTGTGCTGCAACCGGAGTTCGCGTCGGTCATCTGGCAGGGCCGTCTTGCCGCACGGGGTCGGACCTGTTGTGTGAGTGAACGGTCATGATCACCGATATGGTCCTGCGGTCATGGCACGTACTTCGTCTAGTGACCTGGCACTTTTCATCACGGCGTCAGCGATGTCAGGGCGTCCGCGAGGTCGGCGTGCAGAGCGAAGGTCTCGTTCAGCCCCATCAGTATCAGCGGCCGACTCGTAGTGGGACCGTCGGCCACCACAGCGAACTTCGAGACCCCCTGCACTCGCAGGTGCGCGTCGATGAGAACTGTCATGGAAACCGCGGCGAGGAAGGACACCTTCGTGAGGTCGATGATCAGGGCCGATGGTGTGGCCTCGGCGACTGCGGCATCGATCGACACGATCAGGTCTGGGGTGGTGCGCAGGTCCAGGTCACCGCGTACGGACAGAACGGTTGCAGTTCCGACTCGTTCGACTGCGATGTCGAGAGGGCCGGAACCGGCCGCGTCGTTCTTCATGACACACTCAACACCTTTCACCTCGGCTCACCCGAAGTACCTGCACCAGAAGACATCCTATCCATGGACCCGATCCGTGAGCCGCGGATTCCATCGACGCCCGAGCCGTAGTGAAGACCGTGGGTCGTTCGGTCCACCGCAGATCAGCCGACGACCGCGGCGCGCCGGTACATTCGTACCGGAACCGGTGCACGCAAGTGTGTGCAATGCTCGAGATCAATACACCACCCGGCTTCCTGACCTCGATGTTGCACACTCGGTCGCTGCGCTGCGGGTCCGTAGTGTAATAGGCAGCCGCGCTCGGACACCCGCATCTACCGGGCACCCCACACCCACACTCCGGCACGGGTCATAGGTTCGCGTCTGTTCTCGCTCGGGACCGTCGTCTGGACGCCCGTACCGACCGGGTCACCTGAATCGCTTCTCCGACAACGAGAACGAACAGTGCGCCGATGAGCACGATCAGGGACACTGCAACAACGCCAATCAATACCGGATACATCGGATTATGAGGCCCTTCCTCGACTTCTTCGCCCGCTCGAATCTTCTTCCCTGGACGGGCGTCGCCGCGTCCGACGACAGTTGGTCATCGCCCGATGGGGAGTGACCCTGACAACGTCCGGCTGCGTGCAGGCACACGTGTACGTGTACGCGGGTGTCGGCGAATCCGGTGCAGCAGTATCAGTCCGGTGATCATGCCCGCGGCGACGATACCGATCAGTAGCCCCACCTGCTGTGACCGCACGGCGTCGGAGGTGTCAGCAGTGCTGACACCTCCGAGCTGGGCTTCGGCAGTGGACTGTGGACCAGCGACAACGTCACCGTTCCGAGCCGCGTGGTGTGGAGCCGAACCGACTCCGTATCCGGCTTCACCGGCGGTGCCGCTGATCGTCCGGCGGCCATCAGCAGTGGGTTCGATAGGTTCGGTGGGGTCGACAAGTGCATGCCTGCCTTCCCCTGATCGGGGGTGCTGGACACCGCTCGCTGCGCGTGCTCCGTCGCCGGTTGCCGGTCCCGCCGACTGCTCGGCTGCCCGCTGGGCGACGTGGTCGTCATCGCGTTCTCGATCCGGCATCGGGGGCCTCTTTCCTCGAAATTCTTCTGTACACGGTAGGACGCCCGCGGCGTCGAGGACCGAACCTCCCGAGGCAGTGATCTAGCACACAGTTCGTCGAGGTGAGGCCCGCCTCGCCCGCGAACGATGTCCGCCGATGCGCCCTGGCCGGGCTGCTTCCTGCGCGATGTCCGAGGTTTGCCGGTTCGATACAGGTCGGTACTCGGCGTCGCGGAAAGTTCGTGGTTCTCCGTTCGGTTTCGGCTGGTCCGCTCGTCGGTATCGACGTGACCAACAATCATCGTGAGTCTGCCGCAGCTGTATCGCCTCCGGGTTCGCCGCCGCATCCTGTCCGGCCTTGCGGGGTGATCGCCCGGTTCGGTGATCTGGTCTCCCACGCCGATGCAGGGGAGGTGGTCAGCCTCGGTGAGGGCTCGACCCCGCTGCTGCATGCACGGTATCTGTCGGATATCACCGGATGCACGGTGTACCTCAAGGTCGAAGGGGCCAATCCAACCGGATCGTTCAAGGATCGGGGGATGACCACAGCGGTCACCGCGGCCAGATCGCGCGGCGACCGGCTGCTACTGTGCGCTTCGACCGGTAATACGGCGGCCTCGGCGGCAGCGTATGCCGCACAGGCCGGCTTGGACTGCGCGGTACTGATCCCCCAAGGGCGTATCGCATCGGGAAAGCTTGCCCAAGCGCACATCCTCGGTGCCCGCATCGTGCAGATCGACGGCAACTTCGACGACTGCCTCACCGTTGCTCGGTCGCTGGCGGAGACATTTCCGACCGTGGGTCTGGTCAACTCGATCAACCCGGACCGTATCGCCGGCCAGAAAAGCGCCGCCTACGAAATTTGCGACACCCTCTCGCAATCGCCGCAGGTCCACATTCTGCCTGTCGGCAACGCCGGCAACATCCACGCCCACTGGCTCGGATACAGCGACTATCTCGGCGCAGGGATCATCGACTCACGGCCACGCATGCTCGGGGTCCAAGCCGCAGGTGCCGCGCCCCTGGTCACCGGATCGGTGGTCGAGAACCCGGACACCATCGCCACCGCCATCCGGATCGGTTCGCCGGCGTCGTGGCAGGCAGCGCTTCGCGTGCAGAGCGAATCGAACGGAATGTTCTGCGCTGCCACCGATGCCGAGATTCTCGACGCGTATCGTCTGGTCGCCCGAGCCGAGGGCATTTTCGTCGAGCCTTCCTCGGCCGCGTCGATCGCAGGGCTTGTGCAAGCAGTGCAGAACGGGTGGATCGAACCGGGATCGCTGGTCGTGTGCTCGGTCACCGGTAACGGGCTCAAGGACCCCGAGGTCGCCCTGTCCAGTATGTCCGAATCCGTCGCTGTGGTCGCCGACCCGGAAGCCGTTGCCTCTGCGCTCACCCTGACTTGAGGCACCCACACCGCCCGCAGCTTCTCGCCCCGTGCGGCTCGAGTCAGCCCCGGATGTGTCGTTTTCCTAGTTCCCGTGCCGGGTCGGGACGTCGTTCGCGCTGTCTACGACCGGATCACCTGCAAGAATCTTGGGCGATGAGCGCTCGTTCGTGCGATAACCCCATGGCAGGGATCCGGCGGTGACCGGGTCGCCGCCTTCCGCGCGACCCTTCAGGGCCTCGGATTATTCCTGGATCGTACTGTTTCTACGATCCCGATCACTGCAACGACCGGCGCAGCTCGGCGCAGCAAGTGGCTGCATCGCGTTCGGCGTGTGGGCTGTGTTCATGATGGCCAGCTCCCTGGGCCCGGTCTCACCGGTCGCCGTGTTCGTCCTCGCGGCGGCAGCGTCGAGCACTTTCGTTGCGGCGGGATGCTGGATCGCCCGGCCATGGCCGTCGGAGCGGGTATCGATCGTTTTCGTCGCCGGGGCGGATCTGATCATCGCTGCATCACTGTTCACTTTCACCGAACCTGCCGCAGCGTCGCCGGGCACGGGATGGTTCGCCTTCATCGGTGTCTACGTCGCGTTCTTTCACGGCGCGCGGTCGTTGATCGTGCACCTGTGCTGGGCTGCGGCTGTCACGGTGGTGCTGTTCGCGTTGTCGCTGTGGACCACCGACATCGACCTCTGGTTCTACATCTCCCGGCTGGTGGTGCAACTCAGTGTGATCGGCGCAGCTCCGATCTTCACCCAGATCGCGGAGGGTGCGCTGCGCCGAGGTGCGCACAATTCCCATCACGATCCATTGACGGGATTGCTCAATCGTCGCGGCTTCCGCGCAGCCGTCGGCGACCGCATGCGGCCGGCTTGTCCGACCGCAGCGAGAGTAGGTATTCAGGCGGTGCTCATGATCGATCTCGATCGATTCAAATCTGTCAACGACACCCACGGGCACGATCACGGTGATCGAGTGCTACGCCGGATCGCTCGCATCGTCACCGAGGCATGTTCGGACTCGGAGCTGGTCGCCAGGATGGGGGGTGAAGAATTCGTGGTGGCCACCAGCCTGCCGGTAGCCACGGCCACCGATCTGGCCGAACGGATACGGCAGAGCATCGATCGGTCGGGCACGGTCACCGCCAGCGTCGGGCTGGCCTCGGCCGCACCCAGCAGGACCGTGCCGGGCGCGTCCGACATCGACGACTTGATCACGCGCGCCGACCAGGCGATGTACCGGGCCAAGAAGTCGGGAGGAAACAGAACAGTCTGCGACGGACCCTGAAGCCGCGCATGCGGCCATGGACGTCCACCACGACGTCTGCCTGCCGACAGGGACCGCTACTGCCGCGGTCATCTGCGCAGCAGACGTGGGTCAGGTCCAGCACATCATTCCTGAGCTGCTCCCGATCGCGGGCGCGCCGCGCGTCGCTCAGCTGACGCGGCGACCATTGTGTGCGGTCTTGGCTATACGTATACGGGTGCACGTGGCGAGCGAAGGGTCCCCGACCATCGACACTGCGTCGCGGCACACCGCATCGACTGCAGCCGCGACGGCTGCCAAGTCGTCGGGAGAGTCTGCGGTGACCTCGAAGTCGAATGTCCGGACTCCGCGGTCGATGATCGCTGTACCTTGCGCAGAGCGGATGCCGGGGCTGTGGGCGAGCACGCGCGCCGCACCGGCTGCAACCTGACCGAGGTCGGCGCAGAGTCGACCCTCCGGTCCGCTTCCCTCCAACTGAAGTGTCTTCGCCTTCGGCGCGGCAGTATGCAGGGTGAGCCAACGCAGACCCGACAGAACCAGAACAGCCCCGATCGAAGTTGCCGCCCAGGGCCACCAGGGGGCCTGCGATGCATTCACCATCTGCGGCGCGGTGACCAGCTCCGGTAACCCGCGCAGCACGTCGATGTTCCATACCGACGCCGCTGCCCACACTGCTGCTCCGGCACCTACCGCGATCAAGACCAGCCCGAGCAGAAAGGTCGCGAGGCGGTCCAGTGCGATCGATGTGCGCGTCATCGGGTTCCTCCGGTGCGGGTGCGGACAGATACTTTCGGTACCGGCGTCAGCGATGTCAGTGCGGTGCGTACCGCATCGGCGACAGCGCCGGGTGTCGCTGCGTCGCCGGTGGTCTCGACCTGGATGGTGACTTTCGTGCGGGTTGCACTCGTGCGCGCGGACAACACCCCGGAGACCGATTCGGCGGTGATCGAGGCAATCCGGGCAATATCGGACGGTTCGATGAACAGTGCTGTGGCCGAATCGATGCCGACTGCCTTCTTGCGCCTGGGAGACAGTGAGGTCAGCACCAGCCACAATCCGATCAGCGCGGCCACGATGCCGGCGGGAATCATCGCGCCTGCAGGGCTCAGGCCATCGATCGAGTCGATGGCCGCGCCGGTCCAGGACCGGCCGGAGATCCAGCCGGCGGCGACTACGCCGTCATGGATTCCCACGGCACCGACGCCGATCAGCAGTACTGCGATCAGGGCGCCGGTGTAGGCGGCAGTGGGTACGGCGCGGGGGGTGCGCCCCGGCGCCGGATCGAACACCGCGACGTTGTCGAGGTGCGTGCCCGCTTGGGGGTCGGCTTCGCTATCGGATCTGTCGGTCGACGCGGGGAGAGCAGCGGTGCGCCGCGCGGCGCCGGCGCCGGGGTCGGGGTCAGGGTCAGGGTCGATGAGGTTGTGCCGGGGGCTCATGTCACTCTTTCCACTCTGATATCGCCGTTCACCGTTGGTTCGGTGACCACGACGGCGACGCTGACATCGACGCCGTCGACGGTCAGACCTGCCCAGGTCGACAGCGCGTGGGTGACGTTCGCGCGTACTGCCGCGGTCACAGTAGTGAGCGGCTGCGGCCACTGCACCGCGATGTCGACGGTGGCACGCACGTGGTCACCGGACACGCTCACGTCGATTCGCGGCAGTTCGCGGCCGGTGAGCTTGTCGAGTCCGCCGGCGTGAGTGCGCACTCCTGCGGTGTCGAGGGCGGCGCGGACGGCGAGATGCTGCGCGACCTTGTCCTTGACGGTCAACGTGCCGCGGTTCGATGGCGCTGCCATCTGACGCCCCTGTCCCTCTCGCGACCCCTCCGACGCGAGAGGGCTCGAGGGATGGGCCACGTCAGCCACGGCCGCGGCCTCGTAGGAGTGCACCGAGGTCCAGTTCACCGTCGCGGTGGGCACCGAGTGCATAACCGGCTGCGCCGAGCAGTAGGGCGAGGACGAACCCGACGAATCCGCCGGCCGCAGCGGCGATCGCCAGAAGCAGGCCGGCGAGCAGGCCGACTGTGGAAGTAGTCATGATGGTGATCCTTCGTCGAGTGAAGCAGCGTGGATGGACATTCGGGCCTGATGGGCAGGTGATGATTCGAGCCGGAGGCCTGCAGCAAGCGCCTTGTCAAGGGCTGGTGTCAGGGGCTGTCGATGCGGCGTATACGTAGTTGTCGCACCCTGACGATGGCGCGGATCGGGCCGCAACTGGTGCGGTGCACCGCGGTGGTGGTGACGACACCGGCGCAGTAGACACCACCTCCGTACGCGGCATCGATCTCGGCGAACGCGCGAGCGAGCGCCGTCGCCGATCCCCCGACGTCGGGGTGCAGTGCCTGCGCTGCACTACGTCGGGCGGTGCATCGGTCGCCGTGGGTCAGCCATCTCCCCACATCACCGGCGTCACTGTCCGGGGACGGTAGGGAGCACGCCGGCTCCGTCACGGCCGCTCGCGTGCAGGTCCGCTGTCGACGGGTTCGGCTGTCGACCCCGGTACGACGTCCTCGACCGTGACGTCGACCGTGCCGCCGGTCAGAGCGGACACGACGCTGCGGACACGGACGGCGGTGTCGCGGACCGAGGCGTCGAAGACGATGCTCACGTGCACTTCGGTGACATCACCGACGGTGCGGATCCCCGGCACTCGGCGACCGGGTAGGTAGGTTCCGACCTCCCCGAACATTCCGGGATGCAGGGCTGCGACGCCAGGGACCGCGCGCACCGCTGCAGCGAGCAGGTCGACCTCGTCAGCGCCCGCGGGTTGCTTCGCCGAAGTCACTGCACCCGGGTGATCGTGGACTCGTCACTGTCCTTGTCATCCGACTCGTTGTCGAGGTGTACGTCGTGGACAGCGATGTTGACTTCGGTGACCTCGAGGCCGGTCATCCGCTCGAGTGCTGCGATGACGTTACGACGAATACCGGCGGCGAGGTCGGCAATGGCTACTCCGTACTCGGCGACGATGTCGATGTCGACGGCGGCCTGCTTTTCTCCGACCTCGACCGAGACACCCTGCGAGTGGTTGACCGACGCACCTGGAATGCGGTCACGCAGGACACCGACGACGCGGGATGCGCCCCCGCCGAGGTCGTAGACCCCGTGTACCTCGCGGGTGGCAAGCCCGGCGATCTTGGACACCACCGTGTCGGCAATCGATGTCTTGCCCTGACTGCTCACCAGAGCCGAACTACGCGATGAGCCTGCTTCGTCCGTGGTGACTGCGGGTGCGGTGGGCGTGGTGCTGGTCATCGAAAATGGTCCTTCCGAGGGGAGGCAAGTGGGCGTACATCAGGGAGGACGGATCGAACCTGCCGGACCGGACACCGCCTTGATGTGATCTATATCACGTTTGAGGTCGGGGTCGCGGGTGTAGATCTCTGTGGACGGGCCAGCCGACCTCGGCGCGCCGCACTTGCCTCATACCCACGACGGCGTCGATGGGACAGGAGTGCCGCGATGACACCACGCTCTTCTCTGCCGTCGCTATCTCTCTCCTCCGAGGTCAGTGACCGTATGTTGATCGACGCAGCGGTGGCCGGCGACCGCACCGCGTTCGAGACCCTGGTTCTGCGGCACGGCCCTGTGCTGCATCGATATGCGCGGCGCATGCTGCGCGACGAGGGCGCGGTCCACGAGGTCGTACAGGACACGTTCGTCGCGGCATGGCGACAACTGTCCAGCTTCCGAGGCGACTCCGCGGTGCGGACCTGGTTGTTCGCCATCTGCTCGCGCAAGGTGATCGATTCCACCCGCGTCAAACATGCCCAACCTGTCGACGACAAACTGCTCCAGCCCCTCGCCGATCCCCGGGCGGTCGACCCGTTCGAATTCGCCTCCAACGCGCAGTTCGTCGAGGCACTCGAAGCCGCACTCGCCGAGCTTCCTCTGCGTCAGCGTGCATCATGGGTGTTACGGGAAATCGAGGGGCACACTTTTCCGGAAATCGGAGCCGCTCTGGGATTGAGTCCCGATGCTGTGCGAGGCCAGCATCGTCGCGCCCGCGCGATGTTGAGTCAACGACTGATGAGGTGGCGATGAACGACGATCCTGTCGCTGCATTCTGGACAAGAGCCTTCACCGTCCTGCGAGAGCTACCCGAACCTGGGTGGGACCGAATCGCCGGCGCGGTGGTCGACGCCGTTCGCGCCGCCCCGCGCGGAGGCTGGCCGATCGACATGAGCGAGACCGGGGTCAGCGATGACACCTCGGCCCTCGGAACACTCGCGGTCAGCGATCTCGTTCTTCGCGGCGCGATCGCACGTGCAGTGCGTCTCGACGAGATCTGCGTCCCGCGTGTCATAGAGGTGCTCACCGACAATGCTCACCTGCGCACGATCAGGGTCGAACTCACCGCCCGATACGGCAGCGAACTCGACATCCTCGCCGACCGAATCCGCCGCACCGTACTCGATGTCGTCGACGACATCATGGGTACAACTCCGGTCGGCTCCGGAGACGGAAGTAGCTCTACCCGCGGCGGTCCTGCGGTCGATGTCGCAGTCACCGACATCGTGGACGGCAATCCGCTGACGTCGTGACCGGCGGTCAGCCGCCGCCTATTTTCACTTTCTACGATGTACTTCCAGACCGACCATCACTCCCGTGCCATCTGGCGTCGCTTCACCTCCACGCGTGTGCTTTCATCAGGGGCCATGGACAACACCGATGCCACCAGCGCTTCCATCCTGGCCGCCACACCGATCGGTGCCACCGACGACGCCTCCGATATCGCCACGGCTGCCGCCAGAGAGGGCCTGGACCCGGCGCAGCTCGGAGCGATGCTCATCGCGCTCGGTGGATCGATATCCGACGAAGACGATCTGGTCGTGCTCCTGCAGCGCATCGTCGAGGTCGCCGCCGACGCCATCGACGGCGCGGACAGTGCCGGAGTCACCATCGAACTCGGCGGCAGCATCTACACCGCAGTCCACACCGACGATCGCACCCTCGAGGTCGATGCTCGTCAATACGCCGCAGGTGACGGGCCCTGCCTGCACGCTGCCCGCAGCGGCGAGATCGTCTTGGTCGATGTCGATCACTGCGAGCAGCGCTGGCCGGGGTTCGCCGCCGACGCCGCGCGCGAAGGCATCCACTCGTTTCTCGCAGCGCCGCTGCGTACCGCGGACATCACTCTCGGTGCGCTCAACCTCTACGGCCGCGCGCCCGCAGCATTCGACGCACTCGACGCCGACGTCCTCGATGTGCTCACCACCGCCACCGCACGCGCGATCGGTGACTACGCACGCTTCAAGTCCGCATCCGAAGTATCGATCGCTCTGCGCGAAGCAATCGAACATCGTGCGCCCATCGAACAGGCCAAAGGCATGCTCATGGCATTGCACCGCATCGATGCCGACGCCGCGTTCGCGCTCATGCGTTCCCAATCGCAGACTTCGCACCGCAAACTCCGCGACATCGCCCACGACATCATCGACACACTGACCACCACTGCACCGGGATAGTTGCTTCGCACCCGAGATCCGCCGCGCCCGACCCCGATGTCAGTGTCAGTGTCAGTGCCATGCCCCGGCATGTCCGCCGGTGTCGGCCCCAGAGCAGTATCCAACCGCTCATCGGCAGGTACGAGCTGCGGCATTGTCTTCGGCGGCGACACCCCGACCCTGCAATGCTCTCGACCTCGTCGAGCTACAGCCGTCGCTCGCATCCCAGCAAGCGACCACATAATGTGATCTGTATCACTATTGCGTACGGTGTGGGTCGCTCTCGTCGTCACACAACAGGTCGGCTTCGAACGCGATGGCGTCGCGCACCTCCAGATTCGGAGGTGCCCGGGGTCGACCGCGAAGCATACTCCCCACTGGGGGCCGCTTCGCCTGTGTGCGGCGCGCACCGACCGCCCCGCGCACACCGCCCTTCGGTGACAAGTCGCAAAGTCATCACCTGCACGTGTCGCGTCCGAGTTCATCCTCGGTTCTGCGGTTACGCAGGCTCGACGCGTGACCCCTTGCGGTTCGTCACCGTTCACACGATCAGAAAGTACTGGAAACTATGTCCGAAGCACTCAACAACGCTCTGTCGACCATCGCAGAGTTCGTGCCCAAACTGCTGCTGTTCCTGGTGATCCTGGTGATCGGAATCGTCCTCGCCAAGGCCATCGGAAAAGCTCTCTCGGCCATCCTCGAACGCGTCGGATTCGACCGTGCGGTCGAACGCGGCGGAGTGAAGAAAGCACTCGAGAACAGCAAATACGATGCCAGTGACGTCGTCTCGAAGATCATCTACTACGCCTTGGTGCTGTTTGTGTTGCAGTTGGCATTCGGGGTGTTCCCCGCTAATCCGATCAGCGTGCTCCTGAGCCAGATCATCGCGTTCCTCCCGCGCCTGATCGTGGCCATCATCATCATCGTGGTTGCCTCGGCCATCGCAGCCGCAGTACGTGAGCTGATCTCGAACTCCCTCGGCGGACTGTCCTACGGCAAGACCCTCGCCAACATCGCGTCGGTGTTCATCCTCGGTTTCGGTGTCATCGCAGCTCTCAACCAGATCGGTGTCGCCACCACGGTCACCACGCCGATCCTGATCGCCGTCCTGGCCACACTCGGCGGGATTCTCGTCGTCGGTGTCGGCGGCGGACTCGTCCAGCCGATGGCCAAGCGCTGGGAGGGCTACTTGACCAAGGCCGAGGACGAAATGCCCCGGATCAAGGAACAGGCCGCCAACGCGCCCTCTGTAAAGCAGCAGGCCCAGCACGCCAAGAACGAAGCACAGCACCGCTACTGATCGACCGGCATGCACCTCGGTGCGTGGGTAGACATCCACGCACCGAGACCCCGCCGCCACGCTCGCCGTTTCACGTCATGCGGTCAACCTGCCACATCGACGACAAGTCACCGACGGCACGCCGATCTGCGGGCTGCCGGGTCGGCGCGGTGCAGTGTCCGGTCGACGATCGAACGCTCCGGCAGATGCTCGACCCTCCCACCCGCGAACGGACCGATCGCCACGAGCTCGAAATACACCGTTCTCGACTTGTGCAGCGCCGGTTGTGAGGGTGTTACGGACGTCGGCCCGAGTACTACCAGTTGAGTGCATGTCTCGCCGAGACATCGGCGTTGAGCACGGTTGAACTTCGAGTCTCAGCCCAGCCCGCTGGACTTATGCGGTTCGGATGCAGGTTCGGTGGGACTCGTACTGTCCACGATCAGCCTGTGTGCAGCAGTGCAGACCTGGGCTGAATCGACGGTGAAGAAGTAGCTCCATTGATTCGACGACGACGCTGGAGCGTCGGGGTCGAGGGGGCGAGCGACCAGGGCGCAGTAGAACCGTTGGCCGATAACGGCGATGGCACCGATTCTTCCGAAGGTTGAACCAGGTCAGCGTGACGTACCCCGTCGGTGGCGGTGAACAGTGCACGAGGTGCGCCGAGTGCCTTCACATACGGGTGCTTGCGTGCCAGATGCTGCAGCGTTCGCGCCATGTCGGCGGTGCACAAGTCGGGTTCTCGGAATGCGATCACGATCGTCAGAGTTTCGGTGGTGGTCATTGCGAAGTCGAGCAGGTGATCGGAGATGAACGTGAGCAGCGAGATCGACGTCGTGTCGGTGGCGCGATCGTCGAGTATCTCTGTCAACGGTCTCGTCGCAGGAGGGCGTGGCAGCATAGGAAAGGACGACGTCGGGGATGCATCGAGGGGGCGGGCCGCCCGAGGTGAAATCCTTGTCCGTACGCGGCACCCCACGCGATCGCCTTGTCCTTCTGTCTCTCGGTTTCGATTCCTTCGGCGATCAGGGCGACATCGAACCGGCTCGCGTAGGCAAGGACGGCAAGCAAGGTGGCGAGCTTGTCGCCGGGGAGGTCGTCGTCGAGCAGCGATCTGTCGAGTTTGATCACCTCGGGTGCGAGAAGGGGCAGTACCACCATCGAATCGGGGTCGGCACCGACGTCGTCGAGAGCGATGATGATGCCGTCGCGCCGGAGTCGGTCAGCGGACCGGAGCAATCGCGCCAGGTCGGTGAGCAGGGAGCGTTCAGCGAATTCCGCGACGGGCCGAATCTGCGAGCCGCCTGATCGCAACAGTTCGCTGAGGCGGCGGGCCGAAGTCGACGAGTTCTCGGAGGACATTGCGTCGGCTTCTATGTTGACGAACAACGTGCGCGGCGGGTGGTCGGCGGGGGTGAACTGTGCCGCTGCAGCAACTGCTGAGGCTATGCATCTACGGTCCAACTCCTCGGCCATTCCCATCGTGCGGGCGATGTCGAAGATCTGTTCCGGCGACGTGTCGGGGAAGGCCGGCCACCTGGTCAGTGCCTCGTGGGCAACCACCAGCCCGGTCCTCGAGTCGACGATCGGCTGAAAAACTGAGCTCAGTGAGCCGAAACGCTCATCGAAGTCACCGTCGACGCCCAACTTTCACCCCATGTTCTCGATCCCCGTACTGCACGTGCACAGAAACTGTCGTTGCCTGTGCCGAGGCACGCAGGGCGTTGTCTGCTTACGGACTTTGCCGGCTCTTCCCAGATGAGGGTGTAGGTCGGCCGGGCGCGTCGGTCCGCAGATAGACGTCGAGGTCTCCCGACGATGGAGGTTCCTACGCCATCCGTCCGAAAGACCTCGACGTGTCCGACGCTACCCCGCCGGCCGGCTTCGGCCGCCCTGACCTGACCGCCTTCGCGGCTCATCCCAATCGACCCTGATCGGGTCTGCTGACCCCCTCGACGAGAACGCAGCGACATCACAGCCACCCAACCCCGACCGCCCGGGAAGCCGGGGCACGTCACATGGCCTGTGCTGCGGGCGTGTCGAGTGGGTCGTCCAGGGGCGACGCAGGAGAGTCGACGCGACGTGCTGAGAGGTGGTTCCAACCGAGCGCTAGGACACCGGCTACAGGCATGGCGATAGGTCAGGAACGGCGTCGCTCCCTGCGCAGGAGGGAGCGCAGAGTCTCGGCGTTCGCGTAGCCGACCCGTAGCGCGATCTCGGCGGAGGTGAGGTCCGTGGTTGCTGAGAGGTGCCGCGCTCGTTCGATGCGAAGCCGTTGGACGAAGCCGAGCGGAGTGAGGTTGAGC
>NZ_CAPS01000143.1 GCF_000333955.1 Rhodococcus sp. AW25M09
CGATCCGGATCGGAGCCATTGCCGACGACGGATACGGCAGAAACTGAGCGGAATTGCATCCGGGGACGCATTCGACCGATACCAACTTACCGCAGGAGATTCTCAAACCTTGCGCGGATCTATGTTTCGAATAGTTACGCGTTGCCGGCTTTTGGCTGATGCACGACGAACGGCAGCGGGTCGTGCGCCCGCATCGGTACGCGTTGATGCTCGAACTCAGCCGGCCGTTGACCGGTTCCGAGTTCGCGATTCACGAAGTGCGCGACAAGCACAGTTCGAAGTGCTCCTGGGGTCCTGGCTTCAGCTGTGATCGATACGGGAACCGTAACCCTGCATCGAGCGCGTGAATTCGAGTGGATTCCCATCTACGAAGGTGTCGGCGGAAAACGAGCTATCGGCCATGACGCCCCACGCGCGGCGCCGTTGCATGGCGAGGTTTCCCGCGTCGTAGAGCGGAAAGACCATTGCTTCGCGGTAGAGCTTCTCCAAGGGAAAGCGGCGGTCGAGGGCGTTGACGCCGACGATACGCATGCAGTCGTAGACAACTTTTTGCATGAGGTCACCACAGAAGGTTTTGTTCATCCCACCCAGCGCATGTCCCTGGCCTGGATGTTTATCCATGTAATGGGCGGTCTTCCAGCAGAAGTAGCGGCCGGCCTCGATGCGTGATGCAACCTCGGTGAGGAGATTTCCGACGGCCTGATGGTTGATGATCGGTGAGGTTCCACCTCCGGTGTAGGTTTTGGCCCATTTGAGGGTGAAGTCGTAGGCGCTGCGTGCCACCGCGACGGCGGCGATGCTGGCGATAGGGGAGGACCAGGTGAAGTTGCGTTGGATGAGCAGGTCGCCGTCACCCTGAGTCAAGATGTTCTCTTCCGGGATACGTACATCGCGGAAGGTCATTGTCACGTTTTGGCATGTCCGATGGGCCATCTTGTCGATGACTTCGTATTCGATGCCTTGGGTGCCGCGTTCGATGACGAATACGCTGAGGGCGCTCTCTCCGCCTTTAGTTCGGTCGGTTCGTGCCACGCAGACGTTGAGATCGGCGCCGTTCAAGTCCCAACCGCCCGCATTGCAGGGCCAGTGTTTTTCGCCGTTCAGTGCGTAGTTTCTTTGGCGCGGGTGGTGGTCGGCCAGCAACTGTATTCCAGCGGATGGGCTTGGGTGGTCGAAGTTAGCAGTTCCTCCGCGTTCGCTGACAACCCATCCTGCGAGAAACGAGCCGTCCGGGTCCGATGTGGCTCTGCGCAGCCATTTTTCCTTCTGACTGTCGCTGCCCAGCCACACGATGGGCATGAGCGCGAGTCCGTTCACTAGCACGATGGTGGGAAAGCCTGGGTCGACCGCGCACAGTTCTTCGATTGCGATGAGGAAGTCGATGTTCGATGCTCCACCGCCCCCGAATTCTCGGGGGAGAAACATTGTGGTGAAACCTGCTTCGGCGGCAGCGCGGTAGACCGGTTTCATCGTGGCGAACGCGTGTTGGGGGTCTGTAATGGCGTCGGCGTGTTCCGAGACTGGGCGCAGAACGCCGGTTGCGAAATCTCGCGCGTGGTATTTGAGTTGCTTTTGCTCGTCGGTCAGATCGAAGTCGATGGGCATAGGAGGACCTTCGTGTCAACAGCGTTGCCGCTGTACGGCTTCGATGTTCACGTACGGTGTGGTGAAGGGTTGTGTGAGATCGGATTGTCGATGGGTCGGTGTCGATTAGTGTGTGGTTGCGCGTCCGGATAGGCCGAGTGCGCCGCGCAGCCCGTAATCGTTTGTTGCGATCTCCTCGAGTGTCGACTGGTCCAGGACTTCGAAGTATGCGTCCAGGGCGCGACTGAAGACATCTCGTGCGCCGCAGACGCCGGCAACGCGGCAGAACCGAACGGCGCCGAGGCACTCGACGACGGCGTAATCGGTTTCCATCGTTCTCATGATCTCGCCGACGGTGATGTCCGATGGGTCCTTGACGAGACTCACCCCGCCCGCTCTACCGCGCACAGTCTCGACCAATCCGGCGCCGGCGAGTTTTTGCACGACCTTGTCGAGGTGGTTTCGTGAGATCTTGTGGGCTGTAGCTATCTCGCTGACCGAACCGCGCTGTCCAGGCGCGACACGTAAGTACAGTAGAACCCGCAATGCGTAGTCGGCGTGACTCGTGTGTTTCATCCTGTTCGCCTCCGTTGCTACTGGTCCGGACTCTACAGGTGCGGGTCAGTGCATTGCTTGCTGAGCATGGACTCGACGAACCTCAGGGGACTCGGCCGGCAGAGGACAGTTCCTCTACCGGCCGAACAAGCGATCCCGAGAAAATCAGCCTGCGAGTGTTCCGATGCCTTCGTGCTCTTTACCGAACCTGACGTACTCGTCTTCCATGATGGCCCGCGGGTTGAATGTTGGATCGGCGAGGATTCCGTGGACGCGGCGACGTTGCATGCCCATGTTTCCGCCGTCGTAAATCGGGAGCACGGCGGCCTCGCGCAGGATTTTGCCGAATCCGTTCTGCGTCTCGAGGCTGTTGACGCCTACGATTTGCATGCATTTGTACACGCAGTCAAACATGAGCTCGGTGACCTGGATCTTGTTCATCGCTCCGACCAGTTCGGCGTGCTGGTCGTGCTTGTCCAAATAATCGGCAGCTCGCCAGGAGAAGTACCGCGCCATCTCGATCTTGGATGCCACGTCACCGAGTACGTACCCGACGTTCTGGAAGCCGATGATGGGCTTCAAACCGCCGCCAGTGTTCGTCTTCGCCCAGGTGAGCGCCATTTCGTACGCCGCGCGTGCCATGCCGACGGCGGCGATGGCCGCGACGGGTCCTGACCAGGCGAAGTTGCGGTTGATGACCAGGTCGCCGTTGCCGGCTGCACCGGGGAGGAGGTTGGCAGCGGGGATTCGGGCGTTGTCGAAGACGATTTCCGCGTTCGAGGCAAGTCGGTGGCCGATCTTGTCCAGGTGGCGGTAGGTGACGCCGGGAGTTCCTCGTTCGAGGATCAACGCCGACAACCCCTGCGTACCTCCCTTCTCCGAGTCGGTGCGCACGATCAGCGTCCCTGCGTTGGTTCCTTGCTCGTCCCATCCCGCGGAGGAGGGCCAGTATTTTCGTCCGTTCACTACGTAGTCGTCGCCGTCGAGAACTGCGGTGAGCCCGACTCCGGCTGGCCGTGGTAGATCGATATCGAAGTTGGCTGTGCCGGAGGGGTTTCCGGGTGGCTCGCTCGCAGTCCAGCCGCCGAGGTATTCGCCGGTAGGATCGGAAGTTGCTGCGGTCAGGAACCTTTCCTTCTGCTCGTCGTTGCCGTACCAGGCAATTGGCATCAGGCCAAGGCCGTTACAGAGAACCGTGCAGGCGAACCCGGGGTCCACGACGCAAATCTCTTCGGCGGCAATAACCAGGTCGACGCATGAGACCCCGCCGCCGCCATACGCTTTCGGTAGCATGCACATAGAAATTCCTGCGCGATAGGCCTCGATATAAGCGGGTTTCGTCATCTGAAAACCAATGAGGGGGTCAACCTCTGCATCGGCCGCTGTGATCACAGGAGCGAGCACGTTTTCCGAGAACTCGCGTACTTCATGCTGAAGCTTCCGTTGTTCGGTGGACATCGTGAAGTTGATGGTCATGGCTGACTCCATTGTGGGGGAAGTGATTCGGTGACCTACCAGGCTGCCGCGAGCTTCGTCGCTTGCGGAGCTCACACCAAGATCGCAAATCAGTATTACAAATACCGATTTAATCCGTTACCATCTCGTTTCACCGCGTTACCGCATCCTCACCGGCTAGGGCACCCGCCCCCTCAGGGCCCCTCGACGTTCGTCATGATTGTGTCTACCAATGTGTCGGTTTTTCGGTGCCGTGCGCTGTTTCCGTATGACTGCCCATCTGGGGACGGCGCCGCAACGTTTCCGCTCGAATGAGTAGGAAATCGGTTAGCTGTTGCTAACAGTGCAGCAATGTTGCATCGTTTACAACATGGTCGATACGGTCGATCTTCCCGGTGCCGCGCACCTCGTCCTCGCCGGCGGGGTCACCCACCTCGACCCGCACACCGCGGTGTTCGAGGCGATGCTCGCCGGATGGGCGCTGCAACAACGAACCCGATTCCTCAAAGCAGCCACCATCGACTCCCGCCTGATCCTGGTCCGCCGAGTCATGGAATTCGCCAACGAATACCCGTGGCAGTGGACGTGCGCGGACATCGAAGCATTCATCGGCCACTGCCGGAGCAGGCCGCAGCCGATCGTCGTTACCACCGCACGCCTCTACGAGACCACTCTGCGGATGTTCCTGCAATATCTGACCGATCCCCGCTACGGCTGGACTACCGAATGTCTCGACCGGTTCGGCGTCGCCCCCTCACAGGTGCTGCACGAATGGAACAGCATCGTCCACGTCGCCGACTACGAAGGCGACCCCCGCCGGCGACCGTTGACCTACGACGAAATCCAAGCCCTCTTCGACGCCGCCGACGGCCGCGTCGACGACATCCGCGCCCACCGCCGCAAAGGATCGTTGGCCGCGATGCGCGACGCCGCGCTCCTGAAAACGATCTACGCCTATGGGCTCCGCCGCCGCGAAGCCTGGGGACTCGACCTCGCGGACCTGCGGCACAATCCGAAAGCGCCCGCCTTCGGGCGCTGCGGCGCTCTGTTCGTGCGTTGGGGGAAATCGTCCCGCGGGAGCGCCCCGAAACGCCGGACCGTGCTCACCGTCCCGGAAATGGACTGGATCGTTCCCGTCCTCGAACAGTGGTGCGGCGAGATCCGGCCCGCGTTCGGTGTCGGCGCGCATCCCGCGGTGTGGGTGACCGAACGCGCCGGACGGATCTCGCTGCGCCGGATCAACGAAGCGTTCGTCACCGCCCGCGACGCCGCCGGCCTCGATCCGACGTTGGATTTGCATTGTCTGCGGCACTCCTACATCACCCATCTGGTCGAGTTCGACTACCCGGAAAAGTTCGTCTCCACCCAGGTCGGGCACACCTACGCCGCCACGACCGCCATCTACACCGGAGTTTCCGACGAGTACCGCAACCGACTCCTCCTCCGTGCCCTCAGCCGGCACCCCGACCTGTGGGAGCAGCCGTGAACAAGAAGATGACCTACCGGTGGAACCTGCGCCAACTCATGGCCACCCGGAACATGTTCGCCACCACCGACCTCGTCCCGCTTCTGGCCGAACGCGGAATCCACCTCTCCCGCGAACAAGTCTTCCGCCTCGTCACCACCACCCCACAGCGCCTGAGCCTGGACACCCTCGCCGCCCTGTGCGACATCCTCGACGTCGGCGTCGCCGATCTGATCGACATCACCGCCGCCGACCATCAAGTCCCCAAAACATCCGGCGACACCCACGCACCCCGCCCGCAGCCGGTGGTGCGGCGCACCACCATCCGTCGTCCCGAAGGTCTGTGACCAGCCGCCCGCCCCCAAACGCGGAAGACACCTGCGCGGAGATCGTCGCACTCCTGACCGAGCGGATCCCCGGATCCGACCCCGATCGCCTCCACACCCAGATCGCGGCTCTGGGACTGTTACCGGCGAACGCCCGGCGGCTGCTCACCTATCTGAGCGAGCACCCGGGCGCCCTCACCGCCGGCGATCCGGCCGGGCCGGCCGTCTTGCGGACACTTCTCGATCTGCTCGCCGCCGAGCACCCGAGTGTGCGGCGAGTCCACTGTCATCGCTGCGGAAAAGTGCGGACGTTGCCGTACCGCGACGACGGCGCCGGCATCTGCCGAAGCTGCTACAACAAGACGCGGCTGACGACCTGCGTACGGTGCGGCGAACTCGGCATACCCACAGTCCGCGAACCCGGCGGCACCATCTGCAGCCGCTGCGCAGCACGCGATCCGAACCGAATACACACCTGCCACATATGCGGCAAGGCTGCGCGCATCTACTACCGCGTCGACGGAAACCCTGTGTGCCAGAACTGCGGTCCCCGAAAACTGCACACCTGCAGCTCATGCGGACGAGAGAACACACCCGCACACGCTCTCACCGAACACGGGCCGCTCTGTTCACGCTGTTACCACCGCGGACGTGTTCATCAGTGCTGCGAATGCGGGCAAGAAACCGAGTATGCCCGACGCGTCACCGAGACGATGGACGCGTGGATCTGTTACCGCTGCTGGGTGCCGCCGACCCGAACCTGCAGCGTCTGCGGCGCCGACAAACCCTGCGGGCGAAAAACATCCGGAAAACCGATCTGCTCGACCTGCCGGGCCCGCCGCCAGCAGAAACGCCGGTGCGTCCAATGCTCACGGACAGTGAAAATTCAGACGACGCTGCCGATCGGTGCCATCTGCGGGTCCTGCTACCGGCACCTGCGACGCACCCCCGCACCCTGCGCCGGGTGCGGTCAGAGTCGGCCGCTCGTCGGGATCGACACCCACGGCAACCGGATCTGCGGACCTTGTTCCGGAGACTGCCGGAACTGGCGTTGCCGCCATTGTGGAATCGTGGGCCTGTTGATCGAGAACACCTTCTGCCTGTCCTGCAGCGTCGAATCCCGCGTCCGGGATCTCCTCACCGGCCCCGGCGGACGCGTTCATCCTCAACTCGCCAGTGTTGCCACATTTCTGCTCGACGAAACCCCGAGGGAACGCTCTCACCAGCTGCTCAACCGCGCGCAGTGGGTCACCCTTCTGCGCTCGCTGGTCGAGTCGGGTGATCCGATCACTCATGCCAGCCTCGACCGGCTCAAACAAGGCACCCACGTGCGCCACCTGCGTACTGTCCTCGTTTACACCGGTGTTCTCGACGACCGCAGCCACGACCTCGACGCCGTAGATGCCTGGATCGACGAACTGCTCGACGGTCTGCCCCGCGACATCGCTCTGCTGCTGCGCCCCTACGCAGCCTGGTCCGTGCTGCACCGAGCCCGGCACCGTGCCCAGGGAGGCGGAGCACACCCACCGGCGGCGGGAAGCGTCTCGCGTTACGCCCGCGCCCGCATTACCGCCGCGGCACAGTTTTTGACCTGGCTCACCGACCACGACCGCGACCTGGCCGGCGCGCGCCAAGCCGACGTCGATCGCTGGCTCGACGACGGGACGACCACCCGGTGGCGACTGCGCGACTTCCTCCTCTGGGCGAACTCTCACCACCTCACCGCCGACCTCCACGTACCGAGCCTCGGACGCGAAGGGTTGCCGCAACACATCCTCGGCGACGACCAACGCTGGGCCTTGCTGCGACGATGCCTGCGCGACCCCAATCTGGACCTCACGCTTCGGGTCGCCGGTGCCCTGCTGCTTTTGTACGCCCAAATCCCTACCCACATCGTCGAACTCACCGCAGATGACGTCGTCACCGACGACACTGGCATGCACCTGATATTGCATACGGTGCCGGTGCTGATTCCGCCGCCGTTGGCCTCCCTGGTGGCCGAACTCCTCGAAGAAAACGAGCAACAACCGCGGCAGCAACCGCCGGATGCCCCGGTGTGGCTCTTCCCCGGATACCGGCCTGGAACACACTTTTCGGGAAGCAGGCTCTCCACCAACCTCAACAAGACGGCCGGAATCTTCACGAAGCCGGCCCGCGGTGCGGCGCTGTGCGCGCTGGCAGCTGATCTCCCTGCACCGGTCCTTGCTGATCTGCTCGGAGTGTCGGTGGCTGCGGCGACCCGCTGGTCCGCTCTCGCCGGCCGCGACAACGCTGAGTACCTCGCCGCCCGCATCGACAACCCACCCGAGTGAAAACTTCCAGGCCACAGCCCCTGGTTCCTGTCGGACCCCGCGCCTACCGTCAATTGCGGTAACAGCTTGAATCGAGATTTCAGGAGGTCGGTGATGTCGTTCGTCAGCGATGTTCCGCTGCCCCTTCCCGGCATGCCGGACGCCATTCCCGCGCCGCCGGCGTTCCAGATGACGCTGATCGGGCAGCCGCAACCGGTCCGGATCCCTGAACGTCTGTGGCGGTCCTGGCTCGACAATCCTGCTGTTGTCGCCCGGTTCGAGTCCAAACGCTATCGACGCCAACACGATCGGTGCTGGCCCTGGATTGCCAGGGTGTCCTCGACCGGGCACGGATCGTTCCGCGCCGCGAGTCTGCCCGGGCCGTCCCGCCGCGGGACCGTGCCGGCGCATTTGTTCGCCTACCAGCTCGAATACGGCGTCATTCCGCGGTTGGGGTGGTCCAACACCGATGATGCGGTGCTGTGCCATCAGTGCGATTTCGCCGGCTGCACCAACCCCACCCACCTACGTCTGGGAACGAACCGCACCAACCGCAGCGAATACGACCTACGCCGCCGCAACATTTCCAGCCCACTGGCCGACGTCCGCGGACCGGCCGGGCGCACCCGCGCCATCGCCGACGCCATCCGAACCAGCCTTGAACAACACGAAGACCGCGACACTATCGAGGAGAGAATTCACGTGGCCGAGCACGCCGGGCTGCCGTTCACACTGTGGTGAGGTCGGCCCACATTCAGGCCGCTGCGGTGAGGAGACCCAGATCCAAAATACTGCCACCGAGTGTGCCTCGCGGTCTTGTCTACGAGGTTTCCACTGTCCAAGGACCGGATCCACCGTTATTCAGACAGTCCCAGGGCAAAGCTAACGCAAAGATCAGCGAAAGTGGTCTGCTACGTACACCGGGCACAGCCGCGACCGCAGGAGCAAGGGAATACTGCATGCTTCGAATACGTGTCCCTTGCCAGC
>NZ_CAPS01000142.1 GCF_000333955.1 Rhodococcus sp. AW25M09
CTCGCGGTCCCGGGAATGCAGTTCCTCTCCAACGAGCAGTACAACCAGCTCTTCACCATGCACGGCACGATCATGCTGCTGCTCTACGCCACCCCGATCGTCTTCGGCTTCGGCAACTACATCCTGCCGCTGCAGATCGGCGCACCCGATGTCGCCTTCCCCCGGCTCAATGCCTTCTCCTACTGGCTGTACCTGTTCGGCGCACTGGTCACCACCGCAGGTTTCATCAGCCCCGGCGGTGCCGCAGACTTCGGCTGGACCGCGTACACCCCGTTGAGCAGCGCCGTCTACTCCCCCGGTATCGGATCCGACCTGTGGATCGTGGGCCTGCTCGTCGCCGGCCTGGGCACCATCCTGGGCGGGGTCAACATGGTCACCACCGTGGTGTGCCTGCGCGCACCGGGAATGACGATGTTCCGGCTACCGATCTTCACCTGGAACATCCTGGTGACCTCGATCTTGATCCTGCTGGCGTTCCCACTGCTGACCGCAGCACTGATGGGCCTGCTCGCCGACCGTAAACTCGGCACCCACATCTTCGATCCCGCCAACGGCGGAGCGTTGCTCTGGCAGCACCTGTTCTGGTTCTTCGGACACCCCGAGGTCTACATCATCGCGCTACCGTTCTTCGGAATCGTCTCGGAGATCTTCCCGGTCTTCTCCCGCAAACCCATCTTCGGGTACAAGGGGTTGATCTACGCCACCGTCGGCATCGCCGCCCTGTCCATCGCGGTGTGGGCGCACCACATGTACGCCACCGGTGCCGTGCTGCTGCCGTTCTTCTCGTTCATGACCTTCCTCATCGCCGTGCCGACCGGGGTGAAGATCTTCAACTGGATCGGCACCATGTGGCGCGGCCAGGTCACCCTCGAATCCCCCATGCTCTTCTCCATCGGATTCCTGATCACGTTCGTCTTCGGTGGACTGTCCGGAGTGCTCCTGGCGAGCCCGCCCATCGACTTCAACGTCACCGACACCTACTTCGTCGTCGCGCACTTCCACTACGTCGTGTTCGGAACGGTCGTGTTCGCGACCTACGCCGGCATCTACTTCTGGTTCCCCAAGATGACCGGCCGCATGCTCGACGAACGACTGGGCAAGTGGCACTTCTGGCTGACGTTCCTCGGCTTCCACGCCACCTTCCTCGTCCAGCACTGGCTCGGCGCCCAAGGAATGCCGCGCCGCTACGCCGACTACCTCCCGTCCGACGGATTCACCACCCTCAACCAGATCTCGACCGTGGGATCGTTCGTCCTCGGGGCCTCGACGCTGCCGTTCATCTGGAACGTGTTCAAGAGCTACCGCTACGGCGAAGTGGTCACCGTCGACGACCCCTGGGGCTTCGGTAACTCCCTCGAGTGGGCGACCAGTTGCCCACCCCCGCGGCACAATTTCATCGAGATGCCCCGGATCCGCTCCGAGCGGCCGGCGTTCGAGCTGCACTATCCGCACATGGTCGAACGCATCCGCGCCGAGCAGCACGTCGGTGGCCCGCACTCGGATTCGATCGCGCCCTCGGAAGTGATCACCGAAGCGATTGCCGGACCGGACGTATCGAAACGGCCGGACGTCGACAAGTAACACGGTCGACCGACCCCCGTAGGCTCACACCCCCTTACTACTAGTGCGCATAGTAGTAAGGAGAATCAGTACGACCAGAGGAGAACCGAACGTGAAACGATGGATGCTGGTCGCCGTGCTCATGTGCGGCACAGCACTGTTCTCCGCGGCCCCGGCATCGGCGCACAGTGAACTCGTCAGCTCCGACCCCCCGGCCGATGTGACGCTCGAGTTCGCACCGATCGGCGTCGGCCTCAAGTTCAATCAGGACATCAACGAATCGTTCGCGACCATCAGCGTGGTAGGTCCTGGCGATACTCAGTGGACGCAGGGTACGGCCACGGTCGAGGGCCCCGACGTATCGGTCCTGCTCGAGGACGGCCTACCCAACGGGCAGTACACCGTCGGCTACCGCGTCACCTCCGCGGACGGGCACCCGATCACCGGGTCGTACGGCTTTTCGGTCGACGTCGCGGAGACCGCCACCCGCCCGGACGCTGCTGCACAGCAATCGCAGGGCGGTGCGACCTCGCCGGCTCCCTCGACCACGCCGACGCAGGCCTACGATCCGAACAACCCGTCCGCCAGCGAGGACCGGCCACCGAAACAGAACACCATGATGCTGCTCTCCATCGTGGGCCTGACTGTCCTCGGTCTCGCTGCCATCGCCCTGACGTTGGTGATCCGAGGCAAGGACAAGCAATGACAGGGGCCCGATGAACATCGCCGCCGTAACTCCCCCGGAAGGCCCGCCGACCCTGGCAGCGTTGCTGAGCTTCGATCTTCCGCCGCTCCCGATCCTGCCGATCGCCGGCATCGTCATGGCCGGACTGTACTGCTGGGGGCTCTACCGGATCCGCGGCCGGGGTATCGCATGGTCACGGTGGCGGAGTGCGAGTTTTCTGCTCGGCTGCGCGGCGCTGGTCCTGGTGACCGGACTGCAGGTCGAACGCTACGGATACAGCCTGTTCAGCGTCTTCATGTTCCAGCATCTGACGTTGTCGATGACCATCCCACCGTTGTTGGTGGTGGGTTCGCCCGGACGACTTCTGTTGCGTGCCACCGCTCATCACGGAGCCGGGCGGTGGGTACTGATCGCGGCGCTGACGGGGTTGCGTAGCCGCGCCGGGCGCATCGCACTACATCCAGGTCTGACGATCCCGTTGTTCCTCTTCAGCTATTACGGGCTGTATCTGTCGTCGATCTTCGATGTTCTCGCCATCACAGTCATCGGGCACGTATCGATGGAGATCTTCTTCTTCGCCAGCGGGCTGCTGTTCATCATCCCTGTGCTCGCCGTCGGCCCCCTCCCCGTTCGGCAGAGCAATCTGGGCCGGTTGTTCGACCTGTTCGTCGAGATGCCGTTGCATGTGTTCTTCGGTGTCATCCTGATGATGTCGAGCACCCCCATGCTCGCCACGTTCGCCTCCCCTCCCCCGCAGTGGGGTGTCGATCCGGTATCCGATCAGAAGCTCGCCGGGGCGCTTGCGTGGTCCTACGGTGAGCCGGTGGCCCTGCTGGTGGTGCTCATCTTCTGCATTCGGTGGAACCGGGACGAAAAGGAGGAATCGGCTGCCGCGGACCGGCACGCCGAAGAAGACGGGTACAGCGAACTCAACGCCTACAACGACTTTCTGAAAAAGATCGGTAGCGAGACCAGTCAACGGACCTGAGCTGTCGCGGCCGTCCCGCGCTCGGGGACTGCCGCGAGCTCATCGCCTGATCGCGCTTACTGGCAAGGGCCTGATCGGGCGCATTCATCGCGCACGTGTGCCCACCCCGATTCTGGCTCCACGCTCACCGAGCCAGGCTTGCGGATCGACCTTCTGTCCCGCGGGAGAAGTCGCCTCGAAATGCAGATGCGGACCCGTCGAGTTACCGCGGTTCCCGACCTCTGCAATCCGATCGCCCTTACGGACGCGCTGACCCACCGTGACCGAATTTCCGTTGTTGTGCCCGTAGGTGGTGATCGATCCATCGTCGTGTCTGATCCGAACCCACAGCCCGAAGCCCTGTGCGGGCCCGGCGCTGATGACCGTTCCATCGGCCGCGGCGACGATCGGTGAGCCCAGTGAGTCGGCGATGTCGACACCGCCGTGTTGTGTCCCGCTTCGGGTGCCGAAATTCGAGGTGACCAGTCCGCTGCTGGGTGCGACAGCAGACGCAGTACCTCGGGAGGTGGCCGAGCCACCGGACGTGGAACCGCGCTGCTGTGCTGCATCAGGAACAGAATCTTCGGGCGCGGTCGTCTCGGATGCGGGAGGGGTGTCGGTGGTGCCGGGCACGGGCGAATCGCGGCCGGTGTTGCCCGTCACCGGATCCTGTTCCCCACCTCGGTCGCCGTCATGCGGGACTGCGGGGTCGAGGGCGTCGACCTGGAGCGATGCGGCGATACGAAGGGCCAGGAGTGGGTCGAGAGTCGCCAACGGGGCCAGGCAGGACAGGGACTGCGCCGGGGCATTCGAGACTCCACGGGCGATGGCGTCGACGATGCATCCTGCCGACGCGGACACCGGGCCGGCGGTGTCCGCGATGACGCCGCCGGCCTGGGCGGCGGCCCACGTCGAGGATGCGAAGGCTGCGAGGTCTGCCACCGCGATCGGATCGGTACCGATTGTCGCGGCCCGATCGGCCAGGCGGATCAACCGGCTGACGGCGTCGGCGGTCTGCTGACCTTCGACCTCGTCCCGGACTCCACGGCCGGTTGACCCGGATTCGCTTCGGCTACCGGGGCGTGCAGGAACACCGCACCGAGTGCGGCACCGACGATCACGTATGTCCGCGCACCTCGGCATGCGCGACGTCGCCCGCCGCTCGGCGTCGTCTTTCCCGCGTTGTTCACGTGGTCACCCCACCCTTCTCGTTGAATGCCGGTCACGATCGCAGTGGATGCCGTGTCGGCCGTGGGTCAGTGTTGCGTGATCCCATCGACACCACAAGCCCCTTCTGTCACACTCTCGACTGCATTCGTCGCTGTTTCGCCTATCGATTCGGCGTCGAAAGTGAGTGCTTTGCACAGTAACTCGACGATTCGACGCCTTTTCATGCGTGCCGATGCCGGTCATGGGGGTCATCCCAATCGTTATTACTATGCAACATAGTATTTAGATATCGGCGTCAGCTCTCCGGCAACGGTGAGACCCCGTGTGCGCTCAGCAGGACATCGATCTGACCGACCTCGGCGGTTTGCGCGGAGGCGATCGAGCCCGCGAGCGCGGCGACAGCGGGAACTGTCGCGTTTGCTGCTCCCTGCTCTGCCATCGGGATTCCCCCACGATGGTGGCGGCGGAGCAGTTGTAGATACCGGCCGTCGAATTCTTCGGCGTTCATCCGGCGAAGTGCCGTCAGCTCGGCGGTACTGGCCATGCCGGGCATCGACGTCGCGTCCTGTCCGCTGTCGTTCGCGGACGCGCTCATGTCCATCGGGTGACCCCCTGTCGAGCTGGCCCCGGTCATCCACGTCATCGTCGGGCCGTCGGGCAGATATGGCCTGTCCCACAGTGTCAACCAGCCTTGCATCGTGCCGACTTGGCTCTGCTGCGAGGTCAACACGTCGAAGGCGAGGGTCCGGATGACCGGATCCGTCGAGCGTCCCAACGCCATCGCCGACATCTCGATCGCCTGGTTGTGATGGACCGACATGTCCTGCGCGAAACCCACATCCACCGAATTCGATGCCGGTACGGCCACTCGTGCGCTGTCCGGTGTGAGCAGTACGCCGATGAGGACGCCGGACAGGACGAGAGCTGTCACCGCCAAGCCGATGAGCAGTGCCCTGGGCCTGGATCTGGGTCCCGTTTCCGCGGCGTCATTCTGTGCACTGTCGTTCTGTGCATCGTCGATCTGGGCATCGTCGGCCTGGCCGTGCACGGTCATCGACTCCCCTCCCCCATCGGCGCTGGCGCACTGTCGAGGGCCGGGTCTTCCTCGAGGGGCACCGCGTCCGGTCCTGGCTCGCTGGCGTCGAACGGCGGCGGGTTGTCGGGATCGAACGCGCCGGGAATGGTCGAGCAACTGGCTCCGCTCTCGGGGTGGGTCGAGGGGTTCTGTCGCAGAGCAGCGACGAACTGAGTGATGCGCCGGTCGGAGGCATTGTCGAGCTCGAGTCGATGGCCCCACGACTGCAGCGTGATCGGTGCCGTCAGGCCCGGGTAGGGCGACATCATCGTGTAGGGCTCGCCCTCGACCCGCCCGGCGAGTGAACCGACCTCGTCGGAGGAGACCCGGTTCGGGTCGTACGTCACCCACACCGCCCCGTGTTCGAGCGAATGAACCGCGTTCTCGCTGCGTAGCGGGACGGGGTACACCACTCCGGTACACGTCGCCCAGGTCTGGTCGTGAGGGCCGCCGAACGGCGGACTCTGATCGTAGGCAACTCTCTGAGCTGGTTCGACGTGCCGCGCGGCCGGATACTCGACCTCGACGACGCCGTCGATGCCGCGGGAGGGGTCCGGGTCGTCGGCGGTCGGCGCGAACCGCTCGGCCTGATTGCGTTCGAGGACGCGGGGGGCCAGGTTGTATCCGATCGCACCGACGAGCACGACGATGACGACACCCGCGCCTATCACCGCCCAGGGAGCGCGCACGCCCCCGGGCACTCCGGCTGGGCGTGATCGCCGAGTCGAGCTCCGTCGGCCTCGGGCGGGGTTTCTGCTGCTGTTCATATTGCTCCTCCATCAAATACTATGCACCATAGTATTTGAATCAAGGTCCCAGGAAGCCCCTACGCACGACAGGACGGCCGATGCCGGTGTTCCGCGCACCCTCAACTGCTCGCGGGCAGCTTGCCCTTCATGTGCTGGCCTACAACGGTGCACGCCTGCTCTTCGTGTGTGTCGCCGCAGGAGTGCTTTTGGCCGTCGACGCACTGACGAGCCTTGACATTTCCTTCGTGTTGGTACTGCTTGGCGCACTTGCAGCAAGCCTGCCGCTGTCGGCACTGACCCTGAGGAAGCTCCGCCGAACCATCAATGCGGACATCGAAGCAGTCGATCGCACGCGCTCGATCAAGAAGCGAGGCCCCGCGGCGGGACGACCCGGCACCGACAAACCGTGACGTCGGCGCACGGACTTCGGCGTTGGCGTTGGCGTTGGCGTTGGCGGATCGTCCGTGTCGGTCACTGTTCGCCGACCCATTCGACGGACGCTTCGGCGTCCGGCTCGATGTCTAGTAGTTCCAGGGTGCGGTGCATCAGAGTCTCGATCCGATACTCGAGATCATCGACGAGGTCAGGCACATCGGCCAGAGCGGCGTGGGCACGGCGGCGGGCATCGACACCGATTAGCTAGTAGTCCGAGCCTGGTGCAGCTGACACCGGGTGCGGTGGTGTGCCGGTGACGTCAGTTTCCCGCTCGCCACGACCGCGTCGCCACGACAGGGGCGGGCGTGGATCGCGCCGGGGCAGTCGCCCGGAGCGGTGAGCAGCGATGACCGCCCCGACCGCTACCTGGGGCATCGGGTCGGCGGGAAACGGCACGACCCCACCGGTCGATCGGAACGGCGACGGGGCCTGGACGCACCGGCCACCTGCACATACCGGGAAAAGTCTCCCCCGGTACGTGCTCGGTGAGTAGTAGCGTCGAGGGGTAGCGATAGAACCGCAGGACAGTACGCCAGCGTTCCCACATCTCGGCGGGACGGAAGCCTTCCGACTCATCGGCTGATATCCGGACACTGTGCCGCCCACCGATCCACAGGGATGGAACTGACCACGCGCGGATGGGCCGCGAGTTCGTGCTACTTGAGCACGCAAATTACACCGCTGGGTGGGCTTGTCACCGAGGTCGGCAGACGAGGTGCAGGTGGGAGTTCGATTGCTTCCGAAGGGAATACGAACACCGAAGAACCGCCGAGTGAGCTGCACCTCATCGACTTGCGGCTCCGTACACGGCCGGGAGACTTGGTTGCATGACATCTTCTGTGGCACTCAGCCGCGAAACAGCCGTCGGCGCGGAGGCGCGACTGTCGTGGATACTGTCCGCGCTGGCCGGAATGGTGGGTGCTGTCGCATTTCTGCATTCGGCGGGGTATTTCGTGACGTTCATGACCGGCAACACCGAACGCGCCGTCATCGGGCATTTCGGCAGTCCGGAAGGTAAGCCCGTTGCACCCGGCGCATCGCCGTGGGCGGCGCTGGCTTTGATGGGTGCCTTTCTGGCGGGAGTGGTGATCGCGTCGATCTGCCGCCGCCGATACTGGTCCAATCACCCACACGGAGCAACAGTTGTCACGACCATCGCCCTCGCCGCGGCAGGGCTCATCGATATCGGGATATCCGGCTGGGCGTCCGACGACGTAAATTTCTATCCCATTCTGTTGGTTGCGTTCGCTCTCGGCGCGCTCAACACAGCATTCACGAAACGAGAAGAAACCTACATCCCCCTGAGCTACGTCACCGGCACCGTCGTCAAACTGGGCCAAGGGATCGAAAGACACCTACTGGGCGGCGGTACTTACCTCGACTGGCTTTGCTATGCAATGCTTCTCGGGTCCTTCGCAGCCGGAGGCGCAGCCGGGGCTCTGATCGGTGCCGCGATCACCGGACCTCAAGTACTCCTGGTTACCGCAGCCATCAGCCTGCTTGCAAGCATCTTCACCTTCACTCACACCGAGCGACGATCCCTATGGGGATAGGTCTATTCCCGGCCAGCGAAAACCTACGGGTCCGCGCTCCCGAGATCGTTCTGCTCCACCGGCGGACTCGACCAACAGAAACACTGTCGCAACGTGAATCAATCGGTTTGAGCGTGTGGAGAGGATGTTCGATACACACCATCTCTCGCTTGGCCCTGATCTCTTCGCCAAGGCGTCAGCGATGCCGGTAGTTGCTAGGTGGGTTGGGAGGTCGGTGCCGAAACCGTCAATAGTCGGCGACGCCGACGAGCGAGCTCGGTTTCGCAGCTACGTCGTGCACGGCCGCATCGGTCCCCGTGTG
>NZ_CAPS01000141.1 GCF_000333955.1 Rhodococcus sp. AW25M09
CCTGCCAGTAGACAACCCCCACGACGATCGACAGGGCGAATGCTGTCCAGGGATGGTCGTCGCGCAGCGGTAGATAGACCTGAAAATGGGTCAGGTAGATGTAGAGTGACGCGCTTGCCAACACCCCCGCAACCCGGCCCACAACTGCGGGACATGGGACGGATGTGAGCCACACCAGCAGGCAAAGTCCGACAATCACGATGACTTCTCGCTGGATGTCGCCGAAGAAGAACCCGGGAATCGATAGCACGATTGCCGCGGTGACCCCCACTCGATGCCACACGGTCTGCGCCCGGGCGGCGGCCCAGCCGAGGGCGAACAACCAGAAGACAACCGCCGCGGTCAGAATGCGATTGCGGCTGTCGTCGATCTCGATCAATCCGTAACGGGTAACCAGGCCCAATGCCACCAACCCCATAGGAAACCAGAACGGGTGACTGCGTTCGAGACGTGCGACCGCCGGAACATAGAGCACAGCGGCGGCTACGAGGACGATGTACACAATCGCCTCGACGAACCAGTATCGCCATTCGACAGACCAACCGTCCGGGCCGAAGATTCCGTTGAGCAGCAATGCACTGGTGATGCGGTAGTCCCCGGTCAGAGCGATGATGGCCCCGATCCACACCATGCTGGGGATGGCGATCCGAGCGACGCTGCGCACAGCATTGCGTGCGCGGGCGGTGCGATCGACCGCGCCGAGGTGGAAGCGGGCGAAGTTGTAGCCGGCGATTCCGAGAAGCACGTGCGCCCCGCCGAGCACCGAAAACAGGTGTATGTGCGAGCCGGTGATCAGCACGATCGCAAGGGCGCGCAGCACAACGTTGGTCTCCACCCGTCGCCAGCCGCGGCGCAGGTGCGGTGCCTGAACGAAGTCCACGACTCGGGTGTTGTGCCAGTCCGCCGGGAGGTGACCGAGCAGCTCCTCCAGCCGAATGGACATCCGCACATACGACAAAGAGTCACCGCCCAAGCTCACGAACGTGCTGTCGTCGTCGACCCTTGCGTGATGCAGGACCTCGGCATACATCGCTTTGACATCGGTGGTCTCGGGCTTTGTCGTCGTCGAGGTGGGCTGAACAGGGCCGGGCTTGCCTGCGAATTCCGCGACCGCTCGCGCATCGGGTTTGCCGGTGGAGGTGCGCGGCAGCTCATCGACGACACACACCCGAACTGCTGTTGCGGGAAGGCCGCTGAACTGTGCTGTCAAGCGTCGCACGTCGGCGACGTCAGCGTTCTCCGCGACGACGACGAGTTCGTCCGTGCCGTCGGTGCAGCACACGGTCAATCCCAGGTGTGCGAGCGCGGACTCGACGCGGTGCAGATCGATACGTAGACCGAACACTTTCGCGAAACGGCTGCGTCGGCCGACCACTTCGTACAGTCCATCGGCCGTTCGCCGGGCCAGGTCGCCTGTTCGCAGCTCGCCGGCGAGCGTGTCACCCAGGCGCAAGTCGCCGGGGTCGTGTGCGTAGCCGAGCATGACGTTCGGCCCCGAATAGACGAGCTCACCCGTCCCGTCCGGGGCATCCGCGACCGGATCGAGCCGAAAGGACCCGTCGGGAATCGGCCGTCCGATGGAATGCGGATGAGCGGCGGCAAGATCCGGTGGCAGATACGCCATTCGGGCGGTCGCCTCCGTTTGCCCGTACATGACGAACAAGTCCCATCCCTGGCGTCGGCCCAGCTCGGCATACGTGCGGACGCGATCGGGCGACAGCTTTCCGCCGGCCTGCGTGACGTACCGCAGGTCGTGAAGATTCAGCTGTTCGAACCCGATACGGTCGAGCAGATCGAAGGTGTACGGCACACCCGCGAAGGTGGAGGCGCGGTGGGTGCGCGCAAGGTCCCACAGTCGAGTATCTGTGACCGAAGAGTTGGTCAGAATCAAGGCGGCACCGCGCAGGAGGTGGCTGTGGACGACCGAAAGCCCATAGCAGTAGTGCATGGGTAGCGTGGTCACGGCACGGTCGGTGGGGCGGATGCCCAGGTATTCGGCAATCGACTCGGCGTTGGCCTGCACGTTGTCGTGCGAGAGACGGACGAGTTTGGGTGATCCGGTCGAACCCGAGGTGCTCAGCAGCAACGCGAGATCAGGGTGCAGCTCATGTCTGGATTGTCGATCGAGTTCTTCGACGACTGTGTTGCCGTCGAGGGTGCGCACCACCACATCGGGCCGATATGTGTCGATGAGCCCGTCGAGATGGTCGGGATTGTCGTCCGAGGCCAGCAGTACGGGGTGTCCTGCACGCAGCGCCGCGAGGTAGGTGACGACGACCTCGACCTTGTTGGTGCCGGCGATCAGTACCAGACGACGGCCACGTCCAAGTCTGGCCGCCTGCCGGTCGATGCGCTCGTCCAGGTCGCGGTAGGTGATCGTCTCGTTCACCGATATCAGACCCGGTGCGTCACCGAATCTGCCCAAATCGTGCGCTAAGCGCACACTGGGGCGTTTCGGGCGGTTGAAGTCTCTGGGCACCGAGCGAGTCTATAAGGGCTGCCGAACCTAACCTTCCGGCGACGAATACGACTCCGCGCCCGCGCGGACGAGCGTGGCTCGTCTGTCCACACACCGCTCGGACACAGATGATCGGGGTCAGCGACGCCTACTCGGCGGTCGATTCGGCAAGTCCGGTCCGATTGTCGCACCGTGGTCGATCTGATGATCGCCGACGGATCGACCGAGTATCGATGCGCCGCCCTTTGCTCACCCTCACGCTTCGATCGATGGCATGGAGGTGACGCCACCGGGCGGTGGCGGGAACCGATCTGAGTCGGGCCGTAGCGGTTCCGCAGGCTGCGCGCGAGCGGGTGTCGGTCATGACGCGGCGGCGATCAGCCGGGCGAGAACTCCGGATTCGAGGAGGATGAAGAGACCCAAGCCGATGAACACCGCTGGGACGAGCCAGTGCTCGACCCGTTCGAGAGTGTCGACGACCTTCCTGCGAGTGCCCAGCAGCCTGCCGGCGTAGCACCAGATCCCGACGCAGATCAGGAACACGGCGATGGTGACTGCGGTCTGTGGTGGACCGAGCGTCCGAAAGACCGGGGTGTAGACGGCGATGTTGTCGGCACCGTTGGCGATGGTGATGGCAGCAACGCCTGCCATTCCGGTGGCAGCGACCGGGGGTTCGTCCTCGTCGTCGCTGCGCAGCCAGCGGATCAGCGTCCAGAGCCCCAGCGACAGGGGCAGCACACCGAGTAGCCCGACCCATTCTTGCGGCACGATCACCAGTCCCAGAGCGGCGACGACGCTGGTCGCGACGAGGGTGATCAGGCCGAGGTACTGGCCGGTGACGATCTGCCACGCCCGCGGCCTACCCTGGCTGGCGGAGGCGACGAACAGCACCGTCAGCACGACGATGTCGTCGATGTTGGTGCCGGCGAACATCGCCACTGCCGCGGCGATGGTGGTGATCACTGCCGCACCGGGCGTCGGTGAGGATGTAACCGGACGCCCCCGGTGCCGCACGCGACCGTCATGGAGGTCGATCGGATTCGAGGTCGGGGAGCAGTCATACGGATCGTTGCTCCGTGCCCGTGGGATCGACGCGGGTTCGGCCCTCCCGGAGCGACGCGAGGACGACCAGGACTACGCCGCATGTGAGGTAGGTGTCGGCGAGGTTGAAGGTGGGCCACCATCCGGTGTGGAAGTAGTCCGTCACGCGGCCGTCGGCAGCGCGGTCGATGACGTTGGCGGCCGCTCCGGCGACGACCGCCGACAGCCCCACCGTCCCGGTCAGTGAGCCGACGGGGACGGTGCGCCACGCGTACACGGCGATGGCGAGAGTGATGATGGCGGTGACCGCGATGATGACCCCTGGCGGCAGCCCGTTCCCGACGCTGAAGGCGACACCGCTGTTGTAGGCAAGCCTGAGTTGCAGCAACCCCAGTTCGATGACGCGGCCGTCGGAGAGTGCGCGGCGGGCGACGGGGTCGGCCGCGAGTGCCGCCGCGACGAGGACGGCGACGACGATCGCCAGGGTCCACCGGGATCGAGTCGCCGAGCGTCCCCCGGTCGAGACACCCGGCATCGGGCCCGAAGTGGGGTCTGGGCTCATGTCCAGGCCTCGGCTGCTGCCGGGGCAGGTGCGGGCACCGCTGCGGCGGACAGGGGGTGGGTGCGGCCGGCGCGGACTCCGTTGGCGATGACCACGATCTCGGCGAGTTCGTGCACCAGCACCACCGCGGCCAGGCCGAGGATTCCGAACAGGGCGAGCGGCATCAGCACGGTGATGATCGCCAGCGACAGCCCGACGTTCTGCAGCATGATGCGTCGGGATCGGCGCGCGTGGGCCAGGGCGTGCGGCAGGTGCCGCAGGTCCTCACCCATCAGGGCGACGTCGGCGGTCTCGATGGCCACGTCGGTGCCCATGGCGCCCATGGCGATACCGAGGTCGGCGGTGGCCAGTGCGGGGGCGTCGTTGACGCCGTCGCCGACCATCGCGGTCGACCGGCGGCCCTTCAGGTCGCCGATGATGCGTGCTTTGTCCTCCGGTCGCAGATCCGCGTGGACCTCCTCGATGCCGACGTCGGCGGCCAGTGCGCGGGCGGTGCGTTCGTTGTCCCCGGTGAGCATCGCGACGTGGTACCCGTCGCGGCGGAGACCGGCGACGACTTCCGCGGCTTCGGGTCGCAGTTCGTCGCGGACCGCTATCGCGCCGAGGGTGCGGCCGTCCTGTTCGACGAGGACGGCGGTGGCTCCGGCGTGCTGCATCCGTTCCACGTCCGCGGCCAGCGGGCCGGGGTCGATCCACCCTGGTCGGCCGAGGCGGACGTCGTCGCCGCAGAGGCGGCCGGTGAGGCCGGCTCCGGTGACTGCGACGACGTCGTCGGCGGGTGTGTGGTCGTCGACGGCGGCGAGGATCGCCGCGGCCAGGGGGTGCTCGCTGCGCACTTCCAGCGCTGCGGCCACGGCGAGGACCTGTTCGCGGGTCGCACCGTCCGCGGTGGCGACGTCGATGACGACCGGCTTGTTGCGGGTCAGGGTGCCGGTCTTGTCGAGCGCGATCACGCGGATGCGGCCCAGCGCCTCAAGAGCTGAGCCTCCCTTGACCAGGACGCCGAGTTTGCTGGCGGCGCCGATCGCCGCGACGACGGTGACCGGGACGGCGATGGCCAGTGCGCACGGTGAGGCGGCGACGAGGACGACCAGTGCGCGTTCGATCCATACCCGTGGTTCGCCGAGCAGGCTGCCCACGGCGGCGATGAGGGCGGCGGCGACCATGATTGCCGGCACCAGGGGCCTGGCGATCGTGTCGGCCAACCGCTGAGCCTCACCCTTGCGGGACTGCTCGGCCTCGACGATCCGGACGATCTTGGCCAGCGAGTTGTCCTCGGCACGTGCGGAGACCTCCACCTCGAGAACGCCGGTTCCGTTGATCGCCCCGGCATACACGTCGTCGCCGGGCCCGGCCTCGACGGGCACCGATTCGCCGGTGATCGCCGAGGTGTCGAGCGCGGTGGTGCCGCGGCGGATGGTGCCGTCGGTGGCGATGCGCTCGCCGGGCTTGACGATCATCATCTCCCCGAGCATCAACTCGGTCGGCGACACCGCCTGCTCGAGGCCGTCTCGTCGGACTGTGGCGGTGTCGGGAACCAGGGACAACAGTGCCCGTAGACCTCGCCGTGTGCGGGCGACCGCGTACTCCTCGAGGCCCTCGCTGATCGCGAACAAGAACGCGAGCATCGCGGCCTCGCCGACCTCACCAAGGATCACGGCACCGACCGCCGCGATGGTCATCAGGGTGCCGACACCGATCTTGCCGCGCGCGAGCCGCCGAAGGGTCGACGGGACGAAGGTGTAGCCGGCGACGATCAACGCGAGTGATTCGAGCACCAGGGTCAGCCGATCAGGGCCGCCGATCCAGTCAATGATCAGCCCTGCCGCCAGCAGTGCACCGGCCACCGCGGCAGCTCGGATCTCGGTGATCTGCCACAGCTTGTCGGGTTCGTGCTCCTCGTCGCCGTCCAGGCGGGGTTCGTCGTGGCCGCAGCCGCATGCGTCGCTCATCCGGTCACCGCCGACCCGGCGGGCGCGGTGCCGTAAACCGGGCAGAGTGCCACCGCGTTCCCCGTGACGGCGAGGAGGGTCTCGGCCGAAGCGAGCAGGTCCAACAGTTCCGGCCGGACGAGGGAGTAGAACACCTGCCGGCCCTGGGGGCGACCGACGACCAATCCGCAGTCCCGCAGGCACGCCATGTGCGCCGATACCGTCGACTGTGCCAGCCCCAGCTCGCTCACCAGGTCCGCTACACGCACCTCCCTGCTGGCGAGACGGCGAACGATAGCCAACCGTGTCGCATCGGAAAGGCTGTGGAACAACGACACTGCCGCATCGAAAGTCGACGTGGAACCGCCGGGCAGGCGGCCATCCTTATTGATCGTCATGCAACGATGATAGCATCTAAGCCCGGTATGATCGCTATGCGTGAATGCTCGGCCCCGGTCTCGTCGGCACGAGTCCGATCCTCGTCGTGCCGTACTGAGACAGGACGACGGCACGACGAAGAACACCTCCGTGGTGTGGGACCCGGTCACCGGACCTGCGGACGCACGCGACAAACCGCAGTTGCTCCGTACGGCGCGGTCGAGATCGCCGACTTCCCGATCGCGGTGGCACCTGCTACGAAGGCGCTTTCGATTCCCTACTCGCCGAATCCGTCCGAGACGGCGAGGAGGCCGAGGTCAACCAGCTGCATTGCGGGTCGAACGGCGCGCCGACGCGTCGGGAGTGTCGTCGAGACGATCGAACGCACCGGTCATTGCGGCATGCAGCTCGGTGAGCTGCGCGATCGACTCCTCCTCCCGGGTGATGTGCTCGCGCAGTGTTGGCCGCAGCCCGGTCTTCACAGCGGCGCAGGAGTCGTTCTCCCATGCGCGCAGCATCGTCTTGATCTGTGGCAGCGTCAGTTTCGAGCTTTTCGCGGCGGTGATGAACGCCAACCGTTGCTGTGCTCGTTTGTCGTAGACGCGGTACCCGTTCGGGGCTCGGTCCGCCGGCAGCAGCCCCTCGCTTTCGTGGAAGCGCAGCGTCGTCGCCGGCACCCCGTCGCCGAGGAGAGTTACGAGATCAGATCAGCAGGGCTTCGGCAAGCCTGGTCTTCGTCCGTACGCAATCGTCAAAGACTGCGCTCGCCCTGTCGATTCGTTCTGTACGACGCCGCGCGAGAGGCTCGCCCGGCAAGCTTCCCCCGCTTTTCGGGAAGTCGGGGGAAGTATCCTATCGCAGGTCGTCAGCCGGTCAGCAACACATCATTGCGGCGCACATGTCCCCACACATGCCGGTGGCCATCATGATCTGGCAATCCCACCACGTCTGCAGGTTGGTCATCAGTTCGGTCATCGGAATCTCCCTCAATTCTGGTCCCGAGGAGACGGGACATCACGACCATATACTGAGTACGTACATAGATAGTAGATGTCGTGTTACCGACGACCCTAGGATCAGGAGACGACAGGGCAGGAGGCGATAGGTGCGGGTGAACGGATTCGGTGAACTCGAGGCGGTAGTGATGGATCGCCTGTGGGCCCGCGGTGCGCGAAGCACCGTGCGGGAGTTGTTCGACGAATTGGCCGAGCAGCGGGTGATTGCCTACACCACGGTGATGTCGACGATGGACAACCTGCACCGTAAGGGCTGGTTGGAGCGCACCCGTAGGGGCAAGGCGTTCGACTACTGGCCGACGTTGTCTCGCGAGGAGCACAGTGCCCGGCTGATGCGTCACGCGTTCGCTGCGGGCGGCAAGTCGGACCTGGTGCTCACCCATTTCGTCGAGCAGATGAGCGACGAAGAGTCGGAGCGTGTGCGAAGAGCGTTGCGCAGACTGACCGACCCCGGCCAGTCGCGATGACTCTGACTCTGTGCCTGCTGCTCTACGGGCTCGTGGTCTCGGTAGCCGGTCCGCCTGTGCTCGCGCGACTGACCCGCCGGGGCATCGCTCCGCAGCTCGGGATAGCTGCCTGGAGTGCAGCAATGGCGGTGGTGATCCTGACCTGGACCGGCGCGGCGATCATGCTCGTCACCGAAGCGGTGCATTGGAACAGAGACGCTCACTGGGTGTCAGCGTGCGTCGTCGAGGTGCTCCGGTCGATCGACGGCCGTGCCGCAGCACTGCTTCAGGGAACACTGATAGCAGTCTCCGCGGTCGCTGCGGCGGCGCTTCCGTTGGTGGTGTGGAGGGCTGGGCGGGGCATGCTGCGGATGCGAACGCACACGCTTCGCCACGCCCGGACGGCGAGGGTGATCGGCCAACGCCTGCCCGGTACCGACGCGGTGGTCGTCGACACCGCGGATCGGCTCGCCTACTGCGTTGCTGGCCGTCCGAAGACCATCGTGATCACTACTGGTGCCCTGGATGCACTCGTCCCGGATCAGTTAGGCGCCGTCTTGGCGCACGAACGTGCTCACCTAATCGGTCGCCATCACCTGCTGCTTGCCTCTGTTCGCGGACTCGCCGCGGCAGCTCCATGGATGCGGTTGTTCCGCGACGGGGCGACCGAGATCGCCCTGCTGCTCGAGATGTGCGCGGACGACAGCGCTGCCCGCTCCCATGGTCGGCGGGCGCTACTCGGTGGTCTGCTCGCCCTCACTGGTTCGTCCGTCGCTCCCGCGGGTGCCCTCGGCGCGAGCGGAGGCGACGTGCTCGCTCGTGCTCATCGCCTCACCGTCGCTGTGTCCACCCCCGTGCACGCGCGGGCCCGCACCCAACTGTCCTTGATCGTCCTCTCGATCACCGCGAGTCCGATCGTGTTCGGTGCCCTCGCCGCTGCGGGTGTGATCATGTGTGGTCCGATGGGCTCTTGAGTGGTCCTGCCAAGAGCGGGTCGATCGGTCAGTGGTGACGGCAGTCGCCGCGCCGAGCCAATTTCAATCGTGCGCCCTCGTCCGTCGAGCGACGGGTAGAACTGTCCCTCGGGTGCGGGGGCGTCGTTATGCAAGGCGATCAGGTTGCCGTCGGTGTCGACGGTTGCGAACTGCGTCGATCCCTGGTCCGTCGAGACGGGACGGCCCGCATCTGCGGGATGAAGAACGCCCGCACGGGACATCTCGTCGGATCGACGACCGCCGGATTCAGCGACGTCCGCGACTCCGCACTCAAAAAGGGATGCGGGCCCCCGAGCACGGCTGTATCACCTTCATTGTTCGGTGTCACCGAAGGCATTAACAGCACGCCGAACACCGTCAGTGCTTTCAGCAAACCGGCCTCCGGAGCTGTGCCCCGTCGACCATGCCGATCAGCTGACTGTATGTCACCGACGATACCAATGAGTACCCCCTGGGGTATCCCGATTCGGGTGTCAGCCGAGGATGGCTTCCCGGAGCTGAGCCATGCTCGGCGCACCCGCCGGCCCGTCACCTGTCATGTACACACGGCAGGCCAGACCGACTGCGGCGGATGTGTCGCCCATGACGTCGACGCCGTCGACGAGAACGGTCGGAGAGCCACGAAAACGCACCTGTTCGGCCATGTCCACCGTGTCCACGCGTTGATAGACGAGCACGGCGTCCGAGTGTTCCGCGGCGAGGAGCTGCAACCGTTCAGCAGTGACCGTCCAGTTCGGGCAACCGTCGAAATACTGCAGGGTGATCTCCATCCACCCACGGTATATCCGTGCTGAAGTTGGCAGCGCACAGGTCGTAGAATTCGATTACGCGGAAGGAGACGGAGTGCCGAACTTCTCCCGTCACTCTCGACGGAAAGGGCTTGCTCATGAATCTGTCCAGTGAGAGTGACGGCACCTCGGCCTGTTCCTGCTGTGGTCGCGATTTCCCGACCGTGAAGTTGCACTCCCTGGCAGGGGGAGCTGCCTATATCTGCCGACGTTGCGGACTGTGGGTTGCGATCCGTCGACGCTAGAGAGAACAGCGTGGGTGTACCGCTCTTCAGTAGGCTGCCTGCACCGATACGTCGTCTCGGCCATGGCGTACCGCCGTACGCAACCGGCGCGCGTCGCCCGTGCGGCTCGATCCGGCCCGTACCAAAGCCCGGGTCGGCGGCGTCCACCGCCGCGACCTTTCGCGGCCATGTCGCGCAGATTCTGCGATTGGTTCCCGTCGACCACGTGAAGAGGCTGTTGCTGCGCCTCGTCCAGCGTCACTCGTACACAGATCGGGTTGTCGGACATGTGCAATGCGTTCACCGACTCATCGATCGACCCACCGAGCGCGATGGCCAACGCGTAGCGATGCGGGCGAACCACCCGCGGTTGTCCACAGCGGGAGACCCAGAA
>NZ_CAPS01000140.1 GCF_000333955.1 Rhodococcus sp. AW25M09
CCCCGGGCGACACTCCTGATCCGCCGCCGTATACGGGCAGCAGCCCGCCGAAGGCGGTTCGGGGCTGAGCGACGAGCAACTGACCGATATCGCTGTCGCAGCGGGAGTTCCCGACACCGCCGGCGACTGCATCACCGGCGGCCACTACACCGACTGGGTGGCCGACTCCACCCAGTCGGTGCTCAAGACCATCAACGCCACTCCCACAGTCCTGCTCAACGGCGAACCGATCGCCCTGAGCACACCCGGTGCTCTCGACGCCGCGGTACGTGCCATCCCGTGAACGGCATGACCGACATCTCCTACACAACGGTATAGACCAGCATCTTTCGGGGCGGGATGGGGGAATGCGCATTGCAGGAAGCATAGGGCTGCGCGCATCACTGATCCTGGTGATCGAACGTTACGAGTTGCTCGTGGATCCCAGCTGCGTTCCTTCGTGCGGCCTGAACCCGGTGCAGTCCGGGGTCGATGCCGATGATGACCCAGTAGTAGAGGTACCCGGTGACGATGAAGTGGATATTCATCACCTCGTGTCCCCAGTGGTAGCGGACCAGCTCGTCGAACAGCGGGCTGAAATACACTGCATAGATGGAGAGGACGAACAACCCGACCGCGACGGCGGGGTTCGACAGCACTCGCATCAGTGGTGAATGGACCACCCACACGATCCATTCCCGCGGTCCCGGCATCCTGTCCTCCCGAGCTGGGGGCAGCGCCCGCAACGCGAGCGTGACCGGCCCGCCGAGCACGAGCAGGACCGGAACGAACATGTTGAGCGTCATGTGCGCACCCATATTGACGCTGAACATCGCCGAACCGTATGCAGCGAGACCTGAACTCGTCGCCACCAGCAACGCCAGGCACCCGGTCATCCAGGCGATGGTACGCCCGAGGGGCCACTGATCTCCGCGCCGTCGCAACCGCAGAACTGCCCACCCGTACAGCGCGATCAGGACGACTGCCGCGCCGCCGGTGACGAAGTCAAACCGCCAGAAGGTCGCGAACTGCTCGAGCGAGGGAGCGTCAGACGGTTCTCAGGCTCGATCGGCCAGCAGTGAGCAGGGTCGCGTATCCGTCGGGACCGACCCGGCCCACACGGCAGAAACGGGTACAGACTATCCCGTATACCAATGAGCCCATCGTGATCGCGGCGGCGAGTGAGACGGTGAAACGGAGCAGGACGTACAGAAGCGATGTGAAGGTGCCAGGGAACGAGTCACCGCTGGCTGCGTGTCGGGTGTCCCCCGAGCGGACGGTGACGACAACGACCAACGCGGCCGCGCATACGAGCGCGATCGCAAGGACGTAACGCACACACAGCGACTGGCGTGTGCGCGAAATATGGTGCGGTGAATCGGTTGTCACATAGCCTCGTTCGATGTCGCTGTACTGCAGTGGCGTCGGTCGATCATCGGTGTTACACGACGCCCATCATGATCGCCATTCCGGCTGCCATCGCCACCTCGCACGCCGCAGCGACACTCTGCGGCCGCGACGCCGGTAGCGCATCGACGGCGATATTACCTGCCTGCGATCCAGGCGAAGGATGTACAGGTGCGAGAGCAGTGCTCTGTTCGGCGACGAACAGACGGTAGAGCCACACGATCGCTGCGACAGCGAAGACGACTGTGAGCGTGAGTGATACCGCGGAGATCCATCCCGGTCCGCTCATCGCGGCCGTATGGTCAGGACTGCTCATGTCCATGTCGGGGGTGTGTGCGTGCGCGCCCATTCCGGACATGTCACCGTCGGCGGCGTCGGCGGTGTGATCGTGCGCGGCGGTGCCGGGAAGCCACCCGGCCATCACCGCGACCATCCACACCATCGCAGCCATCATGAACACGTGATAGCTGCCCATCGCAGGTCCGTGGGGGTGCTCGTCGACACCGGTCGTGCCCGGTGCCGTGCGTGCTGCGGAGATCGCGAACCACACCGTCGCCGCGGCAAAGAACACTCCCTGCGGTAACAGCGGGACGCCGAGCCCCCACGGCCACGCCATCGCAATCATGGCCGCGCACATCACGAGGTGGAACCCGTGGTCGATCCGTACGTTCCACTGCGCGGCGCGGATGATGCGGTACACGCAGTATCCGGCCGCGAACACGAACAGTGCTGTGGTGATCCACCGCAGCGAACTATCAGCGATCACGACGCGTCCTGCCGATTGTGTGCATCGATACCCGGTGCTCGATCCGCGTCGGCTCGTTCTTCCCGCGACGGCAGCGACGCGGATTCGAGTGTGGTTCCGCGCGATCGACGGTGGTGACGTAGTCCCAGAGCGACGTCGACGGCGACGAACACTGCCAGTGTTATTCCGAACAACGGCATGTACCAGCCCAGGATCACTGCGATCACTACCGCGGTTACCGCGGCCCACGGCGGCATCCGGCGCAGCGCCCCGCGTTTGGCAGGTGGTCCGAACCTGATTCCTCGTGCCCGGGTCGGGCACCGCAGCCACCACATCCGGTAGCCGCGAAGGATGACGGCGATCAGACCGATAGCGGTGAGCGCCAACAGGATCTGGTTGACGAGTCCGAACAGGATGCCCATGTGGGCGTCGATGGTCCAGTTGGTCATCTTGGCCATGAGCGGCCAGTTCGCGAACTCGACCTTGTCGATCACCTGGCCCGACGCGGCATCGACGGCTACCGAATCGTAGCGTGTGGGCCAATCACGTTTGGCCTCTTGCACTTTCCATGCCTGTCCCTCTTCGGCGGGAGGAACGAGCTTCATCGGTGCCTGCAGGCCCGCGCCCTGGGCGGCGGCCTCGACACCGTCGATTCCGCGCCTTCACCGATCACGGTGTCGGTGACCGGCGCACCGTCTCCCCCGTGGTGATCACCGCCTGCATTCTCGCCCGTTCCGGCAGGATGAGTCTCGACCGACGGTGTCGTTCACGACAGCGCCGTACGTACGTCCCCGATGGTCTCTCCGGCATACCGTGACCACGTCAAACCGGTGACCGAGAGAGGCAGGAGAGCGGCGATGATCCACACCCCGACCGTGCCGTGCCACGACAACGCGCGGGCGCGGCCCCTCTTCCTCGGCTCCGGCACCAGAGCAGCTCTGGCGGCTTCGGAGGCACTGGACGAGCGTTGGCGGACCCGGGCGTCCACAACACGAGCCCGCCGAGTGCGACCACCCACAGCCAACTGGCGGCCAACTCACTGTAGTTACGGCCCAGATCGCCGAGGTGGAGGTTGCGGTGCAGTTCGTCGATCCACGCGCGCACCGGGAGCCACTCACCGAACGTGGTCAGTTCTCCGCGGACCTGCGCGGTGTAAGGGTCGACGAACACGGTCCGCCCGTACCCCTCGGGAACGTCGTCGACCGCCAGCACGACACGGGTGGGTGCTCTCGGCGTCGATGGGGGGCCGGACCTCGGTGATCGAGCCTTCTGGGTGGGCGGCCCGGGCCGCGGCGACCTGCTCACTGAGCGGCAGCTGCTGATCGCCGACCTGATCGACTGTCAGTTCGTGGCGATGAACGTAGTCCGACAACTGCGGGCTGATGGTGTACAGCAGGCCGGTCACGGCCGCGATCAGCAGAAACGGTCCGACCAGGATGCCGGCATAAAAGTGCAACCGCAGCACGAACGGCCTGATCTGTGGCCACAACGGGATCTTCGTCACCGAAGGCGGGGTGTCACCGGGCGCAGGCGGTCGATCGATTTCACTGGTGGACATCTGCGTGTTTCGGTTCCTTCTCCTCGGGCTGCACTGGGCGCTCAGCCGGTCCTACTCGTGCAGTAGTCGGGCCAGCGGTCCCGGAAGTTCCCGATAATTCCGAGCCGCGTACTCGAGAACTATTCGGGTGTCACGCCCCGACTAGGTCCTCGTAGGGCTGCGACCCCGCCACGAGCTGCCGGTGTAGGTGTCAAAGTGAAGGAGATTCGACGGGTTTCCCGTCCAAAGAGCTACTGCTCAGTGGAACGACCTGATCTCGTGGCCGGACAAGTCCTCGACGGCTACGCTTGCGACCCGTCCCAGGGATACTCAACTGTCGAGCAATTCGAACAGACCGGTGCGGCCGTGTACGGAGCAAACTTCTGCTCCTCAACCGACGCTCAGAGCACCGAGAAGTGGTACTGCAGGCCGTCGTACGCCCATTTTCCCGCACCATCCCCGGCGAAACACCAGGTGAGCGTGTTTTGAAATCAAAAAGCCTGTCGGAGGTGCGCACTACAGTTCTTGCCATGGCAGAACGGCAGCTCGGTGAGGTCCTGGACGCAGATTCAGTTGCCCTGGTGAGTGGTGCGGTGGTGTTTCCGGACCTGTCGGCCGAGGTGGCTGCGCGTATCGAACGGTCGATGGCGTCGGCGCGGTCTGCCGCAACCCGCCGCGCCTACGATTCGGCGTGGCGGCGATTCGAGACCTGGTGCACTGCCGCCGGGCACATCTCGTTGCCGGCGCACCCTGCGACCGTGGCTGCGTATCTCGTTGACGCGGCGGACTCGCTGACCGTCGACGGAGTCCGGGCGTATGCACCGTCGACCTTCGGCAAATGGGTCGCTGCGATCACCGACCGTCACCGCGGGCTCGGCCACGACACCCCGTGTGGCCACGAGATGGTGCGCGCCACCCTCGCCGGTATCCGCCGAGACTACGCCGCCGCGGGGGAGCGCCCCCGCAATCCCCGCGCCCCACTCCTGACGTCCGATATCACTGCCATCGTTGACGTAGCACGTGCCGGTGTCACCGGCTGGGCCAGTGAAGTGCTCGAACGCCGCGACACCGCACTACTGCTGATGGGGTACTCCGGGGCATTTCGGCGCAGCGAACTCGTGGACCTCGAATGTCGTGATGTGCGCCGCGATCGCCTCGACGGTGCGCATGTCCGCCTGCGGCACTCGAAGACCGACCAGGACGGAACCGGAACGGTGAAGGCGCTGCCGTTCACCGACCGGCACGAATCATGCCCGGTCTGCGCGTGGGTTCGCTGGCTGCAGATCGTTGCTGCATTCGATACCGGTGGCAGAACCGCGATCATTCGTTTGCTTTCCCGCGCAGCGAAGTTCGACTCCCATCTCTGCCACAGCACCCTGCCCACCGCTGACACGCGGTCGGCGCTGTTCCGGTCGATCCGCAAGAACGGCAACCTATCCCAGACCGCACTGTCGGGTGCGGCAGTGCACGCCGCGATCCGCCGCCGCGCCGGCCGCGCCGGCTACGACGCAGACCTTCTCGCCCAGCTGGGCGGACATTCACTGCGTGCCGGATTCGTCACTCAAGCGTTCCGTAACGGTGCCGACGCACACGCGATCATGCGACAGACCGGACACAGAAGCCCGGGAATGGTCGAAATCTATGCCCGCGAGAACGCGCCTCTGGTCGGCAACGCCGTGAACGATCTCGGCTTGTGACCCTCATGCACGGCACCGACACCTCGACGAGCGGCGACAACACCGACCTTGTCCGAACAACTCCAGTATCGAACGACACTGTCCCGGAACGGGGTCGACACACGTGGTCGCTGTTCGCGGACTGGTGCACCGCTCATGATCAGTCGGCGTTGCCGGTCTCACCGGAGTTGTTCGTTCGGTTCCTCCGAGCCAACCCTGCCGCGCCGGCAACGCAACGTCGTCGCATCGCCGTCATCGACGCTGTTCATCGAGACCGCGCCCTGCCCCCGCCGGGTCGCGGTCAGAGCGTGCGAGCGGCTCTGGACGCGCTGCGTGCAGCGCGTTTGCGCGACACCGCAACTCGGATCGGCGGCATCGTCACGCGCCTCCCCGGAACAGGGTGGCCGGCGGCGTTGTTCGCTCGCCGAGATGCACTGGTCCTCACTCTTGCCGCGGCCGGGCTGCCATACACCGAGATCGCGGCACTGCGAATAAGAGATGTCGCCGTCGAACCCGAATTCGATGCCCTCACAATCGAAACGGGCACCGGTGTACATGCCGTCACTTCGTTGGAGCTCGTGAGGGCGGGCGCATCACCGAGAAAGGTGTACAGGCGCTGGTACGAGGTCCTGGCCCACGGCGAGCGGCACCCCAGCACACGCATGCTCGCCGACGCCATCGAGCACGTCGACGGAACCGAACTCGCCGACTCCGTTACTCATCTCGACCCAGGCAGCGAACGGCCGTTGTTGACCACGATCGACCGGTGGGGCCATACCCCGCTGGTCGCAACCCCTCTCACCTCCCGGGGAATAGCCGATATCGTTCGAGCACACCTCGGGGGACGCGCTCCCACGCACATACCGCCCCCCGTCCGAGAGACGAACCCAAAGCGTGTCTTTACGCTCGAGCCTGCATCGGCGGTCTCGCTCGACCCTGGTTACTACGAACGCGGCACACTCGCACGAAGGCACTCCCACGCGCTCCTCGACGACGTCGATTCGGTTCTTGCCGATGTCGAAAACCGCGCAGACCGACTGCTCAGGGAACTTCTCGAGTTCTTAGATGCGGAAATGCCGGAGTGCGAGCAATAGTCTTCAGCGCGCGACGATCCCAGGTGTCACCCCGCAGGAGCGACCCCTGTTGTGAGTGAGTCAGCGAACATTGCACCGAACGACGACCGGGTCTGTGTCGAAAGTTCGCACGCGGGCTTCACGGTCTCTTGGTACGGGGTGGTCGTGTCGCTGGACCTCGTCTCGCGGTGCGCTTCCGATCCACTGCATCGATGTCTGCGTTGATGGTTCGGCGACGTTTCCTGAGGGTCAGTGCCGACAGCGGCAAGCGCGGTGAGAAGTACCAACACGAAGGGGATGTCGAGACTGGTCAGTGCGTCGATGGTCACGATCGCTCCTGCAGCGACACACACGAAAAGCAGGCGTGCACCGTCCACGCAAGCGCATCCCGATCGTGTGCGGCGGCTGGTTCCGGCACTGGCGATCCTCGCCGCTGGGGTTGACCCCAGTCGCGCTCTCGTCGTCTCGCAGGTCGTGTTGTCCTTCGGTATTCCGATCGCGCTGATTCCGTTGGTGCGGTTCACCTCTGACCGCATGTTGATGGGCAGCGATGTCAAATTACCGGATCACTCGATATGCAGCCCGGTTCATCGCGGGAATCGTCGTCGCACTCAGCATTGCACTGATCCATCTAACCGTCGTCTGATTGTGCGCGGGTGAACGTCTCCTGCTTGCCTCTGTGTTCCAGGACCGATTACCGCTCGCGATGGTGGTGGTGTGCGTGGGAAATCGGAATCAGTGGGTTCTTCCGCCGCTCAGGGGGAGTCCGTCCTCGAAAGAAAGAAGACTTAGTGCGGGCCACCAGATTTGCAAGCAACGCAATCGATGCCCCCAGTTTGGATGACGACGAAGCCGCCCACCACCTTCAAGACATCAACCCGCGTGCGGATCGTAGACGGCGGTGACAGTCGATGCCGGCCGGCCCGTTCCATGCTTGGGGTCGAGACGTGATTGCCTCCGGGGCGTTGCCTCAGTCTGGATGGTGCAAGTCTGCCCACTAACTACGCACATTGTTCGGCATCGATCGCATGATCGAGCAGGACGCGAGAGGCTGCCTCACACTGAGTAGCTCTCTCACAGGTCGTACACTACGGCGTCGCCGATGACGCGGATGGCGACCCTGTCGCCGGGCGTCAGAGCCGTGGCGCCGAAGCGGCGCACGGTGACCCGCTGGGCCATAGCGGTGTCCGCGGTGTCGAGGCGGATCCCGAGCAGCATCTCCGACCCGAAGTACTCCACGTCGACGACGGCCCCCGATGCACCCGCGCCGTCGGTGGTCACCTCGATTTGCTCCGGCCGCAACATGATTCGGGCTGCACCTTCGATGGCGTTCGGGGAAGGGGCGACGGCGACGTCGCCGAGGGCGCAGCGGGCACGGCCGTTCTCGATGTGGGCCGTCAAGATCACGGCGTCACCGATGAATTCCGCGGTGGTGACGTCCACAGGGCGGGAATAGATTTCACGAGGTGTACCGATCTGTGCGAGCCTGCCCGAGCTCATCACCGCAACCCGGTCGGCGAACGACAGGGCCTCGGGTTGATCGTGGGTGACGAGGATGGTGGTGATCCCAGCCTTGGCGAGGACGTCGGCGACGATCCGTCGAGTGTTCGCCCGCAAGCCGGCATCGAGTGCCGAGAACGGTTCGTCGAGCAGCATCAATTCAGGTTCACGCGCCAGCGCCCGCGCGAGCGCGACCCGTTGCTGCTGGCCGCCGGAGAGCTGGTCGGGTCGACGTGAGGCGTAGGACGAATCCAGCGACACCATCTCGAGCAGTTCGGTGATCTTCGAGACGGTGCGGGCACGGCGTGGCAGGCCGAACCCGATGTTCGCGCCGACCGTGGCGTGTGGGAACAGTGCCCCGTCCTGGGCGACGTACCCCACCGACCTTCGGTGCGCAGGCGTCCAGCCGGATCCCGCGACGACCTTCCCGGTCAGTGCGACAGTGCCTGCGTCGGGTTTGTCGAAACCCGCGATCAGACGCAGCAGCGTCGTCTTACCGCAACCGGACGGTCCGACGATGGCTGTGGTCGACCCGGCATCGACAGCGAACTCAACACGACGTAGCACCGTCACAGGACCGAACGACTTGTCCAGCCCATCCACCTCCACCGCGTATGTCATAGTCCTGCCGCCTTTTTCGACTGGGAGAAGAGAACGTAGGTCATGGGCAGAGACAGCACGATCATGATCAACGCGTACGGAGCAGCCCCCGAGTAGTCGATCTCGCTGCTCAGCGACCAGAACTGCATCGACAGAGTGCGGGTTCCGGTCGGTGCCAGCAGCAATGTCGCGGTCAACTCGTTCACGATCCCCAAGAACACCAACGCACCGCCCGCTGCGGTGGCCGGCGCAGCCAATCTGAGAGTCACCCGAAAGAAACTCGACAGCGGTGACAGACCCAGCGACCGAGCCGCCTCGTCCAACCCGACGGGCGCCTGCGCGAGCCCCGCCCGCAGGTTGACCAATGCGCGTGGCAGGAAGAGCAATGCGTAGGCCGCGATCACGACGACAACTGTTTGATACAGCGGATTTGCGTACCGAATGGCGACGGTGACGAACGCCAACGCAACCACGATGCCGGGCAACGAACTCGAGATGTAGGTACCGCCCTCGAGGACACGGCTGAACCGTCCGCGGTGGCGAATCGAGATCCACGCGACCGGGAACGCGAGTGCACACGTCATGACCGCACCGGCAATTCCGAACCCGAGCGTCTGCAGCAGCGCGGACGAGATTTCGTCCCACTCCCACACCGCGCTGCCGCCGACGACAAGCCACCGCAGAACACTGGCGATCGGGACTCCGAGAGACAGTGCGATCAACATCCCCAGGAAGACGAGCGCGATCGGCGAATACTGCCAACCGAGTTCTGCAGGCACGGCCGGGCGGGCTGCACCCGAGCCGATGCGGGCATACCTGGCACTGCCACGCACAACCGCTTCGATCACCAACAATGTGAGGCACAGCAATACCAGCACCCCGGCGAGCATGGTCGCCGCCGCTCCGTTGAACGTCGATTGATACTGCTCGAAAATCGCTGTAGTGAATGTGTCGAAGCGGATGAAGACGAAGGCACCGTATTCGGCGAGTAGGTGCAACGCGACCAGAAGCGCGCCGCCGGCGATTGCCAGCCGCAGCTGCGGCACCACGACGCGAAAGAACACTGCCCACGGTCCGATTCCGAGTCCTCGCGCCGATTCCTCGACCGCGGGGTCGAGCCTGCGTAGCGTCGCGGCCACGGGAATGTAGACGAGAGGAAAATACGAGAGCGTTGCGATCAGAACGCCGCCGCGCAGCCCGCCGAGGGAAGGGATCGCCGTCACCCACGAGTAGCTGTTCACGAACGCCGGGACAGCCAGCGGCGCGGCAAGCAATACCGCCCACACCTTCGCTCCGAATACTCGTGTGCGCTCGACCAACCAAGCAGCCGCGACGCCGATTGCGACACAGATGGGCACCGTGATCACTACCAACATCACGGTGTTGGCCAACAATTCGCGGACCCGCGATCGGAACAGCAGCGCCGACGCGGTGGCCCAGCCGGTGTCCACGCTCTCCACGATCACGTACCCGAGCGGGATGAGCGAGATCGCCACGACAATCACTGCGGTGACAGCCAGAGGCAAGGGCATACGCGGCCGGCCTGCTGGGCACCGCAGCGTGTGGGCCGGCCCCCGTTGTTCTCGACCGTTCGTCGTTGGAATCAGAGCAAACCGGCTTCGGTCATGAGCTCGGTGACCTTCGGGCTGTTGAGCTTCGCCGGGTCCACCTGCGGGGCCTGCAGTTCGGTCAAGGGGACCAGATCCGCGTTGGCCGCCACTTCGCTGCCCACCGAGTACTCGAACGACATCCCGTCCCGCAGAACTTCCTGACCCTTCGGTCCGGTGACGAACGCCAGGAACTGCTGCGCTGCATCCTGTTTCGCGCTGGACTGCAGGACGCCGCCGCCGGAGACGCTGACAAATGCGCCGGGGTCTTCGTTCTTGAAGTAGTGCAGGGCGACGTTACTGCTGTTCTCTCCGGTCTTGGCCTGATCGCCGAACCAGTAGTAGTGGTAGATCACGCCGCCCGGGATTTCTCCGGCGTTGACGGCTTTCATCACCGTGCCGTTACCGTTGTAGGCGCGGACGTTGTTCTTCATCCCCTCCAACCAGGTGCGTGTAGCGTCCTCGCCTTTCAATTCGAGCAGCGCACTGACGATGGCTTGGAAATCGGCTCCCGACGGCGATGCTGCCCAGCGGTCCTTCCAGGCGGGGTCCTGCAGGTCCAGGAGTGAGGCCGGGAGCTGATCGGGGGTCAGCATGTCCGTGTTGTAGGCGAACACGGTCGAGCGGGCGGCGATACCCGTCCACTTGCCGTTCGACGGGCGGTATTGGCTCGGAACCTGGGCCAGCACGGCCTGGTCGACGTCGGTGAACAGACCCGCGTTCTCGACGAGCGTCATCGCCGGAGAGTTCTCCGTGAGGAACACATCCGCTGGCGATCGGTCACCCTCCGCTACGAGTTGGTTGCCGAGTTCGGTATCGCTCCCTTGGCGCAGGTCGACCTCGATGCCGGTCTCCGAGGTGAACGCGTCGGCCCATTCTTTCGTCAGCGACTCGTGTTGGGCGTTGTAGACGGTGATCCGGTTGTCCCCGCCCGGGTCGGACTCAGCGCTCGAACACCCCGACACCGTCAACAGTGCCGCGGTCGCCAGTGCGAGGCCCGCCATCAGTTCGATCCGCTTGCTCATCGTCCGTCCTTCGCATTTACCGGACCACCTCCGGTCGTCCCCGCCGCCATGGTACTTAGAGGATTGGCAAACCTAATGCCCGGCCCTGTCCCGCTCCACGGTAGACGGGCGAGCACGAAGGTCGCGG
>NZ_CAPS01000139.1 GCF_000333955.1 Rhodococcus sp. AW25M09
GACCGGACTACTGGTGTCCCTGGTGATATTCGGCCCACCGCGACCCCTATGAGAACGAGCACCGTCAGCAATCTCGACCGACACCTCCGACCGCCAAGTGGCTCGAACCAGGTCTCCGTCAGATCCAGGACGGTTCAGCATGCCCGTGGGCGTCGCCCTCAGCCTTGGGTGGGGTCGGCAACGATGCGCAAGTAGGGGCGAGGGGCAGTCCAGCCATCCGGATAGATCTTTTTAGCATCCTCGTCGCTGACCGAGCCGGCAATGATCACGTCGCCACCTCTATTCCACTGGGCGGGGGTGGCCACCTTATGCGCGGCAGTGAGTTGTAGCGAGTCGATTACACGCAGCACCTCGTCGAAGTTGCGGCCGGTGGTCATCGGGTAAATGAGCACCAACTTGATCGTCTTATCGGGGCCGATGACGAAGACATTGCGCAGCGTCGCCATCTCGGCCGGAGTGTGACTGGTCGGGTCGCCGGCGATTTCGGCGGGTAGCATCCCGTAGGCCTTCGAAATGGTGTAGTCGTTGTCGGAAATCATCGGATAGTTGGGCGCGGTACCTTGTGTTTCGGCGATGTCGTCGGCCCATGCGACGTGGTTGTCGAGTGGGTCGACTGACAACCCGATGATCTTGGTGTTGCGTTGGTCGAATTCGGGTTTGATCGTGGCCATGTAACCGAGTTCGGTCGTGCACACCGGGGTGAAATCGCGGGGGTGGGAGAACAGAACTGCCCAGCTTTCACCGATCCACTCGTGGAAGTTGATCGGACCCTGGGTGGTTTGGGCGTGGAAATCGGGGGCGGTGTCGCCAATGGTGAGTGTCATCAGTGGTTGTCCTTCCGGTGCGGTGGTGCGGTGGTGCCGACGATAGCGGTCGGG
>NZ_CAPS01000138.1 GCF_000333955.1 Rhodococcus sp. AW25M09
CCCCGGGCGACACTCCTGATCCGGCACCGACTGGCCTGACCCGGGACCGACTGGGAGGCGACGTGATGCCGCGTCGCTACGCGGACGGATTCACCAGGTTCGGCGCGATCTCCACCAGGCGCTCGTTCGTGCTCGGCGAGACTTTGTCGATGCGAAGGTCGTCTTGTTGCGTGTCGACCTGCGCAGAGCATCTCCCGTCCGTACGGATGTACGTACATTTGTTGTACAGTGGCCCCGAGGGCCAGCAGTCGGCGGCTCGAATTCGGATTCCGACACAGATCGACAGGAGGGCCTTTGATGGTTGAACCCGATCGCAGTGCCGCGCTCGACCGCTCCAGTGCGATGCCGCTGTGGGCGCAACTGCATGCTGATCTGGTCCGCCGAATCGGTGACGACGAATTCGCCGGCTCCGAGTTCCCGGGCGAGCATGCGTTGACGACGAGCTACGGGGTGAGCCGTCACACCACCCGCGAGGCCCTGCGGCACCTGCGGAACGAAGGAATCTTGATTGCAGAGCGTGGCCGGCCTTCTCGGTTGGCGGCTCCGCCGGTGATCGAGCAGCCACTCGGTGCGCTCTACAGTCTCTTCGCTGCGGTGGAAGCCACGGGTGTTGCTCAGCACAGCGTGGTGCGTGTACTCGAACTGCGGACCGACCCCGCGGTGGCCGCTACCCTGCGGGTCGGTCCCAAGGCGCCGCTGCTCTACCTAGAGCGCATCCGTATGGCAGGGACCATGCCGTTGGCGCTCGACCGTGCCTGGTTGCCGGGGGATCTGGCACGCGACCTCCTGGATGCGGACTTCACTCACACGGCTCTCTACATCGAGCTCGAGAAGCGTTGCGGCATCCGCCTGACCGGTGGCCGCGAGGACGTCACTGCCGTCGTCCCGGATCCGGAGGATGCGGCAGCACTCGAACTCGATTCGAAGACCTCCGCGCTGTCGATCCGCCGTTCGGGTTGCATGAATTCCCGGCCGGTGGAGTTGCGGCACACAGTGATTCGAGGAGATCGGTTCACCGTCTCGGCCACGTTCTCACCGAGCGACGGCTATCGCTTCGTGCCGGCCACGCCGCTGCACGCCCTGTAAGCACCCACTGATCCAAGGAGCGTTCTTCATGACTGGAGCACCACCGGAAGCCGATCCGGCCGCCGCACACGCTTTGATCGCCGAATCGGGAGCCATCCTGATCGATGTCCGCGAGGACGACGAATGGGCAGCCGGCCACGCCCCGGACGCCGTCCATGTACGCCTCGGCGATCTCGATCCTGCTGCCTATCCTCCCGAGCAGAAATTGGTCGTGGTGTGCCGCTCGGGCGCTCGGTCGAGCAAAGCTGTCGCGGCCCTCACCGATGCCGATCGCACGGCGCACAATCTGTCGGGCGGTATGATGGCGTGGCACGAAGACGGCCGCCCTGTGGTCCGTGATGACGGCACGCCCGGCTCAGTAATTTGACATGGTCGCCATCCTCGCGATCGCAGTCGCCGCAGGGATTCTCATCGGGCTTTCCCTCGGCGCGCTCGGTGGTGGGGGATCGATACTGACTGTTCCTGCTCTGGTGTACCTCCTGGCGGTTGAACCGCAATCGGCAACGAGCGCCTCGCTGATCATTGTCGGAATCACCTCGATCATCGCGGCCATCAGCCATGCGCGAGCACGGCACGTTCGGTGGCGGGCAGCGGCAGTGTTCGGACTTCTGGGCGCGGGCACCGCCTTCGGTGGGTCGATCCTCAACCGATCGGTCGACCCGCAGATTTTGCTGCTCGCATTCGCGGCTCTGATGATCGTCGCCGCCGGTGCGATGCTGCGCCGCACCCGGCGAGGACACGATGCCGACCTACCGACGCCGAACCCGGTCGAGACCGCGGAAACACGGTCGAGCGCCGTCGCGGTCGCCGCCAAGCCCACGAAAGTGAAGATCACTACTTCGCAGGTGGTCAAGCTGGTCGCCTCCGCGCTCGTCGTCGGCTGCCTCACCGGGTTTCTGGGAGTGGGCGGCGGATTCCTCATCGTCCCCGCCCTGGTTCTGGCACTGGGCTATTCGATGCCCGTCGCGGTCGGAACGTCACTGGTGATCATCTCCATCACCAGCGCGGGAGCCTTCACCGAACGCCTCGGCACGGGTGCCACCATCCCGTGGGAGATCGTCGTACCGTTCACTTTCGCGGCAATTACAGGCTCGTTCGCAGGAAAAGTCATCAGCGACAGAGTTTCTGCCACCACACTCACCCGTAGCTTCGCAGCCCTGTTATTCGTCGTAGCCGTCTACGTCACCGTCCAGGCATCCATGGCCCTGTAACGCACATCGTTGTGCATCACAGAGCCTATTTCTGCGCATGCAAATGCGTGACGTGTGTGGTCTCGGGACATACCTAACTGATCGTCACCGGGACATCGTTAACGGTCTCGGGGTCGGGTGGGCGTTGAAGTTTCGGATCGGTTTGGTGGTGGTTCCGGCGTGCAGTGAGAGTTTTGTGGGGCCGTCGAGAACTCGGAAATGGTGATCCTCGACGACCACGGTGAGGATGGTTCCGGCGTGTGTGCGGCCGACGGGCAATCTCTGGCCGTCGACCATGACGACACCGTCTATCGGCACTTTCCGGTGCACGCGTTGGGGGCCCGAGGGCGGCGGGAGGAGCGTCGTTGCTCGACGCACGCGGGTCAGTTGGCGGTTATCGTTGCTGATCAACGGATTCGGCAAGGTCTTGATCACATGGTTACCGGCGATGGCGTGGATGAGACCGCCCTCGATTCTGAGGGTGATGCGGGTTCCGGCGGTGTCCGGACCCAATGCGAGCTGATGGCCGAGCAGGGTGATCAGTCCATCGCGGGTGGCGGTGCGATCGACCTCGATCGGTGCCGCAGTGCGCAAGCGGGCACTCGGATCGAACGCGGGCAGTGCCGGCGCAGTCTGCCCTGCACGTGCGCCGCGCATGGTCAACCGGTCGAGGTCGGCGCTCGTCAGCTGGGAGGCACACCGTGGGGCGTGTCAGATGGTTTGTGTAAGAACGGACTGACACGGATGGAGCATCATCGTGACCATGACTGTGGACAGCAATCATGCAGATGACACGAACGATCGGGCTGAGCTCAGCGCCTTCGACGCCTTGAAGGCCTCGGGTGCCCTCGACGAGGTGATGGCCAAGATCGACACGGGCCAGCTGCAGATCACCGGGCAGGGCGGGTTCCTGCAGGAGATGGTCAAGGCGGTTCTCGAGCGCGGACTGCAGACCGAACTCACCGAGCACCTCGGATACGACAAGGGCGACCTTGCCGGCCGTCTACTTCCCAACGCTCGCAACGGTTTCAGCAGCAAGACCGTGTCGAGCGAAGTCGGCGATGTGCCGTTGGCAATCCCCCGCGACCGCGACGGCACGTTCGTTCCAACCCTGGTCCCGCGTGGTGCGCGCAGGATCGGTGGGCTCGATGACATGATCGTCGCGCTCTACGCCGGCGGCATGACAGTGCGCGACATCGAGCATCATCTTGCCTCGACCATCGGTACCGAAATTTCCCGCGAGACCATTTCCAAGATTACCGACTCGGTCCTCGAGGAAGTCCTCGAATGGCAGCGCCGGCCACTCGATCCGATCTATCCGATCCTCTATCTCGATGCGATCGTGGTCAAAATCAGGTCCGGTCAGCAGGTCACCAACAGGGCTGCGCACATCGCCGTCGGTGTCGACCTCGACGGCATCAAACACGTGTTGGGGATCTGGGTTCAAGAACACGAAGGGGCGAAGTTCTGGGCCGGGATCTGCGCTGAGCTGGCAAATCGTGGCGTCAGAGACGTCCTGATCGCCTGCACGGACGGCCTCACTGGATTCGGCGACGCCATCGAAGCGACGTGGCCGCACACCGTCGTGCAGACGTGCACCGTCCACCTGATCCGCGCGTCGATGCGGTTCGTGGCCTACGGCGACCGCAAAGCGGTGGCGTCGTCGCTCCGGTCGATCTACACCGCACCCACCGTCGATGCGGCCCAAGCTGCACTCGACGACTTCAAATCCTCGCAGTGGGGTGTCAAGTATCCGACAGCGGTGCGGACGTGGGAGAGCGCGTGGGAGCGGTTCATCCCGTTCCTGGCTTTCCCACCGGCGCTCCGGAAGATCATCTACACCACCAATGCCATCGAATCGCTCAACTATCAACTTCGCAAGATCATCAAAAACCGCGGACACTTCCCCAATGATCAAGCGGCAGTGAAGCTTCTGTGGCTCGCGATCTGCAGCATCGAGGACAAGCGCGCCCGGGAGAGAGACCGCCTGAGCAAAGATCGACTCGCACCCCGCACCGGCAGGGAGGTCAACAGACTGATCGAAGGATCTCTGACGACCGGTTGGAAACAAGCGCTCGGCGCGCTCGTGATCAACTATCCGGACAGACTCGACCCTTATCTCACCTGAAAGCAAATTCGCTCACAGATAACTTGACAAGCTCCAACCGTGGTGACCACCAAACCGTCGATCACGGCGTGGATGCTGGCGAGGTCGGCCCACAGGGTTACCATGCGTCCGGCGAACCCCTTCCCAATCCACACTTGCTGTGCACCGACCAGATCGACGACGCCCGCCGCCGGTATGCGTAGGTCGATCTCGTAACCGCCGGCCATCCCTGATCGCGCCGAATATGGTTGTACGACAACAGACGCGGCAGACGCGGCAGGGGCGGCCGGCGTCGCACTTCGATACCGTCTGGGTCCCCGCAGAATACCACTTCGCGCTCCGTGACGGCCGCGGAGTCGGATTCACCTACATCGAGGGTGACATCGTCCGCGGAACCTCACGTCTGTGACCACCCGCCCCCGTGCCTGACCGCACCGGGGTACCCGCCCCACCGCACCGACTGGAAGGAACGCCCCTCGTCTACGACCGATCTCGACGAGCGCCCGTGGACCCGGCCGTGGGTTCCCATTCCGGGCACCGCGACGAAGTCCTCGACAGGCGGAAGCTGGCATCAACGACGGGCCGGCGTTGGCGAGCGCGGATCTCGGTTTGGCGATCGGCGCGGGCACCGATGTCGCCATCGGTCCGGGGACATCATAGTCGTCCGCGACGACCTCGGCGATGTGGTCGATTCGTTGGGGCTGGCCAAGGCCATACTGGCGACCATCAAGGGAAACATGGTGTGGGCGTTCGGGTACAACATCGCTGCCATCCGCATAGCGGCCGCAGGTCTGCTCAACCCGCTCCTCGCGGGCGCTGCCATGGCGTTCTCGTCGTTCTTCGTCGTATCGAACAGCCTCCGGCTGCGTCGGTACCCCGCTACATCCTGACGACCCGGGAGGGATACCTCGGCGAACAGTGAACTGGTGTCGCCGCGTCAGCGAACGTGAAGTGATCGCGCTGTGCGTGGCCGCGCCGCACGACCGGCCCGGCCACGCACTCCTGCGCAGCACGCCCGGTCAGCCACCGGGCGGATTCGTACCGACGTCATCGCCGCGGTACCTACAGTCAGTCGCATCCGCGGGTGCCGAAGTTCCCGCGTCGATCCGGGAACTTTCTCCGCCCGCGGTGCGACTGGTGGTCGACCGGTCATGAGCTGCGCCGACACAGGACGCGGCCGACGGATGCGGCCGATACCGCAGTTCACGGGAGGGTTCGAAGTGCACGACGATCTTCGCCACTATCGGCCCATGTTCGAGGCCATCGAACGACGAGTGCTGGCGACGGTAGAGATGGCTGCCCACGAGCGCCTGCGTGCGGCTACAGTGATCGCCGTAGCAGGGCTGGGTCTGTGCCTGGGCCAGTCGGGCGAGGCAACGGGCTGGGCAACATTGCTCAACAATGCAGCGGCGCAGGCGGAATCGACCAGCATCGTCGCTGTCATTGCCGCCCATGCCGGTGTGATCTTCTGTCTGATCTGCTCAGCCGCCGCACTCCATACCCGAATGATCCATCTGATCGTTCTCGCCGCCGCAGGATGCGCCAGCACTTCGGTCCTGGCGATGTTGTCCATCTGGACACGCCAGTCCGCTCACGACAGTTCAACTCTCGCCGGCCCCGGCCCTGGCGCGCTGATCGGGCTGCTCACCGCCGTGGTTCTCACCGGGCTGTGGACACGACTGGCCCTTCGCCCGGAGCGTCGCGTCTTCACGTACTGATCGAGCCACCATTCCGCCGAACCGACAGAAGGATCGAT
>NZ_CAPS01000137.1 GCF_000333955.1 Rhodococcus sp. AW25M09
GCGCTGCTCAACGAGTACGACATGGTCGTCAACCGCAAGCTCGTTCGGGCGTTGATGCGCGAGCGAGGCCTGGTCGGGCTACCGACACCGAAGCGCCGCAAACCGAACCTGGTGGGCTTGTCCACCCCAGCTGACCTCGTCGAACGCAAATTCACCGCTGACGCGCCGAACGAACTGTGGTGTACAGACATTACGGAGCATCCAGCGCGCGACGGGAAAGCGTATTGCTGTGCGGTGATCGACTGCTTCTCCCGGAAGATCGTCGGACGGGCGTTCTCCACGGTTGCAGATACCGCACTGGTGAACAACGCGGTGAACATGGCCGCTCGGGAGCGATCCCTCTGTGGTGCGACGATTCTGCATGCTGATCACGGAGCGCAGTTCACCTCCTGGAGCTGGGGTGAGAATCTACGCCGGTCGGGACTGACACCCTCATTCGGGTTCGGTCGGTGACTGCTTTGATAACGCGGTCATCGAAGCGTTCTGGGGACGAATGCAGGTTGAACTTCTCAACTCCAGGCGATGGGCAACGACGTTCGAGTTGGTCGTTGCGATGGCCAACTGGATCGACACCTTCTACAACACCGACCGCGTCCACAGCTATATCGGTAACATCAGCCCCGACCACTACGAAGCCCTCTGGGCCTCGACAACACCATCCCAACTCCAGTAACCCACGGGCGAGATTACGGGCACACATCAGTTTGCGAGTGGTCGAACACCGACAGAATCGGGAATGTCGGGATTTTGCAGGCCTCCTCGCCGTGCCGACGGTCAAAGACACAGCGATGGTCACCACGGCGCTGAAGATGGCGTTGCGGCGACGAGATCACGGTGGACACCGCGTCGGCTCAGGGCTCATCCATCACAGCGATGCCGGCAGTCAGGGCGGATTCAACCTGTCGTCGCAACACAGTGCCGTGAAGCCGAGTGTATCTGCTCCGCAAGCACTTCCGCTGGGGTTCGCCACCCAAGTGTTTTGCGCGGGCGGTTGTTGAGTGCATCCGTCACGGCCTGAACGTCACTTCGACGGTATCGAGCGAGATCGGTTCCCTTCGGAAAGTATTGTCGCAGCAATCCATTAGTGTTTTCGTTCGTTCCCCGCTGCCAGGGGCTGTACGGGTCGCAGAAGTACACACGGATCCCGGTTTCTGCGGTCAACTCCGCATGACGTGCAAGCTCCTTGCCGCGGTCCCAGGTCACCGATCTGCGCAGGTGCTTTGGCAGCGGTGTCATCGCAGCCTGGAGTGCATCGCGGACCGACTCCGAACGGTAACCGGACAACGCCGGCCCGTTCTTCACCGGGGGCGCATCCCCGTACCCATCCTTACGTGGCAGATGCAGCAACGTGGTGAATCTGCTGGTGCGTTCGACAAGCGTGCCCACTGCGGACCTGCCCAGCCCGATGATCAGACCTCCTTCCCAATGCCCTGGCGTTTTGCGATCCGCGACTTCGTCTGGCCGCGAGCCGATGGTGACGTCATCGGTGATGAATCCGGTGCGGAGCTTCTTCGCTCGAGGGGGCGGCATCTATCGGCAGCGTCGGGGATGCGTACGACAATGCGTTGGCCGAGAGCACAATTGGGTTGTTCAAGACCGAGGCAGTATCGAAGAGAAGCCCGTTCCTAAACGGCCCGCTCAAGACCATCGACGATGTCGAGTTCGCCACGATGGGATGGGTCGACTGGTTCAACCAACGCCGCCTCCCACAGCACCCTCGATTACCTCACACCAGACGAATTCGAGAAGGTCTACCACAGTCAAGAATCGGCTCTCCGCCCGGAGATGTTGCAAGCGTAGGAGCGGCAAGAAACCCGGGACGGTTCACTGACACGGCGCGCCGTCTGGTGGCGTTGCTGCACCGCCTGGGCGCTATCGGACTGGATGCTGAGGAACGCCCCAGGGCGCAAAGCGGGTCGGTCAACCCTGATGTTCACTCTCTGCTATCGAGTCAACTTCCTCGAGCGTGGTGGGGATGTGGTACGGCGGTCTGCTCGTGCCCGAGATGCGATAGCGGTCCCAGAAATCAGGGTCGCCCACGACGCACTCGGCGCGTCCCTCAGGTGTCGCAAAGACGGCAACCGTGCGCCTTCCCGAGAGGGCGGCGTGGAGCGCATCATTCTTGTCGATCCTGCCGTACCAGGTGTATAAGCCGTTGAGGGGCTGGAAATAGCCTTTGATCTTCACCCCGACAGCAATCTCCTTGCCACGGCACACCAATGTGCCCTCGCCGGAGTAGTCGAGATCGTGGTCGTCAGACACGCAAGGCTCACTTTCTTCACATCAAACATTGACAAAAGAACGCACTGGCGCAGACACTATCAGTATCTGGTACCTGGAGTACGGGTATGAAGTCGAGACTCAGCTCGGCCCGGAACGCAACGGAGGTGTCACATGACCGTTCAAAATGTGGAGACCAAGCCCGACGTCTCAACGGAAGGCGCTGCGCGTGTCAGCGCCCGCAAGCCCGTCGACATGCAGAGATCTGCCGGCCGACTGCTGCGGGCGGCGGCCGAAAAATTCTATGACGCGGAGATCGACATCGATTGGGACTCACCCTGGGAGGAAGGAAAGTACTTCCTGCCAGAGCATCGGGTCTCGCTCTACGGCACCAAGCTGTGGGAGAAAATGAGCGATGAGCAAAAGGCGGAACTCGGGCGCCACGAAATCGTCAGCATCCTCAGCTTCGGTATCTACGCGGAGAATCTGCTCAGCTCGGCGCTGCTCCGAACATCCGCCAAAGGCGCCCTGACAGATCAAAGGTCCCTCTACGCCCTTAACGAGATCGGCGACGAGGCACGTCACTCGACGATGTTCGCCCGACTGATCAACAAGACGGGCCTGGCACCGTACAAGTTGCCGAAGGGGTTCTTGAGCATCGCGAAGATCTTGCACTTTGTGCCTCTCGGCCCGTCCGTGTCCGGCGCGACTCTGCTCATCGAGGAGATCCTCGACCGCGCTCAGCGCGAGGCGATGAATGACCCGAAAATGCAGCCGCAGCTGCGCCAGCTCATGAAGATCCACGTTCTCGAAGAGGCCCGTCACATCACGTTCGCGCGGCTGGAAATGGTGGAAGGGATGCAGCGTCGCGGACGCATCTCGCGCGCTTGGCATAGAGGCACGTTAGCGGCCATTGCGAACTTTGCATACCCGTTGCTCATCAATCCGAAGGTATATCCCGATGTCGGAATCAGCCGTCTGCGCGGCCTGTGGGCGCAGCAGACGAGCCCGAACTATCGCGTCAACTTGCAGTTCATGTCCGAGCCAATGATCCGGTTCTTCCACGAGGCCGGAATGATGGAGGGGAAGTTCACGATGGCGATGTGGCGCGCAACGCGCAGCCTGCCCGACGATCTGCGCTAACACGCCCGGCCCGGTCCGCGCGTCCCACAGTCCATTCCTCGACCCCACGACCGGATTCCTCCGTTCGTGGGCTTGGGCGGATGACATTCCCACACCTGCCACGCGTCACGGCGCGCCGTGCGGGTCCGTTTTCTGCATTCGATCAGGAGATTTTCACAATGCCGTCCTCCAACGCCAAGTCCGCCGCCCCGGCGACAGACCCGGGAATAACCGAGCCCATAACTACCAAAGTTCTCATCATCGGCAGCGGCTTCTCTGGCCTCGGTATGGCCGTCCAGCTCCGCCGACGCGGGTACAGCGATTTCATCGTTCTAGAAAAGGCCGACTCCGTCGGTGGGACGTGGCGCGACAACACCTATCCGGGATGCGCGTGCGACGTACCGTCACTGATGTACTCCTACTCGTTCGAGAGTCGCGGTAGCTGGTCGAAGGTGTGGTCCTCGCAGCCCGAAATCGAGCAGTACCTGAAAGATATCTCCAACAAGCGTGGTGTCACTCAGAAGATCCACTTCGGGCAGAAGTTGGTCTCCGGATACTGGAGCGAGTCCGAATCTCGGTGGCACCTGCATACCGAGTCGGGCCGGGAGTACGTCGCGCAGTACGTCGTGTCCGGTGTCGGCGCTCTGCACATCCCGAATTTTCCGAACATCCCCGGAATCGACGAGTTCGCCGGCCAGGCGTTCCATTCGGCACAGTGGGACCACACAGTGGATCTCCAGGGCAAGCGGGTGGCCGTCATTGGCACCGGTGCCAGCGCGATTCAGTTCGTGCCGTTCGTGCAGAAGGACGCCGGCACACTCACGGTCTTCCAGCGAACCCCGGCTTGGGTACTTCCACGCAAGAACTTCGCGGTGCCGCCGGTACTTCGGACGCTGCTCAGCAAGATCCCCATTACTCGCCGCCTCGCTCGGTGGTCGGTCTACTGGGGCGCAGAGAGCCTGGCCTTCGGGCTCAACGGCCACTCCAACCTTATGCGACCAATCGAAAAGGTGGCGAAATGGAACATCGAGCGTTCTATCACCGACCCCGAGCTACGCCGGAAGCTGATGCCGTCCTACCGCATCGGATGCAAGCGCATCCTGGGATCGAACGACTACTACCCTGCGCTCGCCGCCCCCAACACGACAGTGATCAGCGATCGGATCGAAAAGATCACTGCCGATTCGATCGTCACCCCTGACGGCGTGTCACACCCTGTGGATGTGATCATTTACGCCACAGGGTTCCATGTCACGGACGGGTTCGATCAACTCGCGCTCAAGGGCGCTCGGGGCGAGGACTTGCCGTCGCACTGGCACCGGACGGGCATCAATACCCACCTCGGCATCACCACCGAGGGCTTCCCGAACCTGTTCTTCCTGCTCGGACCTAACACGGGTCTTGGGCACAACTCTGTCGTATTCATGATCGAGCAGCAGATCAAGTACATCATGAAGGCCATCGACGCCGTCGACAGTCGAGGTGCGGAGCGCGTTGATGTGCGGGCTGAGGTTCAAGAACACTTCAACAAGAGCATCCAACACAAGCTCGCCAAGGGCGTATGGACCAACGGCGGATGTACGAGCTGGTATCTGGACTCGCAAGGTGTCAACCGTACGGTGTGGCCCGGGTTCACGTGGCAGTACTGGCGAGCGACGAAAGACTTCGAGCCCGCCGAGTACGAGATCGCCTGACAATCCAACCGTAGGTCATCGAGAAGTGAGTATCCGACAGTGAGTAGTTCGACAGCAGGCAATTACGCGACCCAGGTCGCAGTCGTCACGGGAGCCGCCTCAGGGATCGGGCGGTCCCTTGCCCTCCAACTGGCCGAACGCGGGGCCAGCCTTGCCTTGTCCGACGTCGACGAAGTGCATCTCGAGGAGACGGCGGCCATGTGCCGCACCGCGCATCGGGCGACCGTCGAGACCGCCGTGTTGGACGTGGCAGATCGTGCTGCGTTCCAGGTTTACGCAGAGAGCGTGCAGTCGTCTTTCGGGCGCGTCAACATGGTGTTCAACAATGCCGGCGTCGCCCTCGGCGCCGACGTTGTCGACATGTCCTGGGAGGATTTCGACTGGCTGATGGGCATCAACTTCGGTGGTGTCGTCAACGGGACCAAGGCGTTCCTGCCTTATCTGATCGCCTCTGGTGATGGTCATCTGGTAAACACCTCCAGCGTCTTCGGTCTGGTCGGGATCCCCAGTCAAAGCGCTTACAACGCCGCGAAGTTCGGTGTGCGTGGCTTCACCGAAGCGCTTCGGCAAGAGATGAAAATCAGTCGGCATCCGGTCACGGTGACATGCGTTCACCCCGGCGGCGTCAAGACTAATATCGTCAACAACGCTCGTGGTGTATCCGATATGGGGGCAGATACCGCCACCATTGCCTCGATGTTCAACAACATCGCCAGGACCACTCCGGAGAAAGCTGCGTGCGCCATCCTCAAGGGAATGGACAAGAAGAAGCCCCGAGTGCTGATCGGCGCAGACGCACGTGGCTTCGACTTTGTCGCACGCGTTGTCGGTCCGCGCTACCAGGACATCTCTGCGCCTGTCACACGCGCGGGCTACGCCTTGGCTCGTAAGCGGGGGATCATCAAATGACCCTCGAACAGGAGAATCGGCCGGGCACCACCGCGCGATCGCGAACGCTGACCGTGTCGGAGGTCGTGCAGGAGACCAAGGACTCCGTGAGCATCGCCTTCGAAGTGCCTGACGAGATCGTCGACGATTTCAAGCATCTACCCGGGCAGTTCATTACGTTGAAGATCCCGTCCGACCAGACGGGCCACGTCGCACGATGCTACTCGCTGAGCAGTTCGCCTCATGTCGATGACTTCCGCCTCGAGATCGGGGTGAAGCGCACCGCTGGGGGGTATGCGTCGAACTGGTTGTGTGACAACGTTTCCATCGGCATGGAGGTGACCGTCCTCACGCCATCGGGAAAGTTTACCGCTAAGAGCCTCGACGTCGACTTGCTCTTCTTCGCTGGCGGAAGCGGCATCACGCCGGTTCTGTCGCTGGTGAAGTCGGCCCTGGTGTCGGGCAGTGGCGAAGTTGTCCTGTTCTACGCAAACCGTGACTCCGATTCGATCATGTACGAGCGCCAGCTTGAGCAGATTAGATCTGAATTCGCCGAGCGGTTCACTTTGGTTGACTGGCTTGAGTCGGAGAACGGGATTCCCACATCAGAGGCTGTAGAAAAGATTATTCGTGAACACAAGGGATCGGCGATTTTCACCTGCGGGCCTTCCCCTTTCATGGATCTTGTGGAAAGGTCTGCCGCCGCATGCGGAGTGGATCATTCGGATGTACATCGAGAGGTATTCCAGTCGCTGACGGGTGACCCGTTCGACACCGCAACACTGCGTCGACTCAGTGACGACGAGGGTGTAGCTACGGCCACGGTTTATCTGAACGGAGAGTGCATCACCACGGAGTGGCCACGTAACACGCCTCTGCTCGATGTGCTGCTCTCGCGAGGGCACAACGCCCCGTACTCGTGCCGAGAGGGCGCATGCAGCGCGTGTGTGTGCAAGCTCATCGATGGCGATGTCGAGATGGTGCAGAACAACATCCTCGTAGACGACGACATTGAGGACGGCGAGCGACTCGCGTGCCAGGCACTTCCGCTCACCGACGCTGTGACGGTGAGTTTCGATGACCTCTGACTCCTCGAAAGCTGGCCTATTGTCGCGGCGGTCGCGGGAGGTTCTCTCCAGTGACGGCACGAGGCTGTTTGTCGAGGAGTACGGGCTCGGTGATGATGCGCCGCTGCTGGTGTTCAGCCACGGGTGGGCTTGCCAAGGTCGGTTCTGGAGACCTCAGATCGAGCACTTCGCCACCACACACCGTGTGGTGGTGTATGACCAACGAGGGCATGGCTGGAGCGACCGGGGTCGCGCGCCCTTCTCTTCGTCGGTGCTTGGCGACGATCTCGAGGCTGTCTTGCGCGCTGTCGTCACGTCTAATCGTAAGGCATTGGTGACCGGTCACAGTATGGGCGGGATGTCCATCATGGGTTGGGCTGCCGAGCACCCGGAGTCGGTGCCCGTCTTATCCCGTGGTGCCGTCTTGGCGAGTACCGGCCCCTCGCAGTTGGTGAGTAGATCGACGCTAATTGGGTCGCCACGTCGATTCCGCGCCTCACTGGAGCGGGCATTCGCAGCCGGGCTCGCCACCGCGGGACCGGAGATGCTTGACACTCGCTTCAACCGACGGTTGGTGAAATACGGGACGATGGGTCGACACGCGCCAGCAGACGTTGTGGCTGAGTGTTCCGACATAGTACTGCGGTGCCCCCCTGAGGTTCGGGGAATGTGGGGCAGGGTCCTGGCCACCATCGATGTAAGCAAAGGAATCGACTCACTTACGGTTCCGACGACCGTGATCGTGGGCTCGGCCGACAAGTTGACACCCGCGGTTCATTCCATTGATCTCGCCGACCGACTGCAGCAGCGCCGCCGGTTGCATGAGTTCGTGGCGTTGCCACAGATCGGTCACATGATCAACATGGAGGCACCAAACTATTTCAACGAAGCAGCGGCCCGATTGGACGCAGTCACGGTAGGCGATGGCTTTTGAACCGTCGACCGGACACACATGAGCTCGTGAGACGGCCACGATCGTCGACAGGCCGCGCGTGTCCGAGTTGGGAGGGGTCCATCGAGGCGTACAGCATCGATGGCATCGCCACGGTGATCTTTTTTGCGTCGATGGTGCGCAGCACCTCGGCGGTAAAAATTTCGGCAGCACCATCATCGGGCCGCCTTTCGTCAGGGTCGGCACGAAGAACGCGGCCCCAGCATGCGACAGCGGGGTGCACAACGAGAATTTGGGGTACCCGGCCATTCTCACTCCGAAGAGTTGAATCTGCGTCATCGTGAACATTGCCGAAGCCTCCGATGGCTCCCTTCGGCTTTCCGGTCGTGCCGCCGGTGTATGTGATCGACACGGTGCGATCCGGCGGACGATCGGCTGCTTGAGGGAGGGTGCCGAACCGCTGCGAGCGAACCGAGAGGTTTCAGCGAACGGCTCTCCAGCCCGACTCGCTTGAGAGGACCCTTCCGGGTATTGTTAACCCCATAATGTCATTCGTCCGCCGCGTTTCATTTACTCCATCTCAGGTGCAGCGTCGAGTGGCCGATGCCCGTAGCACCCGCTGGGATGAGCATAGAGTCGAGGTACGCGCGCAGCTGGTCGACGCGACCATACGGATCATCGAACGGTATGGTGCAGGCGTCAGCATGGACGACATCGCTGCGGAGGCCCGTGTATCTAAACCAAAGCTGTATCGCTACTTTGGCGACAAAGCGGGCTTGAACGCGGCGGTGGCGGCGAAACTCGGTGCGTTGATGTGGGATTCGGCGAAAGTCACTATTCTCGCCGACCAAGATTATCTTTCGGTTGACGACATGCTTCGCTCGTCCGTCCAGAGCTACGTCACGCTCGTCGGGCAGTATCCCACGGTCGTCAGATTCCTTATGGCGAATCACTTGTTTCAGTACTCCGGATCGGGAAATGGCGGAGTTGCTGACGAACTGAGGTCGGTGATGGAGGTCGTCGCCGATCGGTTCACTGAAAGTCTTCAGCGTGTTCACGCAGATACTTCGGTCATTCCCTTGGCCGTGGCGTCCATTCTGGGTTCTGGTCTATCTGCGACTCAGTGGTGGATCGACAACGGTCGTGAGCAAGGGGTGGATGATACGTTCTTCGCCGCACACCTATCAGAGACGACATGGGGAATCATCGACGGCGCGGCCGCAACCGTAGGCGTGGCCTTCTCACGCAGTCTGCCATTCAGCCATCCCGGTTTCGCGTCCCGCCACAAAATGGACTGAATCATCCTAGATATCCCAGAATTGTAACTTGTCAAGCTGCGTCGGGTTGTTGCGCGGTGCGGTGTGCCCAAGCGGTGTGTTCGTCGTATTCGGTGCGGTGGCGTAGGCACCCGTGCAGGAGCCCGACAAGTCTGTTGGCGAGTGCGCGGAGCGCTTGGTGGTGGAGGTCTTCGGTAGCACGGTGTTGGTCGTAGAACGCGCGAGCGGCCGGACTCTGGCTGAGGGCGCAGAACGCCCACCGGTCGATGGCATCGTAGAGCCGCCGGTTGCGGATATGTCGAGCCAGTACGGCCCGCTTCTTGCCCGACGCAACTGTCAGGGGTGACGTACCGGCGTAATTCTTGCGAGACTTGGCGTTGGTGTAGCGGTCGACGTCGTCGCTGAATTCACCGAGCCCCGGGCGGCGAGGATGACACCGATTCCTGGCAGGGAGAGGTAGATGGCGGCGTTGCGTGTCAGCGTCCGGGTGTGTTTCAAAATGGCGGGTCAGTTCGGCTTCGAGGTCGCCGATCTGACGGTTCAACTCCGCGATCAGCGCCAAGAGTGCGCCGGCATCGCGCTCGACCTGCGCTGCGAACGCCTGCAACCACGAAAAGCGAACGCTACCGAGCCCGTTTCTGCGCCCGCTGCGCACTCCGCGACGACCTCCATGCAATCTTGGAATTCGATAACGAGGACATCGCGCTGGACGCCCTCCTTCAAGCGTTGGGCGCAACAAATCGACCTCAGAGCACGGTCATCTTGATGCGAGGCGCGCAGGCCTCGCCTGCGGCCGCGGAGCGGCAGAGATTGGGGTCGTCGAAGCATTCGGCCGAGGCAGGTCGGGTGTGAGATAGTTGCATTCGCGAGATGCCCTTCGTGGTGGCTGGAATGTTCCCTAGACAAGAACTATTCTCACACCATCACAGGGCATTTCGTGTTTACGCCCCAGCCAAGGGCAACCTCACCCTGGCAGGGGTCAGGTCACTCTGGTCCCATGCTCATGGCAGACGACATTCGTCGCTCGGATACCGAACCCCGAACGATGTCCACTACAGTTACGGGCAGTCCGCAAACGCGGCCTCAGAATAGTCATCTCCAGGTCCGAAATCCTCGCGGCAAATCACTTCTCTCTTTAAGCTATGTCGGCTTGGTCGATCCTTTAGTGCAGTTGACTTCTGACATAGTGCAGTTTGTCTTTTGAAACTGACAGCGGTGCAGGCCGAGCGCGCGAAGACGCGACAGACTCGGCACAGTTCTTTTCACGACAGAGAGGTCCGACCATGAAGAGAATTCCGGACGAGGTCAGCGGGTCGGCCGGCCCCGCTATCGAGAACTGGGCGCGCTCGTTCTGGAGCACGACTTCCGAGTCGCCTGATCTACCGCCCCACCACCCCGACTGTCTTGGTTGTGGGCCGGAGAACCCGCACGGCCACGCCCTGTCGGTCCAGCGTGACGAGAACGGCGTGGTGGCTCACCATGTGTTCGATCAGCGTCATGTCGGGGCACCCGGGATAGCACACGGCGGCGCGGTGGCGACCGTTCTCGACGATCTGTTCGGCTTCCTGCTCTACACAGTGGGTGAGCTCGCCGTGACGCGGCGTCTCGAGCTCGACTATCTAGCGCCGGTTCTGCTCGGCACTCCATACGTGTTGCGTGCTGCGGTTCGGTCTCGTGATGGGCGCAAACTGGATCTCACGGCCACGATGGACGATGCGCAGGGCCGCTCGGTAGCCACCGCTACTGCCCTGTTCGTGGTTGTCGAGGTCGAACACTTCATGCAGTCCCAAGCCCGAGCCCAACTCCGGGCCACAGACACGAATCACACCGAAGAATAGACATCCTGGCCGACCTTCACCGACGTCCATCACCCGCGGTGGCTGTCGTACGGCTGCGTCTACCTGGTGCAACGACGGCGAGGACGAGTGCCCCTGCGGCGGTCAGGGCCGCCAACGCCAGTGTCGCCTGACCACTTCCGTGTACGAATGCGGCTTTGGCGAACTCGGCCAGCGGCTGGCCAGCTGGTCCTGCGCGGTCGGCGACCTGCAACGCGGCGGCCAGAGAATCGGCCACCGGACCACGGGCAGGCTCGGGTAGCTGGGGCAGAGCCGGCTGGATGTGCTGAACGTAACCGGCCGCGAGCACGCTACCGGCTACCGCAATCCCAATCGCGGCACCGATTTCGCGAGCTGCGTCGTTGACCGCGGCAGCCACCCCGTGCTTGGCCTCAGGAGTGTCCGAGACGATGGCGAAAGTCGCAGGAGCGGTACACAACCCTAAACCCGCGCTCATGATGAGCAAGGGCCACAGCAGGTCAGGGTAAGTCGCCGCGACGGTCAGTCTGCTCACCATCACCAGTCCCGCCGCGATGGTGAGCAGACCTACAGTGGTCATCACCCGCAGCCCAACAATGTTCGACAGCCAGGGTGCAATCACCGAGATCGCGATGAGCGGCACGACCATAGGGGTCAACGCCAATGCGGCGGTGAGTGGTCCATAACCGAGAATCAACTGCAGATACTGCACCAACAGCAAGAACACCCCGAAGGTCACCAGAAACTGGATACAGACAGACAGTGCGCCGGCACCGAAGCCACGGCGGGCGAACAACCGGACATCGAGTAGGGGTGCCGAGGAACGTAGTTCTACGACGACGAACACCACGACCGCGAACAAGCCCACCGCAGTGCTGATGGCGACGAGCGAATCCGTCCAGCCACGGGCCGGAACCTCGATCACAGCGAAGACGATCGCCCCGACTGCGACCACTACGGTCACAGCGCCCACCCAATCGACCGGTGGATGTTCCTGTTGGCGGGACTCCGCGATACTGCATGCCAACCCGGCCAGAACCGCTCCGGCGACGGTCAACCCGACGAACACCGAGGTCCACGACCACTGTTCGAGCAGCACTCCAGCCCCGAGGATGCCCAGGACCGCCCCGGATCCAGCAACCCCGGCCCACACACCTACAGCGCGACCGCGATGCGCCGGTGGAAATCCCGCGGTCAGTATCGACAGCGTCGAGGGCATGACCAGCGCCGCACCCGCCCCAGCCAACGCGCGAGCTGCGATCAGCCACGTCGGGTCAGCGAGAAACAAGGGTAATGCCGACGCGAAAGCGAACAACGCCAACCCCGCCACGAGCACCCCGCGGCGACCGTACCGGTCACCGATCGCTCCGGCAGGCAGAACGAAGCACGCCAGTACCAGCGTATAACCGTCGACTATCCAGGTCAGTTGAGCTTGCGTTGCCCCTGTCGCGACCGCGATCTGTGGCAACGCTGAATACAATGCCGCCATTGCGGCCACCACCAACGCGACCGCCATGCACGACACAATCAACATCCACCACTGGGCACCGCTCCATCGAGCGACGCTGGCAGAGTCGGATCTACGTTCGTTCAACGGCCAGCCTCTCAGTTCGAGACTGATCGTCTCGGTACGAGACTATTAGTATCACAACTCTGCGGGTGTGACAGAATGGTCAAGCGAGGACATGTCTTGTCAGTCAAATGGAGCGGAGCCCGTTCATGGTCGACCCTCCCGTTGCAACCGAGGGCCCGGCCGACCCCCGGCTGGCGCGCTCACGTAACCGGTTACTCGAAGCGGCGGGCCAGCTGCTGGCCACCGGCGGTGTCGAGGCGGTCACCGTGGAGGCGGTCACCCGCATATCGAAGGTTGCACGTGCCACGCTGTACCGCCACTTCGGAAGTACCACCGACCTGCTCGCTGCAACCTTCGAGCGACTACTACCCCCAGTCGACACTGCTATCGATACCGGTCCGCTACGCGAACGTCTGATTTCGTTGCTCACCACCCAAGCCGACCTCATCGACCAAGCTCCGGTGCAGATGACCACGCTGGCGTGGCTGGCAATGGGACCCGTCAACAGCGGCGACGCCAGCCGGCGCGATCTCGATCCTGGCGCGGTGGTCTCACTTCGGGCTCGTGTCATAGAGCAATACCGCAAGTCCCTGGATCAGATTCTCACGGCCCCTGACGCCCGCGCTGTGCTCGGCGAACTCGATACCACCTTCGCCCTCATTCAGCTCCTCGGACCGATAGTGTTCGCTCGCCTTACAGGTCTGCGTCACATCCACGCAGACGACTGCATCCGAATCGTCGACGACTTTCTCGCCGCCCATGCCACAAGTGTCGGATCAAGAACTTCGCGCGACAACAGCCATACGTGGCCAGCCGCGATCCTCAACTCGCAGCCCAACGCCGACCAGTAAGGCTTCGTCGAAGACCGCGCTGCCACAACGTGTGCCGCATCCTTCGATCTCAGTACCCTTGGCCCGGAAGTGAATCCGCATTTCCAGCCTGTCTTCACGACGTATCGATCACCACCCGCGAAAGAGTGGAGTCGACAACTCAAGACAAATCAGTAACCCCACGCTAATAGTGCGTCAACCAGTCGGGGATTACTGCAGCCCTCTTCGGCAACAACCAAACGTAGGCGTAGGAACGCGGAGTGCTAGTGCAGGGGACTTCTGACATCGTGCAGCCGCCTTCTGAAACTGACAATTCGTGTCAACTTCAGAAGACGGCTGCACTCTTTGCAGGCGTTTCGAGGGTGAGTGCGCGTGTCTTCTGACATTCTGATGTCAGAAGTGCGGTGCACGGTCGCACGCTCGGCTCTCGGTGACAGGGAGGCTTGTGATGGACCCCGACAAGCTCGACGTCGTGGAGACCGGTGTGCTGACAGCGTCGGGGGAGCGGTGGTCTCAGGCTGAGGCCCGTTTCGCTGTCCTGGCTCCCTTGCTGGAGATGCATCCGGTGCGTTCGGAAGCGGTCGACGATGCCACGCAACGGTTGGGATTGTCCAGGCGGCAGGTCTACACGTTGATCGGCAGGCTCAGGAACGGGACGGGGACAGTCACCGATCTTCTGACGAAGGTCTCGTCGGGAGGGCGTGGCCGCAGCCGAGTGACGGCTGAGGTCGAGGAAGTGATCAGCGATCAGCTCACCCGCTATTTTCTTCACCGCCAGAAGCTGAGTGTCGCTGCGCTGCACAGACGTATAGCACTGGCGTGCCATCGCGCAGGTCTGCCAGTGCCGGCCAGAAATACCGTCACCGCGCGTATCGCCGCGCTCCATCCGGCATCGGTGGCCAGGTCACGCGGAGGACCCGATGCCGCCCGCCCACGTCAGTCCGCCGGCGACAGTCCACCGACGGTTTCGGGGATTCTCGATCAGGTCCAGATCGACCACACCGTCGTCGATCTGATGGTCGTTGACGAGTACGAGCGGCAACCGATCGGCCGCCCCTACCTGACGATCGCTATCGATGTCTTCAGCCGTTCCGTACTCGGGTTCGTCGTCACTCTGGAGCCGCCGTCGTCGATATCGGTCGGGTTGTGCCTGGGCCGCGTGTGCTGCGAGAAGCAGACATGGCTGGAGGCATGCGAGCTCGCGGAGCAGGTGCAGTGGCCGATGGCAGGGAAGCCGAAACAGCTGTATCTCGACAACGCCTCCGAGTTCAAAAGCGAAGCGCTGCGCCGCGGATGCGCCCAGCACGCCATCACACTCGAATACCGCCCTCCGGGCCGACCGCACTACGGCGGGATCGTCGAACGAATCATCGGAACGGCGATGACGGCGGTGCACGAGCTGCCTGGGACCACCTTCTCGAACCCAGCGGACCGAGGAAGTTACGACTCGGACAAGCACGCGGCGTTTACATTGCGTGAGTTGGAGCGCTGGCTGGTCCTGGCCATAGCCTCGTATCACGCGAGCGTTCACACAGGGATTGGGAACACTCCGGCCGCCGTGTGGGCCGGCGAGGTCGCCGCAGTTGGTCACGCCCCTCGTGTGGTGCTCGGCGAAACTGCGTTCCTTGTGGACTTTCTTCCCGTCATCCGGCGACGTCTGACGCGCACGGGCTTCGTTCTAGATCACGTGCATTACTTCTCGAACGCGCTCAAACCGTGGGTTGCGCGTCGAGAGGACTTGGGGCGGTTCGTGATACGACGTGACCCACGCGATTTGAGCAGAATCTGGGTCCTCGAACCAGACGGTGCCGGCTATGTCGAGGTGCCGTACCGGACGATGTCACATCCCGCGGTGACACTGTGGGAGCACAGAGCTGCTATCACCCGTCTCCGCGAACAAGGTCGGTCGAACGTCGATGAGAGCGCACTGTTTTCGATGATCGAGCAGATGCGCGAGGTCACCGACCGCTCGCAGAAAGCCACCCGCAAAGCCCGGCGCAACCGTGCCCGCCGCACGCATCTCACCGGCGACGCGTCTGCACCGATCCCGGCGCTCCACCCGCCGGCGGAGCCTCGAGCGGACGGCGGCACCGCAACGCCTGTCTTCAGCGACATCGAGGAATGGTGAGGCGATGACCGCATCGACAGGAAGCAGCGACGAACCCACCGAGTCGTCGAGCGAGGATTTGGGGCACCTGCGGGAGTCGGTTCGACCGCTCACCGCACTCGACGACGCGGAGCGGATCCGGTTGATCCGGTCGGAGAGGTGGATCGGGTATCCGCAGGCCCGTGCGGTCATCGACCATCTGGAGACGTTGCTGTCGTGGCCGGACCGACAGCGTATGCCGAACCTACTGTTGCTCGGTCCGACGAACAACGGCAAGTCGATGACCATCGAAAAGTTCCGGCGCACTCATCCGCCGATCAGCTTGTCCGACCGCGAGCAGATACCGGTGTTGTGCATGCAGATGCCCCCGGACCCGTCACCCGGCCGGTTCTACCTCGCACTGCTCACAGCGTTGGGAACCCCGACCAGGCCCCGCAATCGGGTCCACGAACTCGAACAGCAAGCATTGATGCTGCTCCGCGCCACCGGCGTGAAGATGTTGATCATTGACGAGCTCCACAACGTTCTCGCCGGCCGCGACAACGTCCGCCGCGAATTCTTGAACGTGCTGCGGTTCCTGGGCAACGAACTACGCATTCCTCTTGTCGCTGTCGGAACCCGCGATGCCTACCTCGCCATCCGGACCGATCCCCAGCTGGAGAACCGATTCCACCCCATGACTTTGCCGGTCTGGACCAACACTGCCGACACCAGATCACTGCTGGCCAGCTTCACCACGAGCTTCCCCCTCCGTAAACCCTCGCACCTGACATCACCGGAGATGACCGACTACCTCCTCACTCGCTCCGAGGGCACCATCGGTGAACTGACAACGCTGCTCACTGCCGCAGCAGTGACCGCCGTCGACAGCGGAGAGGAAGCGATCACCTCATCGGTGCTCATGCGCACTCCGTACGTCGGTCCCACGGAGCGACGCCGCCAGTTCGAGCGCCACCTCGCGTGAACGCGCGGCTCGCGGCGATGCCCGATGATGCGTACGTTCGCCCGTGGCCGCTGCACCCGCCGCCACTGCCAGGTGAGGCCCTCTCGTCCTGGTTGGCCCGGATATGCGAGCTGTATCCGCACATCAAGCCTTCTGACCTGCTTGCAGACCTCGATATCGATTGTGCTGTCGAGGATCTCGACCGCTACACACCGGAGCGGATACTCGCCGAGCTGGCCGGTCGCGGCGCAGTCCCGGTAGAGAGGCTGCGGATGATGACGTTGGCGGGGTGGACACCGTGGCTGCTTGACAGCACCGACCCCGCCGACTGCGACTTCGACATCTACGTCCACCAACTCTCGATCCTGCTACCGGCCGACCTCGCGAGGGAGGATCGACGACGCCGCACACCCACGAGCGAAGCATGGTTGCCGTGGGCGAGCACTCCGCGCAGTCGGGCATGCCCGGTATGTCTCGACAGCCTCGAATCCACTGCTGATATCAACATGACTCTGCTGCACCGATATCCGGTGCTGAGCAGCTGCCTCGACCACCGTTGTCGACTCGAACCCTGCTCTGCTTTCCCTGGTCATGCAATCTTCTGGGACCAGGTCCGGTTCGGTTCGGACGAACGGGTCTCGCCCGTTTCGGTTCCCTCAGCGGTCACGGACCTCGATCGGCGCAGCACCGAGGCTCTGACGACGGGATGGGTGGAACTCGGCCCAGGCCGGGTACATGCCGCAGTCTGGTTTCGGCTTCTGCGCACCGTCGTCGACGAGGTGTCCTCGCCACTGGTTCGCACCGGACGGTGGGCCACGAGGCTCGTTGCGATCTGGAGGGCCGCCGGTCGTTCTCGCCCGCTCCGGACAGCGTGGGTTCCATTCGAAGAACTGCACTGGGACGAGCAGACGAAAGTCCTCGAGGCCGCAGCGATCGGCATTGCGATGGTCGAGAACGGTGAGATCGATGCCGGCGGTGCGCACGCATCTCTGCTGAGCCCACGACCGTATGAGCCGGTCGATCCTGGGACAGCTCCGACGCGCTCGTCTTATCCCGCACCTGAGCGCGATTTATGGGCTGACGCGCACGCTGCGGCTGAGGCCGCCATCGCGGCAGCGCGCGTCGATCCCGCATCCGCCAGTTCGTTGTACAACTTCCTGCGCTGGGGGTGCCGCACCGCAGCGGAGCTGGATGAGACGGTGCAACTGTTCCTCGACCACGGAATCCCGCTGCAACATCCGCCGACATAGCTATCGCCCGATGGAGCGGGGTCGTCCGCGATGCACGCGCGGCGACAGCCGAGAAGGCCGTTTTCGCGCCGGGGTCATAGTCACCAACGGTATTTGTGCGGTGACCGCCGAGAATTTTCCTTCCCGCACCGTCCTTGAGGAAACGCCAGGTGAGCGTAGTTTCTGTTCGATAAATGTGTAGGAGGTGCCCGCTACAGTCCTGCATATGACAGAACGCCAGCTCGCGGACGGCTCGAACACGGTTCCGGCTGCGTGTCGGGTGGTGCGGCGGTGTTTCCTGCTTTACCGCCGGAGGTTGCCGCTCGGATCGAGCGCTCGATCGCTGCGTCTCGCTCCGCCGGCGCCCGGCGGGCCTACGCCTCGGCGTGGAGACGCTTCGAAACCTGGTGCGCCGCCACCGGGTATATCTCGTTACCGGCGCATCCCGCGACGGTGGCGGCCTATCTCGTCGCCGCCGGCGGACACGCTCACCGTCGACGACGGGATGCGGGCGTATGCGCCGGCGACGTTCGGCAAATGGATCGCGGCGGTCGCGCGGACGCCACCGCGCTACCAGACACGACAACCCGGGCGGGCACGAGATGGTCCGCGCCACCCTCGCCAGTATTCGGCGGGATTACGCGTCGGCGGGCGAGCGGCCACGCAATCCACGCGCACCGCTGCTGACCTCCGACATCACCACCATCGTCGATCATGCACGTCTCAGTGTGACCGGGTGGGCGTCGGAGGTCCTCAAACGGCGCGACACCGCGCTGCTTCTGATGGGCTATACCGGCGCATTTCGTCGTAGCGAACTCGTGGCGCTCGAATGCGGCGGTGTCCGCCGCGACCGCCTCGACGGTGCGCACGTACGGATTCGGGCGTCGAAGACCGATCAGGACGGCGTCGGGGCCTTCAAAGCCCTACCGTTCACCGGCCGTCACGAATCCTGCCCGGTCTGCGCGTGGGTACGTTGGCTGCAGGTCGTCGCGGCGTCCTCCACGTGCACCTCGCTACGTCGACGACCCAACGCCGCCGGATCGCGGTGATCGACGGCACCCATTCCCGGCAGCTGTTACCCCCTCCGGGGCGCGCGGAGATCGTTCGGGCTGCGCTGGACGTGGCGCGTACGGCGCGCCTGCACGAGCTGGCAGCCGTGATCGGCGGCATCATCGCCCGCCTCCCCGAATCCGGTTGGCCGTCAGAACTGTTCGCGCGGCGAGACGCCCGCGTCCTGATCTTCGCCTCGACCGGTCTGCCGTACACCCAGATCGCGGCCCTGCGGCACTGCAATGTCACCGCCGATCCAAGGATCGACGCCCTTCGTATCGACACAGGCCGCGGCGTCCACACTGTCACTTCCCCCGGCACTGACGGGGGCGGGGTATCTCGCCGCGGATGGTGTATCAGCGCTTGTTGGAGGTGCTGGGCCATCGCACGCGGTATCCGAGTACCCGAATGCTCTCGATGCCGTGGGCGGTACCGGACTCGGCGGATTCGACCGGTACGTCGATCCGGCCGATCGGCAGCCGCTGTCGACTGCGATCGACCGGTTGGGCCACACCCCGTTGATTGCGACCCCACTCACGTCCCGTGCGGTCGCCGACATCGTTCGAGCCCACCTGGACGGGCGAGTACCTGTGCACCGACTCCACTCGGTGCAGGCACGGCAACCGAGCGCACAGCTCGTCCCGTAGCCCGCCTCGGCTTCGGTACTCGACCCCGGATACTACGAATACGGGACCCAGGCACGCCGGGACGCGCACGAGCTACTCGGTGGCGTCGATTCAACGCTCGACGACCGTGCGGATGCACTGCTGAAGCGGCTTCTCGCGTTCGTCGAGGCAGAAGTACCGGAATATGGTCGGCCGCGCGTGCCGCGCCCATCGTACCTGCCCGTTCAGGACACCTTTCGGGCGTGAAGACGCTCGACGAGACCGAGAGTGAACCGGTCGATGTCCTCGATGGAGAAGCTCTCGTCACCGGTGATCGCGAGCGAGGACCGTCGCAGAAAGTGCACGCCACCGATCGGGATGCTCACCAGTTTCAGGGCGCGTTGGATCCATCGAACCGGCCGGATCGACGAGGCGACGTGATCGGCGGGGAGCATTGTTCCACCTGGACGCAGCACTCGCGACATTTCCGAGAGCGCGATGTCCGGGGCTGGGATGGCGCAGAGCGAGAACGTGCACACCATGGTGTCGAAGGATGTATCGGGGAAGTCCAGAGCGTGAGCGTCCCCGAGCGGCGGGTGCGCATCCGGTCTGACGTCGGTGTGGGCGCGAGCCGTGTGGTCACGACATTGGTGGTCATTGAGGCCAGGTGCACTGCATCGACAGCAGTCGTGTTGGAAGGTCATTCCGGCGTTCGAGCAGGTGGTGCAAGGACACGTGCCGAGGTATACGCCACCCTCTCCTTGATTGATCGTACGGATGTACGTACATTATGGATGAGGCTAGTCGCCAATTCTGACAAACGTCACACTCGGGAGGAATGAAATTCCCTCGTCCGCCCCGAGTCGGCGAGTGCCGGACGGCTGAGGAGGACGTGATGGTCGGCAACCGCTGCGGTGGCGCTGTGAGTCGTTGCGCCTCGCTGGATCAGTCGGTTGCGATGCCCCTGGTCGCCCAGTGGAATGCCGCCCACTTCACCTCCACCCCGCAGGAATCGGAACCGTGCGCCTCGACGCACAGAACCTGCAAAAATACCCCACGGGGTACCGTGGATTCTTGACACCCATACGAACGCCGCCACGATCGACAAGGAGATTTCGATGCTTCTCGAACGCATCTACGACGAAGACCTCGCCCAAGCCGGATACTTCATCGGCTGCCAGGCCAAAGGAGAGGCAGTGGTGGTCGACGCCCGCCGCGACATCGGTGTGTATCTGGATCTGGCCGATCGGCATGGCATGACCATCACCGCCGTGACCGAGACCCATATCCATGCCGACTACCTGTCCGGCACTCGCGAGCTGGCCAAGGCCACCGGGGCGGTCACCTACGTCTCAGGAGAGGGCGGCGACGATTGGCAGTACGGCTTCGAGGCCGAACGCCTCCACGATGGCGACACGCTGGCTCTGGGCAACATCACCGTGCAAGCCGTTCACACGCCCGGTCATACCCCGGAGCACCTCTCGTTCCTGGTGACCGACGGTGCCTTCGCCGATGCTCCGGGATACATGTTGACGGGCGACTTCGTCTTTGCCGGTGATCTCGGCCGCCCGGACCTACTCGACGAAGCTGCCGACGGTGTCGACACCCGTTTCGAGGGTGCCAAACAGATCTTCCGCAGTCTGAAGCGGTCGTTCGTCACGCAGCCAGATCATATCCAGGTCTTTCCGGGTCACGGTTCGGGCAGTGCCTGCGGAAAAGCTCTCGGCGCGTTGCCGTCGACCAGCGTCGGCTACGAACGTCGTTTCGCTTGGTGGGCCGGGTATGTCGAGCGCGACGACGAGCAGGGCTTCGTCGATGAGATGCTCGACGGCCAACCGGATGCACACGCCTACTTCGGCCGGATGAAGCGTCAGAACAAGCAGGGCCCGGTCGTTCTCGGGCCACTCTCTCCACTGCACGAGTACGACTCCACCGAATTGGCACGCGCCCTCGACTCCGACGAGGTCGTCCTCCTCGACACCCGCGGCCAATATGAGGTGCACGCCGGCGCTGTCCCCGGAGCGCTCAACATCCCCGGTATCGGCAAGGCAGCCTCGTTCGGTGCCTGGGTCTACGACCCCGAACGAGAGGACACTCCACTGGTGGTGCTTGCCGAGGACCGCGCCGTCGCCGACGAGCTACGTGATCACCTGCTGCGGGTCGGCATCGATACGGTGACCGGGTACGTCACAAGTCTACGAGGATTTCCCATGACGACACCCGAGACGATCGGTGCGGACGAGCTGGATTCGTTCGACTCGGCAATGGTGCTGGACGTGCGCAACAAAACCGAACACGCCGACGG
>NZ_CAPS01000136.1 GCF_000333955.1 Rhodococcus sp. AW25M09
CCGTGTTCTAGATCCACGGTGTGATTGATTCAGTCGACGTCGCAGCCGTCGACCGGTTGGTGGTTGTGGGTGCAGTGGGCAGCGTACGCCCCCGCAAGCGGGAGGGACCCCCAGGACGGCGTGAGGTAGCCGAGTGATGAGTGCCGGTGTCGATGGTTGTGGTCGTCCTTGAAGTCCTCGATCACCACCCTCGCTTCGAGCAAGCTCGTCCAGTGATTGCGGTTCAGGCATTCCTTCCGTAGCCGATTGTTGAACGATTCGATGTGTCCGTTGTTCCACGGCGTCCCCGGCGGAATGTAGGAGATACCGACCCGATCTCGGCAGAACTGTTGCAGCACATGAGAAATGAACTCTGGACCGTTGTCCATTCGCAGCACCAACGGTGGCCCGCCCCACAGCGCGAACGTCTTGTCGAGCTCGTCGGTCAGCCCTGCGCGGTGATCGAGCGCTCCACAATGTTCAACAGGGACTGCCGGGTGTGTTCGTCGATCATCGAAGGCGATCTTGATCGCCTTCCCATCGACGGTCGAATCGAACTGAAATTCCATAGCCCACACCACTTTCGGAGCATCTGCTTCGATCTGCGGGCAGGAGCTGATGCCGGCGCGTTTGCGCGGATGATAGATCCGAACCTGCAGACCCTCCTCCTTCCAGAGCCGGTGCACCTTCTTCTTGTTCACCGACAAGCCCTCGTCGTGCCTCAGATGCGCCCAGGCGCGACGGAAGCCGTACAGCGGATGCGAGCCTGCGTACGTCCGCAACGCGGCCCTCAGGGCTGCGTCGGGGTCCGCGGGTGTTTCGGCGATCGGTGTTCGTGCGTACGTGGAGCGGGCAAGCCCAACAGCTTTGCACGCCAGTCGTTTCGACAGACTCATGGTGTTCACGAGCACGTCGACGGCGCGGCGCTTGGCGGCTGGGCTCAGAATTTTCCAGTGCTACCTCCCGCAGTGCATCCTTCTCCAGCTCGGCCTCGGCGAGCAGCCGTTTGAGCTTGCCGTTCTGCTCGCGAAGCTCCTTTGAGTTCCTTCGCGGCATCGGTGTCCATCCCGGCGTACTGACGCCGCCAGTTGTACAACGTCGCCGCCGACACGCCGACACCTCGAGCTCCGCCGCGATCTCCTCCTGCGTCTTGCCCGCAGCGGTCAGTTCGTCGGCACGGCGCAGCTCGCGCACGATGTCCTCGGCAGAGTTGCGTTTCCGTCCAGCCATGTTTTCCATCGTCCTATCCGCCCAGCTCACGGGCAACAAGGCTCTAAATCGAGATGGCTCCGTTCACTTGGGGACACGCCAACCTCTCAGCTGATTAATTCGACGGAAGTTCCCGAAACCATGTACCAGGTACTGCGCGTACCTGATACTGTGCGAACACCTTATCGCGACGAGCTGCGCAGACAGAAGAGGAGAACCAGTATCTATACAGAAATTGCTGGTCGAGCGACAGCCAGTCTTGTGACCTTTGGAAATTCGATTGCCCTCGCCGGCCAGGCATTGCGGTGGGCCGTGCGCGATATTGTCACCGGACGGTTTCCGTTTCGGGAGGTTGTCACACAGACGTGGTTCGTCATCACCGTAACGACGTTGCCAGCGATCCTGGTCGCGATTCCGTTCGGCGTCATCGTCTCGGTGCAGGTCGGAAGTCTAACCCAGCAGGTCGGGGCCACATCTATCGCCGGAGCTGCCGGTGGACTCGGGATCATTCAGCAGGGGGCACCGATCGTCACCGCGCTCCTGCTCGGTGGTGCGGCAGGGTCGGCCATCGCCTCTGACCTTGGCGCACGCACCGTCCGTGAAGAAATCGATGCCATGGAGACGCTCGGACTCAATTCGACACGTCGACTCGTCGCACCTCGATTCGTCGCGGTTCTCATCGTCGCTCCGATGTTATGCATGCTCATCGTGTTTACCGGTCTCGTGGCAGGCTACATCCTTAGCGTCAACGTCCAGGGCATCACGCCGGGGAGCTACGTCGCATCGTTCGCATCGTTCGCATCATCGGCGGACATCCTTGTAGCGCTGATCAAGTCAGTGGTGTTCGGTCTCGTGGTCGTGACAATCGCGTGTCATCGGGGCCTGTCCACGAAAGGTGGCCCCAAAGGTGTGGCCACATCTGTCAACGCCACCGTGGTCCTAGGGGTAGTGGCGTGCTTCGTCATCAACGTGTTCATCACCCAACTGACCATCATGTTCGTCCCGCAGACCATCGGATGACGGAGAACACGTGACCGCAGTACCATCCACGCGTTATACTTTTGTTACTCGTCCGATCGTGCGTGCTGTGACACCCCTCGCTGAGGTCCCCGCGCAGCTCGGGCACATTACAACATTCACCATCGACACCGTCGCCGGAATTCGGCACGTCGCAACCACCTATCGACGACAGACGTTTTTATTCATACAGGAGTTTGCCTGGGGACGAGGCGCTGTACTGGTCGGCGGGGGTACCGCGATCGTGCTTGTGATTCTCGGAATGGCTGTCGGGGCGTCCATCGGCATCCAGGGCTACGCCTCGCTAGACCTGGTCGGGATGGGGTCTCTTACGGGATTCATTTCGTCATACGCCAACACTCGAGAGTTGGCACCGATGATCGCCGCGATCGGTTTCGCAGCCCAGGCCGGCTGTCGCCTCACTGCGGAAATAGGTTCGATGCGTATCGCCGAAGAGATCGATGCGCTCGAGTCGATGGCGGTGCGGCCGATTCCGTACATCGTCAGCACGCGTGTGGTCGCGGCGATCACTACCATCATCCCCCTCTACATCGTAACGCTGATACTCAGTTTCGGCGCGGCCAAGCTGGTCGTCATCCTTCTACACGGCCAGTCGGGTGGCACCTATGACTTCTATTTCGATGCGTTCCTCAAACCGCAGGATCTGGCGTTCTCAGTAATCAAGGTCCTCGTTTTCGTGGTGTCGGTCGTCATCATCCACAGCTACCAGGGTTACTACGCCAGCGGCGGAGCAGAAGGCGTCGGCCGCGCGTCTGGTCGAGCGATCCGCAGCAGTCTCATCATCATCGTCGTGGAGGACATGATCTTAACCCTGTTGATGTGGGGCTTCGATTCGGGCGTCAAGATTTCGGGCTAGGAGTTCAAGTGGCTGTATTTCAAGATCTATCAGGACGCGCGCCCTCACTGGCGAACTTGACCCTGCGCGGGATCGGGGTTCTCGTCGTAGTGACGGTTGCCGGCTATCTTCTGGCGGGCAACGCGACCGGAAAATATGAAGACAACACGACAGTGACGATCACCACCGACGCGGTTGGTGACGGGTTGAAGGGCGGATCGGAGGTGAAGTATCGGGGCTTCACGGTGGGCAAGGTGTCCTCGGTGTCGGGGCGCGACCAAAGTGTAAATGTGAAAATCGAGCTCACCGGAGTGAACGACGACATCCGGTTGCGTCAGGGCATGGCCGTGAATTACACGTCCGCCAGCGCGCTGGGGCCGACGGCACTGGAGATTGTCGACCCCGGGCGGGGAGTCCTCATCCGTGATGGCGGCAGCGTCTATGTGAGCAAGCTGCAGTCCGAACACACTTCGGTATCGACCCTGATTCGAAAACTCTCGAAGCTGGTCGATGCTCTCGATCAGCCGGCGTTCAATTCTGTGGTGAAGTTTGTCGTCGATGATTCCCAAACGTTTGCCGATGCCGGCCAGCTCATGTTCCAGATCGCGCAGCTCACTCGGGACGTTCAACAGCGGCCAGTGGGCCAGGATTTGGCGATCGCGGCAGACCTGTCCCAGGGCGTTGCCGACTTCATGACGCCGTTCGTTCCGGGCATCCTCATAAACGTCGACGTCGCTGACTTCTTCGCCACCGACGAGGCCATCAAACAGGCCACAGGCAACCTCAACAGCACCGGCGAGGTTCTGTTCGGGGGACTGGGAGGACTGTTGAGCGAAAACTACCCGGCGTTGAGTTCGGTACTGGACGTCGGCCTCGATCTGGCGAGGCCGGTCGCCAGATCGGCATCGGGACTCGCGCAGACCATTTACACCATCCCGCAGATCCTGGACAGCATCGACAACGCCACGCCGCAAGTCGGCGAGCGAGTACAACTTCTGGTCGCCCTGGTAGTGCAGACGTCACCTGCGCTGCAGAGCGCGCTTGCAGCAGGAGGACCGAGAAGATGAAGCTCAAGTCGTTAATTCCCACCATCGTCAAGATCGTCGCGTTCGCCGCAGTCATCGGCGTTCTCACCTACGTGATCATCGCCATCCTCGAACCCAGCTCGGACGGAGCGAGTTCTGAACGATCTGCGGTTTTCTCCGATGCATCTGGGCTCAAGCCTCGCGACGGTGTGCGTTTGGCGGGAGTAAAGGTCGGTTATGTGACGGCGATCGGCCTGAAAGGGCCCACCGCGGTCGTTCATTTCCAACTGAACAACGACGTCGCGATCACGTCGAGCACCACCGCCGCCGTGCGTTATCAGAATCTTCTCGGACAGCGATATGTCGAATTGATCGGTGCGGCACAGGGAAAGACACAGGGGGCGGCGCTCACACAGGTGGCGCTCGACAAGACCGTTCCCTCATTTGATGTGTCCACCTTGTTCAACGGGTTCAAGCCGGTGTTCGACACGCTTAACGCCGACGAGATCAATGAACTGCAGTCCAACTTGTTGCGCGTTGCTCAAGGTGATGGAAGGGGTATATCGCCTGTTCTGGAGCAGGTCGCCGACATCACCGCCTACGGGGACCAACGGTCTGAGATCATCACGAATATCGTGACGAGTCTCGGCCAGGTCTCCGACCAACTCGAAGGCCGCTCGGCGCAGCTGGTCGAGCTCGTCGACCAGCTGGGATCGATCGTCGACGCCTTCAGCCGCGTGAGTGACCGGTTGCGGGAGTCGCTGGGCGAGGTCAACCGGTCCATGGAGAAAACTGTCATCGCCGGGGAGCAACTTGAGTCAACGTACGACCAGAGTTTCGCGACGATCTATCAGCGTCTGAGGCGAGAACCCGGGGAGTTGGAGGGGCTGCTGAATGGCGCGGTACTGCTCAAGCCTCTAATGGACTCGCTGAACGCTTCGACGAAATCCACGCCGAGTGAGGCACGATGTTCGAAAGGCCTTCTGCCCCTGCCGGATACAGCTACGATTGCGCTTATGGGGCAACGATTGGTGGTGTGTAAGTGAGGTTGTTCAGTCGAAATCGACCGCATCACCAGTCCGAACGCAGACGCGACCTCATCGTCGCCGCTGTGGTGGTGGTGACCGTGGTGGTCGGTCTGGTAATCGCCGGGACCGTGTATATCGCACCGCCCGGCCAAAAGGTGTACTCGGCTCAACTGGTCAACACCGGAGGGCTGGAGTCGGGTGATCAGGTGCGTATAGCGGGGATAAGACAGGGAACGGTGTCGTCGGTGGACCTCGCGGGAACGTTTATCACAGTCGAATTTCGACTCGACGGCTCAGTGCCAGTCCGTTCGGATGCCACCGCAGCGGTTCGCCTGATCACGCCGATCGGCGGGCGAGTTCTCGATCTGGACCCAGGGTCAGGACCGACCTCGCTGTCGGGGGCGATCCCCCTTGTTCAGACATCGAGTACCTACGACATTTCGGACACGCTCGAGACGACGACGCCGGTGTTCCGCGATGTAAAGGGCGTCGATCTCCGTCAGACTGCGTCGCTGCTGCAGAATGCGTTCTCCGACGGCAACACAAACATTCCCGACGCACTGAGGAACACCAGCAGTTTGATGGAACTCTTAGAGCGACAGTACGGTCAGCTCGACAAAGCGGTCGCTCTATCCGATGAATACGTCAACGCTTTCGCCGATCAAAAACAGGTGCTGGTCGACTTTCTCCGTCAACTCAGCTTCCTTGCCAGTACGCTGGGACCTGATATCGAGAACGTCCGCGGCGGGTTCGACCTTCTCAGGCGTCTGTTCAAACTTCTCACGAGGCCGCTCGTGGCTTACAGCGATGGAATCGAACCGTCTGTCCAACAATACAAGACGCTCCTCGACAAGGTGTCGACAGAGCTTCCAGGCTACTCCGATGCCCTAACCCAGGTTGATCAGATCACTCAGCGCCTCGGCGTCCTCCTCCAGGCGCCGGTCGGTGCGTCGACTACCACAGAACCAGAGGTTCGTGTGTGCATTCCGAGTGGTGACGACAAATGTTGACTACATGGATCCGAAAACTGTTGCTCCTGATCGCCGTGGTGGTGGTTGTGGTGGTCGCTAGTGTGGAAATAGGGGGGAGGGTGTCCGACGACACGCGCTCCCTGTGTGCAGAGTTCACCGATGCATCGGGCCTCTTCGAAGGCAACCCAGTAGCCATGCTCGGCAAGAAGGTAGGCAGCGTCGTCGGGGTGCACCAGAATAGTGATCAGTCCGGTGTAAGGATCGACATGCGGATCGACAAGAGCGTTCTGCTGCCCGCCGACGTCGGCGCGACTCTGGTGTCGACATCCATCGTGACCGAACGTCAAATCGAGTTCACCAAGCCGTACTCTGATGGAGCCCGATACGAGACGGATCAGTGCATTCCGTTGAGTAAGACGAGAACCCCGCTGGGAATCAGTCAGACGCTCGACTCGATCAGCAACTTGTCCGAGGAACTGGTCAAGGACAACGGCAGGAACACCGACGCGATCTTGCAGTCCCTCGAGCTCGTCTCCCGCAATCTAGAAGGAACGCAGGGTGACGTGGCCGGGATCATCAAGGACTCTGCCACGCTCATCGACGACCCGGCAAAGCGGGATATGCAGATTCGCAGCATCGTCGGGAACCTCGCCGCACTGACGGGGGTGGCAACCGAGAACGACAAAGAGGTGACCGCCCTCTTCGACAACTTCGTAGGTGCCATCGAGGTCATCATCGCGTTCGGCCAGACCTTCGGCGCGGCAGTCGAGTACGCGGGGACGTTCGTTCCGATCCTCTCGAGGTTCGCAACGGATTTCGGTCCCCCGATATTCGCGATCGGTGATGCTGCCGTTCCGCTCATCGCCGACATGGGAGAGCAGCCGGACATGGTGGTAGCGATCGCAGCCCGCACGGCAGACCTCATCGTGAAACACCCCGATGCCAAGTCAATTGTGCAGGCGTTCGCAGTGTCGCTGCCTTTGCGAAGCCTGGTCGGTGGCTGCGCCGCGCCGGTGGCAAACGGAGTCTGCGGGTCCAGCGATGTATCGAGGACGATCGCAGGGATGATGGGGGGAGGGGCCTGATGATCTCGGTCAATCGCGCATGCTTCGGACCCATGGTGGTCGCACTGATGGCAACGATAGTTTTCGTGACGTCGTGTGGGATCAACGCCGACAATCCGCCGACGATAGCGACCTCCGACGCGGACGGTTACGACATCCAGATGGAGTTCACCAGCGCACTCAACTTGCCGGCCCTCGCAAAAGTTCTCTCGGGGGGAATCAGCGTCGGAGTCGTCGAAGATGTCACGTACGAGAACGGGCATGCGGTCGTGAAAGCTCGCATCGACAACACGACTCAGCTGCCGGGCGAATCGCGGGCTGAGCTGCGTCAGGACACTCTCCTTGGTGAGATCTACGTTGCCATCCTTCCCCCAGCCGAGCCGTCGACGGGTGCCTTGCTGCGGTCGGGTTCGGTGATCCCGTTGGCACGGACCGAGCCGGCAGCAAATGTCGAGGACGTCATGCGCGGGATGTCGAATGTCCTCGGCGGCGGTGAGCTCGACAAGATCCACACCGCGATCTCGACATTGAACACCACGTTCCCCAAGGATTTGCAGCAATTCGACGCCCTGTATCGGACAACGCTGGAGACCGTCTCGGAGGTCTCCTCGAATACCGACAAACTCGACGTAGTGTTGAGGTCGGCGGATCAGACTCTGAAAGTGATCTTGGACGATCCGTCGGGAATCGACCGGATGCTGACCAAGGGCGGACGCAACTTTTCTGGTCTCGGCTACTCCCTGATCGAGGTCGCGTTACTCATCGCCAACTTGCGTGATTTCGCTGTGTCCGCGGGCAGGATCGTGGATCCGGAGTACTTACGGATAAAGGAGTCAGTGGCCGGGATCGCCCCGGTGATCGATTCGATCGCCAACTCCGACATCTACTCGAAGTCCGTCACGGAGCGAGCAACGAGCGTCATCCGCGACAAACTCATTCCATTCGTGCGGTCGCCCGACATTAATCTCTCGGACATCTCCATCGATGGTCGGGACCTAGCGCGGCGTGACGCCGAATCCTTCATAACCGTGTTGAGATCAATCGGAATGATGCCGTGAACCGCAGCAGCACGCTCATATCGATACTGGCTCTCGCCGTCGTGTTCGTCGTAGGGCTCGGCTACCTCGTCGTCGGCGTGGCACACATCAACCCCACCCGCTCCGAGTACTCGTTAACCGCCATCATCGACAGTTCAGGCGGTCTGCTGGACACATCGCCGGTGATGGTGCGGGGGGTACCCGTCGGAAAGGTGTCCTCGATCAACGTCGCGGATTCGGCAATTAAGGTCGTGATGACGATCGATTCCGACCACAAGATCCCCCAGGACAGCGAGATGTCTATCCAGAATCTGTCGCTCGCGGGGGAACAGTACATCAACTTCGTGCCCGCGGGCACGGCCACCGGTGGGTACTTCGATAACGGAGACGTGGTGCCCGCGGACGCGGTGCACGTGTCGCAATCGGTTCCCCAGGTGTTGCCAAAGTTGGCTGCAGTGGCAGATGGGCTCGACCCGGAATCGATCGAGTCCATCAACAAGACCGTCGCCGAGGCCGTCGCCGGACGGCAGGAAGACCTCGACACGATCGGCGACATGATGCACCGTTTAGTCGATTTCGTCGGCAAAGATGGGTCCGTCCGGGTGACCGCGGACAACGCCGAGTTCCTGCTCGGCCTCTTGTCCAATGCCGGGGACGTCCTCAGTACGGCATCTGTGCGCACCCCTGACGCCGTGAACGGGCTGGCGCGGATTCAACGGGCGTTCATCAGGTTCACAACCACCTCGTACGACAAGTGGCCTCCCGTGTTGAAGCTTGTGGAAAAGCTCAACGGCTATATTCAGATCCTGCAGCCGGATCTGCTGACGATCACCCGGGCGGTGAAACCGGCGACCGAGAAGGTCGCGGACACATACGTCGACTTCGGGTCGATCGGCGACCTCCTCGGCCGAACTTTCCCGGCGTCGCGACCAGGTCGCGCCGAGGTCCCCGTCACCGTGTCGTCGCCGCCACGGTGACGACCCGTCCGCAAGCGACTGTCACCGTAAGTACACAGAAGGTCCCACATGACAAATGACGACCGAACGAAACCGCACCCCGAGCCCACTGAGGTCGAGGACAGCGCGGCAGCAGCGACGCCGGATGGCGATCTACTGCTGGACGAAAACGCCCCAGCCGCGTCCGCCGTAGCCACGGCTGGGGCTAGAGACAGCGACGTCGACCCCCCCTCGCCAGGTGGGCACCGCTGGTCAGCATTGCCGCGATCACGTGCCGTGGTGGTTTCGGCCGTGATCGTGGTGCTCGCTGTGCTGGCCGGCGTGTTCGCCTACCTCTACCTCGAGGCCGACGAAGCGAAGTCGGTATTGGAAAACGACGCCGCGCAACGGGCCGCCGCGGCGAAGGCCGCCTCGGATTACACGACCAGATCCCTGACCTACAGCTACCAGAACACCGACGCCTTTTTCGCGGCAGTCAAAGAGGACGCGGGTGAGGCGCTCGTCAAGCGGTACGACGAGGTTCGGCCGACGCTGACCCAGATTATCCAGCAGGCCCAGGTGCAGGCGTCGGGACGCGTTCTGGCCACCAGCGTCACCGGTGACGCCGACGGAGAATACACGGTGATGGTCTTCGCGAGCCAGAAGACGCAGAACGTGCAGAATCCACAACCGAGTGAACTGCCGACATTGTTGAAGGTGGTCGTGGCGAAAACCGCCCAGGGCTGGCAGATTCAGGACTATAGCCCAGCTGAATGAGACGGCTGCTCCGCAGAAGGAGTTCCACGAAGAGCAAGATGCAGGACGGTACTCATTCTTCGACGCGGTCGCAGATGTCGGAGATGTCGGCGGGGTCGACGCCGGTGAGGAGTTGGGTGATCTCTTCGGGTGGCGGGTGCCCCTCGATCGGGTCAGT
>NZ_CAPS01000135.1 GCF_000333955.1 Rhodococcus sp. AW25M09
GTTCGACGGTGACACTCGCTTCGGTGAGGTCATCGCCCCCCAGCCGGGCATGACGATCAGTCCCGACGGTCGGACCGGCATCCTCATCGCCGGCGCGAACGCGAGTACCGACGACATGGTCAAGGCCGTCGACGAAGTGAAGGGCGAGCTGACCGCACTGTCCGGCGACGGCATCGAGGTCTACCCCACCGGGTCCTCCGCACTGTGGTCGGACTTCAACAAAGCCAACCACGATGCCATGATCCAGGCCGAATTGTTCTCCTGGCCGGTCACTTTGGCGATCATGGTGCTCGCTTTCGGCTCCCTCGTCGCCGCGGGATTGCCGCTGCTACTCACCGTTGCCGGCCTGGTCGCATCCGCAGGCGGACTCGTTCTGCTCAACGGCGTCACCCCGATCTCGGTGTGGGCGATGAACTTCGCGATGATGTTCGCCCTCGCCCTCGGAATCGACTACGCCCTGTTCATCGTCGCCCGGTTCCGCGACGCACTGCGCAATGCCGACCCTCGGGCCGCGGTCGCCGAAACCATGGACACCGCAGGCAAAGCCGTCGTCCTGTCCGGTTTGACGGTCCTGGTGAGCCTTTCGGCAGTCCTGCTCGTTCCCGCACCGGCGGTGCGCACCATGGCCGTGGGCATCATGCTCGCCGTCACCTTCGTACTGATCGCCACCATGACCCTGCTCCCGGCCACATTGGGGGCACTCGGCTCCAAGGTCAACGCCGCATCCCTGCCCTACGCCAAGCGTCAGCAGCACCGCTCCCCGAAGTTCGCAGCCTGGGGTGAACTGCTACACAAGCATCCCTGGCCTTTCGCGCTGGTCTCCGTCGGCATCCTCATCGCCCTCGCCCTTCCGGTCCTCGGACTGAAAGTCGCGATGCCCTCGATCTCCGTCGTCCCAGAAGACGCACCGGTCCGCCAGGGCTACGAGCTCGTCCAGGCCCAGTTCGGTGAGGGCGCACCGGGCGCACTGCAGATCGTCGTCCCGTCCTCGGATGCCGCCGCGACCGCCACCGCAGCCACTACCGTCGACGGGATCTCCATGGTCACCCCACCCCAACCTGCGGCGGACGGCTCGAATTACTCTCTGCTACAGGCACTTCCCACCGTCGATCCCTCGGACGAGAGAATGGGCACGATCCTCGGTGACCTTCGCGCGCAGCTGCCGGAATCCGCACTCGTCGGCGGTGCGCCTGCGGAGAACCTCGATCTGCAGCAAGCCCTCAACGACTATCTACCGTTGGTGATCGGCATCATCCTGGCCCTCGGCTTCGTTCTGCTGCTCGTGGCTCTGCAGGCGCCACTGATCGCGGTCCTCGGCACCGCAGTCAGTCTGCTCTCCACCGCCGCCGCATTCGGTGTCGCGAAGCTGATCTTCCAGGACGGGCACGGTGCGTCATTGCTCGGCTTCACCCCACAAGGGTTCCTCGACGGTTGGGGGCCGGTGTTCTTCTTCGCGATGATCTTCGCGATCGCCATGGACTACACCGTGTTCCTGCTCGCCACCGCCAAAGAGCACTACGAGAAGACCGGGGACCCGAAGTCTGCTCAGGTAGACGGGCTCGCCCACTCCGGCCGGGTCATCTTCGCGGCCGCCGCGGTGATGGTCGCTGTGTTCTTTACCTTCGCTCTCTCCGATCCGCTCCCACCGAAAGAAATGGGCATCATTCTCGGAGTCGCGGTATTGCTCGACGCCTTCCTGATCAGGCTGATCCTGCTGCCGGTCCTGCTGCGTCTGACCGGACATGCCGCATGGTGGTCGCCGGTTTGGCTGCGCAAGATATTGCCGTCGATCAGCTTCTCGCACTGACGCCCTCTCACCCCGAACGGAGAGATCATGATCGACCCGAACACCACCCACTCGGCCGCGTTCGCGGGATGGCCGATCGAACGTATCGTTCCCGCCCTCGCTGCCGGCGTCACCGCCACCGGCTTGGTCCTCGGCGAACTCCACGCACCGCAGTGGCGACTGCTGAGCGCGTTCGCTGCCGCGAACCTCGCCCTGTACGCAGCGGTCGGGTGGTGCCCGGCCAGCGCACTCCTCGCCAGGGTGGGCGTGCCGAGTATTCGCCGTCCCCGAATCGGGTAGGCACACATCACCGCAGTTCGATAATCGAAAGGAACTTCCCTCATGAACATCGCGCTCTCGACCACCCTGACCGACACCGACTTCGATACCGCAGTCGACGCCGTCAAAGCCGCCCTCTCCGACCAAGGCTTCGGTGTTCTCACCGAAATCGACATGCAGGCCACGTTGAAGGCCAAACTCGGCGAGGACATGGAGCAGTATTTGATCCTCGGTGCCTGCAATCCCACCCTCGCGCACCGCGCCCTTGGAGTCATGCGCCAGATCGGCTTGCTGTTGCCGTGCAATGTCGTCGTCCGCGCCGACACCGCCACATCCGGATCGATCATCGTCGACGCGATGAACCCCGACATCATGGTCCAAGCCACCGGCGAACCAGCACTCTCCGACGTCGCGGCCGAGGCCACCACCAAGCTTGAGGCCGCCATCGACGCACTCGGTGGCCAGGACACAGCCCACAGCTGATGACCTTCACCCTGGCACTGGTTCTCGGCGTAGCCGTCGGCATCCTGCTCGGTCTCCTCGGAGGCGGCGGGTCGATCCTCGCCGTCCCGGTTCTCGTCTACGCCCTTGGAATGGACCTGTCGGAGGCGATACCGACATCGTTGCTGGTGATCGGTGTCGCCTCGGCGACCGGGGCCATCCCTAAGGTGCGGGCCAAGCTCGTCGAATGGCGACTGGCGGCGATCTTCGCGGCCACCGGCATCGTCGGCACTCTGGTCGGCAGCGCCCTGGGCAGGCATCTGCCCGAGGCCGCCGTGCTGATCGGCTTCGCGATCGTCATGATCATCGCCGGGACGCGGATGCTGCGCAGCAACGACGATGTCGGGACCGCCTGCAAAACCGGCAATTCCGGGATCGACTGGCGGCGATGCGCACCACGGTCCATCCCGACCGGTTTCGGTGTCGGTGTCCTCACCGGACTGTTCGGCGTCGGCGGAGGATTTCTGATCATCCCCGCACTGGTGCTGTTGCTGGGAATCGAGATGAGCGTCGCTGTCGGAACATCGCTGGTGGTCATCGTCGCCAACTCCGCCGCCGGACTGATCGCTCAGGCCGACGGGCTCGGCGGAAACTGGCCACTGACAGCCGCGTTCGCCGGTGCTGCGATCGCAGGCTCGCTGGTCGCCGGAAAACTGAGCACACGCATCGACACCGACAAGCTGCGCACGTGGTTCGCCTACCTGGTGTTCGCCGTCGCGGGCTACGTACTTGTCGACACCCTCGTTCTGTCATGACCGACTGCACACACCGAACCGATGCCCCCGGGGGTAATCTGGAACCACTACCACCACAACACACCATCAGGAGACCGCAATGATCGGCGACGAAGACAGCATCGCACTGGTACTCAACCGTCTGCGCCGCGCACACGGCCAACTCGCCGGAGTGATCGGCATGATCGAGAACGGACGCGACTGCAAAGACGTCGTCACCCAACTCGCCGCAGTCTCTCGTGCTCTCGACAAAGCAGGCTTCAAGATCGTCGCCACCGGTCTCCGCGAATGCATGACCGGCGACACAGGCGACAACAAAGAACCTATGACCGAAGCAGAACTGGAAAAACTCTTCCTCGCACTGGCCTGAGCCCTCTTCACGTCGGAGACGAGGCCGACCCGACTACACCGTAGGAGTACCCCGTGAGCACGACCGATCCAGACATCGCCATCATCGAAACGTCGAGCCTAGGCGACCGCAGCTATCTGATCAGCCACGACGGCATCGCCGTCGTGATCGATCCCCAACGTGACATCGACCGCGTCCTGGCACTGGCCACGGAGAAGAACGCCGCGATCACCCACGTACTCGAAACCCACATCCACAACGATTACGTCACCGGCGGACTCGAACTCGCACGCGCTACCGGAGCCGAATACGTTGTGCCCGATGGTGACCCGGTCGAATACGAGCGACGAGCGGTCGGCGACGGTGATGTCGTCGACGCGGGATCGGCGACATTTCAGGTGATGCACACCCCGGGCCATACACATCATCACGTCAGCTACGTACTACACATGGGCGACGAGCCGATCGCGATCTTCACCGGCGGCTCGATGCTCTACGGATCGACCGGCCGCACCGACCTGCTCGGCTCCGAGCACACCGACGAGCTCACCCACGCTCAGTTCCACTCGGTCCGTCGTATCGCCGCCGAACTGCCCGCTGATGTCGAGGTCTACCCCACCCACGGGTTCGGTAGCTTCTGCTCCGCGACCCCCACCAGTGGAGATTCGTCGACGATCGGTGAACAGCAGCAGTCCAATCCCGCATTGACCCAGGACGAGCAGACCTACGTCGACGAGTTGATCGCAGGACTGTCGGCCTACCCCGCGTACTACGCCCACATGGGCGTCATCAACACCGCAGGCCCGGCCCCGATCGATCTGACCACCCCTCAACCCGTCGACCCCGACGAACTACGCAGGCGCATCGACGCCGGACAGTGGGTCGTCGACCTTCGGGCGCGGACCGCCTTCGCGGCCGGACATCTCGACGGCTCCCTCGGTTTCGAGCTGTCGACCACGTTCGTCACCTACCTCGGGTGGCTCTACCAGTGGGGTGCACCGCTGACCTTGATCGGCGACACATCCGATCAAATCGACGAGGCCACCAGAGAATTGGCGCGCATCGGCATCGACAGCCCCTCCGGTTCCGCTGTCGGAGAGATTCATTCGCTGGCCGGTGATGGGCGCGTACGGTCCTACGAGGTGTCCGACTTCGCTGGACTCGCCGCAGCCACCGCCGAACGCAAGGTAGCCGTGCTCGACACGCGTCAACAGTCTGAGCACGCGGACGGTCATATCCCCGGTGCTGTCAACATCCCTCTCCACGAGCTGCCGCACCGACTCTCAGAAGTCCCCGACGGCGAAGTATGGGTGCACTGCGCCTCCGGCTATCGCGCCTCGATCGCGGCCTCACTGCTCGACCGCGAACACCGCACCGTGACGCTGATCGACGACGACTACGACCACGCCGTACAGCTCAAGCTTCACACTGCGCGCACCTGACGGACGCGCCGGACAGGCCCACCCGCTAACACGAGTACACGCCTACAACTGAGCCGCCTGACTGAAGTGCTCGACCTGAAGCCCAGGTCCTACAGGGTCGGAAGTTCGCTCGCCGCTTCCACGCCTCCGGCGACGTTCGAGGTCGAGCCGCTTACGGCGGGGTGGGATCGACGTCGAATTGTCCGGGGTGAGCGGTCCTGACGTACCGTACTGCGGTGGTGTTACCGATGCCGAAAACGGTCATCAACGTGACGGGATCGACCTGAAAGCGAAGAACGCCAACGACTTTCATAGAAAGCTCGACTATTACATCGAGCATTCGACCCGGGTCGGCGGCCGCAAGCGCAAGCCCTCCCCCGTCGGCGCGACGACGCCCGCGAAGACCGGGATACCGGCCACGCGTGATCCTGCGCAGACACGCGCGATTCGGCAGTGGGCATTCGATCAAGGTCACCCGATCAGCGATCGCGGACGTATCCCGGCCGACATCGAAGAAGCGTACAACGCCGCTCACTGACCAGCCCGTGGAGTCTCTTCAGCTCAGCAACAGTGCGAAGAGGGAAGCTTTCTAGTGCTCGTCGCCCCCTATGACCCAAAATCTGTCCGGAGGAACGCTAGATTGCCCCGTATGAGCGAGAACGTTGGCGTGGCTGCGGTGCCCGATCACGTGCTCGATGGGCTTGCCGAGGTTCTGATCGACCGGATCGATCAACTCCTCGATCGGGTGACCGATCGGGCTGTGGGCGCGCCGCCGCCGGGATCGGCGGCGTGGGAGTTGGAGTGGAGTGCCCGAGACACTGCGATCGGACGTGCACGCGTGGCCGAACGCTCGCGTGTGCGAGAGGAATTGGCGCGCCGCGCGTGCGCCGAACTCGGTATCGCCGAAGGTTCCGCAGCGGCGGTGCCGGCTCGGCACGCTCCCCCGGTCCGACCCCGACGGACGAAGTCCGGACGTGTCCGCGTCGACGAGGCACAGCTGACCTTCTTCTGAACCGGCTGCTCGGACTCGTTTCCCGATGTGTGCAGGCGTACGACCCCGTTGTTGTGGCCTCGTGGACGGCTTGTTCGGCCCGCGTGCGGCACCGGTTTACCGTCGCACGGTGCGTTTCTTGGTGCCTGCGGTGGATTTGCGGTCCTCGAACTTCAGCTTGAATCCGAATGTCTTGCTGCCCTGGTAGGTGCCTGCGGCCAGTGCGCCTTTGGCCCGGTACGTCTTACCTGTCTTGCTTGTGGCGTCGAATTCGATGGTGTCCCCGGCCAGCAGCGACGCGAGTTCCTGCTCGGTGAAGTCCTTCCCCGACCAGTGGTCGTTGGCACCCCATCCGCGGCCTTTGAACGTGACCGGTTTGCCTTTCCACACTCCACTGACCAGGTCTGTGCGAGGTGCGCGTTCTTCGAATTGAGGGTTGAAGCTCACGTGTGGGTACTGCTTGCCGTCCTTGTCCCTCACTCCTGGTTCTAGTTTTCCCGTGCAGGTGAACGTCTTTCCCGACTTCGCGCTCGTCGCGGCGATCTCGATGACCTGTCCGGCGAGCAGTGCCGCTACTTCGGTGTCGGTGAACCGGTGGCCACCGAAGACCCGCTTCGCCCGGGTCACGACCGTGCCTGCATGGGTGAAATGCAGCTCCGGCGGCAGGTCGATCATCTCCACCGTTTCCCTGGTCACCCCGGCTTTGCCCATCCGTGCCGTGAGTTCGCCGGACAGCATGCTCGCATTTGCCGTCATCGTCTTCAGGTCGTGACGAACGAGATCGGCCACGAGGGACAGGTAGTCGGCTGCTTCGCCGGTTCCGGCCTGGATCTGCGCCATCTGCTCGAAGACCTGCTCGGTGATCGTCAGATCCCCGATGTGTGTGCCCGGCAGGATCCGATGGTTGAGTTCACCGATCGCGCTGAGGGTGATCTTGCCGCGCTTGTCGACCATTAAGGCCTTGCCGGCCGAGTTGTTCGTGACCTCGGCATAGGTGCTCGTTCGGGTCGCGCCTGTACCTACGCTCCGCTTCTCGAGCTGTTTCATCAACCATCCCATTGTCGGATGCGGCGGCCGCGGCGGGAAGCCCTCGTGGACGAACGGGTCCGCGACAGTACCCAACGCCGTCGCACCAGTGGGTTGCTCGTCGCGCTCGCCGTGCTCCTCCTCGACGACGAACACACCTTTCCATCCGAGCACTGCGGGCACATTCAGCGAGCCGACGAAGCTCGGGTACTGCTCGACGTGGCCGCGATGCTGGTCGTACTCGTAATCGGGCGCGAGCATCGTCAGGTAGTTCTTCGCGAGGAGCTCGTAGATCTCTTTGCCCAGCTCGCCGTAGGCCTTCTCCACTGCCGCGAGGCTCGGCGGTACGTTGGGCCCCGGACGGTTGGCACCGTGCGCGCCACCGGACTTGACGTGGCTCGTACGTGGGCCGCGATGGCTCAGCGCCGCCGGATCCACGCCCACCACACCGGCGATCGCGTCGACCGATGGAAGCAGCTCGTTGAACTGCTCGATCGAGATGAACTTGTCCTCGGTGCGCGGGTAGGACACCACCTGCGCCTCGTACATCTTCTGATAGGTGTCGAGAACGTTCTTGGCTCCAAAGCCCTTCTTCGCGAGCAGTGACGACAGTCCGGCCAGGTCCATCAGTTTCGGCGGTCCCGTTTTCTTGCGTGTGGTCCCGTCGTGGACGACCGGTGACGACTGCAGGCCGCCAGGAACATCGTTCTCGTTCTCGAATCGATCGACCTCGGGGTCGGTGTACGTCACGCCGTTCTCGTCCCGAAACCGGTTCTCGTAGAACGCCTTCTTGACGTATCCGTGGTGCGCGTCGAGCCCGTCACCGACGATCACGACCATTGCGGACTTGAGTCGGCCGTTACGTAGCACGGTGGTCGCGCCCGCGGTCTTGGTCGCGAGTCTGGTGAACTGCATCGAGAGCATGTCCCACTTCGACCGGAAGTCGGCCTTGCGGTAGTCGCCTTCGGCGGCGATCGCGGTGACCGGGCGACGGGCTGTGAAGGCCTTACGCAGCGATGCAGGGGTTTCGTCCAGGAACTCCATGCGTTCGAGCTTCTTGTTCTCGAGGCCCAGGTACTCCACGATCTCCCAGCCCAGCAGTGAGCCTTCACCGGTGGGATCGAGATCGGCTGCATTGCAGATGCTCTCGCAGCCCGAGAGGGTCGCCTTCAGCTCAAGGAGCAGGCTTTTGGCGTCCGGATCGGTGACCAGCTTGCCGCCGGACACCCGGCGCCGGATCTCTCGCTCCCAGCGGAAGTCGTCGGCGTTCCACGGGAGATGCTCGAGCTCCCAGCTCTTGTACTTGTCGGTAAGAGGCGCGGGCACCATTGCGGAAGGGTCTTTCAATTCCAGCAGGTGGCCGCGAGCGTGGACGATGACGTACTCCGTGCCTGCGAACGTGCCACTCATACCGCCCAAAGCGGTCGCGAAGTTACGAGCTGCGGAGGGCTTTTCGGTGAGGATTCCGACTTTTCCCATGACAATAGATCCTTCTCTGCGGTTCGTGCGGCGTGTGGACAGCGAGGGTGTTGCCGGTGGCCAGTCGGGCTAGAGACCTGCGCTGACGAGGCGATAGTTCGCGACTTTCCAGCCGTCGTCGGTGCGTTCGAGGTCGACGGCTCCGGTGTAGCCGGTGAACGGGGTGATCTCACCGCTGCGGTGTTGGACGACGCGGTCGATGACGACAGCCACGGTGGCCTGGTTGTCACCGTCCGTCTCGGCGGCTGTGCCGTCGGCGTAGATGCTGGTGTCCGGTCGAGCGACGGCGGTGACGACGTCTCCGCTGCGCGCCCACGCCGGCCATTCCGGGATCGGTTGCGGCGCTGGATCGGGTGGCGTGGTCGCGGCGGTGGCCATCGATCCGGTCACGTTGTCGCGTTGCGCGTGCAGGGCATCCCACGGTGAATCCTGCACTGCGGGTTGCCAGGTGTACACAGCGGACATCACCGACGTCGCGACACCCACGGGGTCGGTGGCGGACGGGTCGATGGCGATTCCGGCGTCGGTACCCGGTGGTGGCGGTGTGTCCGAACCACGGGACAGGAACACGATCACGGCCGCGATGGTCACCACCCCGACGAGACCGAGACACGCGAACACGATGCCTGCTCTTCGGCTCATCTCGTGGTCTCCTGCGAGTCGGAGTCGTTCGCTGATTCAGCGTCGGTGTCGCAGATCTGGCCCAGCGCAGCGGCTTTGGCGATGACTTCGAGCCAATCGACGATCGGTGCATCCGCCTGGCGGTTGTGGAGGATCTGTGCCATATCTGTGCTCCTTGGTCTGTGATGGTGCCAGTGTCCTGGTGGCCACCGACAACAAATGTGGTTGTGGGCCTTGCTAGCCGACGGTGGGCACTCCTGCTGCGGCGACAACGCTCACCGTCCATATCGCCGACATGACGAGCGCGGTCGCCGCCAAGTGGATGGCTTTGCGGAGCGCAGTGACAGTCCAGTTCTGCGCTCGCGCAGAGGCGTCGGCGACAGCGATGAGGCTGCCTATGGTCATCGCCGCGGTGACGACGATGACGGCCCACCAACCATGCGCGAGAACGTCGCGGGTCGCTGCGGCGCGGCCGCTGTCCTCGATCGTGGTGATCATCGACTCCAGGATCAGTCGGGCGACGGGAACAGCCCACACCGTCCATACGATGACCGAGGTCAGAGCCAGGGCTGTCAGTGCTCGATGCCGATCGTGGGACGTCAGGTGGTGGCTGGTGCGTGTCGGTGCGGTGCTCATGAGTGGGCCTTTCCGTCGAGCATTGGTCGGTGGCGGCTATCGGGCCAGGTCGTAGTCGGATGCGGTGGCGGTGATGGTGGTGACGTAGTTCTGGGTCTCCGAGTACGGCGGGACGCCGCCGAACTGTTGGACCGCGCCGGGGCCGGCGTTGTATCCGGCGAGCATCAGCTCGACGGGATCGCCGGTGATGGCACCGGATTCGATCTCCGGGCGCAGGGTGTCGGCGACCGAGCAGTTGTAGCGGCCCTGCGCCATGACAGCATCACCGATGTCGTTGGGGTCCCCCTCCCCCGCTGCACCAGTGACCACTCCCTGTTCGTCGACGGGAAAACCGAACGACGCCCAGGTACCGGGAAGGAACTGCGCATACCCCTCGGCACCGGCGGGGCTGGTCAGGCCGGGTGTGAAGCCGGATTCCTGTTTGAGCTGAGCGGCGAGGACCGCGGGTGAGAGTTCGCGGCATTGCTCGGCCGAGAGGGTGAGCCACGGCTCGAACTCGGGCGGTATCTGGCCGGCGGCGAGTTGTCCGTGATCGCCGAGTCCGGCACCGGGTGCGGTGGTGCAGGTGCCGGTTGCTTTGGGTGCGGATCCACTGCCGCCGGGGACGGGCCCGTAGGTCTGACCGGGTGCCGGTGCGCCGTGGCCGACGGTGGTGACGTGGACGTGGTCGAAGTGGTTCTGGGTGGGCGATCCCCTGTCCTCCATGGTGTTCGGTTCACCTTGGGAGGGGATGTATTCCTGTCGCCAGATCATGTACTCGATCTGGAAGTAGTCGCGGTTGCTCCACAGGTAGTCCTTGACCTGGTCGCCGAGTGCTCTTCCTTCCTCGGAGGACCAGTTGTCGATCATGATGTCCGCGGCCCGGCCGGAGGGGTGGTCGTCGAATCCCCCACCGTCGGCGCGCCACCCGCCGATCGTGGTGATCTGCGGGAACTTCGCGTGCACGGCGCGGGCGACGCGGACGGTGTCGACCTGGAAGTGCTCTTCGGATCCGACGGTGGCTGGGAGAGCGGCCATCTCGGCGGAGCCGCCGGTCGAGGGCGCGAGGGTGGCCGGGGTGCCCGTTGACGGGAGTGGGCTTTGGCCGGCCGGGCCGGTGCCGGGGTCGGCGGCGGCGTCGTAGAAGGGTTGCGGGTCGATCGCGTTGCCCTGTGCCCAGCCGCCGGGGTGGTACTCGAAGTGCAGGTGCGCACCGGTCGACTGTCCGTTGTTGCCGATGTCGGCGATGTGCTGACCGGCGGTGACGCGGTCCCCGACCTGCACGAGCACACCGTCGGGGAACATGTGGCCGTAGACGGTGGAGACGACCGCGCCGTCGATGTTGTGATCGAGGACGATCCACATGCCGAACCCGTCGGCGGGTCCGGCTTTCGAGACGACGCCGTCGGCGTAGGCGTAGATCGGTGTCCCGACCGGACCTGCGAGGTCGATGCCGTTGTGGTTGGTGCCCCACCGCGTCCCGAACGGGCTCGAGACGGTTGATTCGGTGGTCTTGACCGGCTTGGCGAACGACCCGGCCGGAACCCCGCCTGCAGCAGAGGAAATGCCCTTCCCGGGAAGACAATCGGTCGGCACTTCCTCGCGGACACCGGTGGTGACGAACAGGACCACGAACAGGGCCAGCGCGAGGACGACGGTCAGAGCGATCGCGCCGCCCTTTTTCACAACGCGGCCGCCGACATCGACTCCGCGCCGATCGATCGCGGGGCGTGAGCGGCCAAACGCTCGCTGAGGGAACGGTTCTCCGACCGCAGCCGGGCGATCTCCTCCTCGGCGGCGCGTAGTCGTGCGGTCACCTCGTCCGCTGCGGGGCGACGCGGCGAGCCGTACTTGTCCTTGATCCACCGGGCCACGGTGTTCTCGTGTGCCCCGATCGAGACAGCCAAGGCTGCAACGCATTCGGCGCGGGAGGCGTAGTTGTGGCGCGATTTCTCGTATTGATCGAGCGCCCACGAGTGGGTCTGCGCCGAGTATTCGGCGCGGGGGTACTCGGCGGTCATCACTGCGCTCCGACCAGTACAGAGTCTTGGCCGTAGTGGGCGTCGTCGGTATCGGCGGCGTGGTGCTGGCCACCAGCGAAGTACTCGGCGAAGCGGGCATTGGTGTCGTGGACCCCGGTGTCGTATTCGACGTCGGTGAGCACCGTCTGGATGGGGATACCGGGGGTGTTGTCCTTGGCGACCTTGATCAGGAACTTCCCGCGCCCGATCGGGTTCCGGACCGTGCGTCGTTCCGAGCCCCGGAGTGCTGCCCCGCGCGACCAGGACGTGACCATGCCTGCTTCGGCGGCGGTGAACTTCAGCTCCCCGGACAGGCGTTCGACCTCACCGATCGGCAGTCCCCCGCACACGACCATGCCGGCGCGGTCGATGAACCCCTTGGCGGTCTTGATATCGGCTTCAGTGGGCAGGGTTTCGAGGTCACGGCCGGTGTGGGTGATCATTAGCAAACCCGTTGCGTCGGTGCGGTTGAGGCGGGTGATCTCGTTGACGCGGGCAACCATGCCCGGTCCGGCTCCGATGACCTGCCACAGCTCGTCGAGCGCCATCAGGAACAACCGTTGCCGGTCCAGGCCTGCGTCGGCGAGCAGGTGCGCCGCTTCCACGGTGCCGTAGGCATCGGCCCAGCAGGAGAGCATCACGGCCGCTTTGAGAGTGGTGTCTCCGCGGTCGAGGCTCGAGACGTCGATGCAGATCATCGGCGCATCGAGGTCGATCGGCTCGGTGGTGTGGTCGGCGAAGATGTCCCCGAGCGGGCCGGAGGTCAGTGCGCCGAGGGCCTGCATCAGTTCGGTGATCGCCTCGCGGTAGCCCTCACGATTGGTCTTGTAAGCAGCTTGAAGCATGGCCGGTGATCCGGTGTCGATGCGGGCGTAGAGGTCTTTGAGCAGCGGCGGGTGGGTGTAGGAGAATCCGCCGTCGGCGTACAGCTCGCGCAGCGCGATACCGATCAGGGAATTCTCGAAGGCCTTCACCGAGTGCGTGTCGTAACGGATCAGCTCGACCAGGGCGCAGACGGCGTTGATCTGGCGGGTGGAGATGGTGATGGTCGCGACGTCGATCAGCTCGTCGAGCTCGGCGATCCGATCGGGGTCGGTGGCCTCGTCGCGGGCGGCGATCGCGCGGACGACGGCTTGGCCGAGGGCTCCGGCGGCGAGGGGGTTGAGATGTCCACCGCCGTGCCCGAGGGTGATGACCTGACCGCCGACCAGGTGGGTGAGCTTGACGTATTCGCCCTTGATGTCGCCCGCGACGATCGGGGTCTGCCCCCACCCGCACGCCCCGAGCAGGATCTTGCGGATCAGCGTCGACTTCCCCAGACCGGGCAGGGACAACACGAACATCGAGGGGTTGCCGATGAGCTTGTCGCGGAAGTACGCGAACGGATCGCACGAGACGGCGTTGCCGGTGATGGCGTGCTGACCGACGATGGTGCCCGCCGAGGGTGCGGCTGCGCCGATCGCCCACGGGTTGAGCCCGCACATCTGCACCGAGGTCGCTTCGTACTCGATCGGGGCCGGGACGGTCGACATCCGGCCACCACCGGCACCTTTGAGCCCGCGGGTGCTCGACGACAGTGCTGCCCGCCACCAGGGGTCTCCCGCTGCCTCGTGGACGGCTTGTTCGGCCTGCGGGTGGTCGTTGCGCCACCGGGTCAGCCCGAGGCCGCGCCGGGAGAGCGTGGAGGGCTCTTCGGCGTCGCCGGTGGCGATGAGGGCGGCGAGCTCGGCGTAGTCGGTGTCGCCGATGATCCACCGCACGAACGCTGACGGCTGCGGCGCTGACGTCTCGTACAGGCCAGGCTCGTCTGACCTCATCTCGTCGTATCGCGGGTCGTAGTTCCTGCGCGGGCGGTGGTCGGTCGTCGTCATTGTGGGTGTCTCTTTTCTCGGGCAGGGTGGGCCGGATGCGGTCGGCGGCGCTCTAGCTGCGGCGCACGAGGATCGAGGTGGAGATTTGATCGGGAAGGAGTACTCCGACGCCGAGCCCGGCGGCGAACGCGGCGTCCTGGAAGGCGAACGCGCGCCGCAGCCGCAGGCGGGAGCGGGCGGCGAGTGATTCGGTGACGGCGGCGGCGTTGGCGATCTCTTCGACCGATCCGACGGTGATGGTCAGTAGCGCCGAGTAGCGTTCGTATCCGGCTCCGGAGACCATTTCGCGTCGGGCCTGCTCGGCGATCTCGTGCCGCTTCTCCGACCCGGCGGAGGTGATCTTGTTGCCGCGAGAGTTGATCGCGTGCAGGGCGTCTCGGTGTTGCTTGTCGACCTTCTTCGCGGCGTCACCGGCGGTGTAGGGGCGGTAGACGAGAGTGAGGCGCTTGCGCGGGAGGTCGTCGTGTGGCTGCAGCAGCGGTTTGAGGACGGTGTCGGTGAACACCGACTCGGGAGGCGCGGCCATTTCCCAGACGACCGAGACTCCGCCGTCGTGGCGGTAGTGACCCCACTCGGTCTTCGCCCGTCCCGGTCCGGCGTCGTCCCAGTCGACGCCGTGCTCTTCGCCGGAGATCTCGAGTTCCTCGAAGTCGTTCTCGGTCGAGGGGTTGTAGGAGCGGTGCACGACCGCGGTGATCTCGGCGGCGGTCATCGGTTGTGCGTCGATCCCGGCACCGGAGAGCGACTCGTACAGATCCGGTAGACGGCGGGCCAGTTCGGTGGCCATCTCTTCTGGATCCTTCTGCCGCTCACGGGTGGTAGCGCGGAAGGTGATCGACAACCGGGCCAGGGTGCGGTGCCGACCCGAGGGCATCCGGACGGCGGACTGCTCGACGAACGCTGTCGCCAACGGCGGTGCGCTCGCCACGAGTTCGTGTTCGGCTCGCCGCGCCAGGCGGAGCCCGGTGGCGGGAATGTTCTCCACCACCACCACGGCACCGACGATGTCGCCGGGCAGGCCGAGGTCGGCGAGGTAGACACCCCAGTCGGCCGTGTAGAGATCCTTGTCGCGCTGCACGATCGCCTCGTCGCCGCCGGGCAGGGCATCGAAGACGACGGTGTAGCGGTGATCGTCGGGGTTGTGAATCATCCCGAATTCGTTGCCGTGCCGATCGATTCCCATGTAGACCTTGGTGCGGGGGAGCAGCCCGGGGAGCTTGTAGCGGCCACCGGGGATCCTTGAGTGCGGTCCGGCGTGATATTCGGTGGACTTGTCGATATGCTTGCGCCGCAGCCATTGCATTCTCAGTTGTCCTGTCTCGTAGAGGGTTCGGCCGTTCGGGGCTATGACCAAAGGGGCGAGGACGAGCGCGCCGACACCCATCAACGCGAGTCCGACGACAACGTGGACGAAGATCAGAACCGCGAACGAGACCGCGAAAAATCCTGCGCCGTAGGCGATGACCTTCGTCGGTAAGCCGAACGCGAACGTCGACTGCGGCCGGTTGCCCGCGGAGTAGATCGGCGGCTCGTACGGGGCTTCGAGTTGCGCGCTCATCGTTGGATCCGTCCGTGGTAGTTGCCGACTGCGCCTTCTGCAGCCGAGCCGAGAGCAGTCGAGGCCGAGCCGGCGGTGCGGCCGGCGTTGCCGGCTGCCTTCAGCGCACCCGCTGCCCCACGCAGGCCTGCCGAGGATGCTGTGCGCCCTGCCGACCCGACGGCCGAGCCGACCCTGCGGGCTGCGCCCATCGGACCGGACGATGCGCCCGCGTGCGAGGGACTCGATCCCCCGTTGTAGCGGCCCTGAAAACCGGGAGACGAACGTGCGCCGGTACCTGCGGCACCCGAAGATCCGCCTCTGCCGCCGCCACCGGAGGATCCGGCGATGGTGTTCGCCGCTGCCCCGAGGGTGCGCGATGCCGCCATCCCGCCTACCCCCATCACCGCACCCCCTGCTGCGCCGAGCGCCCCTACTTCCCGCCCACCGGCGGAGATGGTTTCCGCTGCGGGAGCGACGATCTTGACCAAGGTGGGCAGGGAGAACCCGACGACGGCTAGCAGGATCGAGCCGATGATGACCGTGGCGATCTGATCCGAACTCGATGCCGAGGATGCCCAGAACGCGAACAGATACAGAAGCGTCGCTACCGGCTTGAACAGCAGCGCGCCGAGAGTGAACGCGATCATCGACTTGTAGGAGCTACGCCCGGTGCCGGTGGCCGACGCGGCCGCGGCGAGCGGGATGACGGCGACGACGACGCACAGCACGGCCTCACGGATCAGCAGGGCGATGAGCTGGGCAACCGAGCCGAGGAAGGCGAACCCGGCGCAGGCGAGAGCGAGGATCGGGCCGAGACCGGTCTTGTCGTCGAACGCGGTGATGGCGGTGATCTTCTCGTTCAGGTCCCCGCCGACGAACTTCTCGAGCGCGTAGGCCGAGGCGACGTCTCCGACCTGGTGGAACATCAACACCAGGATTGGTAGTAGCGACACGGTGACGACGGTGCGCACCAGCATGCTGGCTGTTTCGGTGGCTCCTTCCATCACGGCTTGTTTGCGGGCGATGGCGAGTTTGGTCATGGCGAACACGATCGAGGCGAACAAGGCGATGACGGTGAATCCGGTGATGATGTTGCGTAGCCCCGACATGGCGTTCTCGGCGGCGAGTCCTGGTATGCCCGAGGACATCCAGAAGGTCATGACGGTGCGGAATGCCTGGCTGTTTCCTTCCATCACGGCTTTGGTGAAGTCGCCGACGGGGTCGCCCCAGAAGGCGGACGTCGCGGAGGAGACGGCAGTGGATATCGCGTCGCCGGGGTTGTCCTCGAACGAATTGGTGAGGCAGAACGTCTCGGGGACGATGTTGCCGGTGATGTCGTTCATGAAATCTTGGAAGCCGTTTCTGTCACTCGCATTATCGGCGAGGCACTCGCGGCGATCCTTCTGAAAGTCGTTGCCTTGGTCCGCGATATCAGCGACACCGGGTACCTCTGCGGGTGGATCCTGTGCGTAGGCGACGGCATTGCTGCCAGCCACGATGCCCAGGGTGATCACCGCGAGCATCAGCACCCGGACAGTGGCGCTACGCAACCGTGCAGCCACGGTCGGCCGCATCACGCGAAGCTCCAGCGGGTGAAGGAGCTGATGTCGGTGATCTCGGTGTTGCCGGAGACCGATCGAGAGTCCAGACGTGCTTTCCAGTGGTCGCCGTCGTAGAACAAGCCGGCGCGCAGCACCGAGAACACCGGTGTGGTGCGGCGTCGTCCGTTTTCGTCGACGGGCACTTCGATGGCGTATTCGACAGAGGCAAAATCGTCGGTGCAGGAGACCACGTGGAAGCCGACAGGGGCGGGGAGCGCCGATGCGGCCGACGATGCAGGGTTGTCCCATCGTTCGTTGGCGGTGAGGGCTTCGAGTTCGGCGGTTTGCACGGTGAGCTGCTCGTAGGCGTCTTTGGCGACCGCTCCGGGGCCGTAGAGCGCGGCCAGCCAGTTCCAGCCCGCCAATGCCGCACCCTGCGGGCTGCGGCTGTATCCGGTGAGAACGTTTCCACTGATAGCGTCCGGGCCGTCTGTGGTCGACACAAGCATCGGCACCGCGGTGGTCTGCTGGATCTGTACCCCGGTCGGTGAGGTGACCGGTGTGTTGGTCGGGGTGCATTCGACCCGTGGCTCCGGTGGGCTCTGCGGAAGCGGCTGCCCGATCGGGTTGTTGGGGACGGTGACCTTGCGCCCGAGGATGTCGACGACCGGTGTCCCGAAACCGCGTTGCCCGTTGCTGCCCGAGCCCGATGCGTCGGTGGGTTCCGGTTGGGTGCTCGACGGTGCGGCCACGGGCGGTGCGCTGTCGTCCTCGTTCATGTTCGGGACGATGAAGAAGATCGTTCCGACGATTGCTACGACGACGAGGGCCGCGACTGCGATCAGAATGCTGCGGATGTGGCGGCTCATGAGGTGCGCTCCAAAGTGGTGTAGCCGTCGAGGGTGTCGAGTTCGACGGCGTCTATGTTCTCCTCGGCGGTCGGTAGGACAATGCGCCAGTCATCGGATATCCATTGCAGAGCAACGGGATAGGAGTAGACCTGGTCGTCGGTGCCGATGGTTTGCGCGACCGACACTGCTGCCGAGAGCGGGTTGTCGGTGTAGTCGGTGACCTCGAAGCCGACGAACTTCGGTGCGGCGTCGGCGGGGACCGATCCGGAGACGGTGACGGCGGTGCGTGCGGCCGCGAATTCGTCTCGCCCTGGTCCGGGTGCGGTGACGGTGTTGACCACTTCCGGCCATGCGCGGTCGTCGGCGACAGCGAGTGCGGTCTGCCCGTTGATCGCAGCGAGCACCGCGCCTTGCGGGGTCTGGGTGTATCCGCTGCGGTTCACCGATGTGCCGGCGAAGGGCCCGGCGACCCGTGAGGTCGGCACCGATACCCCCGCGATCTCGCGCCAGGTCAGCTCGGCCGGGGCGGAGTGCAGATCGGGTGCTGCGTCCGGGGTGGCGGTCGGTGTGTCGTCGTTGCCGGATCCGCACGCAGCGAGTGCGAGGACGGTCGCCGCTGTCGCGGCGATCCGGAGTGTGCGGGAGTCGGTCATCAGATGAGGCCTTTCGGGTCGAATGCAGCTCGGGCGCAGCGAATGTCGGGGTTCTCAGGCGAGGACGGCTTTGGCGATTCCGGATGCGGAGCCGATGACGGCGGCGCAGATGAGGATGCGGGCCAGGGTGGCGTCCTCGACGACTTGTGTTCCGGTGGATTTGCGTTGGTTGACGAACATCGCCCCGCACACGAACAGTGCTGCGATGCAGGTGATGATGGCGAACCAGAGCAGCCACGACAGGCCCTCCATGATCGGCTGCCACACCTCGTCGGGCCACTCCACTGGTTCCGTGGGTGGTTGCGCCAAGACCACGGCAGGTGTGTTCACGTCGTTGTTCCCGCGGCGGGAGAGTTGCCGAAACTCAGACGGATGCCGAGGGCGATACGCATACCGCAGGAGATCAGTGGCCCGCTCCCCAGGCATTTGTGAGGCAGGTACCCCATCTCGTCTGCCGTGTCGTACAGCCCGTCAAGCTCGCTGGGCTGGGAGGTCAAAACACGAGCCCGTTGATTAGACCCGCCGCAGCACCGACGACCACGGCCCCAACAAGGTTCCACATGATGGCGGACCCGCCGTCAGATCCTCCGCTTTTCTTAGATATTCCGAGTGCGGCGGCGGCGTAGACGAGTGCACCGACCAACCAGACGATGGCGCCCCACATCAACCAGCCCAGCAACATGGATACTTTGTCGCCAATTTCACCGGTGGGTACCTGCGGGCTTACGTCGCCGATGTTCTGGGCTAAGAGGTCGGTGGCCGACGCGGCGAGGGTGGTGATCATGATGGTCTCCTTGTGTAGTAGTCGGTGTTGTGCAGTGAATGGTCAGCGACCTGCGGCGATGCGGGCTGCGGTGAATATCTCCCGCCCGATCGCGGCGAGTTCGGGGTTCGGGGTGGTGGTCGAGGGAGCGGGTGCCCGCAACCGCCCGGGTGGGGGTGGGTCGGGCTCGGTGGGGGTCCAGATCGCGAGCTCGCTCTGCCTGTGGATGCGCAGATCCTCGACGTACGGGATCCGCCACACCGCTGGTGCTGCGGAGGCGACGACGTCCGCCCATCGGCGCAGGGTCTTGGGGAGTGGGCCGGGAGCGTCGGGTACCAGGACCAGTCCGAGGAGAGTGCAGTCGCCGACGAGGCCGGCCTGAGCTTGCAGGAGAAGGTCGTGGGCGGCGTCGAGGCCGGCGCGGTCGGTGCGGCAGACGACGACGACATTGCGGTGCCGGTCGGCGGCGGGCCAGCCCCGGCGAGCATCGCCCGCCGGGGCCCAGATCTGAGCGAGTGTGCCTGCGCCGGAGCGCCCGTGAGCGGCGAGGAGCCACATCACGGGCGGGCGACCGTGGACCGCGACCGGGACGTCGTGAATCGGTGCTCGACGTTCGGGCGGCGGTATCCGCAGCCCTGCCGGGGTGACCGACACGTCGTCGTCTCGGTAATAGTCATGGTGCTCAGCTGGTTGTGCGGCCATCTCGGGCGCACCTCCTTCTCCGGCGTTCTCGGTCACCGAGTGGTGGTTGGTGAGACGGTGGTCGGCACAGCGGCAGAAACAGAGGGGGTCGTCGTGGTGGCCGCTGTGGTCGTCGTTGCGGTGCCGGTGGCCCCGACGGTGGCGTGGGCGGCGAGGATGCTTCCCGCGCTGCGGACGGCGTCAGTGGTGGCGAACAGCGACGCACCCTGTGTGATCACTGCCCCGACCTTGTCGGCGAGGCTCTGATCGCCGGTCAGGTCAGCGGCGAGCGCGACGATCCACCGCACGGTCAGCTCGACGGGGGTCTCACCTTTGGACCCGACCGGAACACTGTCGTAGGAGCCGTGTTTGGTCGCGGTGTTCCAGTACGAGGTGTCGGTGACGAGCTGCGCGAGACCGGCGTTCTCGTCGATCGTGTTCGACACTTCTTTGAACGCGACGTCGACGGCCGAGTCGATGGTCGCCGGGGGCACGAGCTTGACCGCGGACGAAAGGACCTTGGTCGCGAGAATGCCCAGGGCTGCGGGTGGGTTGGTCAGGCCGACGGTGGCGAGCTGGCCGATCGTCTCGGGGGTGATGACGTCCTTGGCGACGGTGATCGCCGCGCCGATGGCCATACCGGCGATCTTGGTGACCGCGCCGACCGCTTCGTCGATCATCTCGTCGGTCGAGGTGGCGGAGGGGTCGGAGTACTTCGCCATCTTCGACAGAACAGTCTCCGATGACGAATTGACCTCGAATCGTCCTGCCTTGGAGTCGAAGTCGATGTTGTCGTTGATCACCGACGCACCGGTCATCAGGGCAGTGCGCCCGACGGCGGTGGAGACGTCGGTGAGGATCCGGACGGGGTCGCGGGTGTCCATCGAGGACTGTCCGGCGATGGAGGCAACGAGCTTGGCGGCGGGGGCGTCGATGGGGGTGTCGCACGCGAGATCGCCTGCGGTGCAGTACGAGGCGACCCGGTCGGAGACTGCTCCGAATCCGGCGATCTTCGGTGTCGGTGCGATACCGCCGCCTGCGGGGGCGGCTGCGGCGACGGCTGGGGCGAGTTGGACGGTGTCCACGGCTGCACCGATGGTGCCCGGAGCCGGAGCGGGTGTCGATCCCCCGCTGGCGATGACGTCTTCGCCTTCGGCGCGGGTGGGGTCGGAGAACAATGCTGCGCCGGCGAAGTGGTCGGCGTCGACGGGGCCGGTTCCTGCTCCGATCTCGCGGGTGACCTGGGAGGCGACCTCGCCTCCCTGGGAGTAGCCGGAGAGGAAAACCTTCGTGCCGGGGCAGCGTGCGGCGATGTCGGAGATCATCTTGGTGGTGTTCTCGACGCCGATGTCGACGGACTGGGCGTAGGGAACGGCGGAGCGATCACCGGGCTTACCGCCGAATGATGCCGGGTAGGGAACGTAGCTGCGTTCGAGAGCGGGTCCGTCGCCGGAGTTCGCATCACGCATCGCCGGGACGGTCAGCCGGGAGAAGAAACCGGAATCGGCGTCGGGTGAGGAGTTCTCGTCGATCTCGGTGGTACCGGGGACGACGACCAGGTGCAGCACCGGGCAGTCGCCGTCGGTGCTGGATCGGCTGGTGGTGGCCGATCCGGACGGGGTAGGTGTGGCGGACGGCTGCGCGGCCGCGACGCCGCTGGCGGAGACCACGATGGTCACCGCGGCGGTAGCGGCGAGCAGGCGCACAGTGAGGCGGCGAACCTGGTCGATGGATGTGTGCACGGCTTCTCTCTTCTTTGGTGGGATCCAGCGGATATGCCTGGTCATGGGGGTCAGCGGGAGACGATGGCGGAGATGAGCGTCGTGCCGTCCTGCTGCTTGGTGGTGGTGATCCGTTGGCGACTCATGCGCCCGTCGATGCCGGGTCCGCGCTCGACGACGGTGACGTCGTAGATCCCGGCGTCGATCGGGTCGGCCAGGACACAGAACTCGACATCGGGTTCGAGCTGGTCGATCCCTGACTGGAGGCGCTGCGCGGACGCCATCACCGCATCGGGTGCACCTGCGGCGCGGGCGGCGACCCCGTCGCGGTCGAAGTAGAAGGCCTTCTCGAACCGCCAGATCGCCACCGCGCCGGGGTCGGCACTGTCTTCGGTGACCGGGTCACCGTCGGCTTGCCCCCGGCACCAGGTGACATCGGCTGCGGCCGCACCGGCCGCCGCGGGAGCGGTCGAGGTCGGAGCTGCTGTGGTGGTGACGATCTCGTCGGGAAGCAGTACGGGCGTTGGTTGCGGTTCGTCACCGAATCCGGTGAGCACCAGCCCGGCTCCCACTACTCCCCCGATCAGGACCGCGAGTGCGGTCGTGACGGCGACGGCGGAGCGGTGGCGTCGCCACCATGACTGTGGAGCCGGTCTGGGTGCGGTGTAGGGGCCTCCAGCGCGAAGTAGAGAGGTCCGTTCGTCGAAGGAGCCGTATGCATCCGTTGGCTGGGATGCGGGGCCACGGTCAGGGTGGTCCACAGCGATGTCGTCGGTAGGGTGCTCGACGAACCAGTCGTCGTCCGGCTCGGTGTCGGCGGACTGGTGCTCGGTCATGACTGTCAGTCTGCGCTCGGTCGGATAGTCGGAAGCTGCTGCGGCAGTCTCGATCTCGGCAACGACCGGGTCGGCGAACCAGTCGTCGGTGCCGTGGTGGGTGTCGGCGTCGGTGGTGCGGTCTCGAGGTGCCACAACAGGCCTTTCCAAGGGTCGAGGTGAGGAACGAACGGGGTCGAACCTTCGGATACAGCCCGGCCACCAGAGGTCGGGCTGCACACCCGGAGGTCAGATCGCGAGGTTCAGACCCGCCAGTGCTGCTTTCGCCTGGTCGAGAACAGGCGCGGCGGCGGTGTTGACCGCCGCTACGGTGTCCGCCACGGCAGGCTGCTCGAGCACCGTCGAGGTGAACTGTTGGACCTGCTCGTAGGCAGGTTCGGTCCACCCCTGGACCGCCGTGGCGGCCTGGTCGACGTCGGCCGGGGCGAGGTTGAGGCTGCCCTGGATCTGGTCGACGGTGGTGTCGATGGCGTTCTGCACGCTGGGGGAATCGACGGTCAGCGGCGCAGCAGGGGAAGCCGGAATGCTTTCGGGTGCCGGAAGCGGTGCGGGCTCTTCGATGATCTGCTGCTCGCCGCCGAGGACGGTGGCACCGAGGATGCCGCCGATGACCGCACCTGTGCCGGTCAGGCCCAGCACGATCGGAGCCGAAAGGGCAGCGCCGACTCCTGCTCCGGCGAGTGCTGCTGCGCCGGGGATGAAGACCCATCCGACCGGTCCGCCCCAGACGATGGCTCCGGTGCCGGTGGTGGCTGCTACGCCGAGTCCGCCGCCGATGGCGGCTGCGGTGCCGGTGATCACTGCGGCAGGGGCCACGGAAGCGGCAAGGCCGACAGCGCCACCGGTGAGGACACCGGTGGCGGTGCCGGCGGCGATGCGGTCGGCGCGGGATGCGTCGGCGAATCCGTTGTCCACGAGCCAGTTTCCGCCGTCGGCCTGTACCGCGGCTCCGGTGTTGTTGAACTGTTCGACCAGGTTCGGGTCGAGCAGGTTCGGGTCGTACGGGACGAGTTCGCCGCCGACGAGGACGTAGCCGTCGGGTGCGTCGATCGGTGCGATGACCTTGCGCTGCACAGTCGGGACAGGCGGTGGGGGCGGCGGGGTCGCTTGCAGGGCAGGGGGTGCGTCGGTCGGTGCGGCTTGCGGCGCGGGAGTGGGCTCGTAGTAGGTGGTCTTGTACGAGGACTGCTGATTGCCGGACCGGTAGTCGTCGTAGCTACGCCACTGCGACTGCTGCACCTGCGGTGAGGCCTGGTAGCCGGGCAGGAACGGACGTTCACTGGTCGGGGCCGGCGGCGGCGCGACGGGGGTGGTGTCGGTGATTCCGGACTGCGCGGTGTCGGGGGCGGTCACGAAGTCCTGCGGTGCCGCGTGGGCGGTCGCGGTGCCCCACGCCAGTGCGACGGCGACCGGCACGGCAGTGAGAACGAGTGCCCGTTCCCTGCGGCGGCGATGACGCCCACCGATTCCTTGCTGAGGAGACATGACTGGTGGTGCCTTTCGTAAGGCGCTGCGATGCAGCGGTATTGGGTGATGTGTGGCAGGAGTCGTTGATGGTGGAACCACCACCGTCCGCGCTGGGAAACGACCGAAAACGAGGGTCAGCCTTCGGGTGAACCCTCAGCGCGGACGACGGTTGATGCCTTGGGCGTGAAGATCCAAGGCATCGGGCGTATTCCTTTCTGTCAGTTGAGGTGTGGGGATTGGTTCGATGTCCCGGCGGGGTCGCGCAGTTCGGCAGACGATGAGCGGTCGAAGCGTCACCGTGCGACCCTCGCGCCGGTCCACCAAATGAGCTACGGCGCAGTCTCAGGAGTCGGACTGTCGCTGTAGCTCTCGACTGGGTGTCAGGCGGGACCCCCAGTCGAGACTGGGGGTCAGGCCACGTGACTGAACTCGAGATCGCCCTGGAGTTCGTTGGCGGGCAGGCGAAACGTTTTGTCCGCGTCGGTCCACTCACCAAGGAGTTCACCGGTCGTCTCGCACCGCAGCTGGTGGGTCTCATGGGAGCCCTCGGGCAGTGAGCACACGACGAAGTCGAGGATTGTCGCGGTCGTCGCCGGGCAAAGCTGCGGGTTACAGCCAGGATTGAGCTGTAGCAACGTGCCTGGATGAGAAGATGTCATAGTCGTCCTCCCGAACCGATTGCAGTTCGTTTACGGCGAAGCGTGGGTGCCAGCCCGCGCTTGCCTAGATCAGTGATTGGACTTGGAGCTCGATGGAGAAAAGAACCCTCAGCGCCGCCAGAGACGCCAATCAACGATGGCGCTGAGGGTTCCTCTGCAATCCGGATGTGCAGGGTTCTGCTGCTTCCCCGGACCGCATCGCTCAGACAATGGTCTGTGCAAGATCATGTGAACTTTGCTTCAAGTCCCCGCGAGGGCTTAGAAGGTGATCCACCTATCTCGTTTATCGTAACGGTTTATAGCAACAGTGTATAGCGACAGTTTGTGACAACAGAGCAGGGGTCGGGCAGCATGGATCGTTATGTTCGGGTGCCCAGGATGAGTCGACGCCCTTTGGAGGGGTTTGAGCCTTCGCGGCTCCTTGAGGCGAGACTGAACAAGGGCTTCTCTCAAGGAGAACTGGCTCTGCGGGCGTCTGTCAGCTCGGCATCCATATCGGCCTGGGAGGTGGGACGATCGACACCTCAGGTGGACCGACTTCAGCGCGTCGCGCAGGTACTGGGCCTTGAGATGGCCGAGCTGATTCACATACCCGAGACCGAGTGCAAGCTCGTTAATCTCCGCGAGCTCGCCGGTTGGACGCAAGCTCAACTTGCCCAGCGTGCAGGAATTTCGACACCGCTGCTTGCGGCGCTCGAGCGCGGGCATGCGTCGCTTACTGACGCCGTGTGTGGACGGATTGCCGTCGAGTTGAAGCTCCCGGATGCGGCTGTCGCCGAGGCGTTCGAGAGGGGTCGAACCAGACAGTGAAAAGGGTGCAAGGCGCTCGGGTAACACCGTCATAGTCACCGCCGACAAACACCCACCCCCGTTGCGCATACGCAAACCATACGCAAGTGTTCACATCACGCAAGTGGTTGAGGTGTCTGCATGTTGATGGGATCCGATCACTTTGAACAGCAGTTCGACCTTCAATCAGAAGATTTACAGGTACTCTTCGAGTGGCACGGAGGCGTGTAACTCGCAAGTTGTACGCAAATGCCGAAATGAGAGCAGGCAGCATGGGTGGGAGCGCCGCAGAACGCCTGCGTGCAGCTGTCCTGGCAAGGCGGGATCAGCTTAAATTCAGCCGTCGGCAGGTGTCTCTCAATGGAGGGCCGTCCGAACCGACGCTATTAAAAATCGAGCGGGGCCAAGGCGACGACCTTGGGGCGGCGACATTCCGCAAGCTCGATATCGGGTTGCAATGGGAGGCTGGATCAGCGGCGAGAGTCGCAGTAGGCGGCACGCCCGCGGCAGCGGCAAGATCTGACGTCGCTCTCGCCTCTGGTGGCCTCTCGGTTCCGGTAGCCGCCGTAGCCGAAGTAACCAAGCTTGTCGGCGAACTGCAGGACCTGGCCGACGTCAGGGAAGACCAATCGCTGCGATCGATCTCGGAGCGCCTGGCGCTGGCTATTCGACCAATCTACGGCTCGTATGTCACCAGCGTGCTTGAAGCTAACCGGCGTTCCTCTCCGGGTGGACTTGCCGCAATCCTCCAGCTGTTAGGGCCGTTCCTCGACGAGCCGATACCGACCGACGCAGCTGATGTCTCAGAATGGCAATATCGGCGGTGGCTCGCCGGCCAAACCGATGGTCTGACCAAAGCGCAGGAACAACGATTTCAACGGCGGTTGGAGCAGTCCGATGAGTAAATTCCCGATGCGCCGCAGGATCGACGCACTCTTCGATACTTTCCATCTTATCGACGAGGCCGAAACGTCCAACGAGACTGTCGTGGAATATCTGGTCGAGCGTGGGCACAACATCTCCGTTGAGGCCTTCGAGCAGCTTCGATCAGGTGCTGGAACTCCAGAGATGCCATCTGCAGCGGTTGTTTCCGACATCGCTGGCTTCTTCCGCTTCTCAAGCGATTACCTCACAGCAACGGAGGACGACCAGCGCTTCAAAGACTTGCAGGAGCAGCTCGATACGCTGAGGGTATTCCGGCAACAAGGGGTGAAACGGCTGCGGTTTCGGGGGCAACCAACATCCTCGGATCGAGCCGCTCTGATTCGCGCTTTGCGCGGCTGAGCCCAAGTCACGTCCGAGGATGCAATTTCACGCGTAGCCCCTCAGGCTTCAACGTGATGGTCTCCCGCACCTGCAACGTGTAATCGGGATCCGGCTCGATGTCGAAGTCCTTGATAATGGTCGCCAAGACGATCAGGATCTCGTGGTACGCAAACTGCCTGCCGATGCAGGCCCGCATCCCTACCCCAAAAGGTCTGTAGATTTCGGGATGCCGACCACGCGTCCTCTCAGGGAGGAAGCGGTCGGGGTTGAACTCTTCGGCGTCCGATCCCCACAGGGCGTTACGGTGCAATTGCAGTAAGACGACGAACACCCACTCACCCTTCTCGAATGGATGTCGACCTCCAAGCATTGTGTCGGCGTTCGCCTTTCGGAAGTACCCAGGTGCCACCGGCCACAGGCGTAGGGTTTCGTCGACTATTCGTCGGGTTGCTCTGAGCTTCGACACCTGCTCGAACGTAGGGGTGCCGTCCGTCCAGACAGATTCGATTTCGCGGCGTGCTTCCTTGACCACTTCAGGGTGGAGCGACAAGTAGTGCAGTGCAAATGCGAGAGCCCCCGCCGACGTCTCGTGACCCGCCACAAGGAACGTCAGAATCTGGTTTCGGACGTTGGCGTCGTCCAACAGCTCCCCGCTGTCCGGATCGGCCTCGACCAGCATGCGGTCGAGCAGGTCGCCTTTGCCACCCGGCCCGGTGGCTTTTCGGGTTGCAACGACATCATCAACCAGGGCGTGCACCATCCGCACGTCCTCGCGGTGCTGCTTCAACTGATTGCGAAAGATAGTCTTCTCGACGAGGGGATGCGAGTAGGCGGCACGGTTGATGTAGCGCAGCTCTCTCAGCATGGCACCAACCAGAACGTGTTCACCAGAGTCGGTGAAGGAGTCGAAGTCGTAGCCGAACGCGCAGCGGCCGATGATTTCGAGCGTTGTCTTGTTCATGTCGGCCGACACATCGATCCATGACTCAGCGGGCTTACTGTGCCACAGCGAGGTCAATTGCCCGGCCGCCTCGACCATCGTCTGGTGATAACCGCGCATCGCTTGAGCTGTGAACGACGGAGCAAGAATGGCGTGAGCTTTCGCCCAGTTCGGTTCTCTGTTGTGTGCGGTGAACAGGCCATCTCGGACAATTTCTCGAAGGTTCCGGATGGGTACTCCCAGAAACTTCGACCAATTCCGATCGTCGTTGATCTCGACCAGCAGGTCAGGGTCCGAGACATACGTGACGCGGGTGCCGACAATGTTTCGCTCGTAGATACCGCCGTACCGCTGCGCTCCCTTCATACCCCACTGACTCGAATCGGTGATGTGAAGGTCCCAAAGATCACCGAGAAGGGGTATTCGATGGGGTGGGTGCGGCAGCACCCTATCCTTCGCCTTGATACGTAGGGGATTGCTCACAGACTGGCTCAATGTGACTACTTCCTGAACGTTGTTAAGCGTGGGTTGAGATGGCCGATTGCTTTGCTGTTTCCCACCGGCACGCGATCTTGTTCAGCGCGCGCACTTCCTCGATAAGGTCGCGATCCCTGTCAGCGGCGTGTAGTCGTATGTAGTCGCCCGGGGCCCCGCCGGAACGTTTTCGTTCCAGAGCTGCGGCGACTTGGAACGCGGAAGCCGTAGCTGGGTCAGTGTGGTCGTCGATGGGCGTCGCGAACCGTCCGAGCACCAGTAAGCAGTCGCGGATCTCGACCGTCATCCGTTGTAAGGCTTCTATACGTCCTGATCCGGCGGCTGCGTGGTACTTCTTATCCAAACCGGGAATATCGTCCTTGCAGGTGGCGACTAGGTCCTCGCGAAGTGGCTGGAGCTTCCGAATGGACCGAGTTGCCGGGTCGAGGTCTGCGAGTTCGAGTAGTAGATAGATTGGCCGAATAATGGCGACAATTGCACCAAGAAGTAGAATATAAACGAAGTTATTCTCATTTGCTGCGAATCTGAACTCGACAAACGACGTGCCAGTTCCGGTTGCGGCAAATACCGAACTCGCGAAGATGGAGATTGCCTCTTCCGTCGCCCAAGCACCAGCGACCAGAAGAACTAGGTATGTTGCGATGTGTTTTCCTCGAAGTTGTCCCCGGACGAGATCGCGCACGCTGACGTAGACCAGAGGGACGCTTACGGCGGCGCACCAGGCGGAAAAGATCGAGAAGTATGCGACCGTTTGCCAACCTTCGGTTCGGTCGATGTATTGGTCGAGCACCCGAGCGTGGGTGCCGAACACGAGCATGAGCGGGACGGATATGTAGCCAGCTAGCCATACCGGCTTGTCCGTGATCCACCGGTCGGAGAATCGAGATCGTGCCCACGACGACACCAGCACTAGGACCAACGGCACGTAAGCCATGACGATCATGGTCGTACCAAGTTGGCGGGTGAACCCGACGGATAGCCCGACGTGGACTGCCATGAAGTTCTGGGCCTCTTCTTCACGGAAGACAGCAGCCAGGATTGCAAAACCGAGCGCGTACGTCACCAGCCGCTCTGTGTGTGAACCGGAACGCCCGAACAGCAGAATCATTCGCGCAATGAATGTTGCGACCGACATCAGGATGATTGTCCAGCTGATAAGTCCCGGAACGGAGCTAGTCATGCCGTCCCCCACAACGATCGCATAGCGGCCGAATCGCGGAAATGCGAGACCTTTGTCATCACCAAATCCGCCAAGAGTTCAGCCTCGCTCTCCTGCTCATTTGAAACGAGGTTGCGACCTAGAGCGCTGCGAAGAGCGTCCGGGGGTACATCGGAAAGTAGTAGCCGCAACCAGTCTTCGTCCGGCTCCTGGTCGGATGAGTGACCAAGGACCATGTGGGCCGCCTCGTGGCACAGCACCTGAATTAGATGGCGCTCTGTCATTCCCAGGTCGTACAGGATGATGTCTTTATCTGTGCAGTCACACCACACGCCGCATGGTGAAGACTGAAGATCGCTGTACAGCTCGCTGCTATCCGATGACCGCACCCCACGAAGTTCGATTGGCCGGCCGCGGTATTGCGAGAGAGCGTCGATGAACGCGTCGCGGTTCCACGGGGAGGGAATCATCGCTTCAATAGTTGCGCGCGCCTCGAAGACATCTGCCATCGAATCGTTCATAGGAGCCCCCCAGCTGCCGTCTTCAGATTGCGGTGCCAGGGTACGGCATCGCTGCGAGGCTCTCCGAGCAGCAGTTCTCCACACCCTCCGGCCACAAAGGGACACCGGGCGGTCCACCGCTTCCAGTCGCGAGACCGGGAATCGCTCTACCGTCTAGCCTCAAGGACGCGGGCGACTCACATCGATGTAATTTGTTCGGTCGCTTACGGCGTGTCTGAGCCCGCCGAACGTGATTCTGCATCAGGATAGGCACTGGTTGGGACCGATGATGCAGATGAAGGAGGCCACGCGATGCCGATGCCCAGTAAGGGTGACCGGAAGCCGTTGACTGTCCGAATCCCGCTAGAGCTGATCAAGACGCTCGAAGAACAACAGAGTTCAGCAGGTGTGACGTCTTTGGGTCAATACCTGGCCGACCTCATCGCGATCGTGAACGACCGCGAGGACCTCGCACTTGAACTCAACCGACCGCAGAACCAAGGGGTGTTGCCCCTGACTGCGTGATCGTTTAGTTCCGAACCGACATTCGGGACACACGTTCAACTGAATTAGCGCAGCACAGATAACGAAAAACCCCCGGCGGGCGGGCCGAGGGTTCTCGAAATCAGAGAAGCGAGTGACTAGCTCGCAACTCGGGTGTTGCTACTCCCCGAAGGGACTTGTCTTGCGTGACATGTCTCAGGGTACATCGTGCCCTGAAGTAGGTACAAGATTGAATGCTCGTGTCGTCCACCCGGATGCGACTGCGGACCGACTGTGGCATCGATTCGCACCGGCCATTGCTGCGCGCCGATCGATGAGGCTGTACGACCCGACGACGCGTAAATACGTGTCGTCGGGGCCGTTGACGGTCAAAAGGCCGGCACTGCCATCAGCTGTGCCGCTGTTCTCACGCGGGCGCGCCGGCGTCGTTGCTTTGGACTTCGACACCAAACACCACGGCCACGCCTCCGTTGTCGCCGACACCCAGCGTCTGTTGGCCTGGTTGACCGAATGCGGTGGCCGCGCCGTCGTCGACGAATCCACCAGCGGCGGCCGACATGTGCTGATACCGCTGGCACCGGGAAAAACGGTCACCGCAGACGAGGTACGGCCGTTGCTGCGCCTTCTTTCAGCGCGACTTCCCACGTTGGACATCACACCGATGACCAACGACAAAACCGGCTGCATCACCGTCCCAGGCTCACAGTGCAAAGAAGGTGGCTACCGCACCCTCGTCGACCTCGACCCGCCTGCAGCGTCCGACATCCTGACCGTCGGGTCCGATGCCGGCACCCTCCAACGGCTCGAAGCCCTGCTCGGAGGAACGGGCCGCGCGATCACCAGCCCGATCGACACACACATCCGAGCCGAGACGTCCGCCGAACGCGTCCTCGGCAGCAGCGATGACGCCCGATTGCATCCGCGTTTCTGCCGCTCCACCCCTCCCCCGCGCTGCGTCCTCGACTTCGCCAGCACCGGCCGCATCGACACCCGCCGCTGGCCCTCACGCTCGGAAGCACGCCAGTCCGTCATCACCCACGCCGTCCTCGCCGGAGCCAGCACCACCGACATCCTCACCCGCGTCACCGAGCCTGACTGGGCGGGTGTGCGTGCCGCATACGCCCGCTACGCCGAACCCGAACGCGCCATCCGCCGCGACACGGCCCGCGCCCTCGACTGGGCCGCATCAAGCCTCCCCGACCCAGTCCGGGATATCGGGCACAAGCAAAAGCACACAGGGGGTACCTACGATCCAGTACTTCGTTTATGGCTTACCCACGCTCAAACCTGGGTCGCTTCCGAGTTCCTTCACCGGCGAGATCGCTGGACTACACACGCAGTCGTTCAAGCACTGGCGTGGGCTGCTGCAGTGTCGGGCCGGATAGTCGAAGGTGTCCCTACAGTCGGCGTCGGTGGCCGCTCACTGTCCATCGCCGCCGGCATGCTCCCCGAATCAACGGTGTGGTCAGTTCTGGAGCGGCTAAGGGATATGGAAGGCTCACCGCTGTTGTTGATCGAACGCGGGGTAGGTCAGAACCCTGACCGGTATGCGCTTGTGCCGACACACGCAGGACGAGCAATGACAAAGGACACTCTGACAGAGCCCGCGGAGGTCGAGTCGGTACACCCGGCATGGAGTGTCATCGGATGGCGGCACCGCATCCTTTACGACGCAGTAGCCGCTGCATCAGAACGACTCACCCCGGACGAGTTGTTCACCGCAATCGGGATCGGCCGCACCAGCGGGTACGAAACCCTGTTGGATCTGCGTATCGCCGGTCTGCTCACGGTCGTGAACACCCGCGTCGGTGTCGGTCCCGTCGACCTCGACGACATCGGCCATCGTCACGGTCTCACGTCGGCCGTTCGTGCCCGCATCGTGCGCCACCGCGCCGAACGCATCGTCTGGCGAGAATGGCTCGCAGCCCGCGACGAGTCACGTACCCCGAAGGAACCGGATCGGTCGTTGTTCGCGATCGCCGACGATCACCCGGCCGATCCACCCGACCACGACTACATCATGGCGGTGATGAACACCGGCCCACCAGACCCGTTCTGACGCACTGCGTACCGGCCATGAACTGAGAGCAGACGCGAGCGCCGGTTTTGTTCGCATTTCTCGCTCTCACCGCGCCCACCGCGCGGCTGGACGCGGCAACGCCGGATCGAACTGGATTCTTACACCGACGTCGCTGTGTGATGCCGGTGCTGCACGATCTGTCGACGTGCTCGATTCGACTCGGTCGACGTTGGCTGTCGAGCTCAGATAATCGGTGCGTTGGGTTGGCGGCGGATGAAGTCCGCCATCCCGGGAACGGTGAAGGCAACCAGGCCGCGGGCGGGAGACCAGATCAGCCCTTTGCGTATGCACGAGTCACGGTGCGGTGCCATCGACTGCGGGTTCGATCCGAGGGCCTCGGCGAGGGATGCTGTCCGCGGAGTGTCGGTTCCGCTGCGCGCGATGGCAACCAGATAGCGTTTTTCTGCTTCGGTGGCCCGTAGCCACCTTGAGCTGTAGAAGCCGGCATCGAGCGAAGCGTGGCCGGTGTCGACCGCGTCCTCGGCGTCGGCGAGGGTGAACGGGGATTGCTGGGCTGCCTGCCAGAGCTCGTGACCGAACACCTGAAGGAAGTACGGGTATCCATCGCTCGCCGCGACGACGTAGTCGGTTGCCTCGGCGTCGATGGCCTGGTTCAGTCGGGTGATGGGTGTGGCGAGCGCATCGCGGGCCTGATCGTCGGCGAGCGGACCGATGGTCCTGTAGTCGAACTGGCGCTCGGCGTACGACCGTGCATCGGCCAAGGCCTGTGCAAGGTTCGGCAGGCCTGCGCCACACACGAAGAACGGCCATTGGCGCTGGGCTGCACGGTGCTGGGTCGCCAGGATCACCTGCAGCAGCGCAGGTTCGAGCTCCTGCATCTCGTCGATGAACAGCCCCAGCGCGGTGCCGTCCTTGCGGAGTTCCTCGGTCAGATCTTCGACGAGATCCTCGAATTCGACCCCCAAGGTCGGCTTCTCGGTACCGGCGGAGCGAGCGAGCTCGACTCCGACACCGAACGCAGTGGCGGACACCGAGAACTCTTCGGTCAACTGCCGGATCTTGTTCGCGACCGGGCCGGCGAACTGGCGACGACGTACAGCGCGGGAGATGTCCTTGGCGATCCGTCGCCGCAGCGCCTCGGCACCTTCCACGCTGGTCTGGGCCTCGACCTCGACCACCACCCAGTTGTGGCGGCGGGCTTGATCCGCCATCGTCGCCAGGAGTGTGGTCTTGCCTACCCCTCGAAGTCCCTGGAGCATCAACCCGCGGTCGTAGCGCCGCTGTTTCGTACGCGCGACCAACAAGTCGAATCGTTCGAGCTCGGCGGTGCGTCCGACGAGCTCGGGTGGGCGGGTGCCAGATCCTGGTGTGAAGGGGTTCAGTCCGTACTCCATGCACTTAGACTATCGGATCGTATGCATGTGTATTAGATTTTATCTTATATTTGCGGATACAATCTGATATAGCGAACGGCTCGGCGCAAATCCAGGCGCACTACGTCGACAAGCTGTACCCGGCGCGGAAGCAAGTACTGCGACGCCTTTGCGCTGTCGCTGTCGGCTGATGGGGCGGGAAGCGGCTACCGCACCGTCAAGAAATGTTGACAGTGTGCCGGGATGCAGTGCTGGGCCCCGCAGACCACACGTCATTCGTCGCCGACATGAATTCAGGTGCCGGCCCGCGTTGCGGCAACGAAGGTGGTGTCCGGCTTCTGCGCTCGATGAGGTGTACGACGGTGGGGTCTCGGTCCGCTACATCCTGAGCCCAACGTGTCAGGTGCTACCACCGCTGGCGGATGAGTCGAGGAGTTGCAGGGTGCGTTCGAGGAGTTTCTCGATGCGGTCCTCGACGTCGTCGACCATGTCCGGCACATCGGCGAGTGCGGTGTGTGCGCGGCGACGTGCCTCGACACCCGAGCGGTAGTACCCGGAGTCGAGCTTCGCGGCGACCAACTCCGGAGCGGTGATCGGCTCACTCCGATCGGCACCGTCGGACGGTCTGATGATGGGGCGACGTGGAGTGTGCAGCGGAGAAACGCCGGTGCGGTGCCTGGCGATCACCGCTCCGACCTCGGCCGCGGTCAACGCCGTGACCGGCAAAGGCAGGTGGCCCCACCGGTCGATCGGCACCGCGACCGGACCAAGGCGCTGCGGCAACCCGGACATATCGGGAAACGTGTTGCGCTGCATGTGTTCTGCCAGCAACGTTGTCGAGGGGTAGCACTCGGAGAACTGCAGGACCGTGTGCCACCGGTGCCATATCGAGGCTGGCTCGAAACCAGTGGCGCAGTTGGGGGCGATGCCGACTCGATGGCGGCCGTCGATCCACACACTGCCACTGTCGGTGGTGATGTCGGTGCGGTCGAGTTCTGCAATTGCCCTGTAGGACAAGCCGGCTCCGGCGAGAACCAGAAGGACTGCGTCGCGGCGGCCGAACAATGCAGCCGTCGATCCGGAGATCGGCAGTCGGGCCGCGATCGTCTTGTACTGCTCGGCACGCCGAATCGTTCTGTTGCTACGTACCGAGTTCAGTGCGATCCGGATCGAGGTGACGCGTCCGGGAGCGGGATGGCCGGCGTCGAGGTGAGCGCGGTTGATCGCGGAAACCCGGCGCAGCTGGACCGCGTCGCCGGCTGGGTTTTCGGCGAGGAACTCCGCCAGCGTGATCGGCGACGCGGGTAGCGCCTCGACGTCGGCCGCAGCGCACCAGTCGACGAACAGCGACCACTGATAGCTGTAACCGCCCACCGTGCTGCCCCGTCTCGGTGTCACAGTGCGACGGTACCGGGTTGAAGGCCGACCGATCAGAGGCAGCCGCCGAGGGTCGTTCCGCCGCGAACGTGGGGCGCATGCGCGTCGACGGCATCGCTGTCGACGGTCGATGGTGCAGGTACGCCACAGGCATTGATGTCGGCTTGCGATGAATCCACAGGACGTAACCAGTCCTGTGGATTCATCGTCTGTACGTACTCGAGTCTTACTCGGCGAGCTTGGCGATCGACTGCGCCCAGAGGAAGTACTTGTTGCGTCCGAGATCGCCGATGGTCTTGATGTTGAATGCGGCCTTGAGATGCTCGGCATCGCCAGGGCTGACGCCCTGCAGTGCTTCGACGGGTGCGTCGACGAGCTCGGTGAGTGGCTTGTCTTCGTATGCTTTGTCGAGCTTGTCAGCGATTCCAGCCATGGAGGTGCCTCCTTGCGTCTCGGATAGCGGTGCCGGTTCGACACCGCCACCCGAGGGTACGGAACGCCCACTAGAAACCGTTGCGCTGCAGGGACTGCGCCTCGGCGAGCGCGTCGAACGCGCTCTTTGAGCCGTGGCCTTCAGAATACTTAGAACGGTGGGTACGTGGTGGGATCGTCCAGCGTCGTATCAATTCGTGCGGTGCGAAGAAGATCTGAGATAGCGGACTCCCCGGCGCCGATGGTGGCGAAGTGGGGGTCGACATCGTTGGCGATGCACCACGCACGATCGGCCGGCCACACAAACGCAGGTATCGGCAGCTCACCAGAGTCGTCCCGGGCGTCCTTCCACGTCGACACGTCCTCCGCAGTACCTCGGAAGAGGTAGCAGGGCCGCTCCGGGATCGAGACTGTCGCGGCCCTCAAGTGGTCGAGGTTTTCGTAGCCCTCCCAGATCAGGAAATAGCACTCGTCCACAGTCGTGGTGAACCGGGCGAGGGCGGAGACAGTGATTCCGAGCTGGGCGATCCCGGACGGTCCGTCGTTGGTGAAATCGGTGTCCATTTCGCGCTGACCGTCGTAGGTCGGGTCCGGGATGAACCTCAACCGTGCGTAGCGCTCGTACCCCGACGGGCCGCGGGTGACCAGATCCCACCAGTCGCGTCTCTGATCGATCAACCATCGAGCAGGTGAGCCGTCACGACACGGAGTAATGGTCACCTGGACTCCGCCGTCTGCCGACAACGCGCCTGCCCGCACGACACCGGCGAGCGTGAACGGCAACACCAGGTGTTTCGGAGGGTGGCCGCTCCAAGGCGGGCCGTCGCTGCCCGTACTGCCATCTCGGCGCTCTCGCCCTGCCGCAACGTCATTCGACGATGTCCCAGTCCAGCACCCCGTTGTCGACCGCTGCTGTGTACCAGCCGATCGATATCCGATCGGTCACGGCCAACCTGACGTCGCGAACAAATGCTTCCAAAGACGGCCAGGTCGGCACACCCAGGTGCCCGCCGTCGTCTGATCGGTACGACACACTCCCCCGCATCTCTCCCGAACGGGTGTCGCAATACATCAGATTCGAATCCCAAGCCGCGATAGGGACGTACCCCGGTAGGAACAGGTGATCTTCTGCCTCGACGCCCGCCTCGACCAGGTTGTTGACGATCTCGGCGTAGGTCCCGTCGTACATATCTGGTTCTGTTGCAACGATATCCGCCATAACTTCGACCATGTCGGAATGCCGCTGAGGTATCTCCACGACCTGCAGCAGACGTCCAGCCGGAACGACGAGTCCCGCGCCGCCGACCTCGTTCTGACCGTCGTGAAAACCGAAGAACTCGCGAAGCTCGTCCGGCCACGGAACCGTCGCTGCCTTGGCCCGCTTCACCGCGCTCGTCGACGCACATGGCCTGAGCGTTCGCGCCGTCACCGGCGCGCCACGTCATGCAGCGCAGTCACGAGGAGGTTCCACTCATGAGTCAACGACATTGCCCGACCCTACTGCGCAGAGGACTCTTTCAATTATCGCAACGCAGATCGCTTCGCAACAGTTACCGCACCGTCAACGGATGTTGACGCTGTCCCCCCCTACGTTGTCGGTGCGGGATGCTGAGGGGGCATTCGACTCAGGAATTGAATAAGTCTTTGAGCTCAGCTTTTTGTCTCAGGTCGTCGGCTCGCTGCACTTCTGCGAGTCGTCGTTGGTCCATGACGGTTTGCACGTCAGTCCCCGACAGGGCAGAGGTGACGGCATGGCTCAACGCTTGCAGCGACAGCGCCCGGGCGAAGTCCACTACTGAGTCGCATGCGGAGGGCGAGAGCGGCCCTCCGTGGATTGCTGCATTGCGGGTGCGTGTGAGTCGGGCTACTCGAACGTCGACCCGACGTTCTTCTTCGTCGAAGGCATATTGAATCGACCGACCTGAGCTGAGTATGTGTTCGACTTCGCGGAGTCGCCGAATGAGTGGGTGCTTCGTATAGATCGTGTTCAGGTCTGCGATGTAGCCCAGCGCCTTCAGTCGGTCAAAGCTCGTTCGCCATGTGCCGCCTTCGACTTCGTCGCGGATCGTGTCGAGGACAGGTTGAGGTGACGCTGTAGGAGACGTGTCCGGGAGGGTTCGTACGATTGCTTCGAACGTTGTCTGGGTGGCGCGCTCCAGGAAAGCCAACCTGGTGTATTCCTCAGCGAGGTAGGTCTTGACGAACTTGTACCACTTGTCGGTGGCACGGGTTGCCCACGTGTTGAGGTGTTCGATGGCTCGTACCGCTGCCATGACGATCGACTCGGAATCGTTGGCAGACTCGATCTGGTCGATCAGTAGCTGAACGGGCCGTAGGTGGCCGGCTACTTCGGATGTGATGATGTACCCGGAGTTGGAAAGAGCATCCAAATTGGCAGCGGTACAGTCATTTTCCGGAAAGATGGTGGTCTTCCGGCGGTGTTTGGGACCCCAGTCGAGGCGCGGCATCCTGCCCTGGCCGAATAGGAGCTCGCCGTTGAGGACCGTCCAAGTGTCCTTGGATGGACGGGTAAGGGTCAACAGGGCATCGAGGTGAGCGCGGGCTTTTGCCCCCGCGAGATGCGGTTCGGCGGAGGGAATCACGACTCGCGCGTACACGAGCCCCGGTTTGTGCTCAATACCTGTGTACTCGTCTATCTCCCCCGACTGCTGAAAGCTGCTGATCCGATCTGTCAGGAGTTCCTCGGGCACCACGGGGAATATCTCGCGGGCCACGTCATGGTCGATGATCCCACCGGCCAGCACTTGAGCTGGGTAAAAGGTGATGTTGTCATGTGTCAGGCAGCTGAGCGCACGGGTGTATGCGTCTGCGATTCGGAACCACACCACCGACTCAGTACGTCGCGCTCGTCGCACGATCCAACGCTCGGACAGATCCATTCGTCCAGGGTCATCGAGACCGGTAGGACGTGACTGGTGGCGCGGGTCGAACTCGAAGGCTTTGTCCCCCAGCGCTTGCTGGGCTCGGCTCACCTGATGGCCGTGGTCGAAAAGAATACCGACTGCGGTTTGGGACGTTCCCCAGGGTCCGTCATCTTGTCGCCTGTGTCTGATCAGCGCGAGGAGATTGTCCCGTAGGAACGCGATACGGTCGTACGGGTAGACGAGATGGTCGTCGTTTTTGCACGCTGCCACCAGGTCGCGCCAAGACGCGAGAAGGACGATGTCCTCGTCGAGGAGTGCATGCAGGGCTATCGCGTAGCGGGTAACAAGAGCACGTTTGGTGTCGTCGACGTTAGGGTTCTTCCCGTTACGCGGGATGAACAGTTCGTTCCGGATGGCGTCGAGGATCGCTGTGATCGGTGTCGTGAGAATACCTGCCATCTTGGGGCCCAGGTATTTGAGGGCGTCGTCGAGGTCGGTGGCGAGCGACCGCCAAGTCCAGTAGTCATACTTGCCAGGGGCCGCACAGATGTCGCAAATTTCGGAGCTGATCGCAACCAGAGTCATGTATCCAGTTGTGTGAGTGATCAATCCAGCGGTGTTGACGTGGCTGTTCAGTTCTTCCAGCCAACGAGCGTGCTTCTCGAACATCTGCGTCCTAGGGGATCGATGGTAGTGGGAGCCTCAGGCATCTGTGGCGTCCGTAGGACCAGTGTCGGTCCACTCTGCAGGTACTAGACGCGTGCCGTCACGCCATCGATGGACCACTGCGTCTTGGAACCACTGTTCCTCCGCTAGGTCGGCGTGATCGCTGACGATGATCTGCATCCGCGGAGCCAACTCCTCGACCACATCACGCATGACGGTAAACATCGCCAACACTGCGGCGCGGTCTGCATCGTCTACGGCCCCGGCGTTCTTGGCGATCTCTGACGGATAGAAGGCTTGTGTCGGTTGGTCGATCATGAGGAAGCGCGGTACTGGCCGGTTGTTCTCGACGAAGTACTGGTGTAGTGCCAGGTGCGTCGCGAGATGATAGCCAATCCAATTCGCGGCACTACCGATTCGCTGAAGGGGCAATGGTCCATCACTGGAGTCGGTTACCACGGTGAGGTTCGCGAGGTCGAGACGTACACCGTTCTCGACGTGCTCAAGACCCAGTCGTTGCGCCAGTTCGGTCATAGTGCGACCGACGACGTTCAGCCTTGATAGCAATTGCTCCCTGTCGATGTCGGGATCGAGTTCGGAAAGGAGTCGGGCCACTCGTTCGTTGGCGCTGTCCAGGTTGCCGCGGAGGCGAACCAGCGCATCGTTGGTGCCTGTTGATAGGACGCCCAGTAGCGCTTCCACACGCCCCCGTGTGTAATTCCTGGCGGCGTCAGCCTGTCGGTGAAGTCGAATCGTCTCGTCGGCCGCGTCGAGGGCCTGAACAGTCGACTCGACCGCCGCCAATTCTTGGCGGAGCCTGTCGGCCTCGGTTTCGATTGCTACAAGAACATGTCGGTGAGAACTCGGTGCAGCGTCGAGAGATGTCAACTCTTCGCGCAAGCTTTGCAGCCGTTCAGCAAGATTGGTGAACGTCGGGTCGGGCTCCACCAATTGCGATGCGCACACTGGGCACGAGCTTGTTACTTCGGTCGTTTCGCCGTCGCTGGTCGGCAGGAGTTCGAGGCTGGTCAGGCGTCCCGCGTGAAGCTCAACCGCTTCAGTGAAATCGCGTTCGGCGTCAGCGCGGTCGAGCAGCAGGTCTCGGTCATTCATCGCTGCTTCGAGCTGGTCGCGTAGATCTATACGACGCGCTATCAGCGCTCTACGGCGATCTCGGAGTTCCTCTGACTCAGGGTCAGTCGATGAGCCGGCCGCGGATGGTGCCTCTTCGATGTCCGACGCAGACGCATAAACCGCCTCGCGGAGAGCCGCGATGATCTGGGGGCTTTCGGTCAGATGCTGCTCATTCGTCAGTCCCGCGGTGTACGCCTCCTCGAGCAAGCCCCGGAGATTTGCACCCACCGCCGCGGCCTCTTCCTCAGCAGCGTGAAGCGCTGCCTCTGCCCGGCGCTGGGCACGGTTGGCATCTCGAAGTTCCCCCTTTTTCGCAGCGGCATCAGCGGGGACCGCGCCGAGGAAATAGGGGATGGTGTCTTTCAGGTGCTGGGCCACCGTGTACTCAGCTTGCCGGTGGAAAAGCAGGTTCTGGTTTGCGATCTCACCTTGGTCTTGAAGGCATAACCAAGATGCGTGGCCTAGGTGTGCCTCGAATGGGGTCTGACCGACCCCTCCGCCCTTGGGCTCGATTACGTTGTCGGAAATACCTATTCTGCGCCCCAGTTGAAGACGAACGTTGCCACTGTCAGCATTCTCGACCAAGTCTGCGTGGTCGAGTAAATCCATGGTTGGTCCACCGAACTCAAGCATGGCTCGCTGCGTCGATGCTTGCCCCTTCGGAGGGGCAGGCCTACCTACGAACGCACGAGGACCGTCGGGTGCGTCGGTGAGCTGCCACAGCGCTCCGTACCAAGCGACCAAATCAGTGATCGGCCCTGCGGGCACTAGGTATGTGTCGCGTCCGAGACAAAACTCCGTGATGGCGAGCAAAGCGCTCTTACCTGTTTTGGATTCGCCGGTAACGATGTTGAGTCGGCCCGGGGTGAATCGCACGTCTCGGCGGCGACCATCATGCGCGTAAAGCGCCAGCGCTAGTAGCTGCACACCCTTAGACTTTCACACCTAGTAGAGCGAACGCGGTAGCAGACGATTCGAGCTGAGCAAACCATCGACCGACGAAGCCTGCCTTCGAAATTATCTGGGTGACGTCACCAACGACAGCCGGTCGGCGACGCAACTGACCTGAGAGGTGCGGACCGTCCAAATGGAGAGCGCCGCAGCGTAAGCCAAATCGAATGCCCTCTCTGACTGGTTCTGTGAGTGCTTTGGCGCGGGCGCCAAAGCCAGCCGCAAGCAGAGGGTTGGACGTCACCCACCGGGCGAGGTGCGAATCGACGCGCGTCGGTAGTGAGGTCCGCGTGTCACGGTGAAGTACCAATGGCACAACCAAAAAAGACAACTCGAAGGGCATGAGCGTATGGTCGCGGCGCTCGTACTGCACTGCGGCTGCGGCGATGGCTGCGGCGATAATGGCGGGGTTCAACAGATCCGCTACGGCCGAGCTGCGCTGACTCCACGGTTGCATTTGTAAAGATTGCCACGAAACCTTCAAGGTAGATCGAATCAGGTATGTGGCCCACATCGTGTCGTGTTGGTAATTTCGATGAATCGGCCTTTACTCGGCGGGTAGCAATAGTGCGGCGAGGTGTTCCTCGAAGTCGGGATGCCAACCGATGGTCTGAGTCTCTGCTAGTGCATGCCGGCGTCCGCGGGCGTGGAACGGTTCTTGGAACTTAGCCCGGATAGAAAGGGTCGAGTTTCCGAGCGCGTGCAGGAGTTCCCGCCCGGCCGCTCGTTTCTCCGCCTCAGCGGCGTCGACGGGGAGGTTGGAACACATGTGGTCGAACTCTCGCTCCCATTCGTCAATGAGGCGCGTGGTGAACTTGTTCAGCTCGTCGTAGTCGACCAGATGGATGTCGAGCCAACGGGTCTCCTGGAGGTACGCCCGCTGATAATCGATAATTGCTCTATTCAGCGGACGAGGCGCAAGATCAAGAAGTGTCAGCTGGCGCACGTACATTCGATGCTCGTGTTGCAGACTGGCTGGATCGATGTCCTCTGCTTCGATGAGCGAAGGCAAATTGTCCCTCGTGTATTGGTCACGTATCCGTTCAAGCGCAACGAGCATCTCCGTGACCGACATGGCCGGCCGCGCACCCTTCAGCATGTCGATGGCTGTCCGACCCCACCAACCCCAAACCTGATCGAGATACGTGCTGAACTGATCAGTCGGTGCACCTGGACGAAGCAAGGCAGCTACTTCATCCTCGACCCCGTCGAGGTCCGCGGACTGATCCGCGATGTAGATCCGGCCAACGAAGGTTGCACGTTCGGTAGGGTCCAACCGGAGAAACTGCTCCCGGGATGCCTTCGTACCTTCTGCAGTCGAATCGCGCGCGGTTTTCTCCAACCGCGCAAGCGCAGACGTCACGTCACGATCTGACACCCGAAGGTGGGACGCCGCAGACCCCGAACCGGCGGTGCTGTTCGTGACAAGGGTAAACACCGGGCCGTACACATCGCCCGCCCGCCCAGCGTCCATCCACACGCGCAGGGTTCGCCACATGTCATCAGATGCGTCGGTCAGGTTTCGTAGTGCGGAGACATGTAGCTTTAGCTGCTTTAGTTCCGTCGGTGTACCGTCCTGATCCCACGCAATGTCGTCGAACATTTCCATGGTGAGACTTCGGCCGGGGTTCGTGGCGCGTGATCGCAGGAGCTCCAGCAGACCCCACCGCGTCTGGTGAAGGTAACCGAGGGTGCTTGCAGCCGCAGAGTGATCGGTGTTCGACAATGGTCCCTCAGTCATGTCGTCACGCTCCCATCCAACTTCTTTTCACCCCTCGGCTACAACTTATGCGCGTCCGATATCAACGGCCAGTCATACAACAACCGTCACTGAAGGGGCTGAGATCATTTGCATCTCGACTGCCCACCGTAGGCAGCTGACGGCCGATCAGTACCGGGTTGAGGGAAACCGACTGGCTACAGCCCTATCTTGGTGACCGCGTTCCCCATCAGCGGCGCATGCTCGCGTCGGTAAACCTCCACCGAGTTAAGGCTGGCGTGACCAGTCTGACGTGCGATAGCGGATCCGTCGGCACCGTTACGAGTGCCTTGGGTGACAAACCCTGCGCGAAGCGAGTGCCCGCCGAGCTTGGCAACGACGGTGGGGTCGTAGCCTGCTTGCTGCGCGCGGCGTCTGATGCATTGGTGGATTGCCGCCCCGGACAGTGCTGTGGTGCTGAGGTTCCCGTTCTTGGCGATGGCGCGGAATATTGGCGCGCGCGCAGCGGTGCGGGGCACTCCCCCACGGCAGACGTGAGCGTCGAACGGTGCTTGCTTTCGGAGTAGGCGGATCACAGACGGCCTGCCACCGACGTCGAATGCGGCGACAAGCTGGATCCAGCGGATGTAGGCGCATGGTGGGCAGGTCTCGTGGGAGTCGGTGTACGGCAGGGCCTTCACCGCTCCCCTGCCCTCTTGGTCGGTTTTCGACTTCCGCAGCCGCACGTGCAGGCCGTCGTGCCGGTGCACGGTCACGTCCCCACACACCAGGTCGGAGAGTTCGCTGCGGCGGAATGCGCCAGCGAACCCGAGTAACAGAATCGCGGAATCGCGGCGTTCGAGCACCTCGTCTGCCCACCCGCGGCACTGTTCGCGTGCTGTCTTGATGAGGAGCTTGATGTCGTCCACCAGGAGCGGGTCTCGCGGGGTGCGGGGCCGGTCCCCCGCGGCGGCGTACTCCCGCCGAATCCCCGACAGCGTCGCAGTAACCAGTTCGTGCGCGGACGGAGACATATGCCCGGTTGTGCGGTGTTGATGGTTGATCGCGGCGATCCACGTGCCGAAGGTGGCAACGGCGTAGGCCCGCTCTCCTGCTTCGGTGCGGGTGTCGGCGGCATCGACGAGATAGGCGGCGATGGTAATCGGGTGCGCCGGCAACGTCACGTGACCATTCGTCTCGCACCAGGTGGTGAAGCGTCTCCACGCCGCTGCGTAGGTTTTGCGGGTTCCCTCGGACCGGGAGGAGTGCACGGCACTTGCGATCCGCTTCGCGACGGCGGGTGGGATCTCCGGCTCGACCGCGACCGACCTGCCAGTGTCGGCAGTGCCCGCAACAGTGGTCACGGCCAGTGTTCGGCCTGGTCGGAAGTCCATATCGGCAGCCTAGCGCAGGTCACCGACACGCCTGCAGCGCAAAACTGTGCTGAGCTGGCATTTTGCCTCAGACGGTGCGGAAAATGCAATTTACATTGCTTTAATCCTAGAAACTAAGGGTGACTAGTAATAACCATTGATCAGAGTGGCAGGTCCCCGATATTCGGGCCACCGTGGCTCTAGAACACGGTGGCCCGAATATCGGGGACCTGCCAGAGCGGGCAAGCCCAACAGCTTTGCACGCCAGACGTTTCGACAGACTCATGGTGTTCACGAGCATGTCGACGGCGCGGCGCTTTGCAGCTGGGCTCAGAATTTTCCCTTCGCTACCTCCCGCAGTGCATCCTTCTCCAGCTCGGCCTCGGCGAGCAGGCGTTTGAGCTTGCCGTTCTGCTCGCGCAACTCTTTGAGTTCCCTCGCGGCATCGGTGTCCATCCCGCCGTACTGACGACGCCAGTTGTACAACGTCGCCGCCGACACCTCGAGCTCCGCCGCGATCTCCTCCTGCGTCTTGCCCGCAGCAGTGAGCTCATCGGCACGGCGCAGCGTGCGCACGATGTCCTCGTCAGAGTTCCGCTTCCGTCCAGCCATGTTCTCCATCGTCCTATCCGCCCAGCTCATGGGCAACAAGACTCCAAAACGAGATGGCTCCGTTCACTGGGGACACGCCAAGCGCGCCTTTATCAGCCCCGCCGGGGCGCGAGCTGACGTACTGCGCATCTGGCACACACCGGCGTAGCTGGGCGGAAGTGGCCGCTCCACTCCCCCATCGTCCGAATCGGATGATTAGCAACAGGGCCTCGGCGGAAGAACTTCTTCCGCCGAGGCCCTGTCGATTTGAAAAAGTGCGTCAGATGTCCTGAAGCGTATTCACGAGCTCGCGTATGTCTTCCTCGCTGAGCGCTTCTCTGATCACTTCTGCCACTGACTGGGGATCGCTTTTCAGTTTCGTCAGTGCCCGGACGGCGGCGCTGCGGGATGCTATCTGCTTGTCAGCATCGGAGGGGCGGCGTGGCTTCTTGTCGTCTGCTTTCGGCGATGGCGGGTCCTGCTGGCGCGAGGCCCACTTAGCAACCTGCTCCGCAGACGGAATCTGCGCCAGCGCTCGAGCGTCTCGAATCGCGAGATCGCCCGAACGCAGTTTTTCCCGCAACTCAGGCTCTAGTTTGAGCAAGGCGCGCCGCTGCGAGATCCAGCCTTCTGAGCGTCCCAACTTTTGAGCGGCCTTGGTGGCGCTTCCGAGTTCAGTAACAAGGAGGTTGACAGCTTCTGCCTCTTCGATGACGTCAAAGTCTTGCCTGTCCAGGTTTTCAACTATTGATGCCCACAGGATGGCCTCTTTGGATGATGCGAGGCTGTCCTGAACGACTACATCCATTCCCTTGCGGCCATACTTCTCGCTCGCAGCAAGCCGGCGGCAGCCGTTGACCACAACCCAACGTGCAGAACCGATGATGGCGACATCCTCTGGCCAAAGATCGAGCCATCGTGCGCTCGTAACAACCGTCCCAGGTTGAAGCTGCCGCTCTGCGATCGTGGCCAGATCGGCGAGGTCCCCCACCGCTGATCGTGGATTCCGAGGGTTGGCTACTAGTTCGGACAAAGGCACGTCTGGTCTAAATTGGCCATCCACAGGGATGGTTGCATCCACAGGCGACCTATCCCCTACCGAACCAACAAGACTAGAAAAATCGACTCGGCCGCCTCGGGACTTCTGTGAAGTAGCCACTTACTTACCCACTTCCAGCTCGAGGCATAGGCGTTGGAAGTCCTCGCGTGCCTGCAGCGATGCCCGATTCGGCGGGTACTCGGTAACCACTTGCCCTTGAGCTGCGGCTCGACTGTGCACCTTATAGTGCCGAACAACTGTGTTGGCGAGTGGCCAACCTTGCGCTTGGACGAAAGCTTCGGTCTGCTCGAGATCAACTCGGCCGTCTCTTGGATCCCAGTTGTTGATGACGACAATGAACGGGATTCCCTTCGGCTCAAGCACTTTGGAGATCGTGCGGGCTGTCGGGTCGAAGCTGAGTGGCTCCGGGACGATCGGGACAATCGCGAGATCGGTTACTGAAAGTACAGTGTCGAGCGCTTGCCCTGAAGTGCCGTTATCTACCGCCCCGGGGCGATCGCCAATCCAGCCCGGAGTGTCAACGTAAACGTGCTTGATTCCATCCAAGTTCGGTAGATGCCGGAGCATCTCGGGGTCGTCGATCTGAGTGACCCGAAATGGAAGGTCTTGCACTCGTTCGGCCCACCACACTGCTGAGCCCTGAGGGTCTATGGATGCTGCCAAAACTGGCGATTCGCTTTGCTTGGATCCGGATCGAGTCAGAACGTCATTTTTGACTGCCGCCAGGTTCATTGTGAGGGTACTCTTCCCCACTCCGCCCTTCTGGCTAATTATTACGTGTACGGGCATTGAGCCCACCTTCCGTTTGCTTCACCGCGTCGCGGCTACTTCGGTGTGGTGTTCTTGCGATGATCTTTACCGCGGTAAAGATCCGCGAGAACGCGTAGCACTTGGAGTTGCTTGCGCCCTCAAAATGTACATCACGAGGCGCGCTGAGTCCTCGGTTAGAGCTTCGACTCGCCGGAGCATGTATGTGATCCGGTGGATAGCCCTCCCGCCGGGCGTCGGTGCTCACCGGCTCGTTACCGCTGCAGCATTTCTTACCGTCGAGCCTTTACCGCGGTGAACGTCGAAATCGCAGAGAAGGCGGTGCCCTGCCTGTCTGATTCACCATCTAGGTACGGGCAAGCCAGATTGCCGCGTCTGAGCGGATACACCTACACGCCGTTGCATAGTCGTGCGATGGTTCTGCCATAGGTGCAGCGGCCTGAGTGCTGCGGCTGGTGGCCGTCTCCCAACATAGGCTGGGTCGCTGGTCGGTTGAGCAGTTGTCAGGAAGGTTCGGTGCGGCCAGGTTCTGTCCGAAGTTGCGATCTTTACCGCGGTAAAGATCGGATACTTTGACCTAGCTGCAGTGCTGGGCAAGAGCTATTGCAGTTCGTGTAGGTGTGGTTGCATGTTGTTGCAGTGCTTTGCGATCTTTCGCGACCAGGAATTCTGATGCAGTTGCTGACAAAGTCGGAGTTAGTGTGCAATCGTTGTCGGGCGGGTTTCGGACAGTGCCAAGTTGGTTAACACGCCCATTCACGATGGGCGGGTCGTTACGCTATGTTTCCGAGCGGCCGCTGAATCCATGTCTTTACCGCGGTAAAGGGCGGCCTCGCACCGCCGGATGTTAATTGCTGTTCATGCGGGTGAGCCGTGGAAGGGGGAGGTCTAGTGAGTTCGCGTTCCACTATTTGCCATCCCGGCAATTTCAGCCATCCCGTTGCATGCTGGTTTGGCCTGAATTTGTACGGTGCACTTTTGTAAGTGCAATCGCGGTTGGTGCGCTCATTCGTGACCCAGTATCGAGGATATCGGAACCCTACTGTCTTTTGTCACTGTGACGAAAGGACTCGAGTTCAATTCGGGATTTACTGTTTCCGGGGCGATGTCCTGAAAACTCACAGTGCCTCTCCAGGGGCCAGTTGGAGGGCGCAGTCCTTCGAGTGGCGCTATTCGATGGGATCCGCTCTGACGGGCTTGGCCCGCGCTGGGGGAGTGGCATCGTCTATTAGCCCCGTGGTTGAACAAGATCTATGTGATTGCCGGCTGCCGGGCCCCGCATGACGAAGAGGCTGGGCAACCCGATCCGCTTCCTTGTGATCTTTACCGCGGTAAAGGCCGGTCGATAGGGGGCTTGTGCATGTGGAGCTGCACGCTAGCCGTCGAGGTCCCTTTATGGCTACTCGGGCGTGCCTCCGAGGAGGGCCTCAGCGCCATGTTTCGTTGAGGCCGAGTGAGATGTTTGGAAGGCTGCATCATGATGTTGATGGAGCGATATAGCTGCGCACCAATGGGATTGCGGAAATATGGGAGTCGACTTGTGAGGTGGGGGCACGAAAGGTCTTAGCCTGGCTCCTTTGGATCGAATGCTTCATAATTGGAGGAGTGGGACGGAAGTAGCTCAGGTATTGCATGACCGACGTGGCGGTTGCGTAATACATAGTGGGATACAGGTTTCGATTGTATCGCGGTGCGTTCGATGCGATACTGTTGGGGCAGTGGGCGAATTGAGATCTTCACTTGTGCGATTCCATGAGTCGCCAATCCTGTTTGACGTTTGTCATCCGGGCGTATCCGAGCACCCGAATGCTCGCCGACGCTCTCGATGCCGTGGACGGCACCGGGCTCGGCGGATACGACCGGTATTTCGACCCGGCCGGTCAACAGCCGCTGTCGACTGCGATCGACCGGTGGGGCCACACCCCGTTGGCTGCGACCCCGCTGACCGCCCGTGCGGTAGCGGGCATCGTGCGAATGCACCTGGACGGACGGGCACCCACCCACCTGCAGCCCATTGCGCGGTCACAACAGCCGGAGCAGATCGCGGCACCGGATCCAGTACCGCGGGTCCTATTCGACCCCGGCTACTACGAACGCGGAACGCTTGCGCGTAGACACGCCCACGGGCTTCTCGACGACGTGGACTCTGTCCTGGCCGATGTCGAAACGCGCGCGGACAGCCTGTTGGAAGCACTCGTCGACTTTCTCGAATCGGAGACTGCACGCGTGCCGGCCGATACCGTCGAGTGACAAGTGGTTCGTACTCGGGTTTGCACACACTCTTCTTCTCGCGGCAGGGTGGCGGTGACGTCTCCGAAATCTCCGCGATGAAGATCGACCAGGCCGCGGACGAACGAGGCATCGATCTCGACCCCGTTCTGTGGGGTCTACGTCGAATCGGGGTCGTCCGAGAGTCGTGGGTTTCGGAAATCTTTCGGAGAGCGTCCGGTCCAGCGTTTGAAGGCATGAGAGAAGTTGGCGAGGTCGCTGTATCCGAGTTCAGTAGCGATCTCGCTGACCGAAACCGAGCGGTCGAGGAGCCGTAGCATCGCGCGCTCGTACAGCAGCGATTGGCGCACCTTGCTGTAGGTGGTTCCTTCTTCGGCAAGCCGCCGTTTCAACGTGCTGCTGGACATTGACAATGCTTGTGCAACATCATGGTTGGTCCGCTGTCCGAGGTCCTTTTCCAACAGTTGCCTCACCTTCTCGGCGGATGTCATGGACCCACTCCGATGGGCGAGCGTTCGCTGCAGATCAGCGATAGCGAGTCGATATGCGAGAGGGTCCGAGAACCGACAAGCCTTGTTGAGGGTGTCCTCGGGTACGTGGACGAAGGAAATCGGAGCGTCGAAGAACCGGCGATTCGACCCCGGACCTTTGTCGTGGCTCGCCTCGGTCGGCTCCGGCCAGCTCAGATGGAGTGCCACCGGCGAGCATGACCAGCAGTCGTAATAACGCCGCTCACCGTAGGTGATGACCAAGCAGTCCAGTGCCGAATCCCCTGTATGCGCAGTGAGCCCGACGATCAGACCGTAGTCGCCAGCGTGGAACTGCGACTTCAACGCCGTGGAGATCAATGGCAGGTATGTCAGGAGATCGACGATCTCGGCGACCGAACCAGCGCTGATCAAAGGTGAACTCAGGGGCCCGAACGATGTCAACTGGGCCTGCTCGGCAAACGCAAATCCGAGTCGAGTGGCTTGGGCGATATCGAGTCGGGGTAGACCTCCCGAAACCACCGTATCGGTGCCTGCACGTCATGCTGAATGAGCGTCGCTTCACTGGTTCCTCCGCGGTGCATGATCGCACGAAGACGCGCGGCGGCGTCAGGGTCGAGTGCGCGGCGTTCGAGCAACTGAACGAACGCAAGCGGTGGCACACCCTCGTCGCTCAGCTTCACGATGATCCCTTTGACCCGAATTCACAAGTTTATGACTCCACCGAACATAGCCGTCGCTGGCGTTTGCGACGACGCTTTTGTCGATCACGCCAGGAACTGAGGTGGTGGCACGCCGGACGGATTCTTGTCCGGAAGGGCGCTATGAGTCTCTCGGGAATGGGGTATTGCGTGACACAGACCGGCGGTACACCGCTGTCGCTACTGTCGACCGAATCGAGTCGTCTTGCTCAACTCTGGATGGGCTTGTGAATCTTGGAACCCCTCGATGTACGGAGCGAGTAGGTCTGCGATATCGGTGGCGGTCTGGGCTGCGTCAGTCGGGGGCCGTGAGACATACGCCAAGGCCATCTGAACGATGGACGTGCTCAGGATATCGGCTTGGCGTTTCGGGGCTTGCACCCAGCATCGCTGAAATGTGGCAGAGAGGTGATCTGCGGCTCGCTCGACAAGCTGGGTGCTGTCAACAGTAATGAGCCGCAGGAGGTCTGCGGACGCGTCTTCTTCTCTTAGCGATCTGACCAATGGGTCACGTTCGGAGACGGCGAAAAACGCAACCAAACCTCGGGCGAGCGCCAATCTGATATCGCCAACACAAGTGTAGAGGCCATCGTCCACCACACTGACCAGCCGATCGGTCAATCGTATCGCGTAGCTCTCCGCCACACCGCGCCGGGACCCGAACTCGTTATAGATGGTCTGTCGAGACAAACCGGCTTCCTTCGCGACCTCGGACATGGTCACCGACTTCCAACTTTGCCGCAGCAGGAGAGCGCTCAATGCGTCTAACGCGGTCGCACGAAGCAGAGTGGTTGCCGCTGTCCGGTAGCTACCATCAGGGCGCGCAGTGTGGACGGAACTCATGAATAGAAGTCTAGGCGCGTTCGGACATTGGTGGTGGGGGATGATGTTGCTGTCGCCAGCGCGTCGATGCTGCCAGTGATGCGACGAGTGGCGTTATCGGCGGGCGAACGAATCAGGCGCAGCGTTGAGCCGAACACCTACGAAGAACTCATCTGTTCTTTCGGTAGGTTTCCCGAGCGGCGTGCAGCGAACGCAGAGCATGCAACTCGGCACAACTGCCGGCGTGTGGCGTCAGAAAAGCTCTCCATTGCAGAGGTCGGCTACGCACACCCCTCGTCTGCGTAGCTCGACCTACATCTGGCTGGTTTTCACGTCGCGAATATTTCGGCGTTCGATCAGACTCGCGCACCCATGGTAAGTCAACGGAATCCACGCGGGTGCCAACATGAACAGTAGGAGCGGTGTCAATGTGAAGAATGCAAAATCCAGCACGATACCTCGATTTCCACTGCATTCGTGGAGGCCTGAAGAAGCCGTCGTCGTGGTGTCGATCGTACTGGATCGGCACCGTTCTGTGATATGTCCAAGTTGGCCAAAGTCGCAAGGAGTCCTTGTTCTTTATGCACAACTCATCCTTCCCTCTTTGACACATGAGGAATGGCTATCGTACAACTAGGTCGTATCGAGTTCGCTCCCGTACTTAAAGGAATCAACCTTGAATCGAGCATTGGACCGTCTCGCAGTTCGTGGTCGGGTGCTGGTCACACCCTGCCAGGGGGAGCCCGAACTGTGGGACTACGAATCCGATCCACCCTACGAGACGGTTGCTCAGCGAGCTGCGCGTCATAAAACTGCAGCGGACTCTTGCATGAAATGTCATATACTGACCGACTGCGAGCAGTATCTTGCTACTGATCCTTCGCCAGTCGGAGTGTGGGCCGGTCGAATCTTGGAGACGTCCGAAGGATCTGTCGAATCAAATGCGGCGAACATTGCGACAAGTGAAGGAATCGAGGGCAAAGAAATGGATATCAATGACCGAATCAAGTCGCTTTCACCGAATGCGGCATTCGATATTCTGATAGCAACAATCGTGAATCAGCGTGGCAATGGAGTCTGACGAACGTGGCGCTGGAAACCTGGAAGGTTTGAGCCGGGTCGCAGCCACCCTGCTCAAACCGTCAACCGTGCGTCTACTGAGCCGAGCGGTATGGGTAATTTGAGTACTGTGCTGGGTGTCCACCACGCGGCATCCAGCGCAATCCTGAGGTTCATGAGGATGCCGGCATCGTCCAGCTTGCAACCGCACTCTTTCGCTGCTTGTCGGATGCGGTATTTGACCGTGTTGCGATGGATCGTCATGTCGTGAGCGGTCGCGGTAACGCTACAGTTGTTTGCCAGGTAGACTCGCAAGGTCTCGCGGAGCCAGCGGTTCCGCGCACTGTCCAGAAGCAATCCTCCGAGTGAGTCTTCCGCTAGATCCCTTAGGCTTTCCGGATCTTCGAGCAGAAGAGTGATGGCTGCAACTTCCTCGAAAGTTACCACCGGACTGATGTCGACCTTGCCGTCCGAAACCACGCGGGCCGCGCGCTCTGCCTGCCTGGCTGTCTTCCGAAAACCATTTTCACCACTCTGCACGGTTCCAATTGCTGCTCGAATTCGGCCGTACTTCTGAAGAACGTCTGTAACGCTTTCAAGGCAAATCCTTCCGGCGTGAATTATCGGAAACCAAACCAGGGATCGGGCATCGCCTTTACTGTTGACTTGCGGTCGACCGATCGTACCGAGTCTGACGTTAACGGTATCTACGAGCTGGTGCCAGGACTTGCTCGGGAATGGTTCCCGGTCATTCGTCCAAAACTCAATGGCAATATGGTTTCCTGTGAGATTGTAATATGAATCGATTTTGTATGCGTCCAAAGGATCTGTGCATGATGGCGACATTGCGCGTTCGAGTTCCGTGTTTACAGAACTATTTTCTTCACGTATCTTCGATTTCTCCGCTTCGTATTCTGAACATGCGTCCTGACACACGCGGTCTATGAAGACGGCAGACCTGCTGACCAGATGCGCAAGTTGATTCGCGGCCAACGTGTGCGTAGCTCGCGAGAGCGAGAACAGGACATGCTCAAGAAATCTCGATTGGCCCAGGTGATAAGCGCGGGCGAGCGCCGTCAGCGGGACATGCGTGTGTGCGAGAACGCGAGCATGGCACAGGGCGGCATGCGGAGCTCGCAAGTTGTCGTGCTCAGTCCTGTCGGCCAGGAAGTCGATAGCCGCATTGATGTTGGCTTTCACGCTGGTGTGTAGAAGTCCGGTTGCGTCTGCATTGCCGTTCATTTCATGGATTGATGCACTTATGAATGAAGAGATATTCTCGGTCAACTCTGCCTTCCTGTCCTCCATCTCGTCCACAAGTGTTTCCATCAAATGAGTCGATACCATTTTAGTGTCATACCTACCCTGGTAGTTCAATTCTGGAGCGGCACGCCATTTCGGTGACGATCGCTGCGGATCTAGCTTGTCGATCTCGGGGCTTGCCCCGCCGCCTGTGCACCTCGGCTTCTCGTCAGAGCCCTCCTTGCTGGCTTCTGACGCACCGGCTCCTTTCGGTTCGGCTCGCCGGTGACGGAAGCGTCAGCGGCTTGTGGTTGATGAGCTGCATCACTAGTATCTGTACACGCAGGCTTCATCTGTCAATTAATTGGACAAAAAGTCATCGTCTGTATAGTAGTGTGCCCGGGTAGGCAGGCGGTCGGCTTTGGTCTCACCGTCGAGGGGGCGCACTCTTGCGCTGGGGTCCAGGCCCCTGGGGCGAGGAGCAGTTATCCGGTTTGAAGAACCAGAAGGAGACGCCATGGCGACGCCACCGAGCAGTTCAATCGATTACGACGTTCTGATCGTCGGTTCGGGCTTCGGCGGAAGTGTCACCGCGCTGCGGCTGGTGGAGAAGGGGTACCGCGTCGGGATCTTGGAAGCCGGCCAACGCTTCGAGGACAAGGACTTCGCGAAGAACAGCTGGGATCTCAAGCGTTTCCTGTGGGCACCGAAGCTTGGGCTCTACGGCATCCAGCGCGTGCACCTGCTGCGCGATTGCCTCATCCTCGCCGGTGCCGGTGTGGGCGGCGGATCGCTGAACTACGCGAACACCCTCTACAAGCCGCAGGCACCGTTCTTCGAGGACAAGCAGTGGGCGCACATCACCGACTGGAGCAGTGAGCTCTCTCCGTTCTACGACCAGGCCACCCGCATGCTGGGCGTGGTGCGCAATCCGCACATGACCCCCGCCGACGAGGTGATGAAGTCGGTCGCCGAGGACATGGGCGTCGCCGACACTTTCATTCAGACACCGGTGGGCGTGTTTTTCGGTGACGAGCCCGGCAAGACCGTCCCGGACCCGTACTTCGGCGGCGCAGGCCCCGAGCGCACCGGATGCATCGAATGTGGTGAGTGCATGACCGGTTGCCGCCACGGAGCCAAGAACACCCTGCTCAAGAACTACCTCGGTCTCGCCGAGCGCGCAGGAGCCGAGATCGTGCCGATGACGACGGTGTCCGGCCTGCGCCCCCGATCCGACGGCACCTGGGACGTCGACACCGAGCGCACCGGCGCTCGGCTCCGCAAGGGCAAGAAGACCTACAGCGCCGCCAATGTCGTTCTGGCAGCCGGTACCTGGGGCACCCAGAACCTGCTGCACAAGATGAAGGACACCGGCGCGCTGCCCAAGCTGTCGGACACACTCGGCGAACTGACTCGCACCAACTCCGAGTCGATCGTGGGAGCCGCGAAGTTGGCGGTCGATCCGAACATGGACCTCACGCACGGCGTCGCCATCACGTCCTCGTTCCACCCCAGCCCCAACACGCACATAGAGCCGGTCCGGTACGGCAAGGGCTCGAACGCGATGGGCATGCTGCAGACGCTCATGACCGACGGCGGGGGGAGGATCCCGCGATGGCTCAAGTTCGTGTTCGCGATGATCGCGCATCCGATTCAATTCGTCCGCGTCGTCAACGTCCGGCGCTGGAGCGAGCGCACGATCATCGCGCTGGTGATGCAGAACCTGGACAACTCGATCACCACGTTCACCAAGCGTGGGCCGTTCGGCCGCAAGATCTCCAGCAGGCAGGGCCACGGTGAGCCGAACCCGACGTGGATCCCCGAGGGCAACGACGCCACCCGGCGCATTGCCAAGAAGATCGGCGGCCTCGCGGCCGGTACCTGGGGAGAGCTGTTCAACATCCCGCTCACCGCCCACTTCCTCGGCGGCTGCGCCATCGCCTCGGATTCGGCGCACGGCGTCATCGATCCGTACCACCGCGTCCACGGATACCCGACGCTGAGCGTGGTGGACGGGGCGGCCGTGTCGGCAAACCTCGGGGTCAACCCGTCGCTGACCATCAGTGCGCAGGCCGAGCGGTCCGCCGCGCTGTGGCCGAACAAGGGCGAGCTGGATCTTCGCCCGGCACAGGGGCTTCCGTATCAGCGGCTCGATCCCATCGCCCCCAACTCGCCCGTTGTTCCGGTGGACGCTCCGGGTGGACTGAGATTGCCTATCGTCGAGATCCGAAATGGCCATCTGGTCGCCGGTGAGACGGCTTCGCGGTGAAAGAAGTACTTGGTGAGCGCGCATTTCGAAACAGGAGCCCAGCCGCTCGATGCCTTCGTGCGGAGCGCAGAGTTGTCGCACTCCACATCTGGAGTGGACTCAGGTCGGATCTCTGGGGCGAACCGTCTGACCCGAATTCACAAGTTTTTGACTCTACGTAACATGGCCGCCATTCACGTTTGCGGCGACACTGTTATCAATCGCGGAAGAAAATTGAGGAGTTGACATGGCAGTTGTAACTTTCGTCGCCCACGATGGTGAGAAGCACGAGGCGGGCTTGGTCGAAGGTCGATCGTTGATGCAGATTGCAACCGACAATGCTGTGCCGGGGATCGATGGAGACTGTGGGGGCGAAACGGCCTGTGGCACCTGCCATGTGATCGTCGACCCGCAGTGGTCAGGAGAGGTGGGTCTGTCCGGTGCCGACGAGGAGGAGATGCTGGCGATGAACCCCGAGCGTGAACCCACGTCTCGGTTGTCGTGCCAGATGGTGGCCTCGGAAGCGTGGGATGGCCTGATCGTTCGAACACCTGAATTCCAATTGTGATGTGTGAAAGGCAGGCACGACAGCATGAAAGTTTCTGAGTCGATCACCGACAAGGTCCAGTCGACCATCCCTATAGGGCTGCAGATCCAGGGCGCTCATCTGTACGACAAGACCCGACGGTGGGTGACTGGCACGAATGGCAAGAAGATCTTCGTCGAAAGTCCCATCCCACCGGTCGAGGATGTCGAGCTCGCCGACATCGACCTCAGTAACCCCTTTCTTTACAGACAAGGGCGGTGGCAGTCGTACTTCGAGCGCGTGCGGAACGAGGCACCGGTTCATTACCAACCCAACAGTCCGTTCGGCCCGTTCTGGTCGGTCACGCGCCATGCCGATATCGTGGCCGTCGACAAGAACCACGCTGTGTTCTCGGCCGAACCGTTCATCGTCATCGGCGTCCCGCCCCGGTTTCTCGATATCGAGATGTTCATCGCGATGGACCCGCCACGCCACGACAAGCAGCGCGCTGCCGTCCAGGGGGTTGTCGCACCGCAAAACCTCCGGGAGATGGAGGGACTGATCCGATCGCGGGTACGGGAGGTGCTGGACGACCTCCCCTTGAACGAGCCGTTCGACTGGGTGCAGAATGTCTCGATCGAGTTGACAGCTCGGATGCTCGCAACTCTTCTGGATTTCCCCTACGAACAACGCCGCAAACTCGTCTACTGGTCCGATTTGGCAACCTCGATGGAGCAAGCCAACGGTGGGCCCTCGGACAACGACGAGGTGTTCGAGGGCATGCGTGACATGGCCCGTGGCCTCAGCGCTCTCTGGCATGACAAAGCAGCCAGGAGGTCTGCAGGGGAAGAGTCCGGTTTCGATCTGATCACCATGTTGCAGAGCAACGAGGACACCAAGGATCTGATCGATCGTCCGATGGAATTTCTGGGCAACCTCGTCCTGCTGATCGTCGGTGGGAACGACACGACGCGAAACTCGATGAGCGGTGGCGTTCTTGCGTTGAACCAATTCCCCGACCAGTTCGAGAAATTGAAGGCCAATCCCGATTTGATCCCCAACATGAACTCGGAAATTATCCGATGGCAAACACCCTTGGCGTACATGCGCCGAATCGCCAAAGCCGACACCGTTCTGAACGGACAATTCATCCGCAAGGGTGACAAATTGGTGATGTGGTATGCCTCGGGTAACCGCGACGAACGCGTTTTCGAGAATCCTGATGATTTCATCATCGATCGTGCCAATGCGCGCAATCACATCGCGTTCGGATTCGGTGTACACCGGTGTATGGGCAATCGGCTGGCCGAAATGCAGCTGCGGATTCTGTGGGAGGAGTTGCTTCCCCGCTTCGAGAACATCGAGGTCGTCGGCGACCCCGAGTATGTTCAGTCGAATTTCGTGCGGGGCATCAGCAAGATGATGGTGCGCCTGACGCCTACTTCCAGCGCATGACATCGCAACGGGCGATCATCGTCGGCGCAAGCCATGCTGGGGCACAACTGGCAGCTAGTTTGCGCCAAGAAGGTTGGACAGGCGAGATCGTCCTCATCGGTAACGAGTCTGCCACTCCCTATCAACGCCCCCCGCTGTCGAAGGCATACCTGGCGGGCAAATGCGTACTCGACGATATCGCCATTCGCAGCACGGACTTCTACTCCAAGCAAGGTATTCAGCTCCTGAACGCGCAGGTGGAGGCCATCGTTCGGTCGGAAGGCAACGTCGTTCTCGACACCGGGGAGAAGCTGGCCTACGACAAGCTCGCGCTGTGCACGGGAGCCCGTCCTCGTCGGCTCACCGTTCCCGGGGCCGATCTCCACGGGGTCTACTACCTGCGCACCGCAGCGGACGTCGAGAGGATCCGTATGGCCACCGGCCCTGGCCGGCGGGTGGTGATCGTCGGAGGCGGCTACATCGGACTCGAGACAGCGGCATCGCTGCGCGCACTGGGCGTGCAGGTCACAGTTCTCGAGGCAACTGGGCGTGTGCTCGAGCGGGTCACTGCTCCCGAGGTTTCGACGTTCTTCGAGCGGATACATCGCGAGCAGGGAGTCGACATCAGAACGAACGCGATGGTCGAAGGCCTGTCCGGTGACCGTGAGGTTCGTGAAGTCAGTTTGGCCAGCGGGGAATCGATCCTCGCAGATCTGGTCATCGTCGGTGTCGGCGTCGAGCCGAACACCGACCTCGCCGCCGATGCGGGTCTTGTCATCGACAACGGCATCGTGATCGACGATCACACTCGGACCAACGACCCCGACATCATGGCGGCGGGGGACTGCGCGAGCCACGACATGGCCCGTTACGGCCGTCGACTACGGTTGGAGTCCGTCTCGAGCGCAGGAGAGCAGGCCAAAGTCGCTGCCTCGACCGCCTGCGGGAAGTCCAGAAAAATCGAAGCGTTGCCGTGGTTCTGGTCAGATCAGTATCACTTCAAGCTGCAGATCGCCGGCCTCAACACTGGATACGACGAAGTGGTTCTCAGTGGTGACCCCAGCCGCGACAGTGATTTCAGTTGCTTCTATCTCCAGGCCGGTGAGCTCATTGCCGCCGACTGCATAGGTCGCCCGCGCGAGTTCATGTACAGCAAACGGGTGATCGCCCAGCGACTCCCCGTCCAACGCGAAGACCTGATGCTCGGCGGACTCGCGCGCAACTGACCGATCCTTCGGTCGTTGTGCACACAACAGCAACCGGTTTGCTCAGAAAAGGGAACATCAGCGATGACCATGACAGACCGCCCGCCCGGGGCACATACGACGCAGACACCATACGCGTACCTGGGAGCAACGGACTTCCTCGACATCGAGCACGAATCCGTGCGGGCGTTCACCGCCGCGGCAATCGGGGATGCGAGCAGCGACCGTGACAAGGCCAGACGCCTCTTCGCCGCCGTCCGCGACCGGATCTGGTACGACCCGTACACCGTGTCGGACGATCCGGCCCACTATCGGGCGAGCTTCGTCCTCGAGACCGGGCGCGCTTATTGCGTCCCGAAGGCGGTGCTGTTGACCGCAGTGTGCCGGGCGGCGGGTATTCCGGCACTGCTCGGCTTCGCCGACGTCCGAAATCACCTGCAGACCGAGGCGTTGCGCGCGCTGATGGGCGGCACCGATCTGTTCGTCTATCACGGCTACAGTCGTCTCTACATCGAGGGCCGGTGGTTGAAGGCCACGCCGGCTTTCAATGTCGAGTTGTGCGCTCGTTTCGGCGTGCCGCCAGTGGAATTCGACGGCGATCGCGATGCTCTCATGCATGCCTTCACCGCAGACGGAGCTCAGCACATGGAGTATGTCCGCGAGCGAGGAGTCTTCGACGACCTACCCTTGGACGCGATCTTGACGGTGCTTCGGCACGCCTACGGACCGAAGATCTTCACGGGCGCTCACCCACTCGACGAGGCTTTCACCGGCACACCCGATCGCCGCACCCGGCCGTACGAAAATCCGGGGATCGAAACCCGCCGCGGGGGTCTCGATGAACACAAGCGGTGAGAACATACGCCCTGAACCCCGTATCGCAGCCGACTGCCGATCGGTCGGAGTTCTCTCCGCGAACAATCGCGGTCGTGAACACTCGGACTGCCTCGGACACCTTCGAATCGGGTGAGCCGATACCTGCTGGCAGAGCTGTGCCGCACGACTGTCTCGTCGGCGTGGCCGTGTTCTGGCCGACACCGGAAGTTGCACCGAACAGACGAGACCCGTTCTGCCGCCGGGGTTGCGGCTGCGCGCGATGAACGACCGATCCGAACGCCTCCCCGGGCACGAGACGCCGCGCGATACCCATATCCCTCTTCCGTGTGCGCAGCCGCTACCGCGAGAGCGGGTCGAACGGCGTGTCCCGATGTCGCATATCTATGCAAGGAGCGCAGCATGATGAACAACGCACCTCACACCCCCGCCAGGACCGTGGCGATCACAGGTGGAGCTCGCGGCATCGGCTATCAGACAGCGAAGGAGTTGATTCGACGAGGCCACCGGGTCGCCATCGGAGACATCGACGAGGCACGTGCGAAGGAGGCCGCCGCCGAACTCGGGGTGAAGGTCGTCACCCGACTCGACGTCACCGAACCTGACTCGTTCACAACGTTTCTGGACCTGGTCGAACGTGAACTCGGACCCCTCGACATCCTGATCAACAACGCGGGCATCATGCCTACCGGCCACGCCCACGAAGAGGACGATGCAGTAACCCGGCGGCAAGTCGAGATCAACGTCCTGGGGGTCATCTTCGGGACCAAACTGGCTCTTCAGCGAATGCTGCCGCGCCGCACCGGACACATCATCAACACTGCGTCATTGGCCGGCGAGCTCGCGGTACCTGGTTTGGCGACCTACTGCGCTACCAAGTTCGCAGTCATCGGATTCACAGAGGCCGCACGACTGGAGTACCGCAAGTCAGGGGTTCGACTGTCCACAGTCCGCCCGACGTTCACCAACACCGAACTCGTCGCCGGAACCGCCGGCGCAAAGGGATTACGCAACGCCGAGCCGGAGGAGATCGCCCGCGCGACAGCAGATCTGATCGAGTATCCACGCCCCTTCGTCCGCGTCACCCGTCTCGCAGGCGCAATGGTCGCGGCGGTGAAATTCGTCCCCCGGCGGTTGGCGACCGGACTGGGTGCGGCCCTGAACACAGATTCGGTGTTCCTCGCGGACGTGGACATGGCTGCTCGCCGAACGTATCTCGACAGAATCCAGAACAGCTGAGCGTGCCGACACGCGCGCTCGACCAGCCACCCGAAAGGCAGCCACAGTGACCCACACGACTCTGATCGAGAACTATCCCCACCGGATGGGAGGGCACTGCGGGTCAGGTGCAATGCGAGACCTTCTCCATTGGCACGGTCTGGGATGGGACGGACCACCCGACGAGGGGTTGGTGTTCGCACTGGGTGGTGATCTCGGTTTGTCCTACCTGCGATCGGCCGACCTGGTCCCACCGATATACCTGGTCGGCCGCGGTGCCGACTTCGAGATCGACTTGCCGCGCAGGCTCGGCGGACAAGTCGAGGTTCTCACGACCGACGATCCCGCTGAGGGATGGTCATGGGTTCGCGACGACATCGATGCGGGACGACCCAGCCTGGTCTGGGCCGATATCGCTGAACTGCCCTACCTACGGGTGAAACTGCAGATGAGTCGCCACGACATCGTGGTGATCGGCTACGACGAGATCGGGGGGACTGCCTCGGTCGTCGACAACGATCGGGCCGACGTGCAGGAGATCCCGCTCGACGCGCTGGCTCGGGCGCGATCCTCCACCTCGTTCCCACAACCGACACGTCACTGCACGTACCGAATCACATGGCCACAGACACTGCCGCCCGTGTCGACTGCCGCGGCCGCGGCCTTTGCCCGATCCGCCGCCAGCATGCGCGTCCCATCGACACCGGGAATAGCCGACCACGTACCAGCGGCCGGTGCCGAAGGATTGGCCGCGGTCGACCAGCTGGCAACCGACGTCAAGAGCTGGGTCGACCTTCCGCCCAATGACCTCGAGACGCTGCTGTTCAGTCTCGGTATCTTCATCGAAAAGGCCGGAACCGGAGGCGGGCTCTTTCGTCGGCTTCTCGCCGACGGCTGTACCGAGATTGCACGTCTGACCGGTGATCCCGCTACCGCAGACCTCGCGGTGGCCGCCGATCACTGCGCCCAGGCCTGGACCGAAACTGCCCGCGCCGGAATGGAACGCGGTCTCGGTGTGCGAACACGCGCAGCTGCGGTGGCCGTGTCGGCTGCCAGACTGCCTGCACTCGAGCTGATCCTGGTGGAGTCCCTGGAGTCTGCTTCACGCTCGCTGTCCGCCATCACGGGATGAGGCGCACCGTCGTTCGATGGCGCGCGGTAAACGGCGCATCGCACTGTGCTGCAGCCGCTGGTGTTGGATCGCCGCAGGCGTGCGGAGGCACCGAACGACCGAAGTTGCCGTACGGAACAGTCGAACGCCTCTCGGTGGACGCTGCATCGATGCCGTGTCGTTGCTCGGCAACAGACCCTGATCCCTGCCCCACGCCGACAACAATTCAGCCGCCGACGGAAGCCCTCGATGT
>NZ_CAPS01000134.1 GCF_000333955.1 Rhodococcus sp. AW25M09
TTCACCATCGTCTTCGTCCTCGCCACAGCCTCGGTCTTCGGAGTCATCGGCACCTTGCGCATCAACGAGCAAGTACTCCAACGCGTGGGCGGGGTCATCACGATCATCATGGGTGCGGCGTTCATCGGGTTGATACCCGCACTGCAACGCGACACCCGATTCGCACCCCGGCAGATCTCGTCCCTTGCAGGAGCGCCGCTGCTCGGTGGGGTGTTCGCGCTCGGCTGGACGCCGTGCCTGGGTCCGACCCTTGCCGGCGTGCTGTCCGTGGCGGCAGGCACCGAAGGTGCAACCGCAGCCCGCGGGGTCACTCTCATCGTCGCGTACTGCCTGGGACTCGGCCTACCGTTCGTCGTTCTTGCGTTCGGTTCGAGTTCGGCGATGCGCGGTGTGGGGTGGCTTCGGAGGAACTCTCAGAGGATCAAGGTGGCGGGCGGTGTCATCATGATCGCCGTCGGCATCGCACTGCTGACCGGGGTGTGGGGGTTGTTCATCGCCTGGATCCGCAACGAATTCGTCAGTGCAGTGATCCTGCCCATCTGATCGTGATGTCGCCGAACCGCCACGCCGCATTGCATTGTTCGGGAGGCCGAACTATATTTTCAGGGTTCTGACATATTGTTGGTGCCGGAGGGTGTGGTCATGTCTGTGCTGCAGCGCCGATCGTCTCGGCCGCCCTCGAGGTTTCGGTCTGGCCTCGTTCTGCTCGGTCCTGCTTTCGTCGCCGCGATCGCCTACGTCGACCCCGGCAATGTCGCCTCCAACGTCAGCGCCGGCGCGCAGTTCGGGTACCTGCTGGTCTGGGTGATCGTCGCCGCGAACGTGATGGCCGGCCTCGTGCAGTTCCTCTCCGCCAAACTCGGCATCGTCACCGGAATGACACTGCCCGAAGTGGTCCGCGAGAAGTCGAGCAAGAGTGTGCGACTGGCATATTGGGGGCAAGCAGAAGTGGTCGCCATGGCGACCGACCTCGCAGAGATCGTCGGCGGTGCGATCGCTCTTTACTTGCTCTTCGACCTGCCGCTCCTGATCGGCGGCCTCATCACCGGAGCCGTATCGATGATCTTGTTGCTGGTCCAGGATCGCCGGGGCCAGCGCCCGTTCGAGTTCGTGATTCTCGGTCTACTCGGTGTCATCGCCGTCGGATTTCTTGCCAGCGTCGTCGTGGAACCGCCATCGTTCACCGCCGCTGCCGCCGGGTTGATTCCGCGGTTCGACGGCGCGGAAAGCGTATTGATAGCCGCCGCTATGCTCGGTGCGACGATCATGCCGCACGCGGTCTATCTGCACTCCGGCCTTGCACGTGACCGGCACGGACACCCCGAGGCAGGGCCTGTCCGGCAGCGGTTGTTGCGGATCACCCGGATCGATGTCGGGTTGGCGATGCTGCTGGCCGGTGCAGTGAACATGTCGATGCTGCTGTTGGCGGCCTCGACGCTGGGAGGCCGAGAGGGCGTCGATTCCATCGAAGGAGCTCACACAGCAGTAGGAGACACTCTGGGGCCGGTGGTAGCGCTGCTGTTCGCGGTGGGCCTGCTGGCCTCGGGCCTGGCATCGACATCGGTCGGGGCATACGCCGGCGCGATGATCATGGACGGCCTACTACGTCAGCGCATTCCGATTCTGGTGCGACGACTGGTGACACTTGTTCCCGCACTGGCAATTCTGGCCGCGGGGGTCGACCCCAGTCGGGCACTGGTCGTCTCACAAGTCGTCCTGTCCTTCGGTATTCCGTTCGCGCTCATTCCCTTGGTGCGGTTCACCTCGGACCGCATCCTGATGGGCGGCGATGTCAATCACCGGATCACGGCATACGCGGCATGGCTCATCGCGGGAATCGTCGTCGCACTCAATGTCGCGTTGATCTATCTGACCGTCGCCTGACTGCGCGCGGGTGGACAAGTCCAGCATGCGCTTATTTCAGGACGATGACCACGCGTAGCGCGTCGACGGACGTCCGGGTCATCGAGTTTCTGCTCGAGGGTGCGGTCAGGGTGCGCCGTTGCCTGCCGTGGTGGGCTCGTGTTGGCTTTTTTCATCGGTATGGAAAGTGATCAGATTGCCGTCGGTGTCGACAGCTGCGAACTCCGTCGTTCCCCAGTCCGTCGAGACGGGACGACCCGCGTCTGCGGGATGGAGCACTCCCGCGCGGGACATCTCGGCGTAAAGGTCGTTGATCTCGTCCACGGCGATGCGGCAGCTGGCTGTGCCGGCAAGGAACGTCTCGGCTCCGCTGCATACCGGCCATGCCGCAGGGTCTGAACGGGTATTCCAGCTGTCGTCGTCGGCGGCCCACAAGTGGATCTCGACGTCGTCGCGGGTAAGTCTCGCGAAAGTCGGGTCGGTGTACCGGGTCGTGAAGCCGAACGCGCGGACGTATATCTCTACAGCGGTGTCGATGTCTCGTACCGGCAGCGCAGGTACCACTTTCGACATGCCCATAGGCAACACTAACGCCGACGAGCCGGAGTAGGAGCCGAACCCACATCAATTGCTGGCGCTCAGTGCATTCGACTTCTGACACAGTGAACGCGACTCCTGAAACTGACATTGGTTGTCAGTTTCAGAAGTAGGCTGCACGATTTGCTGAGTTTTTACCCGTGATTGCAGTCGTCTTCTGACATTCTGAGTGCAGAAGTGGACTGCACAATCGGCATCACAGGTCGGGGTGTTCAAGGCTGTGGTGGGAGTGGGCGGTCGATGTGCGGACGGTCGATACGTCGACCAGAATCATCGGTATGACGGAAGAGCTGTTCGCTATGGCAGCAACATCTTTCGGGAAGTCTGTCTGCGGAAGGCCCTTCATCGGCGGCAGCTCCGACTTCCAATCCAGATCGTCGGTCTCTGAGACACCCGCAATCACCGCTTCATCGAGCATGTTGTCGGTCATTGGCTGCGACGCGACTCCCAGCGCACGATGCAGTGGGCGAAGTTCATGCCCCAAGCATAGGGAGCGTGCATCTAACGCAGAAGCGGTGTTCGTGCAGCAACAATGGACAAGGGTTCGCCACGGCGACGAAGGTTTGCGAGACGATAGCGGATTAGATACCGTCGGCGCGCCCGGCCGATCGGACGGAATCGCGATTGCGCACCCGCAGGAGAGGCAGGCCTGATGACCACGCCGGCTGAAACCGACCTCGATGAGCCGACCGAGTTGATCGACCCACGGGCGCTGCTCGCTCAATGGGCGAACGCCAATGACGAATGGGTGCGCCTGCTCGTCGCCGAGGTGATCGCTACCGGCCGCCCAGTCGATACCTCAGTGGTCGAGAAGGCATACCTGCTCTTCCGCCAGGAGAAGGCGCTCGACGAGCGGGAGTTCCCGCACGTTCCACTGCTCACAATCGAGGCTCGCCAGGACGAGCTGGCACCGCCTCTGTCTCTGACCCGACTGTCCGAGGTGTGTGGAGTCAACGCACTCATGGCGGGCGCAGTGATCGAGCCCCACGAGGGGCTGACAATTCTCTACGGCGAGAACGGCACTGGAAAGACGGGTTACTCGCGAATTTTCAAGGTCTTGGCCAACAGTCGTACCGCCGACACGATCTTGGGCAATATCGATACCGGTGCCGAGGAAGCGCAGTCCGCCAAGATCGAGTTCAATCTAGGAGACGACACTCGCTCTCTGACATGGACGGGCGAATTGGGTGTGTCACCGTTCACACGCATGTCCATTTTTGACAGTCCAGCTGTCCGTACTCACGTCGACGAAGACCTCGACTACGTGTACACCCCGGCTTCCCTGGCATTGTTCAACGACGTCACTACCGCAATCCAAGCGGTGACCGCACAAATCGAAGCGGCGATCTCCGAGCTAGGTACGAGCGGATCGGGACTGCTGTCGAGGTTTCAGCGCGGATCGACGATCTACCCGCTAATCGAAACTCTCGGTGCGTCCACCGATCTCGCTGACCTCAAGACCAAGGCCAAGAGTGGAAACGACGTCGATCAACAGATTGATGCTCTGACCCAGGGTGTGGCAGCCCTACGCGCCAACACGATGGGTGCCCAAGTCGCGGGCCTCAAAAGCGAGCAGCGAGCTCTGTCGGAGGCCGTAGCTACGTCCGAAGCTCTCCATGGCTTCGAGCAGGGTGCGTACAACAAAGCACTGGCAACGCGCGGACGGCTTACGACCGACTACGAGACCTTCCGCCGTGAACTTTTCTCGGCTGCGGATCTGCCTGCTGACCCCGACGACACATGGAACGATTTCATCGAGGCGGGCGAGACCTACCGCCAGCATCTCGTCGAGGTCGAAGCTCATGACGCAGACCGCTGTCTCTATTGCCGCCAACCACTGCTCGATCCGGCGCGTGATCTGCTCACCCGCTACTCGACGTACCTCGAGGACAAGATCTCGGCGGATATTCGCGCAACAGACACAGAGCTCGGCGGCTACAAGCGGCAGATCGCCGCTCTGCACGGCAATGAGATGGCCTCGTTTATCGAGCAATACAAGGAAGCCGCTCCAGGCGAGCGCCCGACATACTTCACAGCGATCGAAGCGATCGAAGCCGCACATAGGTCCGCCACGACGGCAGTCGACACCAGCCAACCAATCAAAATTCAGATTGCTGACCTGGTGGCTGAACCCCGCGTCGACGTCGCCGCTGCGTTGACCACCGTGGGCGACAACATCGCGGAGCTCGAAGCTCTGCAGGCGGGCCGAACCAAGGCATTAGCCGACAAACAAGCGGAACTGCTCGAACTCCAAGACGCCGTCGAACTGGGCAAATCCTGGTCGCAGATCGACACGCACGTCACTGACACCAAGGAGGCCGATCGCCTCAAGACGCTCAAACGCCCACTGCCCGGCCTCGGCCGATCGGTGACCGAGCTAGCCAAGACCGCCAGCAACCAACTCATCAATCAAAGCTTCGATGCACTGTTCCTCGGTGAATGCGAAGCGCTCCGCGCACCGTCACTGAAGGTCCAGTTCGTCGGCCGAGATGGTAAAGCGCATCGCCGGAAAGTGCTCAGTGGCAAACATAAGCCGTCCAAGGTGCTCTCCGAGGGCGAGCAGAAAGTGCTGGCGCTCGCAGACTTCCTCGCCGAAGCGCGACTTGCGGGCATCACGGCACCTGTAATATTCGACGATCCAGTCTCGAGCCTCGACCATCGTCGAGTCAAAGAAGTCGCCCAACGCATCGCCCGTCTGGCCGAAGACAACCAGGTCATCGTGTTCACTCACGACATCCTGTTCGCCACGACACTGCTGGCTTTGTTCGAAAAATCTAAGCGATGCGCCTACTTCCAGATCACCGACGAAAGCGGCAAAGGCAAAGTGTCTCGTGCCACCGGGCCGCGCATCGACTCCTTGAACGCGATCAAGACGCGTATCAACAACACCATTCAGGCCGCGAAAAAGCTGGATGGCGAAGCCCGAGATGCACTGGTGCACAGTGGCTACAGTCACCTCCGTTCCTGGTGTGAGGTCTTCACCGAGGACGAGCTGCTCAAAGGTGTGACTCGGCGATATCAGGCCAACGTCCAGATGACGACGCTTGCCAACATCAATATCGACAAGCTCGGTGAAATCATCCCCAAGGTCACCGACGTGTTCGAGGAGGCCTGCCGGTACATCGACGCCCACTCCCAAGCATTGATCACTCAAGGCGTCAGCCCGACTCTTACCGGATTGGAGCAGCGATGGGCAGAGCTACAGGAGTTGAAAAAGCTGAACGAAGGAAAATCTGCATAGCCAGCGTTCGCGGTCAGTCGAATTTAAACGCTGCCCAAGGGTAAGACGCTGACCGTCAAGGAAGGCTGGAACATGACAACGCTCGATGGTGTGCAGTACAGCCTGTCGATCGACGGTCAGGCCGGATACACCGTCGAGTTCGCGCGGTGATCCCGAAGTAATGATCAGTGTGCAGCGTTGAATGCTTCTTCGATTGCAGCGGGAATGCGGCCCCGATCGCTGATCTCGTAACCATTGTCTGCGGCCCATTGCCGTACAGCTCTGGTCTGAGCCGGATCACGTGTGGCCCCGCTGTTCGAGGGTGCAGCAGATGGGGACGTGGAGGTGGGGGAGTGCCGACGCTTACGCCCGCCGACACGGGTCGCGTGCTCGATGTAGTAGCCGATCTTTCGATGAAACTCGCTGGCGTTCTTCGCCTTCAGATCTACGAGGTAGTCAATACCGTTGACGGAGAATTCGATCGTCTCGCCTGATTCGTCGTCGATGACCGAGCCGTCGATATCGTCGACCAATTGGGTGAATACTTTTTTCGCCACGGTTCTATGCGGCCTCTCTCGAATAGAAACACACTGCTGTCCATGGCCACCCTAACCGGACCGAACCGGCAGGCAGATGCACCAGATGAGGAAATGCGTCATAGGCACTTCCTCCGTGTCGACCATCGCACAGCCACTCGACCACTCGACCAGATTTCGTCTAGTCGACTTGACTAGAAAGTGTCCAATCGACTAGACTAACGTCATGGTTACCGAGCAGCCCACGCGGAAAGTGGTCAAGGCCCTCAAGGCGGCCGGGTTCACCTCGGTCCGCACGGTCGGCTCGCACAGCACGTGGGTCTCGGCCGATGGCGCAGTCAAAGTGACTGTGCCCGATGGGCACCGGACGATCTCGCCCGGCGTCTACCGCAAGATCCTCGCAGCCATGAAGGAGGCGCAGCAGTGAATAAGACCTACACGGTGTCGGTGACCCGAGACGGCAAGTGGTGGATGATCGCAGTCCCCGAACTCGATGCCCTCACCCAAGCCCGTCGCATCGACGATGTCCCCACCGCGGCGAAAGAACTCATCGCCCTCGAAACCGGAGTCGCCCTCGCCGATGTCGAGATCGAGCAGCACATCGAACTCGAACCCGGGGGAGAGGATCTCGCAGTCCGCATCGCCGAGATCGCAACACAGCGAGCACGCCTTGCCGAGGACGAAGCCCGCGTCAAAGCCAGCACCGAGGCCTTCGCGAAGAAACTCGCCACCGCTCAGGTACCCGTCCGGGATATCGGATCGCTTCTCGGCGTGACCTTTCAGCGAGCCAGCCAACTCGTCAACAGCTGACCACCCGACCGTGCAGGCACGGCGAACGAGATGCTGATCCCATGACCAGCGACCGCAGTTTCGATCCGAATCCCGATCACGGACAGGCCTGATGGGTGACACTCCCCAGCGGACAGCGTGCCTACCGCTACGACGGCTCTGACGACCTGATCTACGACACGGGAACCGCACCCGACGCCGCCGCGTCGAACTAGACATGGACCCAGACGAACGCGCCGCCATCATCGACGAGGGCTACGACCCCGACGACCCGACCGTGCGCGCGGACCTCGATCACGTCAGGCGTCTGCTCGCCGAACATCGCCACCTGACGGCCGACCCCGAACTCTCCCTCGACCACCTCGTGAACGCCGCCAGGATTCGCGAACCAGGGCCAGCTACGGGCGTACGGAGGTAGTTCGACATCGAACGTATGTTCGCATAGATTGAGGGCACTGATCCGTCCGGCGAAAGGTCGCACTCATGGCCGGTACCGCCGACACGATCCCCGACCTGACCAACCTGGACAAGGCTGCACAGCTCGCCGCTCTTCGCCGCAGCATGGCCGCCATCCCCGGACGCCGCGACCACGCACCCACCGACTCCGACGACTCGCCCGCATTCGCCCCCTCGCAGCCGAACGCGCAGGCCGCCGCGACCGACGGCGATGAACGAGCCCTGAGCGGCCCCGTGCGCTCACGAACCCTCAAAACCCTGCCGGTACCCATGCCGCTGTCGGAACTGCTCCCACGCGGCGCACTGGCCCGAGGAACGGCCCTGTCGATCACCGGTGCCGGATCGATTCTCGTCGGACTCGTCGCCACAGCCACCGCGGCCGGCCACCACGTCGCACTGATCGGTCAACCCAAGTTCGGGCTCCTCGCCGTCCACGAACACGGCGGGGACTTGTCGAAGATCGCCCTGATCGACCCCGGTCAAGCAGACCCTCTCGACGCCGCCAATATCTGCATCGACGGGATCGATCTGGTCATCAGCACCGTCCACGGTCGCGACGTACCGCCGACCCGCGCACGTGCACTATTGGCCCGAAACCGCACTCATGCAGGGATATTCGCAATCACGGACGGTCGAATGCCCGGTCTCGATCTGACGATCTCCTCTCGGCCGGTCGGCTACGGCGGCATCGAGCAAGGCAGGGGCCGCATCCGCTCGATCACCCTCGAGACCACCGTCCACGGACGCGGAATCACCCAGCGCACCGGTCGATACACCCTCACCGCCCCCACGTTCGGCGAGCAAGGCCTGCGCTGGTCCCCGGTGGTCAACGACACCGCCGCCGGGCACCGGCCGCACCGGCTGGCAGTCGCACAATGACGCCCGACCTGTACGAGAACTGGCCAGTGAGCTTCGACCCACCGACCCGCCGCATCGTAGATCCTCCACGACGAGTGTTGGTCAACGCTGCGCTCACCGTGGCAGGTTCGACCGGAGGCGGCTCTTTCCGTGACGGGACACCTCTCAAAATCCGTTCCGAAGGTTTGGCAATGGACGTCAAGGTCCCCGGTCTGCTCTCAGCGTGGGTGAAAACATCACGGGGACAGTGGCTTTGCCGTTTGAGCTTCGACATCCCCATTGGTAACGGTAAAGGCTTTCTTCGTCTCGAAGGCCAGTGGTGCCCTGCCGAGGCAGCGACTCCCGTCGACTAACACCCGACCAATCGTCAACATATCTTGACGACACAGAGAGCGTCAAGATACCTTGACGATATGGAATCGGAGAAGGCCCTCACCGCAACCGAGCTGACGGAGCTCTACGTCCAGTACAAGGACGCTCTCGCCGACGTCGACCTGGCCGATATGGTGCACGAGCAGGGGCGCAAGGACGCCGGGACGTGGACCGCGAACGCCCAACGACGCATGGATGACGCGGTCTCCGATGTCGACGCACTCGAGATCAACGCCTTCCTCGCCTCGACGATGATCGCCGACCGCTACGCCATCATCGGACGCCTCCGCAATCAGGAGCGACCCGTGCCGTGGTCGAAGATCGGCGAGATGCTCGGCATGAGCAAGCAAGCCGCACAGCAGTGGTACGACACCTACAATCTGCGCCCCCGCATCGAGAACCCCACCCGGCGCACCGACTCAGCGTGAGCCGCGGGCTCGATCATCCTGTGTTGTAGGCGATCCGAGTGTTCGCAGTACCGCCTCTCGGTACCCGCAACGATTCGGCTCCCCTGTGCATAGGCACCGAAATACGTTGCAGCGCTTGACTTTACAGTTTGAGACTGTAAGGTTAGGGGCATGGGAGAAACGCAGCGAGACCTCACGGCAGTCACCTCCGAATACGGCGACGAACGCCCCGAACGCGGCCTGGGAGTGTCCATCCGACGGGGCGGCATCGAGGTCGAGTACATCGACGTGACCGGCATCGAGGAGCACGCACCGATGCACTGGACCCCGGACATGGCGCAGGTGCTGCTCGACCGCCGCGGATACGCGGTCACCGGGCGCTGGGTCGACATCAGCGCCCCCTTTGCAGAAGACCCGATCTGGGAACTACCCATCGCGAAGACCGTCGACCGCTGACCCTCGCTCGACCCTCCACCTGCGAACGGGCACCGGGCAGCTGATATCTACCCGGTGCCTCACCTGCACACACTAACTAGGGAGACCGCCATCATGACCACCGCCACGGCACCGACCTCGACCGGCTACACCCTCGTCCACGCCGATCCCAACGAACTCGACATCAGCGCCAACGTCCGCACGGGCGTCGACATCACCGCAGCACCCGATTTCATCGCCTCCATCGCAGAACTCGGAGTCCTGCAATCTGTTTCGGCGGTCCGCCGCGCCGATGGGACCCTCTCGGTTCGCGACGGGCAACGCCGTATCCTTGCCGCCCGAGAGGTAGGCCTGACCTCCATTCCGGTGATGGTGCGTGACCAGAACGCCGACGAGCGTGCAGCAGATATCGAGCGCGTCACCGAGCAGTTCAATACCAACGAACAGCGCGAAGACCTCACCAGTGGCCAACGCGCCGGTGCCGTTGCAGAGCTGCGCGATCTGGGACTGAGCGTGCAGAAGGTTTCGACAGCACTGCACGTCCCCAAGGCTTACGTCGAAAAGGCCGGTCGAGCAGGACGATCCGAGCGCGCCCGCCGCCAGCTCGACGACCGGCAGCTCACCCTCGAAGGGGCCGCGATTCTGGCCGATCTCGAAGCCGTCGCACAGGCCGAGCCGTGGATCACCGAGGCAATCGAGCAGATCTTCGACAACAGATTCGGCTTCGAGTACCGCCTGGCCACCCTCCAGCGCCGCATCGACGAGCGCGCCGAGGCCACCGCTGCCGCTGCCGCAGCCGACTTCACCGCACGCGGCTTCGCCCTGCTCCACGACGAACCGTCCACCAGTGAGGGGGAGTGGTACTCGCTGGTGGATCTGCGGACCGCCGACGGCAGCGCAGTCCCGGCCGATGCACCCGAGCAGGCACCGCACTTGTGGCACGTCCACGTCCACGAGACCGGCACCGTCTGGGTCGACAAGGCGACCCGTGAGGAAGTCGACGAGGACGACATCGACTTCGACACCGAGGACGATGACGAGGCCGAGGCGTACGAGGAGCTGCGGCACGCCAACACGGTCGAGAAGGTGACCGCCTGGGGCCACGAGTTCTTCCTCCATCACGACAGCCGGACTGCGGCCGGCCTCGAACTCTCCCTCGAGAAGATCGCCGCCGCCGACACAGAGGGTGGTGGAGACGCTGAGGACGGGTTGACCCCGGCGCAGCGGAAAGCGGCCCGTGCCGAAGCCGAACGCATCGAGACCGAGCGGGCCGAACGCCGCAAGGTCAAGGCCCTCAACCGTGCCGGAGCGACCGCCACCGAGGCGCGTCGTACGTTCCTCACCGGCCTGCTCTCACGCAAGGACGTCCCGAAGAACGCCACCAAGTGGATGGTGACCACCCTGGCCACCCATGGTGATGTGTTCACCGAATCAAAGTGCTCGGAGCGGTACGCCGAGATCATGGGCTCCCCCCTGCGCGAGGTCACTCGAAAGGTCGACGGTGCCACCGCCGCCCGCGCCGAGGTGCTGCTCCTTGCTCGCGTGCTCACCGCGTTCGAGGCCCGACTCACCGGCCCCCAGGACGCCAAGGACTACTGGCGCTTCTCCTCCAAGCACTACCGAGGCATGGTCGGCATCGACAGTTACCTGACCTTCCTCGCCGACAGCGGCCACGCCCTGACCCCGGTGGAACAGGCCGCGATCGGCAACATCACCGTCGGCGCCGCCTACGCCGCCGTCGACGACGACGCCTGATCGAACCGCAACAACAGAAGTGCCCCGACCATCACCCGATGGCAGGGCCCTTCCTGTTCGTCAAGAGATGTTGACGATCGAGGGGTCGGTGGGTTCGCTTGTCACGGTCGGAGGTCGGTCCGTGCACCGCTCCCTGGCCGGTCGGTGATCCACTGCTCGATGTCCTCCCGCGCATACAGCGGCGTGCGCGAGAGGTGTCGCGCCGGTTTCGGGGCCTGCCCGCGCGCGACGTACGACGACCACGTCTTGGCCGATATGGCCTTGCCGGTCTTGTCTTCGATCAGCGCCAGCACGTCGGCGGTGGTGAGTTCGTCGGTCATCGGGTGCTTCCTGGGGTTGCAGTGGTTGATGCCCTGACCTTACAGGCTCCGACTGTAAGGATTCTGGCTCCACGTCTTGCACCGTACAGTGTGAAACTGTAAGGTTAGGGCATGGCCGTGACCCGCACCGAATCACACCAATGTGACTGGCAGTCAACGCTGTTCGATGACTGCGCTTTGCCGGGTTGTGGCGCTCCAGTCGTTACGCCGGGGGACGTGTGCCAGTCCTGCCGCGTGGCTTTCGGGGCCATGCTGACCGTGCGAACCGATGGTCCTGACCTCGACCCGGAGCAGGTCCGCGCCGACCTCGCTGCCCGAGACGCGAGCACCCGTGAGCAGTACCGGGCGCAGGCCGCGACCGTGGCTGCGGCGCAGGAGGTTTCGCCCCGCAAGCGCAACCAGATCTGCTGGCTCTGCGACGAGCGGCGGACCTGCACCTCTACCGGCGGGCGCTGGGAATGCACCGACTGCCAGAGTCTGCCGTCCTGAACGCCTGCGCACAGCCCGCAACCGTTGCCGCTCACGACTTTCACCACCCGACCTTGGGAGCACATCCATGACCGCCACTCTCACCGCGCCCATGACCGCGCGCCGCCGCCTCACAGGAGTTGGAATGAAACTGATTTCGCTCGACACCCAGTTCGACGGAACGGTCGTCGACATTCTCGGCTACCGCACTGCTCCCGCAGGCCGCGTCGAGGTCACCGCCATCCTCGACGCCCCCGGTGCCTGGTACAGCCGCACCCACCCCGTCGTCCTCGACGCCAGCGACGTCCGGCTTTCCCTCGCCCTGCAGTCCCTCACCCGCCCCGAGCTGGGCGAGCGGTGATGACCGAGACCGCAGGCCAGATCGACATCTTCGAGGTGCTCGCCGCCGCCGAGCTGGACGAGAAGAACAGCCGCATCCAGCGGCACGGCATCCCGACCTTGTTCGCCAGCCCCACCCGAGGGGTGACAGCTCGCATCGCCGAATTCGAGACCTGGGCGACCACCTGGGGGCGACACGGCTCGACCGCCGCCTCCCACGCGTTCGCACCGGGAATTTGCGACCCGTCCACACCCACCGACACCTGCCAACCCACCTGCATTGCAGCAGACCTCGACTGCTGCTGCCCGGACACGAGCAGGGACGCTCTATATGAGTGCGTCGGCGGCGATGTCTACCGCGGCGCGTGCACCGGCTGCCCGTGGGAAGGGGAGAACCGCGCCGACGAACACGAGGCAGTCTGCGACGCCCTCGATCACGCCCATCCCGGCTGGATCGACGACCTCTCGATCGTGATCCCCGAACGCAGACCGTCGCAGAAGGACCAGGTGTGGACCGCGAAGGTCATCGAGCTCGTCGGTGAGCGACCCACCGGATGGCCCGTCATCACCCGACGCGGGGACACCATCGGCCTGCGCTCGGTCCCGAACCGCTCACCGTGGGGCGGCTACGACGTCGCCGCCGCCTCAGCCGACGCACACCTCGCCCGCCAGCCCTGATCTCTCGATCCGACCTCACCGGAAAGGCCCATCACCGATGAACAATCCAGTGCCCCAGACGATGCCACCCGCTTCAGCGGAAATCGAGATGGTGCTGTCCTTCCTGATGTGGGGGTGCACCACGCTCGGTGTCCTCGCCATGATCGGCGGCGGAGCCAAGTTCTTCTGGTCACGCATGTACGGCGACGACGATAGGACCGCGCTACAGATGTGCGGGGGAGGGCTCTTCCTCGCCGTCGCCGCCACCGCAGTCCGAGCGGTCCTCCCGCCGGTGTCTACAGAGGAGGCGGCGGCGGACCTTGCTCCCGTCGACCCGCCCTCGATTCCGGCAGCCCCGGCAACCCCGGTGGTCGATGCCGCACCCGACGTTCCGATGGACTGGACACCGGTCATCTGGTTCGGCGGCATCGCGGCAGTCGTGGTCTCGGTCGCACTGGCTGCCTACCTGATCATCAGGACCCGCAGCCACGTCACCGACCGCCGCACCGCCAAGAAGGCACTCGAAGCCGACTACGCCGCAGCCCACGCCGTCTACGGCGAGGTCACGGACGCCTACGCTGCGTACCTGGCCGACCCGTACGCCATCTTCGTCAGGCCCCTGCTCGACAACCTCGACGAGCCCCGAACGGCAGCTTTCATCGACGCCTTCGCCGAGATGAACCAGGTTCGGCCCGAGCAGTGCCCCGACACCGTCGAGCGTGTGCAGGCTTTCGCCGTGGCCGCTCAGAAGGCGCACACTGCCTGGCGGAAGGCCGACGGCTACGCCCGCGCCATCGGCATGGGCGTGACCAGTACCGAAGACCACCGCACCGTTCGGCGTATCCGCAGCGCCCTGGGGATCGCCCTGGACGACTCGGCCACCGGACAGGAACGCGAAACAGCGCTCCGCACCGTTCAGGAGCTCGCGGCCGGCATCGTCACCATCCCCGACCGGATCTACGACAGCGCCAAGATCGCCATAGAAACCACCACACGCAAACAACTCACCGGCTGACCCCAACCCGGCCCGGTGGTGCCGACACCCAGCAGTGTGTCGGCACCACCTGGCAACATGACCCACCAACGACACAACGACAGACACAGCTGGTCGATCACGACTGGACACCGCAGATCGGAACGAAAGAAGACATGGATCTCGTCAACCGCACAGCACTGATCGTGTTCGTCGTCCTCGTCACCGGGGCCTACGCCGTCGGCACCGCCTACATACGCAAGCCCTCGCGAGTGAAACTGCACAGCAACGCGCTCGCCCTCATCGGGTTCGCCGTAGTCGCTGCCAGCGTCTTCGCCGTCACCTACCCCGACATCGCCTGGGGATGGAAAGCCGCCTTCATCGCAGGGTCCATCCTGTTCGGCTACCTGAGCGCACGGGCGTTCAACACCACTCGCCGGGAGTACGAGGACAGTCAGCAACTCAGCTTCACCCAAACCGCCCTCGACGATGACAGGAACCACCGATGAACCCCTTCGCCACGTTCCGCGACCACCGCCAGATCCGCCAGGAATTCCTGTCCGACGACAGCGAAGAGAATGCGGAACGCTACTTCGAGTCAGCGGACGCAATGGACGCGGATCGGGCTCAACAGATTCGCCGCTGTTGTGGTGGGCGTCCTCGGGATCGCCGCTGCCGCATACAACGTCAGATGGGCTTCGACGGATCTGACGTCAGCATCATCGAACTCGCATTTCCCGCTCTTGCAGTGGCATTGGTGTTCGCTCTTGTCCGTATCGGCAACGAACTGGGCTCGAAAGGCACGAAAGAGATCGTCGCCACCGCGAACAGGGCCAAGTTCGTCGGCGATCAACGCCGCAACACCGCATCCAACGACTGACCGACCTCGAACCAACGAACGGGAACATCATGGATATCGCGACTGCATCGGCCAAGCACCAGAAGGCCCTCGATCTCATGAGATCTATTTGAGTGAGCCCTTATGCCTTCACCAACGTGGCGTGCCTACAGCGTGACTCGGGAGTCAGAGCGAATCGGGCCTCGATTTGGTAGGGCACTTCTCGGCGTCACCGTGATCGATGCGGCCCTGCAGTCGATTGGCATGGGCATTTAGGTGTCGTGCGTGTCGCAGGTTGGTTGCCTCTCGCGCCGCGTCGAGGAAGGTTTGGCGAGCGTTTGCAGTGTCACCGGCCCTTTCGAGCATGTGGGCTCGGGCAGCAGTGAGGTGGTAGTTGTCGCTGAGCCGGGTTTCGAGACCGCTGAGCAGCTTCAGTCCTGCCGTGGGTCCATCCGTCATCGCCACAGCCACAGCGTAGTTGAGCTCAACGATCGGACCAGGTGACACGACCAAGAGAAGTCGGTAGAGAGCGACTATTTGGGGCCAGTCGGTGGCGTCAGCGGTCGGTGCCTCGTCATGGACGGCAGCGATCGCGGCCTGCAACTGATAGGCACCGACGGGTCCGCGCGGCAGTGCTTCCGTGATAAGCGCGACTCCGCGGCGGATCGATTCATGCTTCCACAGGCTGCGACGCTGATCGGCCATCGAGATCAGGTCGCCGTGTTCATCTAGGCGAGCGGGGGTACGTGCGTCGGTCAGCACCATCAGCGCCAGGAGGCCAGCTACTTCGCTGTCGTCCGGCAGCAGGGTGTGGAGCAACTCGCCGAGCCGAATGGCCTCGGCAACGAGATCTGGCCGGTTGAGGTCAGGGCCAGAAGTGGCGGCATATCCCTCGGTGAAGGTCAGATAGATCACGGCCATAACCGACTCCAGCCGGGTCTGCCGCTCTGCCAGGTGCGGCATACGGAACGGAGCGCCGGTGTCCCGGATGGTCTTCTTCGCACGGGAAATTCGCCGCGTGACGGCATCGGCTGTGGTGACCAGGGAACGAGCGATTTCAGTCGTCGTGAGGCCCGCCACCGCGCGAAGTGTCAACGCAACCTGCGAGGCTTGTGGGAGCGCCGGGTGGCAACACAGTGTCAGAAGGGTCAGTGTGTCGTCGTCGGGAGCCGCCCGATCGGTGTCGGACTCTCGGTATACGCGGTCGGAAGGAAGTACCCAGCTCACTACCCGGTCTTCACGTGTCCGACGCGCCTGGTCGGCCCGTAGCGTGTCGATGAGTCGGCGTGAACCGACTCGGATGAGCCATCCGCGTGGATCGTCTGGGGCACCCGACATAGGCCATTGCTGTGACGCCGCCAGGAGTGCATCCTGGACGGCGTCTTCAGCAGCGTCGAAATGCCCGTACCGGCGAACGAGGGCGGCTAAGACCCGGGGCACAAGTGGCCGCAGCGTCGCCTCAAGTTCGTGGTGCGTCAAAGCTCAGGCCCCGATGTCGTCCGCAAAACCTTCGATTGCCCTAACGACGGTTCCCGATTCCGGAACTGGGCCTGGGCATTCGTTCAACCGGGCCGCGATCTCGAGCGCGCGATCCATACTTGAACAATCGACGATCCAGTAGCCGGCGAGCACCTCCTCCGTCTCGGCGAAGGGTCCGTCAGTAACCACACTGACCCCGTCCCGCAACTGAACGCGGCTCGCCAATGCCGGAGCCGTCAGACCCGCTGCCTGCACGAGTTCACCGGTGCCTGCAAGGTCCCCGGTGAATTTTTCGAGAAAGCTTCCCATCTCGGCGAGCTCCTCGGCGGACCGTGCCTGTGCTGAACCTTGACCCGCCAGTGCGTCGTATTCCTGCTGTGATCCGTAGGTCAGAAGCATGTATTTCATCGCAACCCTCCACTTTCGGCGACGCCCGATAGCCTCGCTCACCAAGATGTCGAAGCCAAATCCAGAAACCGGACATCAACGCGCCCGATCCGAAACTAGTCACCTGAACATGTACGGAGCGGGGCTTGCAAAAGAGATAGAAGCACCCCCCGACTGACGCCGCCGCAGAGCAACAGCTCCGGCGGCGTTTCGCATGTCTCGATCACGGCGTCGCACCAGTAGTCGGGCGACGGCACCATGCCCAAATGCGAAATGAACTGTTCCCCGTCGCTATTTCGCATTCCTCTCCGTGTGCTGCCAGACAAGGAAACGCAACCGACGTAATTGCGAACTGCTAGGCAGTCAGGAATCGATTGTGCGCCAACATATTCGAGTTAAAATACTCACTCTATCTATAGCTAATCGGGGAAATGTGGGATAAAATGGAACCTATCGGAACAATTCTCGCGAGGAGTGAGCTATGTCGATCACCGTGTACACGAAACCCGAATGCAACAACTGCGATCAAACAAAACGACGCCTGAACAAGCACGGGATCGACTACACGACCGTCGATGTCACCGAAGATGTAGCGGCCCGCGAGTTCGTCACCGACGGCCTCGGCTACCGGCAGATGCCCGTCGTGGTCGTCGACGAGAACACCCACTGGTCGGGCTTTCGGATCGACGCTATCGACAAGCTCACCGCGGCCTGACCTATCACTCCGTTGACCCTGTTCGAGATTGACCTGCGAGAACGAGCCCGACGATGACGCCACTGAGCGCAGTTCCACCGCCCGACGAGCCCGAGCGTGTCGTTCGCAGCCTCGCCGCTGTCGACGACGACATTGCCGTCGACAACGAGACAGCTCACGAACCGTCCACCGACCCCGAGGCACTGCTGCTGTGCGCCCTGATGTGGAGTGCCCACACCGGGGGAGTATCCGCCGAAGATCTGCGCATCACCGCGATCGTGACCGCCGACGACTTCGACGACGTCGCATACCGGCGAATGTTCGTCGTGATCGCCGGTCTCGTCGCGGCCGGCGAACCCTACGACCCGGCGAGCGTCACCGCAGCATTCATGCGATCCGGATCCGGCGGAGCCAAAGATGCGCCCCTGCGTCGCCGCTTGAACGAGGTCATCACCGCCGGGGCAGACGGCTTCACCGCCGTCCACTACGCCGACATCGTTCTCTCGCAGTCATACCGGCGCAGTTACCGGACCGTGGCAGCTGCCATCGTCCACGCCGCCGAGGAGCTGCCGGAGGAACAGCTGTTTGATCATCTCGTGGAGCACGGGCGCGCTCAACGCGCACTGTGGCGGCGGCTCAACACGTTTCGGGCAGGGCAGTGACCCTCGACAGTCCCCGCACCCGCACCGGACCCCGTAACGAACGAGACACCTGCGGTGTCGACTCCCGCGGGCCCGAGGTGGAGTCCCCTATCGGGGCGTATCTGTGGTGGTGCGGACACGTCGGAGCCGACGCACACGACCTCGATGCGCTGCAGGAGTGGGATTATCTGCACGCCGATGAGACGACCGACGCCGAACGCCGCACTCTGACCGCGTGGGCACTGGCGGCTGGCATCTTCGGCGCACCCGGCACCGCGCCGCACCCGCAGCGCTGACCGCGCGCCGAACCCGACCCGAACGAGAAAGGCACCCACACAGGCTGTGTGAGTGCCTTTCTCGCGTCAACGGACGAGCCGAGTCGGACGAGCGGTGTCAGTGGCGATCGCCGATCCGGACCTCATCGCCGAAGTCGATGTCGACCAGATACGGCGCATCGGGGTCACCGCTGGATGTGTATCGCGGGTAGAGGCCCTTCTGCTGTTCGGTCTGAAGAACGACCACGCGTACTCGTCCGGGAGTGATGTGGATTTCGCGGAGTACTCCGGTCATCGGTTCGTTCCACAGCACCGCCTCGAACTCGAGGACCGCGCCGAGGTCGCCGCCGTCGAGCCGGAAAGCAGGCTTACCGCCGCTCTCGTCGTCGGTCGCGTCGGACCGCTGCGGGGGCCGAGGTAGTCGGTGCCGCCCTTCCCGGGTCTGCGGTGGGAACTGATGGTCGGTGGTCATCCGAGACCGTGATCGGCAGACCGCGATGTCGCTGCTGTGTGCGTCTGGGCAGGGGAGGTGTGCAGTGCGGGTGAGGTGGCCCGTGCAGCTCCGGACGAGCGTCCGGTCGGGGGAGTGACCAACCCGCGCGGACGTGTCGAGGAGCGTTCGGCATCCGCTGCGTGCGCCATCGGCGGCGTCGATACCGACGCGGAGACAGCTGCGGTGTTGTCCGGGCGTGCGGCCGGCCTCGATCGAGCTCGCAGCTCGTCGAGGTCGGCGGCGAGTGCGGTGATGTGTTCGGCGTCGGCGACCGGGTCGAGGACGGAGAGGTTCGCGCGCAGGTTCCGTACCTGCACGGACCGGTCGGCGGCGATGCGGTCGGTGTCGGAGACGTCCGCTGTGTGGGTGACCCGCAGTACCGTCTCGTTGCGCATCGGTTCGATGGTGCCGCCGAGATCGGCGGCGAGCTGCTCGGCGATGCGGTGCGCGTCCTCGGGTGTGTACGCGCCGACGTCGGTGCGCGAGTTGGGGATCGGGCCGGGCCGGGTGGAGTACACCTCCACGTCGAGAACCGCGATGGCGTCGGGGCCGTCGACCGCCGAGTCGGGTAACGGGGGTGACGTTTCGACGATGGCGGCCACGGCGGCGGTCACTGCGCGTGGTGCGGGGATGACGGTGCGTCGTGCGCCGGAGGCGTAGGCGGGGAGTGCGGTCAGTTCGGCGGCGAGTTCGCCGGGGGTGCCGATGAACTCGACATCACGGCGTGAGGTTCCCTCGCCGACTGCGTCGATGACGACGGAGACGGTGTCGACTTCGCGGGTGTCTGCCAGCGCTGCTGCTTGGGTGAGGGCGAACTGTCCGGCGGAGCGGGAGGTGTAGAACGCGCCGCGATAGTGCACGAAACCGGGGTCGCCGTTGCGGTCGAGGGAGGCTACTTCGACGTTGAATTCGGGCTGGCTCATGGTCAGTGGTCCTTCTCAGTGATGTGGGTGCGCCCGCACGAGGAGAAGAATGTCGAGCGTGCAAGGGCGCACGGGGGATCCGCGACCGTGCCGGTGCGCGGGTGGTGCAAGGGCAGTGCGGCCAGTCAGTGCGCAGGGGCTGGCGAGGACTGCGGTTCGGTCGACACGTCGGGTGCAGGCGAGGAGGCGACGTCGTCGCGTTGCAGCTCGGGGCCGGCGGTGTTCTCGGCACCGACTCGGCGGCGCGGCGTACCGCGACCGGTGGCGCGTTTCGCTGACGCCTTGGATGCCTTCTTGCCGGTCGGCGGCGTTGGTGCGGTCAGACCACTGCCGGTGAGTTCGGCAACTGTCCACCCGGCGTCGATCGCCTCTTTGTACGCGGCAGCGTGTTCGGCGTTCGCGCGTTCAGCGGCGCGAGTGGCCTCGGCGACCTTCTCGCGAGCATCAGCGGATGCCTGGGCGGCGTCGAAAAGGGACTCGATGTATTTGGTGCGGTTCTCGATCGCGGCGCGTGCGCGCGCGATGACGGTGTCTTTGTCGACCGTGGGGGAGATGGACATCAGAGGTGAGGGCCTTCCAGTTTCGGTGCGCGGACATCCCCACCGGACAGGTACCGATCGCTCACAGAGCCACACAACCCACAGTGCGGTGAACGCAGTGCGGGGTGAATCGGTACGGGTGGGGCGCGCTCGAACGTGACCCTCATCGACGCTCGAACTTGGTGCAGAGCCTAATGCAGATCGGCGCGTCCCGCCACGATCCTCACCGGCGGTCGATCTCGGTTCACGGCGGGCGCGGTGTTCGTGTCGGTACTCGATGGCACTGTGCCGACCATGTCCTACGACGACGCCACCACACCGCAGCCTCTCGTGCGAGTGCGGGAGGTGCTCGACGGCGATGTCCCCAATGGGACGCACGTCGTCGTGCACGGCACCCTTGAGGAAGTCACGGTGAAGACGAATGAGCAGACAGGTCAGTGGGCGATGGGGCGACTCGTCGACGGAAAGGACTCGATCGACTTCTGGATGTTCCCGCGCGCGTTCGCACGCTCCGGCCGATCGTGCGTCGAGACGGCCGGCCCGATCGCTGCGACCGCAAGTGTGTCCGGCCCGCCGCAGCGCACCGCGCTGATCGTCAACAGCATGGAGCGCATCGAACCCCACCCGGAACCCGGCATCGATCGCACTGCTGTCTGACACGATCGACCGCTATGAGCGTCACTCTCCCCCCGCCCTTGATCGCCGACACCGACGACGACGCAGTCAATCTGCTGCGGCGGTACTACGGGAGCACCTACCTCGGCAGTGGGTGCTATACCGGTGCGCTCTTCGACAGCTGGGCACCGGAGAACCGCGTCGCCGACAGCAACCGGTTCACCGCCGACGATCTCGTCGCGATCACATTCGTGTCGGTCGCCGTCAAAGCGGGAGCAGCACGGGAGCTCCTCGTCACCCGCGCCGCACGATTCGCCGAGTTGCTCGACGCCGTCGGCCCGGATCGCGACCTCGTCGACGAGACGGACGGGCTCACGCCCGATGCACCGATCCTGCTGCTGGAGGACGAACTACGAACCGTGACAGACGTCGGCCGCACCATCGCAACGAAGTTGATGGCCCGCAAACGTCCCCGCCTGGTGCCGATCTACGACGTGGTCGTCGGTCGCGTTCTCAATACCGAGAAAGTGCACCGTGATCCGATCCGGGAAGTTCTACGCGCGGACGGCGGTGCGCTGCACACTCGACTGCTGAAGATCAGAGCGGCCGCAGCATTGCCCGACGACATCAGTGCGCTGCGCGTCCTCGACGTCATCAGTTGGATGTACGGCAAGTCGGCATAAGCGAACCGTGCACGGTCGTCGCTGTGGGCCGGTGCGGTGGTGTAGCCGACGTCGTTGCAGCGCGTGCACAGTGCGATTTCATCGGCTGCACACGTCACCGCTGCGACGCGTGCAGAAGCGTCGGTGCAAGCGCGCCGGACGGTCAGTAGTAGTCGTTGCCGTAGGGGTCGCGGTGGTACCCGCGACGGGGTCTGCGGTCGGCGACTCCGCTGGCACCGCCAAGTGCGAACAGGGGAACCATGAACAGCATCACGGCGATGAACGCGCCGATCACCGCGATGAACGCGCCGAACACGACAGCGAGAACGACGAGGTACGCGCCGACACCGATGACGGTGAGAATGTTCGCCACGAACCCCTTCCATCCGGGATCGTTCTCACCGAGATACCGCACGTACCAGATCAAGAATCCGGCACCGGCGACAGCGAGCAGGGGGAGTGGTCCGACGTCGTCGGTGAAGAGCGAAGAGAGCGTCATCGTGTACGTCCTTGTCGTGTGAGGACTGCTCTCACCGGTGCGGCGGCGCGGCCCGAAGCCTGATGGATCAATGTGTACCGTGCGCCACCGACACTGATCGGTCGCGCACGCGTTCAGAACAGTGTTGGTGGTGCTTGTGCGTCGAAGCTGTGTCCGGCGAGCGCGGACAGCATCCGTGGTTCGTCGTAGCCGCCGATGAGTGCGTCGCGGATCGCGATCGCGCGCCCGTAGCGTCCGCGCGGATCGCCGCCTGCCGGTGTCGGTCCGATGTGTCGGCCGACCGCGACGGCGTGCGCGAGGTTCGCCGACTGGGTGCCGCGTTTGAGGTGACCGTCGGCGACTCGCACGCACAAGGTTTCGTCGCAGTCGTGCTCGCCGACGATCCCGTCACCGAGGTCGCCGTATTCGAGCAACAGCGCGAACCGATGCGCGGACAATGTGCGTGGCGTGTCGCCGTCGGTGAAGGTGAACCTCCCATAGGAATCAGGAAAACTGACGGCTGAACGCCACCACCAGCATGTCGGAGTTTTGACGACCTTCGTCCAGAACCGTGCCACCGTCTTGGCGGTCAACGGCCCTTGCAGCGGTCGCCACACCCGAGGAACCGGCTGCGGCTCAGCGGCGTCGGTGGCGTCGCCGAACAACGCCAGTTGCATCACCGGAGCGCTCACCGGTTACCCCTGACCCGTCGCGGGCTCGGCGTTCGGGACGCTGTCGACGGTCGCGGTCTTGCTCGTCGTTGCGTCCTCTGTCGCCGCCGGATCGGCGGCATCGGGCGCAGCCGATCCGTCGCGAGAATCTGCCGCCGCATCCGAGTCGGAGACCGAGGCGTCGTCGCCGCTGTCCGTGCTCGCCGACGTCAATGCGGCGTCGGTGAGCAGCGCCAGAAGTTTGCGTGCTTCGCCGGTCGTGATGCCCGCGAGCGTTGCAGCGGCGCTGAGCGTTCCTTCCCGTCCCCGGATGTCGTCGAGCGCGCGCGCCATCGCCAGCCGGGCCGCGTCGATCTGGTTAGCGGCCGCGAAGTAGTCCGTCAACGAGCCCATGTTCTTCTCGTCGCGTGCCTTGCGGTCGGCGACGACTTTCTGCTGCGCCGCCCGCGCCCGAGCACGCGCAGTCATCCGAGCCTGAGTCGACGCCATGCCGCCCACCCTAACCCCGAACACCCTCGAATTCACAGATCCTGACACAACCTCCTCCCGCATCACCGATCCACCACCACCGAAACCCCGTCCCAAGCCACCAATCCGAAACCCCTATCGATCTACTAGCAAAGGCCAAGCTCAACCCCACAGACCTCATGCATTAAGGCAGCTATGCGGGTTTCGCTGGTAGGGTCCGGTCCATGATGGGTCTGCACAAGCTCACTGCTGGGGACGGGTATACGTACCTGACCAGGCAGGTTGCAGCGGCAGATTCCACCGAGCGAGGGGCTGCGTCCCTGGCCGAGTACTACTCCGAAAGAGGGGAGTCTCCGGGCCGTTGGACCGGGTCCGGTCTCGCCGAGCTGGAGACGATCGGTGCGGGCGAGTACGTCTCCGAGGCGCACATGAAGGCGCTGTTCGGTGACGGCCTGCATCCCGAGGCCGACACGATGTACGCGGAACAGTTCGCGGCCGAGCTCGCTGCCGGTGCGTCGACGAAGAACGCAGAGCGCGCGGCATCGGCGGCGATCAAGCTCGGTCGCGCGTTCAAGATCGACAACGGAGCGTCGGATTTTCGGGTCGCGTGCGCGAAGGCGTTCGTCGAGCACAACCTCGCGGCCGGCGAGAAGTGGAACGCACCTATCGAGGCCGAATCGCGCGCGGCGATCCGCACCCGCGTCGCACGGGAGATGTTCGAGCGCGAGTACGGACGCGCCCCGGCCGACGAGCGTGAACTGTCCGGGTGGGTCGCGAAATCGGGGCGGCAGAACACCAAAGCTGTCGCCGGGTTCGACCTCACGTTCACTCCGGTCAAGTCGGTGTCGGCGCTGTGGGCGGTTGCGCCGCGGGAGATCTCGCAGGAGATCGAAGCAGCGCACGACGCCGCGATCGCAGCCGCACTCGAATACCTCGAAGAGCACGCCTGCTTCACCCGTCTCGGCAACGGCGGTGTCGCGCAAGTCGACGCGAACGGATTGATTGCCGCAGCGTTCACTCACCGCGATTCGCGCGCGGGTGATCCGAACCTGCACACCCACGTCGCGATCTCGAACAAGGTCTCCACGACCCTGCCGGACGGCACGACGAAGTGGCTCGCGCTCGACGGTGCCGCGTTGTACCGCAACAACGTTCCCGCCTCCGAGGTCTACAACACCGCCCTCGAAGCGCAACTGCGTGAACGCATCGGAGTCGAGTTCGCCGAACGCCCGAGCGAGGACCGGTCGAAGCGGGCCGTACGTGAAATCGTCGGCCTGGACACACGGTTGGCCGAACGCTGGTCCTCCCGCAATGCCGCGATCGTCGTGCGCACCGCTGAACTCGCACGCGCGTTCCAGGCCGAGCATCACCGCGAACCGACCGCCATCGAAGCGATCCGGTTGGCGCAGCGCGCGACCCTGGAGACCCGGCAGGCGAAACACGAACCGCGCTCGCACGCCGAGCAACGCGGAGGGTGGCGCGCCGAGGCGGTCGACGTACTCGGATCACCAAAAGCACTGTCAAAAATGGTCGCCGAGGTGACCGGCAAGAAGCGCACCCGGGCGAGCGTGGACATCGACGACCCGCGCTGGATCGACTACACCGCAGCCGAAGTCGTCGAGGTCGTCTCCCGTGCACGCTCGCGCTACCAACGGCACAACATTCGCGCCGAAGCGATCCGTCAGGTCCGCACCGCCAACCCGCCGGCCGATCGGATCACCGACCTCGTCGACGCGATCACCGACCGCGCCTGCAGCACCGACCACGCCGTCACCCTGGGGGACGAGACAGGCGACGACGTCGCTGCCGATCTCGCCCCGAATGTGATGCGCCGCCGCGACGGCGCGGACGTGCACACCCGCCACGAAGCGACCCTGTTCACCACCACAGCCGTCCTCGACGCCGAAGCACGCATCGTCGCCCTTGCACAGCGCAACGACGGTGTTGCCCTCCCCGACAAGCACGTGGAGATGGCACTGCTCGAGTCCGCTGCGAACGGTCGCGAACTCAACGCTGGGCAGCGCTCACTGGTGCGTGCGATGGCCACGTCCGGTGCGAAGCTTCAGCTCGCACTCGCACCCGCCGGAACCGGCAAGACCACCGCCATGACCGCGCTGACACGGTCGTGGCAGAACGCAGGCGGACACGTCGTCGGGTTCGCACCGACCGCTGCCGCTGCCGCAGTCCTGCGTCAAGATATCTTGACGACTACCGATACGTTGGCGAAGTTCGTCGACATCACCAAACGTCTACGCAACGGCGATCCGGTGTCCGTTCCCGAGTGGTATTCCGCGATCGGCGAGGACACTCTCGTCATCGTCGACGAAGCGGGCATGACCGGCACCCTCGACCTCGACGACGCCGTCACCGCCCTCGCCGAACGCGGTGCGACGGTGCGATTGATCGGCGACGATCAACAGCTCGCGTCCGTCACATCCGGCGGTGTCCTGCGCGACATCCACGACCGCGTCGGTGCGCTCACCCTCTCGCAGGTGGTGCGCTTCCGTGACAAGGCAACCGGCGCGGCCGAAGGCGCAGCATCGCTCGCACTGCGCGACGGAGACGACGCTGCGATCGGCTTCTACATCGACCACTCCCGGCTGCACGTCGGCTCCATCGCCACCGTCACCGACGACGCCTACAGCGCGTGGAGCGTCGACCGCGCCGCCGGCAAGGACGCACTGCTGCTCGCACCGACCCGTGAGCTCGTCGCCGAACTCAACACCCGCGCGCGCACCGACCGCCTCGCCGCCGCCACCGCCAAGGTCGGACGTGAAGCCGTCCTCGCCGACGGCCTCCGCGCGAGCGTCGGGGACATCGTCCGCACCCGCTCCAACGATCGCCGCAACCCGCTCTCGCAGACCGACTGGGTCCGCAACGGTGACCGCTGGACCGTCGAGGACGTCGGCCGCGACGGATCACTGATAGTGCGGCACCTCGAACTCGGACGCACCGTCACCCTGTCACCCGACTACGTCCAGTCCGCCACCGAACTCGGCTACGCCGGAACGGTGCACTCCGCGCAAGGATCGACCGCCGACACCTGCCACGTCGTGGCCACCGGCGACGAAACCCGTCAGCTCGCCTACGTCGCACTCACCCGCGGGCGACTGAACAACCACATGTATCTCGCGACCGCCTCCGACGGTGACCTGCACACCGCGATGACCGAACGCGGAATGCTTCCCCCGACCGCCGTCGACGACTTCCGGGCGATCCTGCGCCGCGACGGCGCACAGGTCTCCGCGCACTCGACCCTCGCTGCCGCCGACGACCCGCACACGCATTTGGCACCGGCCGCGAACGCCTACGACTACTCCGTCGCCACCGCCTGCGAAGTCCTTGCCGGACCCACAGTGATGGCCGCGATCGACACCGCCGCCGACACCGCGATCGCCGGCCTCACCGACGACGCCGCATGGCCGGTCCTGCGTGGACACCTCGCGATCCTCGCCGCACACGGACGGGACCCGGTCGACGCACTGAACACCGCAATCGCCGAACGCGAACTCGGTACCGCCTTCGACCGGGCCGCAGTCCTGGACTGGCGACTCGACTCCACCGGACGCCACTCCACAGCACGTGGAGCATCGGCGCAGGGACCGTTGCCGTGGCTGCCCGCCATCCCCGACGCACTGCGCAAGGAATCGGAGTGGGCGAGCTACCTCGATGCCCGCGCCGACGCGATCGCCGTCCACCGTGAACGCATCGCCGCCGACGCCGCCGGGTGGACACCGACATCGGCACCGGTCTGGGCGCGCGCACTGCTCACCGACGAACCCGACCTCGATCTGCTTGTAGATCTCGCGGTGTTCCGTGCCGCCCACGATGTCGACCCCGCCGACCGTCGACCCACCGGGCCCGAGCAGTACGCGGCCGCGTCGGCGATCGTGCAGCGTCGCCTCGACACCCGCGCGGAGTCGGTCATCGGCACCACCAACGACGCCGTCGTTCGGTGGCGTCCGTTCGTCGACGAACTCGACCCCCACATCGCCCGCGATCCGTACTTCCCGATCCTCGCCGACCGACTCTCCGCCGCCGCACGCGCCGGAATCGAAGTCCACACCCTCGTCCGCGACTCCCTCGCGTCCTCGCCGCTGCCCGACGAGCTGCCCGCTGCCGCCCTGTGGTGGCGACTGTCCGGTGAACTCTCCGTCGCCGCGCTCGACGCCGACGCCGCGCTCGACGCCGACGCCGCGGACACCGCAGCGCTCGCACCGTCGTGGGCACCGGTACTGACTGAACTGCTCGGCTACACCGCCGCCGTCCGCGTCATGTCCGATGCGGCGTGGCCGTCGCTCGTGGCGACGGTCGACGACGCCGACCCGACACTGTGGACACCGGGACAGTTGCTCGGCACTGCGTACGAGTTCCTGCACGGCGGCATCGACCCGGTCGATCACGGTGTCACCCTGCCCGCCCACGAACTCGCCACCGCGCTGACGTGGCGGGCCGAGATGCTGGTGCGTGAGAACCACCTCGCCCGCACCTACACCCCACCCACCGCCGAACCACTCTCGATCGAGGACGAGGAAGCCGTTCTCGTAGTCGACGACGCGGTCTCCGACACCGTCGGCGGTGAGCTGCCCGACGAGTTCGTCATCCCGGCACCACTACCCACTCAGGCTGCCGCGACCGATACCGTCGTCGACGGCTCGACTCCTGCGATCCCGGTCGATGCCGATGCGGACTACCTCGCCTCCCTCGACGCGCTCGACGCCCCCGTCGACTACGACCAAGCGCCACCGCCGGAGTACGACAGCGGCTACGACCAGCCGCCACCGGAGTACGACGGCGGCTACGAGGACGAGTACACCGGAATCGACCACGAGGCCGACGCACCACTCGACATCGAGGCCGCCGACACGATCGGCACCGCCGACCATGAGGCCGATGTGTGGGATGCGTTGCGCTCGCAGATCGAGACGATCGAGCTGCCGTACCCGACGGTCACCACCGACGAACGAGTCCGCCTGCTCACCGCAGATCTCGACGACGCAAAAACCAGGTACCGGCAGCTGCGTGGCCGGATTTCCGACGGCACCAGCCCCGCACAGTTCCATGCCCGCACGATGCTCGCCGAGCTGCAGGAGCAAGCCGATCGGCAACGCCCCGCCCGCATTGCGATGCTCGACACCCGGCAGGAGTGGACCGACCGCGAGTTCGAGGCCGAAGCGCTCTGGCATCACATCGACACCGTCATCCGGCCCGCCGTGGCCGCCGACGTTGCGGCTGCCGGGGACGACGACCGCGCCCTCGCTCAACGCGGTCTCGACTGGGAGATCTGGCGGGCCGGTTTCGTCGACGACACCGCGACCGCCGCCCGTGCCCGCGCACACGACGCCGCCGCCGAGTACGAGCGGGTCACCGCCGCCGACGGGGGAGAAGTCACCGCCGTCGACGTCACCACTGCACGCCTGGCGGCCGAGAGCATCGACCTCGCCGCTCTCGCTGACCTCAAGGCCGACGTCGACCGCACCGAAGCGATGCTGTGGCGGGCCGAACAAGCAGCACAGCGCGCAGCGATGACCGACACCCCACCGACGCGGGTGCAGCCCTCCGTCGAGGTCGTCGACGCACCAGCAGCCGACGTAGTCGAGCAGCTCGAGCGGACGGCTCCGACAGAGCTGGCAGTAGAGGACGCCATCGAGGCTGCACCCGAGCCGCCGCCGGTGCTCTCGCCGGCGGACGCCGCCTTGCTCGCGAAGATGCAACAAGACCCGATCCGACTTGTCCCGGACGCGGAGTTGATCGCGTTCGTCGACCGCGCCGGACGATCGCGCACCGCACCGACCGTCGTCGCGGACACGGAGAAGCTGTACGCCCGACTCGACGAGCAAGCCGCAGCGATCGCCGCCGCCCGCGAACTTGCCACCGAACTGCGCCGCACCATCGCAGACCACGACGCAGCCCGAAGTGAACACAGCGCCCTTACCGAGCGACTGTCGACGGCCAAACGGCGCGAACGCAAGACCCTCGAACCAGCCGTCGACGACGCACGACTACGGGAGGAACGACTCGCGCGACAGGCCCGCGACACCCAACGCGCAGCTCAGGACGCCATCGGACGTGTTCAGGCAGAGAACAGTGAATGGTCCGCCATCGTGCAGCGCGCGACCGATCCGGACCGTCGTGCCGCTGACCTTGCCGCCGCGGCTGTGTTCGACACCGCCATCACCGAACGAGGCCGACGTCTGCGGGCCGTGACGTTGGCGGGCAAGCGTCACGCCGCCGAACAGTGCATCCGCTCGGCCCCAGCGACTGCTCGATTGGTCGAGGCCACTGCGATCGACGGTGTGACCGATGCCGTGAACCGTCGTAGTTCCGATGCCAAGCCGGCCGATCCGGACGCGCAGAAAAACATCGCGCGGCTTCTGGCAGACGCACCCGGACCCGGGCGTCCGCACAGCGGCAGGCAGACACTGCAGCCGGAACAACTGCCCGACTCTGTTCTCACCGAACGCCAGTACAACAACGACCACGGCCTGTAGGGCTTTGGTCGATAGTCAGAAGTCCATGTTGGTTAAGCGGTCTATCAACCATCCTGTGCGATCGATGAGGCCGTTGATCTCCCCGGCCGCAATCGCGTCAGCCACCTCGTCACGAAATTTCTGATCGAAACGGACGTCTAGGCCTGATTCCACCCAAGCCATCGCTTCGGGAAGTGTCGTTCGGAGCCACATATCGAATTCGTCGAAGAACGAGAAGACGTCGGCAATGTCTGTTGGGTTCGCCGGGAAAAGCGTGAACAGTGGGCTTGAGCGCACGTTGGTGAGACCGGCGGGGAGCGGTCCCACCCCTTGAACGTGCAGGTAGACCGAACCGGTGTGCTTCTTCTCGAAACCACCGTGCGCATACATGTTTCGCCACCGCTCCACGATTTCTGTCAATCGGACGCGGTACGTCGACGCGAGTCCGCCCTTGCCAAGGATTCGCTCGTACTTCTGTCCCCAGGGGAGTCCGATGATGGCACTCAAATTGTCCGTGGGCGGATCGAACTCTTGAAAACCCAGTGCGAGGACGAGGTGGTGCTCGAGGAGACTCAGGTATGCGGTAATCGCCGCGACGAGGTCGTTGACCGCATTCACCTGCATGCGAGCAGGGCCGTCCGCTATGGACGCCCCGAGGAACGTGCCGTCGGCGGAATGACGCTCGGTGGTGACAGTCTCGATCGAAGTGGGATCAAGAGCTCTCTGACGGAAATACTCGTAGGCATGACGTAGATGAAAGTGTTGGTTGACCACCGTTGCGTGGCCTTGCCCGAACAAGTTCGGGGCAGCCGACTCAATCATTTTCTCTACCGCTTCCACCGCAGAACTCACCTTCTTGGTGATCTCGGTTGTGACCTTCTGGGCTTGATCTTCGTCGACTGTCGTTACGTACAGCCGAACTCCAAATTTCTCGCTTGCCAAGGTGCACGGCTCGGTTTTATAGGTGAAAGCGATCCACCAGGCGACCTTATCGCCGGGGCCTCCTGCTTTCAGATCGACCAGTTCGAGAGCTGCTTTCCACAGCGCCGGTACCGGAACATCGTCTCGGGTAAGCGATTTTTTGACAGTGGTTCCATGAGCATCTGACCTCTCTGTCGGCTGGGCGAAATCTCTGAGCGGTCCTTTCTTCAACCATGTAGCCGTTTCTGCGATGCCCGGTAGAGAAATCATGGTCGGACGATACGGCGCGAGGTGATGTCGCAACAGCCGACGAACGTGTTGGAGGGACTACGGTTCGTCAAGAAATATTGACGAACCGTAGTCGCGAGTTAGGCGGTCCGTCGACTAGCTGTCGAGGCCGTACCCGTTGTCAGGTTCGTGACCTGCTTCCGGCCCCTCACGCTCGGTGCCCTTCCATGGCTTAGCGGGCCCCGGACCGTCTTCTACTGCGCGGAGGAAATGTCCGGGCCGAGTCGACGTGTCGCCCGGTTGCAGATGTTCGCTTCCTCCCGCGTTCTGTGCGCTCGCATGTTGAGCAGCAACAGCTTTGGCGTGCATCATGGCCCGTACCTCGTCAGCGTTTTCCATGCCGAGTTCTTCGACGAGGGCTTTGGTGGGGTTGAGCATCAGCGACCACTTCGGCTCGCGGCCCTTCTCTGCAGCACGTTCCGCGCGGGCGGCGTCCCGTGCGAGGGCTTCGGGGCTGGTTTCGGCCTCCTTGATTTCTCGCCGCAATCGGGAGACTTCGTTCGAGAGGTCTTTGAGCTGCACTGCTTTCGGGAAGTCGGACAGCTCGACCAGTTCGAGATCGTCGAGGCGTTGTTCGTCTCGATCGAGTGAGCGCTCGGCCTTCGCGAGGTCTGTGTCGACGGTGTAGGCCATGTTTTCCACCCGTGTGAGCAGTCCGAGTGAGTGTTGGCTGCGATCGCCGTCCCCGATCCTCGGATACAGATCGTGGGCTTCGATCACTTTCGTCGACGAACCGAGTCCGGAGAACGAGAGATACAGCGCGCTGTCCTGCATCGAACGGGAGGCCTCGATCGGGAATCCGCTCATCTCGGCGATCACCATCGTCTTGGTCAGGCCTTCGCCCTTGAGGGCCTGGTAGGTGCCCTGCAAAGCGTTGGCCATCGCGTTCGCGGCGTCGCTGCGGGTGTCGTAGAACTTCCCGCGGATGGTCATGCCGGGCCACCGGTCGACCTCGCGCCGGCCTTTGAGCACCGGTGCTGCTTCTTTCAATCCGGCTACCCGCTGGCGTGCGCGGGGTACTTCGCGGCGCAGGCGGTCGCGGTCGCGTTCGATGGAGCGTTGCTCGGCGAAGTGCGAATCCGCTTCGGACTGGAGCTCCTGGAGCTGGGAGTCGAGTTCGATCTGCTGGATGTATCGATCGTCGCCGGTGGCGAGGGCTTTGGTCATGGCCGAGTTCTCGGCGAGCGAGTCGCTGTCGAGGTCGACCACGCGGCGCATCGAGCGGTCCGCCTTCTTGAGCTGTTCGATGAAGTGCGCTTTGCGGTGCACGGTCTGCCACATGACGGTGTCGAAGGTCTTCTCGGCGACGTAGTTGAACACCTTGACGTGCGCGTTCTGGTTGCCCTGCCGGATGATTCGGCCCTCACGTTGTTCGAGGTCGGCCGGTCGCCACGGCACGTCGACGTGATGCAGCGCGATCGCGCGGTCTTGGATGTTGGTGCCGGTGCCCATCTTCTCGGTGGACCCGAACACCACCGATACCTTTCCTGTGCGGCACATCTCGAACAGGCGGGCCTTCTCCGACGGCTTCGGGTAGTCGTGGACGTAGGCAATCCGGGCGGGTTCCATCCCGCCGGCGAGCAACTCTGCGCGGATCCCGTCGTAGATCGACCACGACCCGTCGGCTTTCGGGGTGGATCGGTCGCAGAACACGATCTGCAATGCCCCCGGTGTCGGATGCGGTGCACCGGCCGAGTCGAGGTAGGTGTTCTCGCTGGAGTCGTTGTGCACGTCGAGGATTCGTTGCGCGACGATGTGGGCGCGGGAATGCTCCGGTGGTGCCGGATCGAGGTGCGCGACCCTGGGGTCGAGGGTGGCGTTGCGGCCGTCGTTGGCGACCTTGAGGGCATTGTCGATGTCCGGGCGTTTGGCGTCGGCATGGTCGGCGCGATACCCGAGGTCGGCGATGAAATCCTGCACCTCGAGGGCCGGGGTGAAGGTGACGTCGGTGTTGCGGCCACCGTCCTTGACGGGCAGGTTCGCCGGCACCTGATCGCGGGTGACGGCGTCGGTGTAGACGCTAGTCATGCCGATGAGGTCACCGACGTTGGTGAATTCACCGACCCGAGTGACGGCCCGCAGTCTCGATCCGGACGAGTTCAGCTCGACCCGTTCGACGGTGTCGGTGAACGTCGCACCCCAGTCGTTGATCGTGGCCACCCCGGCGTCCTCGAGGAGGTCGGGCCGTAGGTAGTGCTGCATGACCCACAGTTCGGCGAGGGAGTTCGCGACCGGGGTGCCGGTGGCGAACGTGGCGACCCGCTCGATGTATTCCTCCTGCGGGATGCCCTTGGTGATCGCTTCCTCGCGGCGCATCGACCGCAGATAGTTCAGTTTGAGATCCATGTCGGTCGCCCGGTGCGAGCCGGAATTGGCAAGCTCGGTCACACCGGAGGCGCGCGCCAGGTTCTTGAACTCGTGGGCTTCGTCGATGAAAAGGTAGTCCGCACCCGACGCCTCGAACGTCAGCCCCCGATCCTTCCCGGCCTGTTCGAGGGCGGTTTCGAGCTTTTCCTCGAGCTTGGCTTTCATCGCTTCGAGCCGCTTTTTGGTCAGACCTTCGTCGACGTTGCCGAGTTCGTCGTCCAGCTCGGCGACCTGCCCACGAATGTATTCCGCTTTCGTACCGGGGTCGACACCGATCGAGGAGAACACCGACCGCGGCACGATGACCATGTCCCAGTCCTGCGAGGCGGACTGGGCGACGAGCAATCGGCGCCCTTCGGCGTCGGTGGCGGCGGATCCGGAGAGTATTCGCGCGCCGGGATACCACTGGCCTGCTTCGCGGACGACCTGGTCGATGATGTGGTTGGGCACCACCACCCACGGCTTGTTCGCCAAACCGAGACGTTTGAGCTCCATCGCGCCCATCAAGATGGTGCCGGTCTTGCCGGCCCCGACGACGTGATCGAGCAGCACTGTCGGTTCGGAGACGATCCGCGCCGCTGCGTCGCGCTGGTACGGGTACGGCGAGTACTTGTCCCCGAGACCGGGGAAGGACATATGTGCACCCGAATGCACAGGTGCGACAAGGGAGTTGAACTTGTCGTTGTAGATGTCGAGGAGCTGCTCGCGGCGCACCTCGTCGGCGTGCAGCGCCCACTGCCCGAACTCTTGTGAGAGCCGCCGGGCCTTCGATTGCGCGGCGCGGGTCGCAGCATCGTGGATTGCGCCTGCGCCCGCACGATCACGGAACTCCTTCGAGCTGGTGATCTCGACGGTGTCGCTGTTGAGCAGGTCTTGGAGAAGCTCTTTCCATGTGTAGTCCCCGGCGCGCATCCCGGCGTTGGCGATCCCGCGGTCTTCGGCGGGACGGTGCTCGAAGTTGAACTTCGTCGACCATGCGTGACGTTTGGGCATCAGTGCCCACTTGAGGTCCTGCTCGTTGCTGCCCGGGTAGTGGCCGACAGCGACCTCCCAGCGCCCCGACGCCCGTTCGATGGTCACCGAGACATCGCTCGGCACCTCGAACGTCTCGCGGACGAACTGGGTGTAAGTCTCGATCGGCACCCACGGCGCACCGAGGGAGACATCGACGTCGGTCTTACGCGGTGGGATGACCGCGCTGAGGGCGTCGACGTTCGCCTGGTAGCGGGGATCGAGCGCGGCGACCTCTTCGGCGTCGGCGAGCTTGGTGCGGACGTTGCCCGACAGATACGTCGACGAGGACACCCAGCGGGTCGGGTCGGTCAACGTACGGAAGGCCCGTCCTTCCATCTGAGTCTCGGCCTGCTCGGCAGTGGTGCCGAGCAGTTCGGCAATCCGTCCGACGTCGAGGCGGGCTTGCTCGTCGAGACTGATGGCCATCGCTTCGTCGACCGTCTCGGCGTAGTCCCGCAGCTCACGCGAATGCAGGACGTCGGTGTGGAAGATCGCCGCCTTGCGGGCGGTCATCGTCTCCTCGTCGAAGTGTTCGAGCGCGAACACCGGCGCGAACGTCGGATCGGTCCGTAGGGCTTTGCCGAGGTGGCTTTGTAGCTTGGTGGGCTGGCGGGGATTGATCCACGCATCGTCGGAGAGCCGGCCGTAGACGTCTTCGGGGATCTCTCCGGCGTACGGGTCTCCGGCGACGCCTTCGTCCTTACGCCAGGTGTCGATCAGCTTCGTCAGAGCGGCGTCGTGCTGGGCGTCGGTGAGGTCTTTGGGCACAGTCATGGTGAATCGGTTGATATAGCCGTAGCGGCCGACGTAGGCGTCGTACTGCTCTCCCAGGATCTCCCGCAAGGCTTGCCGCTGTCCGGTGCTGGTAGCGGCGTCCTTCTGCGACTCGATCAACGCGCGGGTGGTGTCGCGCAGGGCGAGGAGCTGCCCCCATTCGTCGACCTGTTTGGCTCCGCGTGTGTTCACCGGCTCCCAATCCTGCGAATTCCAGCATTCGATCGTGTTCGCCTGGTCGTCGTGGCGCAGTGTTCCCACCGCCAGATCGTTCTCTGCGGGGCCGCGTCCTGCAGCGACGAGCCCGCGCTCGAAGTCCTCGCGGGTCGGGCCGAGGGTGTCGCGCCAGGACGCGGTGTGTCCGAGTCCAGCAGCTTTCGCGGCGTCGACGATGGTTCCGAGCTGGTCTTCGACCAGTGACGGGAGGTCGACGCCGTCGCGGGCGGCGACGGAGAGGGTGTCGTTGCCGTACATGCCGTGCCCGACCCGCAGGTCCCCGAGCACCCATTCGGGGTGATCGGTGTAGACGGCGTTGATCGGCACGCCTTTGTCCTCGCCGGCATCGTCGAGAGCGGTGGCGTTCTCGAGCTGCAGGAACCGCTCGGTCAACGGTGCAGGTTTCGCCCCGTCGGCGCGTCGGCGCAGCACGAGGATGTCGGTGACGACCTCCGTGCCGGCGACGCGGCGGAACGCGTTGGACGGCAACCGCACTGCCCCGACGAGGTCGCCGAGGGCGGCGATGTCGCGGCGGGCCCGTTGGTTCTGGGCGTCGAGGATGTAGCGGGACGTCAGGACGGTGACGTAGCCGCCGGGTGCGGTCATGGCGAGAGATTTGACGATGAAGTGGTTGTGGATCGAGTGCTTGGCCTGGTTGTGGACCGGGTCGTAGAGCCGGTAGTCCCCGAACGGGACGTTGCCGATCGCCGCGGTGAACGAGGACTCCGGTGCGGTGGTCTTCTCGAATCCTTCGCCGCGGATCTGCGCCGACGGATTCAGCGCGGCCGCGATCGCGGCGGTGGTCGCGTCGAGCTCCACCCCGACCATCTGCGCCGACGCCGGGGCGTGAGCGATGAACGTCCCTGCCCCGCAACCCGGTTCGAGAACTCGGCCGCCGGTGAACCCGGCCCGGATCGTCGCCTTCCACATCGCGGCAGCGATGGCAGGGTCGGTGTAGTGAGCGTTGAGGATGGTCCGCTGCGCCTGAGCCCACGCGGTGTCGTCGAGTAGGGCGCGGACCTGCTCGCGTTCGGTGTTCCAGTCGTCGCGGCGTGGGTCGAAGACCTGCGGTGTCGCGCCCCAACTCGACCAGCGGGCGAGGACCGCTTGCTCGTCGGCGGTGGCGTAGCGGTCCTGCGCGGTGACGACGGCGAGAGTGCGCATGGCGTCGATGTTCGCGGCCACACGCGCTTTCGCTCCGGACGGCACGAGAACCTGTGTGCCGGGACGGAAGTCGACGGGCTCGACGTTCCACAGTCGCTCGGCGACCGTCTGAGTGTCGACCACCATCCCTTCGGTGGTGTCAGGGACTGCGGTAGTCGCCGTGGGATCGGGGGTCGGTTCTATTGTGGGGGAGTCGGTCTCGACCCTGGACGGGGGAGTGCTCTGCGCGGCGAGGAGTTGATCGACGCGGCGACCGTCGACGGCGATCAGGTGACGACTCTGATTGCCGTAGCTGATCGCGCCAGCGTGATCGTCGGGCCCGAGAGTCTTCTGATTCTCTTCCGGAATCAGCGACACATCGCCCGCGCGTCGCAGCTCCATCAGTGCATCGGTGACCTGCTCGGCGGTCAGTGTCCCGTCGAGGTCGGCGCGGATCCGCGCCAGCCGCACGTACGCCTCGTCCTCGCGGGCGAGCCGGCCGTAGGCATCGCGCACCAGCTCTGTCGCCGACGGCGGTACCGCAGGGCCGTCGACGGCGGTGTCCGCGACGACCTCCGGTGCGGGCTGCAACTCCGGCACCGGTGGGGAAGCAGCATCAACGACGAGGATCTCCGGGTCGACCGGCACCGGGAGCGGTGTGCCGCCGACGTCGGTGGCAGTCGGATCGATCGGTGCGGCCCCGTCGGCGTCGAACGAGAACAGATCCAGCTGGGCGTCGGATTCGCTGCGCCGGTTTACTTTCCGCTTGCCGCGTGCTCGGCCACCCTCTCGTCGAGCAGGCTCGTGAACGAAAGAAACAGCGGGTGGCTCTGCGACGTCGGGTAGGGCAGGTCGTCCTCGATCCTCGCCTGCAACAGATGCATCGCGTAGTACCGGAACTGCACCGGCTTGTCCTTCCACAGTGCGTCCGTCAGCCACAACGTCGACTGGATCGGATCCGCGCAGTTCAGTGGATCGCGCCACCGCTCCGGATCGCTCCGGTGCACCTGAATCCGCGCCCGATCCCGTTCCGCTTCCGCTTCTGGGCTCTCCTGATCCGGCGGATAGGCCTCCATCTCCACCGGGAGCTGGTTGTAGATCTCCTCGTTGATCACGAAGTCCGTCGCCTGCGCCCACGCCTGGTTGATCAACCCGACCTGCTCCATGAACGGTGCCGGCTCCCCGTTCTCCCGCAGATACCTCTCCAGAACCTGGCTCTGCATGTGGACCTTCATGTTGTCGATCCGCTCCGCTATCCGCTCGCTCTCCCGCTCGAGGAACTCCTGCTGATCGTCCGGGTTCAACTCCGGCGGCAGCCCCTGGTGCTCGAGATACAGCTTCATTATTTCTTGCGTTATCGGGTCGATCATGGGTCTCACTGTCCTCTGTCTCGGCAAACAAATCGAGCTGGAAATCGTCGGAATCTTTGGCCATGGTGGGTGCGCTCCTGGAGTCGGGCGAGACGGGCATACGCAACCCGCACCTGCTGTGGTGGGAGGCGGTCGCTACCGTCGTCGTCGGTCGGAGACGCGCTCTCCGGCCACATCGGCCCTGGTGGGTCTAGCCACCCACCAGGGCCTCTGGCTACTTCGGTCAGGGGTTGTGTCAGGTTGTGCGGTCAGACGCCCAAGTCGTCGAACCATCCGGGCGGTGCAGCAACGAACTCGTTGCGCAGCGCTGGGGTGTTCTGATGGGAATCGCGGCTGCACCGGTACATCGGGCCGTGTTCGGCGTCGAGCATCGTGCGCAACTGTGGGTCGGCGTGATGGACCCACCACCCCGACATCGCCGCCCCGTCGTCATCGGCGGCCGTCGCGGACTCCCATGCGGTCCACAACGAGTGCAGCCGCACCACGACTTCGGGGTGCTCCCACCAACTCGGGCAGAACACCTGGTTCTTGCCGGGCGAGGTCGAGAGTTTGCGGGACACGATCGCCGAGAACCACGCATCGAACCAAGCATCGAACGTGGGAAATCGTCGGGGCTTTTCCTTGTCGGTCGAGGGGATCTCGTCGTGTACGCCCTCGTCGAATGTCGGCTCGTCGAATTCGGTCTCGTCGAAACTAGTCTCGTCGTGTTCGGTCATCGGTACGGCTCCTCGTCGCTGATGGCGGTGACCGTCTCGGCGGTCGTGGCTGCTGTTCGCTCGACCTGGATCCGGTCCTTTTCGGGGATGCCGTAGCGGGCGAACGAGGAGTCGATGCCGTCGGCGTTCGGTCCGTCGGACCAGTACACCTTCACCACCAGCACCGGCCGGTTACCGGAGATCAATACCAGTGCGCGGGTTTTCGGGATCGCTCCCAGGTCGTCGACAGTCAGGATCGGTTCTTTCGACCAGGACTGCGACTTCGACGACGACCCGCCGTCGAACATGCCGCCACTGCGAGAGTTCGACCAGCGTTCGACGTCGTGGTCACCGACGAGCGCGGACAGCTCCGAGAGGGTGGTCTTGTCTTTCAGTCCGCCGCCGTACCAAAGGAAGTTCGCGGCATCGAGAAGCTGCTTGACCCCATCTTGGCCCCACACCTTCTGAGCTTGAGAGAGGTTCTGCACGATCGTCATCACACAGATCCCCTGCGAGCCCAGGTGGGAGTACCAGGCCGGGAGCTCGGGGAGGCGGCACACGTTCGCTGCCTCGTCGAGGATGCACAGCATCGGCACCGGCAACCGGCCGCGCGGACTGCGGCGGGCAATCCGTTGCGCGGCGTCGATGATCGACCCGATCAGCGCGGTGGTCTGCGCCGACGACGAATCAGGGCCTTCCTTCGACAGCGCGTAGAGGGTGTCACGGCTGGTGACGAACTTCTCCACGACGAACTCTGTCATCGCGTGCGGATATCTCACTCCGGCACCGATCGTGGTGTCCGGAGTGTCCTCGGTGGACAGGTCAACTCTGTTCGGCGGCAGGATCGACATGGCGTAGGACTTTTCTTCCAGCAGGCCGATGAACCGGCGAGCCATGTCGTACAAGCCGTCTCGCTGGCGCGGGTTGAGATCGCTCGTCGATTTCAGGCGCATCGCGACGATGGCGTGCCCGTGCTCGAGCAGCAGCTTCTGGGGCAGTTCGTTCGCCTCGTCGGACAGCCAGCCGTAGACGTGCAGCAGATCTCCGCCACCGCACGCGGACGCGAACATCATCTGCGCCAACAACTCCTGTGCACCGCCGTCGAAGTAGGCGTCGACGCGGGCCGAATCGTCGCGCGATGCGGCAGCGAAGTACGAGGCGAGCTTGCGGGCGGCGACGATGGAGTCGATTCCGCGCAGCGGATTCCACCAGAACCCGTCGCCCGTGGTGAGCGGCCCTTCGGCGATTCCCTGCAGGTCGTAGCGCCACACCTTGCCGAGCTGCTCGCGGACACCGCGAGTGAAATCATGACCGTCCCGCTTGTTCGAGGTGAACAGCGCCGCGCCGGGCGCGGTGCACAGTGCGTCGATCGCCAACGCCGCAGTCTTGCCCATACGAGGACCGGCGAGGGCGAACAGCATGTCCTCCCACGACATGAACACCTTCTGATTGCCCTGGACGGTGCGTCCGACGACGACCCCGATGTCGGAGTCGTCGAGGGTGTCCAACTCGGCAAGATCGGATCGCAGCGACTTCGCGCGTTCGCGTGCCTGCTTGCCGGTCACCCCGGTCAGCTTCGATGTCGGTCCCATCAGGCGGGCCTTGGCGTCGACGTCGTTCTTGCCGCTTCCCGTTGCGCGGGCAGCGGCGGCGACGCCGGTGAGACCGGAGACGATGATCACCGCGATCACGAAGATCCATGTCGACACGCTCGGCCACGTCAGCGTCCCGCCGGCGACTGAGAACAGCGCCCCGAACGGGTTGACGGGGATATCTTCACCGGTGTCGACGAAGACGTGCCCGAGCCACAGTGAGCCGTAGCCGAGCGCGATCAACACGATCACCACCGAGACGGCGATCAACGGAAACGTCGACGACGATGTCCCCGCTCCTTTGGAGGTCGGCTTCTTGGTCACCATGCGTCCACACCAGCCCCGGTGGCCGTGGCGATGCCGCGGTCGATTTCGATGACGTTCGCGACTCGGTCGGTGATATCGATGACCGACTCCGACGGGCGGTTCTGTCGTGGTGTCTCTAGCATCAGATCGGCCAGACGGATCGGTTCGACGTCCGCAGCGGTGGAGGACACATCGAGGGTGCGTTCGGCGATGTCGTCGAAGTCGAGAGCGTCGAGCTCGGCCGGTAGCTCGAGAGCATCGAGCGACAGACCAGGGCGCAGTACCGCGTCGTCGATGCCGTTGTCGATCAAACGTTCCCGCCATGCATCCTCGTGCACAGCCGTGCGGTCGAACGTGGCGTCCGCCCATTCCTGCTGCACCGGGTCGGTGAAGGTCTGCGCTGCGATCAGCTCGTGTGCAACACCGGTCGCGGCGAGAAATGCCGCAGCCCGCACCAACGACGCGTCGGAATCGAGCAGACCGAACGCGCGACTGTCACTGCGCGGCACGTAGGAGTGCGAGCGTGCGCGAATTTCTTCACGCCGGGTGTGCGCGCGGTCGGGCAGGCTACGGCGTCGTGCAGCAGCCAAGGTGGCGCGGCGACCACGTTCGTAGGCTGCTGCAGCGATCTGTGAGCGGCGCTGCAACTCGGCGGTCGAGACGGTGCGACTGGTCATCGACGGTCACCACCGTCGACATGGGGCGGGACTGGAAAATGGCTCGGCGAGAGCGGATGAGGAATCGACATGGAGGGCCTTCACTGGGAGCGTCGGCCAGCCCACAGCACGAAGACGTCGAGACCCGAAAAGGTGCGGCGCAGCGCTGTCGCTGGATGGACGCTCGACCGTGACCCTCATCGACGGTCGAACAGGACCTACTGTAGCGCACAGGAAAATGGACCGTCCGGCACGATGTCATGGAGGGATTCGGTTGCTACCGGCGGGACTTCGGCGTCGGGCGAGCAAAGCTGACCGCATCCGGTGGATTCACCGGGTGGTTGAACACCGCAGCCTTCGCGACGCGTCCCCGCTCGGTTACGGGCGTCGAGTCGTGTGGCGTGGAGTATTCGGTCACGAGGTCGACGGCGAGGTCTCGGATTTTGATGTTTCGGCTCTGGGACAACTCGATGAGCGTCTCGAATGCGGCGTCGGCGTCGATACGGTGGATCGCCATGAGCATGCCTTTGGCTTGCTCGATCGGTGCCCGGTGCACCATGGCGGTGCGGAGCCCGGCGTTCTCGGTGCGGATGAGGTCGAATCGTTCGTAGTCGCCGAGTGCGCGGGCGAGCGCGCCGGTCAGGGCCGTCGCGGTCGCGACGTCACGATCATCGAACGCAGACGGTCTCTCTCCGTACAGGTTGAGGGACCCGAACCGGGTGCTCGAGCTGTAAAGCGGGGCAGCGAGGAACGAGTAGATGTTCTCTCGGCGGGCGGAGGCGGCGAAGTCCGGCCAGCGCAGATCGGAGGCAATGGCATCGACGCGGACCACCTCACCGGTGCGGGCGGCGTGCAGGCACGGCCCGTCACCGGCCCGATATTGATCGGAGTCGACGATCAGCGTGCGCACGTCACTGTGCACTGCGGTGAACGTGCGATCGGCGACCGCGACGGTCACCCCGCAACTGGCCGCGCCGTCGATCGCATCAGCAGCGAGGGACACCAGCGTTCGAAGAGCGATGATGAGGTCGGCGTCGTCGGTGATCGTCGTACCGAGGACGGTCAGCAGGTCCGAGGACTGCTCGGGTCGATTCCACCGTACGGACGGTGCAGTGATGCTGGGCAACGACGCAGCGGTGGCTGTGCGAGCTTCGGACGCGTCCATCCGCCGAGTATTCAACGGTCGGCAGCGTCCTCCAACACGAACACAGAGGGAATTGGCTGCTCAGGCCCTCTCGTATCGAACCGGCCCCGGTCCGCGGCCTTGCTGTTACCACCGCGTGACCGTTTCGTGATTTTTCCGGAACGCCAGCAGGCTGGACCGCTCGATGATTCAGCCTGCGGGCATCCGCATCGAGCGAACCCGACGGGTCGCTCGACGCTGACCAAGGGCTGTGTACTCAACCGTCGAGCCGGCTCCGGTCTACCCCCGGACCCACCGACGAAAACCTGCGCGGGCGCTCCACCGAGCGAGACTGGACCCTGCGCCGGATCTACCGAACCCCGCCGAGAGGTCCGGGGTTGTCCTTGACGGTGATGGTGCGGGCGAGTTCGGCGACGGGAACATTCCAATCGTGGGAGAGCTTGTTGATCATCTCGAAAGCCCGTGTGGCACTGACGCCGTAGCGTTCCATCACGATGCCCTTGGCTTGACCGATGACGTCGCGTGTCGCCAACGCGGACTTCATCTGATCCTGGTGTGCGGCGGCGATCAGCGCGACGGCAGCGTGGGTGGCGACCAGCGTCCCGGTCCGGTGTGCGTCGTCGTCGAACGCACCGGGTGTGTCCGACATCAAGTTCAGAGCGCCCAGGTTGTCGCGGTGGGTGTTGAGCGGGAAGCACAACATCGACCGGACACCGAGCTCGGCGACGGCAAGGGAGAACCGTGGCCACCTCCGCTCGGACGCGGTGTCGGGTACCGCCACCACGGCCTCGGCCCACACCGCATCGATGCACGGTCCTTGTCCGAGATCTGATTGCACGCTGTCGACCTGGCGGGCGAGGTCGCTCGTCGGCGCTCGCGACTCGATGGAGCGGCGGGCGATCACCAAGCTGATGCTTGCGTCGGTGGCGGCGGGCACCAGTTCCAGAGCGGAGGAGGTGATCTTGGTCAGCGTGTCCTCGACGCTGTCGAAGTCCTGCTGCAAAGTCAGAGCCAGGGCCGACATGACCTCACCGAGTGCGTGCGCCGGGACAGGTCGATGCCCGTTCGGTGCGTCGACACTCGGCTTTTCGCGCTGAGGGATGTCGGCCGCCCGCGCTGCGTTCACGAGGCCAATGCCGCGACTGCGGAGCCGAGGTCGCTGTAGAGGGCGAAGGTGTCATCGAGACCCATCAGCGTCAACGGTCTGCTCGTCCGCGGGCCGTCGGCGACGACAGCGAACCTGGTCGACCGTCCGAGATACTCGCAGGTCCGGACCAGAACGGTCATGCCCATCGATGCCAGGAACGGCACACCGGTGAGATCGATGATCAACGCAGCGGGTGTGTGTTCGGTGATGACCGCGTCGATCGACTCGGTCAACTGAGGTGCCGTTACGAGATCGAGTTCGCCGCTGACCGAGAGAATGGTCAGGTCGTAGACATGTGTGACAGTGACCTCGAAGACCTCGAACCCTGCCGCCACCGCATCAATGGACATCGAACACCACACCGCCCTTCACTCTCTCCGCCGAACGCATCGTCGGTATCGTATCGACCCTGATGGCCTGCGTCGACAAACCGGAGGACAGTGCGGGGTCGGCGTCGCAGGCCGTCGGGAAGCGGTGGCAAAGACGACGTCTCGGACAAGCGGTACGAGATGGCTCCAGCGGCAGGTACGGTTTTCGATTTCCGTCGATCCCCCCCATTACGGGTGCAGCGGACCGAAGAACGTAGACAGGGCGCTGGCGAGTTCGTTCGGGGCTTCTTCGGCCATGTGGTGCCCCGAGCCGATGCTGTGCCCGACGACGCTGGGTGCCCAGGGCCGCCAAATATGGAGAGGATCACCGTAGAGCTCCTCGAGGTCGTCGCGTGAGGACCAGAGCACCTGCACGGGCATGGCCAGTGTTCGGCCCTGCGCGCGGTCGGTGCGTTCGTGATCGACATCGATCGTGAGGCCGGCGCGGTAGTCCTCGAGCATCGCACGCACCACACCGGGATTCTGTATCGCCGAACGCCACTCCCTGTAGTTGCCGGCTCCCATCAGGTCCGGGTCGCCCCGGTACCAGGCTGCGGGGTCAGTGGCGATGGCGCGTTCGGGCAGGTCCGGTTGAGCGTAGAAGAACCAATGCCACCATTGGATTGCGAACCGACTATCCGCACGATCGAGATGCTCGGTGATCGGGATCCCGTCGAGAAAACTGACCGCCGCGACCCGGTCGGGACGGTCGAACGCAAGCCGCAGTGCGACATAGCTCCCACGATCGTGCCCGGCCACGCCGAACCGGTCGTGGCCGAGCGCGGCCATGACCTGCACCATGTCCGCGGCCACAGCCCTCTTCGAGTGCGCGGAATGGTCCGGTGTCGGTGCGGGGCCTCGGGAACGGCCGTATCCCCGCAAGTCCGGGCACACCACCGTGAATCCGGCGTCCACCAACAACGGGGCGACACGGTGCCAGGTCGCGGAGGTCCGCGGGTGCCCGTGCAGGAGCAACACCGGAAATCCGCCGGAGGCGCTGTGGCGAGCCAGGATCGAGGTACCGCCCTCGACTTCGATCACCGATTCCTCGAATCCCGCGAACATGACTCACATCATGACGGATCGGCGTGCGCGCGGCATAGGCGTGAGGCGCACCGCTACCGAGTCTGGAACCGTCGACGGGTGTCGACATCGGCAGGTGCTGCTCCTCTATCGGGAGAACACGTGGATCGCGGCAGCCACGGCCAGTCGCAATCGTCAGCGTCGAGGATTCAGGAAGTGTTTTTTGAGCGATGGGTCGCCGCGCAAGGTGTATTGCGGCAGGTAAGAGTTGCCGGAACGGGCACTGCTTTCAGCTCGAAACCGTTGTCGCGCAATGTTTACCAAACCAAGGGGCGGGTACCAGAACAGGGTTGCCCAGCGAATCCTGATCCGATGTGGAGTTTACATGTTTCGACACACCGACTACCTGCAGTTCGACGCCAAACCCGAAAAGCCGGACCCGGTCTACGCTCACAAACTTCAAGAGCTCATCGGCGGCGCGTACGGCGAAATGACCGTCACCATGCAGTACCTGTTCCAAGGCTGGAACTGTCGCATGGAAGGCAAGTACAAAGACCTGATCATGGACATCGCCACCGAAGAGATGGGCCACGTCGAAATGCTCGCCACCATGGTCGCCCGACTCCTCGAAGGTGCCCCAGCCACCGAATCGACGAAGAACGCGGCCGCTGATCCCGTCGTCGCCGCGGTCATGGGCGGGATGGACCCCCAACAGGCCATCGTGTCTGGCGGGGGACCGCTGTTGGCGGACTCGAACGGCTACCCGTGGAACGGCCGCTACATCGTCGCCAGCGGGAACCTGCTCGCGGACTTCCGCGCCAACGTCGCCGCCGAAGCGCAAGGCCGTCTGCAGACCGCCCGGCTCTACAACATGACCGACGACCCGGGCGTGAAGGCAATGCTGCAGTTCAATCTGGCCCGCGACACCCATCATCAGAACTTGTGGCTCGCGGCCATCGAAGAACTTCAAGCAGACGACCTCGCCGGCGCAGTTGCCCCCGATGCGCTCTTCGACGAAGAAGCCTCCGAGCACGCCACCGATCTGTGGCACCTCTCGGACGGTGAATTCTCCGCGACAGGCGGGTGGGCGAACCGTCTCGCGCCCGACGGCAAACGGCAGATGGGCTTCCTGGCCGACCCACAACCGTTGGGAGGCAAAGCATCCGCACCTGCACCCGACCCTAAGCTGTATGCGACCTACGACGGATCCAAAGGCGAGCCTGCTGCAGCTGCATTCGGCACCGAGAAGGGCGTCATGGGCAAGATCAAGGACGCCCTCGACCCCGACGAAACCTGACCTACCACCGACAATCGCGGACGGTCCGGGCAATAGCTCGACAAGTTCCTGGGTCGCTCCGCCGCGAATGATCCTTTGCCCAGCGAGTTCAGCCCTATCAGCACAGGAGCCCGACGATGACAACGGTTGATCCCCGCTACCTGCAGATCGAGGTGGCAGCGGGTGTGTACGCACCGCAACACGACACCTGGATGCTGTGCGAGGCGATGACAGCATCCGGCGTCGCGGGCGGTGCGCGGGTATTGGACATGTGCACCGGGAGCGGGGCGGTCGCCATCGCAGCGGCGCGCGCAGGGGCCCGCGAGGTCGTCGCGTTCGACCTTTCCGAGCGAGCTGTGTCCTGCGCGGCCCGTAACGCCCGCACGGCGGGCGTGGACGTCGATGTCCGACTCGGCTCCTTCGCCGAGGCACTGGCACTGGCGCGGTTCGACGTGCTGCTGTGCAATCCGCCGTACGTACCCTCACCGACCGTGCCGACCGGGACCGGCCTCGCCCGTGCGTGGGACGCCGGCCTCGACGGCCGAGTCGTGCTCGATCAACTGTGCACACACGCGCTCCGACTGCTCACGCCGGGGGGAGTGCTGCTGCTGGTGCAGTCCGATTGCGCAAACCCCGACCGAACCGTCGATATGTTGTCCGACAACGGTTTCGGTGCCCGGGTGGTGGCCAAGCACCAACACCGCTTCGGGCCGGTCATGCACGCTCGATCGCACTGGCTCGCCGCGCAAGGCCGCATCGAACCCGGCACCGATACCGAAACTCTCGTCGTCGTACGCGCACACCGGCCGCGCAGCAAGGACACACAATGATCGCCACTGTGCTGGGTCTGCCGTTCCGCGTCGCATCGACTCTGCGGTCGGCGCGGGCTTTTCACCCGGACGGTGTCCAATTCGACGGCGCTCTGGTGCGCTTGCTTGCGGAGGAGTCGGGACTGCCTCTGCGCTCGTGCGCTGTGTCGGTACGAGTGTCGAAAGGAATCGGTGTGCCGTCCGGCCTACCGGACGTTGCGGGCCTGTCCCTTCGCCTACCACCGACCGAACAGGGCGGGTCACCGTGGGATCTACTGCTCGCAGGATCTGCCACCGGACGGATCGTGCGCATGGTGCCGTGGCCATCGGCGTCGTGGAACTCCGCCCACCTGTCCTCACTGATGGCTCTGAAGTACCGAGGTGACATGTGGTGGCTGCGGGCACGGATCACCAGTCCGGCCATCGAGGGTATGAGCATCGACGACATCAGAACCGCTGTTGCACACGACAAAGTCAGCTTCGTGATCGAACATGCCTGTGAGTCCGGCGCATTCGCCGGTCGCGGTGGTGCACTCGACAGGTCTCGTACCGCCCGAGGACGAAATCGACGCGTTCGATCCGGTACTCAACAGTCCCACCGAGGTGCGGCCGCAACCGGAATGGCTGCGGGCATTGCGACTGTCGGCCTACCGACACAGTCGCACCGGCCGGGCCGTCGCCGGCGCGCCCTGACATTCGAGTCGGTGTCGGCCACTGGCAGACTTCCGACGACGCAAGCAGTTGCCCCTTCCATCAGCTCGGTGAGAGGAAAACATCGCTCGACCGTGACCGCGACCGTGTTTCGACCGCAGTAGCAGCGCCAAACGGCCATCGAGGCAACCGCCTGCGTCGACCACGCGGCGCTGGCGGTACACGAAGCGGCGATTGACCGCAGCGTGCGCGAACTTCGAGCGAGGCACGGCGCACCTGTCATCGGGGATCGCATCGCACGCCGGAGGCGACCCCGACGCCCTCTCGGACGCATTCGACGGCAACAGCACCTCGCTCCGAGGACCCCTCTGATGGTGCGTCGGCGCGCCTGGCTACGTCGTAGGGAGACGCCGTGGAGCGGACTTCGTGCTCACGGGTTGCGAACGAACAGTCGGTGCCCCGCGCACAGTCGGTACCAGTCACGCCTGACGAAGGACGTCGAAAGCCGCGGGGAGTGACCAGCAGGCCTCATCATGGGCGGCCGATAAGGAGCCCTTATGTCAGGCCCAGAAAGGGTAGTGGGCCCTGAATAGGCGTGTGTGCCACAACGGCGAGGGAGCCGCCGACGGGTCTTCGTTGCGGCGTCTCAAAGTCGTAGACCGCTGGTCGATAGAGAAACTTTGACAGATAACCGGCCGCCCCATTGTGCTCAGGATGTTTCGCTGAACACGGTCGTCAGGGCCAGTCGCGATCGCTTCGTTTGGCGGGGTGTGACGGCTGTGCCTGGTGTTGCTGCGATGATGCCCTTTGATACGTCAACTGCTGGAGTGCGCCGCGAGGTCTGCAGCAGTCATGAATGAGTGATTTCGTAAGGAGCGTTGTGAGCACCCTCGGTAGTTTCATCTGGTCGATCGCTGACCATCTTCGGGGTCCATACCGACCTAACCAGTACGGCAACGTCATCCTCCCGCTTACGATCCTGCGCCGCCTCGACGCCATCATCGAGCCTGATCGGGAGGTGGTGCGCGAGCTCGCGACACGGTATGACAACCCCAACCGGCTCAAGGTCGAGGTCAAGAAGGCCACCGGCCGGCCGTTTTACAACACGTCGAATTACTCCTTTGCCAATCTCCTGAACGAGCCTGACGAGCTGGCAAACAACCTGACCGACTACATCGATCGGTTCTCGCCCGACGTCGACGTATTCGAGTACTTCGATTTCAAGAAGGAGATCCTCGCTCTGGAAAAGTCAGAGCTGTTGGGTGAGGTCATCGCATCCTTCAAGGCCATCGACCTACATCCAGGGGTCGTTTCCAACGCCGACATGGGCGATGCGTTCGAATACATCATTCGTAAGTTCAACGAGGCCGCGAACGAAACCTCCGGCGATCACTACACTCCGCGCGACGCGATCCGGCTGCTCGTCGACCTACTCTTCGCCGAGAAAGACGTTGACCTGACCGAGGCAGGCATCGTCCGCACGCTGTATGACCCGACTGCGGGCACCGGCGGCATGCTCACCCTCGCCGAGGAGCACTTGCTCGCGCAGAACCCCGATGCAAAGCTGAGCCTGTACGGCCAGGAGTACAACCCGCAGTCGTATGCGATCTGCAAGTCCGACCTGCTCGCCAAGGGCCACGACTCGACCAATATCGCGTTCGGAAACACTCTCACCGACGACGCATTCAAAACACGAAAGTTCGACTTCTGCATGGCCAATCCGCCCTACGGGGTCGACTGGAAGCAGTACGCCAAGGCAGTCAAAAAGGAGCACGCCGAAGCAGGCCCGTACGGCCGGTTCGCCCCCGGCCTTCCGTCGACGTCGGATGGGCAGATGCTCTTCCTGCTTCACCTGGCACACAAGATGCGCGCCCCCGAGGACGGCGGCGGCCGTGTCGGCATTGTCTTGAACGGCTCGCCGCTCTTCAGCGGCGGCGCTGAATCTGGGCCGTCAAATATCCGAAAATGGCTGTTGGAGAACGATTTCGTCGAGGCCATCGTTGCGCTGCCGACCAACATGTTCTTCAACACCGACATCTCCACATACATCTGGATCCTTGACAACACCAAGCACCCCGACCGAAAGGGTCTAATTCAGCTCGTCGACGGCACGTCGTTCTGGACCAAAATGCGCAAGAACCTCGGCTCCAAGAACCGCGAACTCAGCGAGAGTGACTGCGCCGAGGTCGTGAAACTGTATGCCGATTTTACTGACGCCGATCCTCACCATTCCAAGGTGCTGCGCAACGACGAGTTCGGCTACTGGACAGTGACCGTCGAGCGGCCACTGCTGGACGACGGCGGAAATCTAGTTACCGATCGCAAAGGTGATCCCAAGCCGGACGCCAAGAGGCGCGACACCGAGAACGTGCCGTTCACTTATGGCGGCTCCACCGCGGGAGCAGCCGGTATCACCGAGGTTGTCGCGGCTTACTTTGAGGCTGAAGTACAGCCCCATGCCCCCAACGCCTGGATCGACTGGACGAAGACCAAAACTGGCTACGAGATCCCCTTTACGCGCCATTTCTATAGGTACCTCCCACCGCGGTCACTCGCTGAGATCGATGCTGATCTAGACAAACAGGTCGGCAAGATCCTCGACCTACTTCGACAGGTAGAGCAGTGACGGGGCCATTGTGGGTTTCTTTGCCGGATGGGTGGCAGAGGGGCCTGATCAAGAACGCTGCAACTGTGACGCTCGGCAAGATGCTGCAGAGCAAGGACTCAGGCAGCGACGTGACTGCCCCATATATGCGCGCCGCGAACGTGCAACCTGACGGCCTGCTGGCCCTCGATGACGTGAACGAGATGTGGTTCAGCGCTGCCGAGTTGGAGAAGTTGAGCATCCGGACGGGTGACGTTGTCGTCGTCGAGGGCGGCCAAGGCGGATTCGGCCGCGCCGCGTATGTTGGCGAGGACTTGTCCGGCTGGGGATTCCAGAACTCGATCAACCGATTGCGACCGATCGGGGACGCCGACGGCCGATTCATCGCGTTCTACCTGATCGCGCTACGAGCGAGCGGCTTTATTCGCGCCTACTCCAACGTTGTCTCGATGCCACACCTCACCGCCGAGAAGCTCGCTCGGATTCCTCTTCCCCTGCCACCCGTCGAGTATCAGCGTGCAGTCTGTGACTACCTCGACCACGAGACCGCCCACATCGACACGCTCATAGAGGAGCAGCGGTGCCTGATCGAAATACTCCGCGAGCGTCGCCACTCGCTCATTGACAGCGTCTTTGGCGATCACGTCCCAAACGTCCGGTTGCAGAACGCCTGCATCGACGTCGTCGACTGCCCGCACACCACGCCTGAGGTCTCAGACTTCGGTGCATACGAGGCAGTTCGAACCTCCTCCGTCCGTAACGGAAAGTTTCGCCCGGGAAACGGATTGCCTGTCGACGCAGACACATGGAAGGCTCGGAATGCGGGAGGCGCACCATCCATCGGAGACGTCCTGTTCACACGTGAGGCACCCGCTGGTGAAGCATGCATGGTTCCCAGCGATCAGCTCTGCCTGGGCCAGCGGATGGTTCTGCTGCGGATCGACCCCACGGTTTGTGTGGGAAATTTTTTAATGTGGCAGCTTTACTCCAATCGTGTGCAGGACCACTTTCTACTCTCGGTCAATGGCTCAACGGTGGCAAATGTTCGGCTCCCAATCTTGCGTACAACGCCGATTTGGCTTCCAGGTCTCTCTGTGCAGCGCCGCATTACTGCGTATCTCAACGGTCAGACTGACAAGATCGACACACTCATCGCTGAGACGGAGCGATTCATCGAGCTCTCGAAGGAACGGCGATCGGCGCTGATCACGGCCGCAGTGACGGGGCAAATCGACGTACGGGAGACTGTCTGATGGCCGTTCACCACGAGATCGTGTTCGAGTCCGAGATCTGCGAGTACCTCAATGGTCACGGCTGGCTGTATTCGCCGAAAGACACCGGCTATGACCGGGAACGGGCACTGTTTCCCGAGGACCTGTTCGCGTGGCTGAAGCAGACCCAACAGCCGGCGTATGAAAGAGCACTGAAAGCTGCCGGGTCGCAGGCGAAGTTCCTCGACGTGCTGACCATCGCCCTCGACAAGCCCCTCGAACACGGCGGCGGGACGCTGAACATTCTGCGCAATGGCGTGCAGTACATCGGCGGCGGCCGGCTCAAGGTGGCGCAATTCCGCCCCGAAACGAGCTTGAACGCCACCAGCAACGAGCAGTACGCCGCGATGCGGGTACGGGTGATGCGGCAGGTGCATTTCTCTACCGCCGACCAACGCAGCATCGACCTGGTGTTCTTCGTCAACGGCCTCCCGGTCGCCACCGTCGAAATCAAGACCGACTTCAACCAGTCTCTCGACAACGCCATCAGCCAGTACCGCAAGGACCGAGGCCCCATGACCAACGGGCGGCCGGAACCGTTGCTCTCGTTCGGTCACCGAGCGCTGGTCCACTTCGCAGTTTCCAACGACCTCGCAGCGATGACCACCCGACTCGAAGGCACCACGACGCACTTTCTGCCGTTTAACGTCGGCCACAAAGGCGGCGCGGGGAACCCGCCCGCTGAGGGCGGTCGGTCGGCCACGGCCTACCTGTGGGAGCGGGTCTGGGAAAAGGACGCCTGGCTTACGATCATCGGCCGGCTGATGCTCGTGGAGACCAAGCAGGAGTGGGACGTGGCGACCGGGACGTCGGTACGCCGCACGAGCATGCTCTTCCCCCGGTTTCACCAGTGGGAGGCGGTGACGAACGTGGTGGCCGCGGTGCGCGAAGAAGGGGTGGGCAAGCGCTACCTGATCGAGCATTCGGCAGGATCGGGCAAGACGAACACCATCGCCTGGACCGCGCACCGGCTGGCGCGGCTACACGTCGGCGACAAGAAGGTGTTCGACTCGGTGATCGTCGTGGTGGACCGCACCGTGCTCGACGGGCAACTGCAGGACGCGATACGCCAGATCGATGGGTCGGGGAAGATCGTGGCCACGATCAGCCCGGAGGACGTCCGCAAGGCGGGCGCGAAATCGAAATCCGGTTTGCTGGCAACGGCTTTGAAGAACAATGAGCTGATCATCGCGGTGACCGTGCAGACCTTCCCTTTCGCGCTTGAGGAGATCCGCAAGGACTCCTCGCTCAAGGGCCGCCGTTTCGCGGTGATCGCCGACGAAGCGCATTCGTCGCAGTCCGGTCAAATCTCCTCCAAGCTCAAAGCTGTGCTGACCGCCGAGGAAGTCCAGGAGATCGAGGAAGGCGGGGAGGTCGACGTCGAGACGATCCTGGCGGCGGAGATGACTGCGCGCGCCGAATCGGAGAGCATCTCTTTTCTCGCGTTCACCGCGACACCGAAAAACAAGACCCTGGAGCTGTTCGGCCGGCCGGGCCCTGACGGCAAACCGGTGGAGTTTCATCTGTACTCGATGCGCCAAGCCATTGAGGAGGAGTACATCCTCGACGTCCTCAAGGGTTACCAGACCTACGACACCGCCTTGAAGATCGCCGGCAAAGCCGAAAGCGGCGACGGCAGAGAGGTGGAAGAGTCCGCTGCTCGCAAGGGGTTGATGCGATGGGTCAGGTTGCATCCGACCAACATCGCTCAGAAGGTCCAGATCATCGTCGAGCACTTCCACGCCAACGTCGCGCATTTATTGGAGGGCAAAGCCAAGGCGATGGTCGTGACCGACTCCCGCAAGGCTGCGGTGAAGTACAAGAAGGCAATCGATGCCTACATCGACAAGCGGTCTGCCGAGGATGCGTCGTACAACTACCGGACGCTGGTGGCGTTTTCCGGTTCGGTGACGATGGACGAGAACGAGGAGTGGGCCTCGGGGTGGGGGCCGCAGCCGAGTAAAGACGACGAGTTCACCGAACCCAACCTCAATCCCGGTGCGGGTTCGGATCTGGCTGCCGCGTTCAAGGGCACGACCTACAAGATCATGCTGGTCGCCAACAAGTTTCAGACCGGGTTCGATCAGCCGTTACTAACGGCAATGTACGTGGACAAGAAGCTTTCGGGAGTCACTGCCGTGCAGACCTTGTCCCGGCTCAACCGCACGCACCGCACGGCTGGCGGAGAACGCAAACGCAAGACGTTCGTGATCGATTTCGTGAACAAGCCCGAGGACATCAGGGTGGCGTTCGAGCCGTACTTCACGGGTGCCAGACTGGAGACCGAGACCGACCCGTACGTCGTCGCGCACTTGGCCACCAAACTTGCGCAGTCGGGGATCTACACGCCGGAGCATGTGCGCCAGGTCGCTGAACTGTGGGTCACACGCAAGGGCCACAACGCACTGTCGGCAGCGATGAGCCCGGCTAAGAACGAGTTCGCTCGCCGCTACGCGGCAGCCATCGAGGCCGACGACACCGTTGCACTGAACACTCTCGATCTCTTTCGCAAGGACGTTTCCACCTACGTCCGGCTGTATGACTTTATGAGTCAGATCGTCGACTACGGCGACCCGTTCATGGAGATGCTGTCGATCTTCCTGCGACTGTTGGACAAGCTCATCGCGGACTCGTCCTGGGCCGCGGAGGTGGACCTGTCGGATGTGATCTTGGTCGGGGTCAAACACACCAAGGCCGGTGCGGTCGACATCTCGTTGACCGGGGACGGCGAGCTCAAAGGCATCAGCTCCGCTGGCACCGGTAGCCGGAAGGACCCGAAATACGTTGCCCTGCAGGTCGTTATCGACAAAATGAACGACCTATTCGGAGCCGAGTCGTTCTCCGCGGCCCAGGTCCGTGAATTCGTACAGGGACTGGTACATCAACTGTTGACCAATCCGGACTTGGTGAACCAGACACGAGTGAACTCAAAGAAGCAGTTCGTCGAGTCGCAGGACTTCCAAGCGGCGGTCACCGAGGCGGTCGTCGACAATCAGAATGCCCACAACACCATGGCCGACTACTTTTTCAGCGACGGCCCGGGTATCAGTGCTGTCATCATGGCGCTGGCAGACGCGTTCTACGAGGCGGCAATCGATCAGCCAGCGGACGCTTGAGACGGCCAACTGCCGCGAGTGTGGAGGGCGAAGACTTCAAGTCCGACGTCCATACCGCCTGGACGTCGGGGCCGGCGCTTCCGTCGTAGGTCAACGTCAAGACCGAGGCGAGCCAACGCAATTTAGTAAATGCGAACAACCCACGCCCCTTCCGAGATGTGGGTTGTTCGCCTGAAGCGGTGGATCTACTTGCTGCGGCCTGCGCCGTTCTTGGTGCGATCGACCATGATGTAGCCCTGGCCGGCCTTGGGGGTCGGAGGCAGTGGATTGCCTTTGGTGGTGGTCCGCTCGTCGCCGGTGCGACCGCCGCGAGGTCCGACGATTTCAACCTGACCCGAACTCGGGGCTTTGGTTCCTGACTTCATGGGCTTCGAAGTAGCCAAGGTGGCTCCTCCAGATCTCGCGCATCCAGGTCTCCTGCAGACCGAGACTTCACTGGAACTACAGCGCGTCGATTTGTTGCGGGACACCGTGAGTCCTAGAGTCGGAAGTCAACCACGATCGACCAACACTTGAAGCCTCGGCGTCTATGCCCGAGGCTTCAGGCATTTCTGCAGGCGTCAGTCTAGGCGTTGAGTCCGACAGATCGGACACGACACGCCTGGGTGGACCCCACATGTAGCCTCAGGCGCATCCTTGAGGCCCAACATCTAGTGGCAGCGGTCGCCCAAGGCCCAGCTCGCTCGCTGGCCTCACGCAACTATGCTGACCTTGTCTTTTCTCAAAGCGGGTGTGCATCCGCAGAACTGGAAGAGGATGCGAAAATGAACACTCCGCGAGCCTGCGACTTCTGCGGACGGTCTGCGCCTGAGGTGTCGCTCAGCAAAGAACACGTGTTCGCCCGATCGCTTCGCGACACGGTCAGGCACGCTGAGGATCACACCTACGCAAGCGCGACCGATAAGTCCGGTCAGCTGAAAGGCGGGAAGGCCGTTCGGCCGGTGGCAATGTTCGACATCACTTCACGTCGGGTCTGCCGTGAGTGCAACTCGGGATGGATGAGCGAGCTCGAAGTTGCTGCGAATCCGGTTCTCCGCCGGCTTATTTCCGGGGAGGCCACTCTTACGGGCGCTGAGGTCGATGTTGTGCGCCGCTGGCTGGTCAAAACCGCTGTAGTTGACCATATGGCTGAGCCGAATTCGGAGAAGCCCACACCGACGGTTGATCCCCGCGACCGGCGGACAGTGATGGATCAAATTCCCGGCGGTTGGGTCGTCACGTTAGCCGTGCTGCATTCAAGCTGGCGCAACCACACGCACCGCGGATCAGTCGCGCTGCCGAAAGTGCGTATGGTCGACGGAGTTGAAATATCGGAGAGATTTCACTTCGCGACTATCGAGATCGGCTGCATGCTGGGGACGGTCACAGGGTTCGGCAGGGACAGCGACGTGGGCGCGGCGGTGGTCGAATGGATCACCAGCGGAATGATTACGTCGTATCCGTCAATGTCTCGACTAGAACGCGACGAGGCAATCGAGCTGCCACCGGCGTGGAATCCCCCTTCTGTGGACGCGATCGACAACCTCGGTGTTCAGTTCGCAGGGTCGATGTCCGACCTAGGCAGTTGAGACTGGAGCAAGTGGCGGGACGGCGATCGGCTCCGAAGTCGTCGACCTGGACGCTGTCGTCGGCGAGCGTATCTGGGAGGGGAACCGGCGTTGCGCGGTGACGAATGCCGTGGCTCTTAACGGTCGCGTCGGGACCCGATGCAAGAGCCTTTACTGAAAATGATAATCATGGCCGATAACAGATATTATGTCAGGTGAGGGCTCAAACAGTCTGCTAGACAGAGTGTTTCGAGTATACCTAGCTAGCCGTTCTCGTCACGTAACTTCGCTCGGAGGTGGTCTGCGCTGGAGTGGGTCCCGAGCAGGTCGACGACGGAGTTCTCTCGCGCCTCTACCGCCTCGACGCTGCCAAGACGCGCACGCCCCGGACGTGATGGACTTCGGTCCGTTCGCCGATGAGCTGAAGGAGTTGGCCTCGTCGGCCGTCGACCGACTCGTGCGGAACTAGTTGCGGAACTAGTTGTAGTAGTGGAACACGCGACTGGTCATCGTGTCGGCCTCGTCATCGAAGGTGCCGAACGCCGACCGAAGCAGCTCGTAGGCAGGTGCCAACTGGGTCTGCTCGATCTTCGCTACCGATGAGACTGTCCACCCGGGGACCCCGTCATGTCCTGGAATCGGGTGACCGAACAGATCGACCAGGGCTTCGCGGCGATACCCGTTCTCCACGAGATCGTCCTCGGTGTACCAATCGTCTCGTGGGTCATGAACGTGTTCGTCCTTGACTCTCTGTAGCTCGGTCTCGATCCAGTCGTCGCCGGTCGATGGTGTCGCGGGTTCGGACAATATTCATTCCCTTCAGGGCCGCGTGCACGAGTCGTTTCAGCCTGCGCAATGCTAACCGCCACGCTGATCTACAGGTCGTCCACGCAAACGTGCGTACCCACCTGGATAGGTTCGTTTGCCCCTCGCGCGGGCATTCATCATGGATGCCGCCGAATCCGTTGTCTCCGATGCTCGCCACCGCCGGGATGCTCCCGTCCGGACCCGCCTGGGTGTGGGAATGGAAGTGGGACGCAACTGCGCGGGTTCGCAGAAACTCGCGGACGATAGCGTCGCAACTCGCGCGTGCGTGGAGCATCAACCCCTGAGGGACAACCGCATTTGCAGACTGGCGACCATCAAACGCCTTCTGCCGCCGCCAGCACAGCCTCGCGTTTAATCCGGCAAGACCACTGCCGTCTACCGATCGGCTCCGGCCCACCCCTTCCCTCATACCCCCACGGGCACTTGCATACCCCCCTAGGTATGTGCCAGAGTTGGGATGTACCCGCCAGAAAGGACCGCCATGTGCTACCCCGTCCCGTGTCCGGCATGCGGTAAGACCACCTGGGCTGGCTGCGGTCGACATGTCGACAGCGTCATGAAGAACGTTCCGCAGTCGCAGCAGTGCTCCTGCTCCATCGAGGCACCCGG
>NZ_CAPS01000133.1 GCF_000333955.1 Rhodococcus sp. AW25M09
CCGATTCCCGCAGCGGTGACGACGTCGACGACCTCCGGTCGTCCTGCGGTGAGGGTGCCGGTCTTGTCCACGGCGACGACGCGGATGCGGCCCAGCTCTTCTACTGCTGCACCGCCTTTGATCAATGCCCCGTTGCGGCTCGCAGCCCCGATCGCCGCCACCACCGACAGCGGCACCGAGATGGCCAACGCGCACGGTGATGCCGCGACCAGGACCACCAGTGCGCGTTCGAGCCACAACATGGGGTCACCGAGCACCGCACCGACGCCGGCGACGAGGGCGGCGAGAATCATGATCGAAGGCACGAGGGGACGTGCGATCCGGTCCGCGAGCCGCTGGCCGGCCCCTTTGCGGTCCTGGGCCTGTTCGACGATGCGGACGATGCGCGCAAGCGAACTCTCCGATGCCGGCGCGGTGACGGTGATCTCGATGGCTCCGCCGCCGTTGATGGCACCGGCATGCACCTCGTCGCCGACACCGGCTTCGATGGGCACGGACTCGCCGGTGATCGCGGACACGTCCAGATTCGTCGAACCGCGTGCGATGGTGCCGTCCGTGGCAGCTCGCTCGCCCGGTCGCAGCACCATGGTGTCCCCGATCACGACATCGTCGGGGGGCAGGGCCTGCTCGGTTCCACCGCGCAGGACCGACACTGTCGGCGGCACCAAGGACAGAAGTGCGCGTAGTCCGCGGCGGGTCTTGGTGACCGCGTACTCCTCGAGTCCCTCGGCGACGGAAAACAGGATGCCGAGCATCGCGGCCTCGGGGATCTGGCCCAATGCGATGGCACCGAGGAGCGCGATCGTCATCAGCGTGCCGACACCGATGCGGCCGTGTCGCAGATTTCTCACCGTCGCGGGAACGAAGGTGACGGCCGCGATCGCGGCAGCGATCAGACCGCCGACGGTCGCGACCGCATCGGCACCCGTTCGACCGAGCAACCACGATGCGGCGAGGATGATCGCGGCTACCGATGCGAGTTGCAGCTCGCGGACCTGCCACAACCTCTGGGGTACGTCGGTCGGAGCCGGACCTGCCGTGCCCGTACCGTCGGCGGCCGGTTCGGTGGTCGGCGCAGCGGGGGTCGGTCCGCAGCACGCGTCAGCCATGATCGACCCCGGTGAGATCAGCGGTGGCCGAGGCGGTGGCCAGTGGCTCGGTCAGTATCGAGAGCAGTCGGGCGCCGCGATCGGTGAGCGAATACATGACCAACTTTCCCTCTCTGTTCGATGTGACGGCGTCCGCGGCTTTGAGTTTGCGGAGATGGTGGGAGACCAGCTTCTGGCTCTGTCCCACGATCCACGCAACATCGCAGCCGCACATCTGCCCGCCGGCGTTCAACGCGAGCGCGATGGTCAGTCGGGTGGGGTCACCGAAAGCTCGGGCAGCGTCGGCGACCGGTTCGATATCGCCGAGAGCAGGCAAGGCTGCGCGCACCCTCTCGGCGTGAGGGAGGTCCATACACAACAGATCGCACGAGTCCAAAGGTTCCAAGGCCATGGGCACAATCTAACAATCATGCGATCGTCAGGGAAGACCTTTCGGTCGACGTTCGTACGATTGTTAGTCTCACAACGGGTCGAAACGCCCATATCGGGCCCGTTGATCAGTCCGAACGAGTCGAGAAGGTAGTTGTATGAGCCGAGCGTTGAAGATTTCCCTGTCCCTGGTGGTCGTGTTCGCCGCCGCGTTGGCTGTATTTCTGGTGGTGGACCGATCGGGCACGCCGGATGCTGCCGCCGCCGAGCAGGCCGCCGCCGACCCTGCCTCGATCGCGGTGCGCGAGAACAGTCATCGGTTGAACTCGGTGCCCGACGGCCGGGTCACGTTCGTGGAGTTCCTCGACTTCGAGTGCGAGGCCTGCCGGTCTGTCTACCCAGCGATCGAACAATTGCGTGAGGAGTACGGCGACCGGGTGAGCTTCGTGGCCCGCTACTTTCCCATCGCCTCGCACTTCAATGCCGAACGCGCCGCACGCGCTGTCGAAGCCGCAGCACAGCAGGGCGGCTTCGAGGACATGTATCAGCGCATGTACGAGACGCAGGCGCAGTGGGGCGAACAGCAGGTTCCGCAGGACGAGTTGTTTCGGAGCTTCGCCGTCGAGCAAGGACTCGACATGAGCGCCTTCGATGCCGCTTACACCGACCCTGCGACGCTCGAACGCATCGAGGCCGACGTCGCCGACGGGATCGCGCTCGGCGTCCAGGGCACCCCGACGTTCTTCCTCAACGGCACCAAGATCGAACCCACCACCTACGGAGACCTCACCGATGCCCTCGACGCTGCACTCGGCTGACCGCGCAGCCGCTCTCACCCGACGCAGCGGACCGTTCGCCCGAAGCCTGCCCTGGCTGCTGCTGGTAGGAGGCGTGATCGGACTGGCCGCCGCGTTCGTACTCACGGTAGAGAAGTTCGCCCTTGCGCTCGATCCCGCCTACGCCCCGACCTGCAGTATCAATCCGGTACTCAACTGCGGATCGGTGATGGACACCCCGCAGGCGTCTGCGTTCGGATTTCCCAATTCCCTTCTCGGGATCGCGGGCTTCGCCGTCGTGGCGGCAGTGGGTGCCGCCCTGCTCGCCGGAGCCGTGTTCGCGCAGTGGTTCTGGAGTGCACTGCAGGTCGGTGTCACTGCTGCTGCGGTCTTCGTGCACTGGCTGATCGTGCAGAGCCTCTACGACATCGGCGCGCTGTGCCCGTACTGCATGGCGGTGTGGGCGGTCACCGTACCGATCTTCTGGTACGTCACGCTGCGCAACCTCGACCGCGGGGCTCCGAGTGCGGGCCGGCGGCAGTGGGCGGGAGTGTTGATGCGCAATCACTCGATTGCGCTGACCGTGTGGTTTCTCGTCCTCATCGCCCTGATCGCGCAGCGTTTCTGGTCGTACTGGTCCACGCTCCTATGATCCGCGACGTACCGTTCGCCCCTCTGCCGATCTCTCGAGAAAGAAGGTCACGGCGATGACGCGCGGCTGGTCGATCGTCATGCTCGTCGTTGTCGTTGCATCGATCGTCGCACTGTGGCCCCGCTCCGGTGGCGTCGAGGGCGGCCCATCCGACGTCATCGCCAACAATGTCGCGCCGGTCGGACCCGAACCCACACTGTCCCGCCCGCCGGATGACGCGGCACGAGCAACAGCGCTACCGCTGTGTCCGCAGCCGGTGCCACACGAAGGTGGGCCGCTGGCGGGAGTGATGGCGCGCTGCATCGGCAGTGCCGACGATGTCGATCTCGTCGACGTTCTCGGCAGCGAGGTGACGCTGATCAACCTGTGGGCATCCTGGTGCGGCCCGTGCCGCACCGAGATGCCCGTAGTCGATGCCTACGCCGCAGAACCCGACGCGATCCCAGTCATCGGAATCAACGTCGAGGACCGACCCGCGGACGCGGCCGCGCTGCTCACGCAACTGGGCATCCGCTATCCGAACTACATCGACGGCGGCAGCGTCCAGGACGCGCTCTCGGCACCGCCGGTCCTTCCCCTGAGTTTTCTCGTCCGCCCGGACGGAACGATCGAGCGCATCACCGACCCGACAGTGTTCGAGACGACAGACCAGATCCGCACTGCAATAAAGGACTTCACCTCATGACACGTTTCCTACCCGTGTGGGTCGGTACTCGACGACAAGGCGGCACGCCCACCGCGGCAATCGGATCGATTCTTGCCGTCGTACTACTGATCTCCGGATGCTCCGCTGGTGCCGACGCTGCACCGTCCGGCGGGAGCTTCGACTTCGTCGCGCCCGGTGGCCGAACCGACATCGTCTACGACCCTCCCGAAACACGCGGAACCATAGGCGAGCTCGCCGGCCCCGATCTGATGGAGGAGGGCAAGACGACCGCTCTGGCGGACTACGACGGAAAGGTCGTCGTGATCAATCTCTGGGGTCAATGGTGTGGCCCCTGCCGCGGCGAAGCCGACGACCTCGAAGAGGTCTACGAGGCCACCCGTGAGCGCGGTGTGCAGTTCCTCGGTATCAATGTCCGAGATCCGCAGAAGGACAAAGCGCAGGACTTCGTGGTCGACAACAACGTCACTTACCCTTCGATCTACGACCCCTCGATGCGGACGCTGATCGCCCTCGGCGGGAACTATCCGACCAGCGTCATTCCCTCGACGCTGGTACTCGATCGCCAGCACCGGG
>NZ_CAPS01000132.1 GCF_000333955.1 Rhodococcus sp. AW25M09
AACACCTCGATCGTGTGGGATCCCGTCACCGGGCCCGGGCAGAGGCACGACAAGCGGCAACTGGTGCCGTTCGGGGAGTACCTGCCGATGCGCACGATCGTCACCGCACTCTCTCCCTATGCCGCCCAGGCAGGAAACTTCACCCCGGGCCAGGGCAACGGCGTCCTCGACCTCGCCGGAGTGCACGTCGCGGTGGCCACCTGCTACGAGGTCGCCTTCGACTCGTTGCTCACCGACTCCGTGCGCGCCGGTGCCCAGCTGATCGCAGTGCCCACCAACAACGCCACTTTCGGTCGGACGAACATGACCTATCAACAACTCGCCATGTCGCGGGTACGAGCGGTCGAACACGGGCGCAGCGTCGTCGTGTCGGCCACCAGCGGCGTCAGCGCCGTCATCGATGCACGCGGGGAGGTCGTCGAGCGCACGGAGCTGTTCACCCCCGCAGCTGTCGTCACCGAGGTGTCACTGAGCACCACCCTCACCCCGGCGACGATCACCGGCAGCGTTCCGGAATGGATTGCCGCCACCGGCGCTGGTGCAGCACTGGCGTTCTCGCTGCTGCGCCGACCACGCTCCATCACACCGAACCCCGCAAACTACTATGTCGCGTAGTATTTAGATGGTGGTCGGTGAAGGGCGTGCGGAGATGACGATCGACGAACACCCCCGTGCGCACTCGCCGGGACTGGTGCGCAGAACAGTGGCGATGCTGCGCAACCGGTGGCGACAACTGACGTCGATGCGGACAGCGTTGGTGCTGCTGTTCCTCCTCGCCGCCGCAGCTGTCCCCGGCGCTTTGCTGCCGCAGCGCAATCTCAATACCCAGGCCGTCGATTCTTTCATTGCCGCGCGTCCGGTTCTCGGGCCGGTGATGGACACGCTGGAATTGTTCGACGTGTTCGCGAGTTCCTGGTTCACCGCGATCTACGTCCTGTTGTTCGTGTCGCTGATCGGCTGTCTGACTCCCCGGTTGATCGAGCACGGCAAAGCTCTTCGCGCACAACCTGTTCGAGTACCGCGAAACCTCACTCGACTACCGTTGCATCATTCGGGCACCCTCGCCGGTGACCCCGAGAAGGTGATCGCCGACATCGCGCGGCACTTGAAAGGGTGGCGTACCGCCGTTCGACCCGAGCCCGATGGGGCACTGACTCTCTCGGCGGAGAAGGGCTACACCCGCGAGGCCGGGAACCTGCTGTTTCACTTCTCGCTGATCGGTCTGCTCGCGGCCATCGCGATCGGCAAACTGTTCGGCTACGAAGGCTCGGTCATCGTCATCGCCGACAACGGGCCCGGTTTCTGCAACACCTCGCCCGCGATCTACGACTCCTTTCGCGCCGGCAACAGCACCGACGGCACCGGACTCGAGCCGTTCTGTATCCGGGTCAGAGATTTCACCGCCGACTACCTCGAGAACGGTCAGGCCGAGATGTTCACCTCGAACATCTCCTACCAGAGCGCCGACGACATCGCCGCCGACACCTGGCGCGACTATCAACTCAAAGTCAACGAACCCCTCCGGCTCGGCGACGAACGCATCTACCTCACCGGACACGGCTACGCCCCCGAGTTCACCGTCACCTTCCCCGACGGCCAGACCCGCACCGAAGCGCTGCAGTTCCGCCCCGACGACGCCACCACGTTCCTCAGCAGCGGCGCGCTGCGATTCGACCCACCCGGGGGGACCTACGCCACCGCCGAGGAGCGCCGCCGAGGGCAGATCGCCATCGAAGGACTCTTCGCGCCCACCGCGCAATTCAACGGCAACCTGCTCTCCTCCCGCTTCCCGGAACTGGTCGATCCCGCGGTGGCAGTGGACATCTACAAAGGCGACACCGGTCTCGACACCGGCATCCCGCAGTCGATCTTCTCCCTGGACCAGGAGATGATCAACCAGGGCCGGCTGGTCAAGCAGGACCGGGTCAACC
>NZ_CAPS01000131.1 GCF_000333955.1 Rhodococcus sp. AW25M09
AGAGCACGTTCATCACCTCCGCTTCGAGATCACCGAGCCTTTTCATCGCCAGTTCTTCTTTCCTCGTCGTGTCAGGTGATATCGACTCCGCGTGCCGACAGCCACGCCGTCGGGTCGGACTTGGCACCGTCGGGTTGCCACACTTCGTAATGCAGGTGGGGTCCGGTGGATTGGCCTCGGTTGCCTACCGTAGCAATGAGCTCGCCGGCTTTCACGCGTTGACCGGCGGTGACGAGCGCCTGGTCTATGTGGCCGTACACCCCGATCGTGCCGTCGTCCTGACGAATACGCACCCACAGGCCGAACCCTTGCGCCGGCCCTGCTTCGATGACCTCACCGTCGGTCACCGATACGATCGGCGTCCCGATCGTATTGGCGATGTCGAGTCCGTAATGCGTTGTCCCCCAACGCGGCCCAGAACTGGAGGTCAATGTGCCCGACACCGGCACCACCGAGAGCGGGCGCCGCGCCTCGGCATCGCGTGCGGCGCGCTCCGCCGCCCGAACTCCCCCCTCGGCGAGTTGCTCGGTCATGCGCTGCGCGAGCCGGCCGACATCGAGATCGGGCATTTGCAACACCTGCGGGGGTGAGGCGACGACCGGGCTCGGCGGCAGGACGCCGGCGGGAGGGCTATCGATACTCGCAGCGCTGAGCGCCACACTGTCCTGCGACCCGGTGTTCGGAGACGTCGCTGCCGCGGACAGAAAGGCACCGACCGCGACCGACGCAGCGATGGCGCGGCCACCCGGCTTCGGCACCCGGCGGCGATGAAGTCCGCGGCGAGCACGTCGCGACACGGCCTGGACTACATCGCGGTCACCCTCGCTGTGCGTCGTCTCGTCCGGACCGGCCACGTGCACCCACATCGACGCGGTAGCGTCCGCGGCCGCGGTGTCCCAGGCGGCGCTGACCGCGTGAGCGGGTACATCCGGTGCGGGCGTCTGCGCCGAAGGCGTGTGCTCGTCCTGCGACCGATTGTCGGAGTACACGGTCTCGGCGGGCGACTCGGTCACGAAACGCGAGGGTGCGAACCCGGCGTGTCGATGACGGGGGTGATCGATGAGCGCCGTCGGCCTGTTGCCGACGGGCATCGAGACCGCGACGCCGGGTGCCGGCGCTGCGTAGTCGTCGTCGATCGGATCGGGTGTGCGGTGTCGGGCCAAGATCACAATCCTTGGTGGCTACGAGGCCGTGGCCTCGCTCGAGATAACGAAATGGTGACGGTCAGGCCACAGGTTACTACTATCGAGCATAGTTTTTCCATCCCACTCGACCCGGATTCGTCCGTACCGCTGGTCACGGTCCTCGGAGGACATCCCGCCGGGCTACGACATCCCGCCGGGCTACGACATCCCGCCGGGCTACGACATCCGCACCGGAACAGGGCTGGGCGTTTCGGGTATCAGGGGTGATCGCGCCGAGAGGACAGGCCACCGAGCATGGTGTTGTACGCCTCGAGTTCGGTATCACCTTGATCGTCGACTCGGCGGTCTCGTTGCCGTGCCGCGCTCTCGTCGGCCGCCGACCACCGGACCGCGGCGAGAACCGCGGCAGCGAGCAACGGCAACTCCCCGATGCCCCACGCCAGAGTGCCGCCGCGCCGCTGGTCGGCCAGCAGGTCTGCGTTCCAGTCCAGACGCAGTCCGCTGTAGAAGCTCGCTCCGAGCGCGGTCTCGAGATCGATCGTCACGACGAGGAAGAATGCGAACCCGGCCAATGCGGTGATACTCGCGAGCAACTTCGTCAGTCCCGCGATCGGTCTCGGTACCGGGTCTTCGCCGACCGTGCCCCAGAACATCACCATCCCGACGGTCAGGAACCAGCCCTTCATCACCATGTGTGCCACATGCGAGTCGGCGACGGTGTCGAACAGTCCGCCGGGGTAGAGCAGGTAGAAGCTGCTCAGGAACACCGTGGTGCTGACCCACGGGTGTATCGCGATCCGGGCTGCTCGGCTCTGCCATGCAGCCCGGAGCCATTCGCGCGAGCCCGGTGCTTCGGCGGCCGACGCGGTCGGCAGGACCGAGGCGAACAAGGTTGCCGGTCGGCCGAGGACCAACAGCAACGGCACGGCGACGGCGACCGCGGTCAGTCCCGCCATGTGCACGCTGAACATCGCCGGGCTGTAGAACCCGACCCCGGACGAGGTCGCCACGAGCAGCACCGCAGTACCCGCCAACCAGCTCGCTGTCCACCGCCGCCGCCATGACAGGCCTGCCCGCCGACGGCGCCGCACGGCCACCAGATACAGGACGGCCGCGATCACCGCCGCGGAGCCGAACACCAGGTCGAAACGCCACTCGAACGCCAACCGCGCAGCGGTGGGCGGGCCGTCCAACACGTAGCCCAAGGCCTCTTCGTGCGCCTGGGGCAGCGAGGTGTCCTGCGGCGGGGGCGGGGGAGTGCGGCCCAGTGCGACCGCCAGGCCCACGGTGGTGACGAGAACGAGGGTCTCGATCATCGACAACGTGATCAGGGATCTGCGCCTCGCGGGGTCGTGAGCCAGAGCGCGGACCGTTCGTCGTCGCTGTATCCACCCGAGGGTCCCCACGATCGCCAGAGCTGCGATCTTCGCCAGTATCAGAGCGCCGTACGTCGAATCCCACAGCGACGTCACGGGCACTCGCACGGCAGCGTTGACCACTCCGGAGACCGCCATGATCACGAACGCGACCAGAGCGAGCGTCGAGTAGCGGCGGGTCGCGACGGCAAGGTGCCCACCTCCGCGCAGCGCATGAGCGAGAAGTGCGAGGAGTCCGCCCACCCACAGCGCGGCAGCGAGGATGTGCAGGATCAACGAGTTCGTCGCGATGTCGTGATTGCCGCCGGTCGAGGAGTGGCCGGTGACCGCGCGCGGGATCAACGCGAGCATCGACAGGGCGAACAAGGCGGGGGTCCATCGATGCCGCAACACCGCCGCGCATGCTGCGGCGGTGATCGCCGCGACCGCAGAGGTGATGGCCCATGCAGTGGAGGCCTCGACATCGCCGATCGCACCGAGGAACTGCACCGGTTGCGCTGCAACGGATCCGACAGGTTGACCCGAGGCGTCCGAGAGTGTCAGCGGCACCAACGCCGCCGCGCACACCGCCCACACTGCGGAGGCCTTCGCCGCGGTGCGGACGGCTACGTACCCGTCGATGTCGAGCACACCCGACCTCTGAGGCGGAACGAGAAATGCCGCGAGGAGCAGCGACCCCGCCGCCACGACGGCAGCCACCTCGCCGATCGCGGTCAGTGCCGGGATCCCGTACGTGGTGA
>NZ_CAPS01000130.1 GCF_000333955.1 Rhodococcus sp. AW25M09
GTCGGGACATCCGATCCGCTACCGCACCGAACATCGCCACGAAGAGGGCTTGAACGACGGACAGCGCCAGCCACGGCACCGATCCGACGTACTCCCCCACCCACGGCAGCAGAGGCACGAAGAACGCCGAGCCGGCGACGAAGCCGTACCCGGCCCCCGCACGCGCCCCTCGCCCGCGCACAGCCAACAGCAGCATTGCAATTGCTACCGGAGCGAGAAACCACAGATCTAGGGGCGGGAATGTGGCGTACAACAGCAACCCGGACGAGGCAGCCGCGAGGAGCCGGATCCAGGCACGGACTCCGTTGCTGCCGGTCACCCACCGCGCCCGGTTCGAGTCGTCGCCGGGTCGTCGAGGTCCGGGTTCTGTGTCAGGAGCCGCTCTCATGACGACATGAGCAAGCAGCCGGTACCGGAGAAATCTCTGCCGTTCATCAACTACTATGGTGCATAGTATTTTATGTGATGGCAACTCTGCGGCGGTGACCGATCCCTTCCGTCGACACCCAGCACCTGTCCGAGGTACACCCGAGAACGAGGATCCGTGAACCGCTCCCCCACCACGTCTCCCACGCGGCTGCGTGCTTACGCAGTGACTCTCGTGCTGACATTGGTCGCTACCGCGCTGACCGTCGACTACTGGGCGCAACAAGCGTTGCCCGGCTCTCCGATCGCACTACCGATCCTCGAACTGCGACTCGCCTTCAACCGCGGAATGGCCTTCAGCCTGGGCGATTCACTGCCCCTATGGGTGATCGTGTCGGTCACGGCGACGATCACCGCCGGGGTCGCGGCCTACGGATGGCACAGCGCTCGGCACGGGGAGCAGTGGACCACGGTGGCGCTGGCGTTGATCCTCGCCGGTGCCCTGTCCAACGTCCTCGACCGGCTTGTCGACGGTGCGGTCACGGACTACTTCCACACTGGATGGTGGCCGACGTTCAACCTCGCCGATGTCTACATCACCAGCGGTGTCGTGGTGCTGATCGGTGCGTCGGTGTTCGTGCGGGATACAGCCGAGAGGCAGCCCGGTTCCGATTCGGCGGCCGCGCACACCTGACCGTGGACCTCACCGTCTGCGGCTCCTTCGCCGTGTCGCCGGTGCAGTGCTCGCTACGGACGTCCCTGTGGACCACCGAACGCGCCGCGCAGATCCATCTCACGACCCCGCGTGACCCGAGCCGGCGGGTTCGCACGACCCGCCTCACCCACTTCGAAGACCTCGACTGCTCCCTGTCACCACGCCACTTCCCGACATCGACCCTCACCGCGTGGAGGTTCGACCTGCAGCGTGGCGTGGTCGAGACCGTACTGATCGAGAAGGACCTGTTGAGCGGCAGCGAGCACCGGCGGTGAGGCGGTACCCGGGGTCACGGTCAAATGCGCCGACGCGACCTCCATCCCGGACGTCAGGGTCCAGATGTGCAGGTCGTGCACGTCCTCGACACCCTCGACGGCGGCCAACGACTTCTCGACCGCTGCCACGTCGATGCCCGACGGGGCGTGCTGCAGCAGTATCCGCACGGCGTGACGGCCCAGGTTGAACGCGCGCGGCAGGACGAACACGCCGATGGCGACCGCGATGACCGGATCGGCGTACCGCCATCCGAACAGGACGGTGACCAGCCCGCTGACGAGTACGCCGATCGAGCCGAGCATGTCCGCCATCACCTCGAGATACGCACCCCGAACGTTGAGGCTGTCCTTGGCGCCGCTGCGCAGCAGGGCGAACGCGATGAGGTTCATCACGAGCCCGAGGGTGGCCACCGCCATCACCGGGACGCCGGGGACCTCGGGCGGATTCGTGATGCGTTGCGCGGCTTCGTAGAGAATCCAACCGGCCACACCGAACAGCAGAAGTGCATTGAACAATGCGGCGAACACCTCGGCTCGGTAGAGCCCGAACGTGCGGGCAGCCTTGGTCGATTGTCGCTGTGCGAGTGTGATCGCCACGATCGCCATCAGTATCCCGAACACGTCGGTGAACACGTGTGCGGAATCGGAGAGCAGGGCCAGCGACGAGGTGGACAGGCCGACGACGACCTGCGTCACGAGGGTGACCGCCCCCAGGCCGACAGCGATCCACAGTCGGCCGAGGTGTTTTCCGGACGCGCTGGCCGGTGAACCCGGCTCTATCCCGTGGCCGTGTCCGTGCCCCATCGTTGCTCCTTCGTCGTGTCCGGTCCGCAGAACGACAATATATTGCGATATGCGCATACATGCAAGTGTTGAAGGATTGTCCGGCGGTGGCTGCCCGGACTCGTACAACTATCATTCGTAGTAGTTCATTGTCGGCGCAGGTCGGACTGCCTCGCGCCCATGTCGGAAACACGATCCACCGGGAAGAGGCGCACACCATGGCCACCGAAGCGGCCCGCTCGACCCGCGGCGCAGTGGATCGACGCTCCGGATCGCAGGTGATGGTGCTGTGCGCAGCGATTGCCGCGGTGGTCGCTGCACTGCTCGCCGCGATGTCGACGTCGCAAGCGCTCGTGCTGTTGGGTCTGCCCGATCCCGGCCCGG
>NZ_CAPS01000129.1 GCF_000333955.1 Rhodococcus sp. AW25M09
CGCGGTGCTGGCGATCGAGTACCAGCGTCGAGGGAATGACGCTGGTCGGATAGTTCCCGCCGAGGGCGATCAGCGTCCGCATCGAGGGGTCGTAGATCGAAGGGTAAGTGACGTCGTTGTCGACCACGAAGTCCTGCGCTTTGTCCTTCTGCGGATCTCGGACATTGATACCGAGGAACTGCACACCGCGCTCACGGGTGGCCTCGTAGACCTCTTCGAGGTCGTCGGCTTCGCCGCGGCAGGGGCCGCACCATTGACCCCAGAGATTGATCACGACGACCTTGCCGTCGTAGTCCGCCAGAGCGGTCGTCTTGCCTTCCTCCATCAGATCGGGGCCGGCGAGCTCGCCTATGGTTCCGCGTGTTTCGGGAGGGTCGTAGACGATGTCGGTTCGGCCACCGGGCGCGACGAAGTCGAAGCTCCCGCCGGACGGTGCAGCGTCGGCACCAGCGGAGCATCCGGAGATCAGTAGTACGACGGCAAGAATCGATCCGATTGCCGCGGTGGGCGTGCCGCCTTGTCGTCGAGTACCGACCCACACTGGTGGGAAGCGTGTCATGAGGTGAAGTCCTTTATTGCAGTGCGGATCTGGTCTGTCGTCTCGAACACTGTCGGGTCGGTGATGCGCTCGATCGTTCCGTCCGGGTGGAGGAGAAAGCTCAGGGGAAGGACCGGCGGTGCCGAGAGCGCGTCCTGGACGCTGCCGCCGTCGATGTAGTTCGGATAGCGGATGCCCAGTTGCGTGAGCAGCGCGGCCGCGTCCTCGGGTCGGTCCTCGACGTTGATTCCGATGACTGGGATCGCGTCGGGTTCTGCGGCGTAGGCATCGAGTACGGGCATCTCGGTGCGGCACGGGCCGCACCAGGATGCCCACAGGTTGATCAGCGTCACCTCGCTGCCGAGAACGTCGGCGAGATCGACATCGTCGGCGCTGCCGATGCAGCGCGCTATCACTCCTGCCAGCGGACCGCCTTCACGCGGTACCGGCGGCGGACACAGCGGTAGCGCTGCTGCTCGTGCCGCGTCATCCGGCGGGCGGGACAATGTGGGTTCGGGTCCGACCGGCGCGACATTGTTGGCGATGGCCTCGGACGGGCCGCCCTCGACGCCACCGGAGCGGGGCCACAGTGCAACGATCGATGCAACGACAACGACGAGCATGACGAGCGACCAGCCGCGCGTCATCGCCGTGACCTTCTTTCTCGAGAGAGCGGCAGAGGGGCGAACGGTACGTCGCGGATCATAGGAGCGTGGACCAGTACGACCAGAAACGCTGCGCGATCAGGGCGATGAGGACGAGAAACCACACGGTCAGCGGAAGCGAGTGATTGCGAATCAGCGAGTCAAGCCATAGCCGAAACCATTGCCCAAGAGCGGATTTCGACCTGGCGCGGTCGAGGTTGCGCAGCGTGACGTACCAGAAGATCGGTACGGTGACCGCCCACACCGCCATGCAGTACGGGCACAGCGCGCCGATGTCGTAGAGGCTCTGCGCGATCAGCCAGTGCACGAAGACTGCGGCAGCAGTGACACCGACCTGCACTGCGCCCCAGAACCACTGTGCGAACACCGCACCGGCGAGAAGGGCGGCACCCACTGCCGCCACGACGGCGAAGCCTGCGATCCCGAGAAGGGAATTGGGAAATCCGAACGCAGACGCCTGCGGGGTGTCCATCACCGATCCGCAGTTGAGCACCGGGTTGATGCTGCAGGTCGGGGCGTAGTCGGGATCGAGTGCCAGAGCGAACTTTTCTACCGTGAGCACGAACGCGGCGACCAGTCCGGTCACGCCGCCCACCAGCAGCAGCCAGGGCAGGCTCCGGCCGAACGATCCACCGGGTCCGGTCTCGGCCGCTGGGAGGTCAGCCGAGTGCAGCGTCGAGGGCATCGGCGAGGTCTCCGTACGTGGTGGGTTCGATCTTGGTGCCGTTGAGGAAGAACGTCGGGGTGCCCTGCACGCCGAGCGCGATCCCGTCCGCGACGTCGGCCTCGATGCGCGCGAGCGTCGCAGGGTCGGTGTAGGCGGCATCGAAGGCGCTCATGTCGAGCCCTTGCTCGACGGCGAAGCTGCGGAACAACTCGTCCTGCGGAACCTGCTGTTCGCCCCACTGCGCCTGCGTTTCGTACATGCGCTGATACATTGCCTCGAACGCGCACTGGTGGTCCTGGTCGCGGCATCACCGTGCGCATTGGCCATCTCGGTGCCGCTGTCGGTGGTGGCGGCGATCGGGGCTGCGAGCCGCAACGGGGCATTGATCAAAGGCGGTGCAGCAGTAGAAGAGCTGGGCCGCATCCGCGTCGTCGCCGTGGACAAGACCGGCACCCTCACCGCAGGACGACCGGAGGTCGTCGACGTCGTCACCGCTGCGGGAATCAG
>NZ_CAPS01000128.1 GCF_000333955.1 Rhodococcus sp. AW25M09
ATTCGACGGTGACACTCGCTTCGGTGAGGTCATCGCCCCCCAGCCGGGCATGACGATCAGTCCCGACGGTCACACCGGCATCTTGATCGCCGGCGCAAACGCGAGTACCGACGACATGGTCAAGGCCGTCGACGAGGTGAAGGGCGAGCTGACCGAACTCTCCGGCGACGGCATCGAGGTCTACCCGACCGGATCCTCCGCACTGTGGTCGGACTTCAACAAGGCCAACCACGACGCCATGATTCAGGCCGAATTGTTCTCCTGGCCGGTCACTTTGGCGATCATGGTGCTCGCGTTCGGCTCCCTCGTCGCCGCGGGATTGCCGCTGCTACTCACCGTTGCCGGCCTGGTCGCATCCGCAGGCGGACTCGTTCTGCTCAACGGCGTCACGCCGATCTCGGTGTGGGCGATGAACTTCGCGATGATGTTCGCCCTCGCCCTCGGAATCGACTACGCCCTGTTCATCGTCGCCAGGTTCCGCGACGCACTGCGCAACGCCGATCCACGTGCCGCGGTCGCCGAAACCATGGACACCGCAGGCAAAGCCGTGGTCCTGTCCGGTCTGACGGTCTTGGTGAGCCTCTCGGCCGTCCTGCTCGTTCCCGCACCGGCGGTGCGCACCATGGCCGTCGGCATCATGCTCGCCGTGACCTTCGTGCTGATCGCCACCATGACCCTGCTCCCCGCAACCCTGGGGGCACTCGGTTCCAAGGTCAACGCCGCCTCCCTGCCCTACGCCAAGCGCCAGCAGCACCGCTCCCCGAAATTCGCAGCCTGGGGCGAACTACTCCACAAGCACCCCTGGCCGTTCGCACTGGTCTCCGTCGGCATCCTCATCGCCCTCGCCCTTCCGGTCCTCGGACTGAAAGTCGCGATGCCCTCGATCTCCGTCGTCCCAGAAGACGCACCGGTCCGCCAGGGCTACGAGCTCGTCCAAGCCCAGTTCGGCGACGGCGCACCCGGCGCACTGCAGATCGTCGTCCCCTCTTCCGACGCCGCCGCGACCGCCACCGCAGCCAGCAGCGTCGACGGGATCTCGATGGTGACTCCGCCCCAGCCTGCCGCGGACGGCTCGAACTACTCACTGCTACAAGCGCTTCCCGCCGTGGACCCCTCCGACGAGAGTATGGGCACCATCCTCGGTGACCTGCGCGCGCAGCTCCCGGAGTCGGCATTGGTCGGCGGGGCACCGGCGGAGAACCTCGATCTGCAGCAAGCCCTCAACGACTACCTGCCGCTGGTGATCGGGATCATCCTCGCGCTCGGTTTCATCCTGCTGCTCGTTGCACTGCAGGCACCGCTGATCGCGATCCTCGGCACCGCCGTCAGTCTGCTCTCGACCGCAGCCGCATTCGGAGTAGCGAAGCTGATCTTCCAAGACGGACACGGTGCATCACTGCTCGGCTTCACCCCACAGGGGTTCCTCGACGGCTGGGGACCGGTGTTCTTCTTCGCGATGATCTTCGCCATCGCCATGGACTACACCGTGTTCCTGCTCGCCACCGCCAAAGAGCACTACGAGAAGACCGGCGACCCGAAAGCCGCCCAGGTCGACGGCCTCGCCCACTCCGGCCGCGTCATCTTCGCTGCCGCCGCGGTCATGGTCGCCGTGTTCTTCACCTTCGCACTCTCCGATCCGCTCCCACCGAAAGAAATGGGCATCATTCTCGGTGTCGCGGTACTGCTCGACGCCTTCCTGATCAGGCTCATCCTGCTGCCGGTCCTGCTGCGTCTGACCGGTCACGCCGCATGGTGGTCACCGGCCTGGTTGCGCAAGGTGTTGCCCTCGATCAGTTTCTCGCACTGACACTCTCACCGCACCGAACGGAGCAATCATGACCGATCCGAACACCACCCGCTCGTCCGCGTTCGCGGGATGGCCGATCGAACGTATCGTCCCCGCCCTCGCGGCCGGTGTCACCGCCACCGGCCTGGCCCTCGGCGAACTCCACGCACCGCAGTGGCGACTGCTCAGCGCGTTCGCTGCCGCCAACCTCGCCCTCTACGCAGCGGTTGGCTGGTGCCCGGCCAGCGCACTGCTCACCAAAGCGGGCGTGCCGAGTATTCGCCGGCCCCGAATCGGGTAGGCCCACACCACCACAGTTCGACCACCGAAAGGAATTTCCCTCATGAACATCGCACTCTCGACCACTCTGACCGACACCGACTTCGACACCGCAGTCGACTCCGTCAAATCAGCCCTGTCCGACCAAGGCTTCGGTGTTCTCACCGAAATCGACATGCAGGCCACGTTGAAGGCCAAACTCGGCGAAGACATGGAGCAGTATCTGATCCTCGGTGCCTGCAATCCCACCCTCGCGCACCGCGCCGTCGGAGTCATGCGCCAGATCGGCTTGCTGCTGCCGTGCAATGTCGTCGTCCGCGCCGACACCGCCACATCCGGATCGGTGATCGTCGAAGCGATGAACCCCGACATCATGGTCCAAGCGACCGGAGAACCCGCCCTCTCCGATGTCGCGGCCGAGGCCACCACCAAGCTCCAGGCCGCCATCGACGCACTCGGTGGCCAGGACACAGCCCACAGCTGATGACCCTGGCACTGGCACTGGTCCTCGGCGTCGCCGTCGGCATCCTGCTCGGTCTCCTCGGAGGCGGCGGGTCGATCCTCGCCGTCCCGGTTCTCGTCTACGCCCTCGGAATGGACCTGTCGGAGGCGATACCGACATCGTTGCTGGTGATCGGTGTCGCCTCGGCGACCGGGGCCATCCCCAAGGTGCGGGCGAAGCTCGTCGAATGGCGACTGGCGGCGATCTTCGCGGCCACCGGCATTGTCGGCACCGTGGTCGGCAGCGTCCTGGGCAGGCATCTGCCCGAGGCCGCAGTGATGATCGGCTTCGCGATCGTCATGATCATCGCCGGGGCGCGGATGCTGCGCAGCACCGACGATGTCGGAACCGCTTGCAAGACAGGAAGTTCCGGGATCGATTGGCGGCGATGCGCACCACGGTCCATACCGACCGGGTTCGGGGTCGGTGTCCTCACCGGACTGTTCGGCGTCGGCGGAGGATTTCTGATCATCCCCGCTCTGGTGCTGTTGCTGGGAATCGAGATGAGTGTCGCTGTCGGAACGTCGCTGGTGGTCATCGTCGCCAACTCCGCCGCCGGACTGATCGCTCAGGCCGACGGGCTCGGCGGGAACTGGCCACTGACAGCCGCGTTCGCCGGTGCGGCGATCGCAGGCTCGCTGGTCGCCGGAAAACTGAGCACACGCATCGACACCGACAAGCTGCGCACGTGGTTCGCCTACCTGGTGTTCGCCGTCGCGGGCTATGTACTTGTCGACACCCTCGTTCTTTCATGACCGACTGCACACACCGAACCGATGCCCCCGGGGGTAATCTGGAAGGACTACCACCATCACACACCCTCAGGAGACCGCAATGATCGGCGACGAAGACAGCATCGCATTGGTACTCAACCGTCTGCGCCGCGCACACGGCCAACTCGCCGGTGTGATCGGCATGATCGAGAACGGACGCGACTGCGAGACGTCGTCACTCAACTCGCCGCCGTCTCCCGCGCCCTCGACAAAGCCGGATTCAAGATCGTGGCCACCGGCCTTCGTGAATGCATGACCGGCGACACCGCAGACAACAAAGAGCCCATGACCGAAGCAGAACTGGAAAAGCTCTTCCTCGCACTGGCCTGAACGAGGACGTTTCACGTCAGAAACGAGGCCGACCCGATTACACCGTAGGAGTACCCCGTGAGCACCACCGATCCAGACATCGCCATCATCGAAACGTCGAGCCTCGGCGACCGCAGCTACCTGATCAGCCACGACGGCATCGCCGTCGTGATCGATCCCCAACGTGACATCGACCGCGTCCTGGCACTGGCCACGGAGAAGAACGCCGCGATCACCCACGTACTCGAAACCCACATCCACAACGACTACGTCACCGGCGGACTCGAACTCGCACGCGCCACCGGAGCCGAATACGTTGTGCCCGAGGGTGACCCGGTCGAATTCGAGCGACGGGCAGTGGGGGACGGCGATGTCGTCGACGCGGGATCGGCGACGTTTCAGGTCATGCACACCCCGGGCCATACACATCATCACGTCAGCTACGTACTGCAACTCGGAGACGAACCGATCGCGATCTTCACCGGCGGCTCGATGCTCTACGGATCCACCGGCCGCACCGACCTACTCGGCTCCGAACACACCGACGAGCTCACCCATGCCCAGTTCCACTCGGTCCGTCGAATCGCCGCCGAACTCCCCGCCGACGTCGAGGTCTACCCCACCCACGGATTCGGTAGCTTCTGCTCCGCGACCCCCACCAGCGGCGACTCGTCGACCATCGGTGAACAGCAACAGTCCAATCCCGCGCTGACCCAGGACGAACAAACCTACGTCGACGAGTTGATCGCAGGACTGTCGGCCTACCCCGCGTACTACGCCCACATGGGCGTCATCAACACCGAAGGCCCCGCACCGATCGACCTGTCCACCCCAGAACCCGTCGACCCCGACGAACTACGCCGCCGCATCGACGACGGACAATGGGTCGTCGACCTCCGCGCACGCACCGCCTTCGCTGCCGGACATCTCGACGGTTCCCTCGGCTTCGAGCTGTCGACGACATTCGTCACCTACCTCGGCTGGCTCTACCAGTGGGGTGCGCCGCTGACCTTGATCGGCGACACATCCGATCAAATCGACGAGGCCACAAGGGAGTTGGCACGTATCGGCATCGACCACCCCTCCGGCTCCGCTGTCGGAGAGATTCATTCGCTCGCCAGCGACGGGCGCGTACGGTCCTACGAAGTGTCCGACTTCGCCGGACTCGCCGCAGAGGACTCGGACATTGCAGTGCTCGACACCCGTCAACAGTCCGAATACGCGGACGGCCACATCCCCGGTGCGATCAACATTCCCCTCCACGAACTGCCGCACCGACTCGCAGAAGTTCCCGACGGCAAAGTGTGGGTGCACTGCGCCTCCGGCTATCGCGCCTCGATCGCGGCCTCACTACTCGACCGGGAACATCGCAGCGTGGTGCTCATCGACGACGACTACAACCGCGCAACAGATCTCGGACTCGACACCTCGAAGACATGACGAAATGCTTCGACGACCGAACGCGACGAGACAGGCGTACCCCCAGGGGGTATATGTTGGTATCATCGGCCGCATGCACTCAGTGAATCGGCACGGTCGACGGGGCACAGCTCCGACGGCAGCTCTACTGATTGCACTGACGGTGTTCGGTGTCCTGTTGATGCATTCGGTGACACCGATGTCGATGCCCGTGACCGGCTCGATGTCCACATCGATGAGCGGCGGCCATGCCTCGTTCGCAGCACCGTCCCACACGGACGCCACGGTTCCGGTGATGACCGGGGAACATGACTGCCCGTCGGGGCACCAGATGATGCATCCCTGCGTCGGCACGACGGTGTCGTGGCCCGCGCTGACGGTCCCGGCGATGAGCGCAGCCCTCGACCTGGCGCCGACATCGGTGAACCGGATCATTGGACGGGCCGACTCCACGCTTGAGCGTGCGCCGCCGTGGACGTTATGGGAGTTGGACAGATCGGTGACCTTGCGAGTGTGACAGGGAGCCCGTCAGACGCGTGTCTGTCGGCGGATCGAACGACATCCAATTCTCTGCACTACTCACTCTTGCAAGGAGTTTCCTCATGCGTACCAAAGTCATTGCCTCGATCGCTGCTGCCGCCGCGAGCGCGTTCCTCGTCGTCGGCTGTAGCGACAACGCGGCCGATTCGTCGATGGACGGCCATGCGATGGGATCGATGTCCTCGGCACCGATGTCCTCGGCCCAAGCAAGCGCGTCCGCAGAGTTCAACGATGCCGACGTGATGTTCGCGCAGATGATGTACCCGCATCACGCCCAAGCAGTCGAGATGGCCGACATGGCGAACGGCCGCACCGACAACCCGGAGGTGCTGTCGCTGGCATCGGCGATCGCCGCCGCGCAACAGCCCGAGATGGACCAGATGACCACCTGGCTCACCGAGTGGGGCCAGCCCATGCCCGACATGGACAGGGGTGACATGGGTGACATGGGTGACATGGGCGGGATGGACCACAGCTCCGGCAGCGGCATGATGACCGCTCAGGACATGGACGCGTTGATGGCAGCGTCGGGACCGGAATTCGACCGCCAGTGGTTGACGATGATGATCGCCCACCACACCGGCGCCATCGAGATGGCCAACACCGAAATCGCAGACGGTTCCAATCCTGACGCCCTGGAGATGGCCCGCACCATCGTCGCCACCCAGCAGCAGGAAATCGACACCATGCAGCGGCTGCTCGGCTGACCCGGCCCGCTATAGACAACGATGGCCGCATCCTCTCCGGCGGAGAAGGTGCGGCCATCAACGTTCCACAATTGTCAGGGCTGCGTTCCCGGTACGAGATCAGCTCTCACAGTGACGGTGTGCGCTGCGACGGAGGGTTGGAACTCCCCTCGTTCACCGCTCCGGTGATGGTGTCGGGTGTGAGGTCGAGTCGACGCAGTAATTGTGCGTTCGCAGCGACGATGATCGTCGACAGCGACATCAGGATCGCGCCGATCGACATCGGCAGCACGAACCCGACCGGCGCGAGCACTCCTGCCGCGAGCGGAACCGAGATGAGGTTGTATCCCGCTGCCCACCAGAGGTTTTGCTTCATCTTTCGGTACGAGGCCCGCGAGAGTTCGATCACCGACAACACCGACCTCGGGTCGTCGCTGGCGAGGATCACCCCGGCCGACGCGATAGCGACGTCGGTACCCGCCCCGATCGCGATGCCGACGTCCGCTTGCGCGAGAGCGGGCGCGTCGTTGACTCCGTCGCCGACCATCGCCACGGTGCGTCCTTCGCTCTGGAGTGCAGCGACGGTGTGGGACTTGTCTTCCGGTTTCACCCCGGCGAAGTAGCGGTCCACACCGAGCTCGGTCGCGACGGACTTCGCGACAGCATCGGCATCACCGGTGATCATCACGACCGTGATTCCGCGGGCGTGGAGCGCATCGACTGCGGTGCGTGATTCGAGGCGGATCTCGTCTGCCAGCGCGAGTGCACCGATCACCACACCGCCGGCGAGGACGTGCAGGATGATCGCCCCGTCCCCGCGCCACCGATCGGCGACGGCGAGTTCGGATCCGCGTTCCTGCTCGAGCAGTGCCGGCCCGCCGACCTGGACCCGGGTGCCGTCGACGTCGGCTGCGACCCCGACGGCGGGGGACGACTGGAAGTCTGCTACAGCCGGGACGGTCAGGTTCCGCGCGCGTGCGGCCGCAACGATAGCCCGTGCGAGTGGGTGCTCTGAGTCGGCTTCTGCGGCAGCAGCCAAAGCGAGGACATTGTCGGCGGTGCGCCCGTTCGTCACCTCGATTGCGGTGACGGTGGGTTCACCCTTGGTGAGGGTCCCGGTCTTGTCGAAGAGCACGGTGTCCACCGTGCGCATGGTTTCGAGTGCGAGCCGGTCCTTGACCAGAACCCCGCCGCGGGCGGCACGTTCGGTGGCGATGGAGACCACCAGCGGGATCGCGAGTCCGAGTGCGTGCGGGCAGGCGATGACCAACACGGTGATGGTGCGGATGACCGCGTCGTCGGGCATCCCGAATAGCGTCCATACCAACGCGGTGATGATCGCAGATCCGAGAGCGAACCAGAACAGCCAGCCGGCGGCGGTGTCGGCGATGCGCTGGGCCCGCGAGGTCGAGTTCTGGGCGTCGGCGACCAGGCGGCCGATGCCGGCGAGGGCGGTGTCCTCCCCTACTGCGGTGACCTTGATGCGGAGACCGGAGTCGGTGGCGACAGTGCCGGCGACGACCTGGTCGCCATCGCTGCGGCGGATCGTGCGTGATTCGCCGGTGATCATCGATTCGTCCATGCTCGCCGATCCGGAGACGATGGTGCCGTCCGCGGGTACGCGGCCACCGGGGCGGACGACGACGACATCACCGAGCTGCAGCTCGGAGGGGGGCACCGGCACCACATCGTCGCCCTCGACTCGTTCGGCGGTATCGGGCAGCAATGCGGCCAATGAATCCAGGGCGGAGGTGGTCTGGGCGACGGATCGCATTTCGATCCAGTGCCCGAGCAGCATGATCACGATCAGCAGGGCCAGTTCCCACCAGAAGTCGAGCTGATGATCGAGTACGCCGAGGCTCGCTCCCATCGACGCGACGAATGCGACGGTAATCGCGAGGGCGATGAGCAGCATCATTCCTGGTGCATGTGAACGGATTTCGCTGACTGCGCCGGTGAGGAACGGGGAACCGCCCCAGACATACATCACGGTGCCCAGTACCGGGGAGACCCACGCGATCCACGCTGCGTCGGGCAGCGAGTATCCGAGGAGCATCGCGAACATGTTCGAGGCAACGATCACCGGGACGGCGAGGACCAGCATGATCGCGAACAGGCGACGGAACATGCCGACGTGATCGCCGTGACCGGCATGGCCACCGTGCCCGGTATGGCCTTCGTGTTCAGTCTGCTCGCCGTGTCCGGTGTGGGCTGCGCTGTGTCCAGACGGGTCGTGGCCCGACTGTGTGCCCGCTGTCTCGGCCACGCCGACATCGGCATGTGTGTGGTTGTTCATCGTGCGAATCCTTCTCTCCGCCGAGTTCAGCGGCTACGCGGTGCGTGAATCTGCGGGTTGCGGTTCGGCTGTGTATCCGGCATCGCGAACGGCGGCGACGACCTGGGCGTGGTCGGGCTCATCGGCGCTCGTCACCGTCAGCGTCCCCGCCGACGCCGATGCTTCGACCGTGTCGACCCCGACCACAGCACTGACTTCTTCCCGGACCGACGCCTCGCAGTGTCCGCAGGTCATGCCGGTGACTCGGTAATTCGTGGTGATCATGAGGTACTCCTTCATCTTGAGTGATACCCCCAGGGGGTATCCAGCGACGATTCGGACCATACCCCCTCCCCGTATTGTTTGGAAGGGGGACAGCATTCAACGATCTGACGGCGAGGGCTATCGCGGATCTCGACGGGTTGCGACTGAGACGTTCCGATGCTCGCGGACGTATTGGAGTCAGTGGACCGGCCTACCGGCGGCGCTTGATCGACCCCCATCGGCTGGCTCACTGCGAGCTTGGTCGATTGTTTGCAGGGCGGTGAGGACGATTGCACCGCCTGCTCGGCGATTTCGGCGGGTAGTGGTGGTCCGCCGATGGTTCTATCCGCATGACGGCGAGTATGACAATTGGGCACTGACAGAGCTATTCTGTTGCAACAGTTTCGGGTCGCCCCGTACTTCGTCCTGGCTTCAGAGATAGAGCAGGTGTGGTGGTGCGGTGCCGTCGAAGCGCTTGAGGACGCCGTTGGGCTCAGAGCGTGTGACTTAGATCCACAGAATCCTGCAAAAATTGAGGCAGGAGTGCTCGACTCTCGCTGCCGCAGTGGCACTGTGGCCCGTTTGTGTGGAAGAAAGGTACGCGGCCTCTCCCCCGCTGACTGCTAAAGGGCGGCAAGGTGTCGGTAGAGGGTGACTCTGCCGATACCGAGGACTGATGCGATCCCGGTTTTGGTGCAGTCAGACCACGGTCAGATAGATCAGTGCAATGTTGAGTGCGACGACGATTCCCGCGATGAGCCATGCCGCGTATGCCGTGATCCGGTGATTGACATCGCCGCCCATCAGGATGCGGTCCGATGTGAACCGCACCAAGGGAATCAACGCGAACGGGATACCGAACGACAGCACGACCTGCGAGACGACCAGTGCCCGACTGGGGTCGACTCCTGCTGCCAGAATTACCAGTGCGGGAACAAGGGTCACCAGTCGTCGCACCAGAATCGGAATGCGCTTACGTAGTAGCCCATCCATGATCATCGCGCCGGCGTACGCCCCGACCGATGTCGATGCAAGACCCGAGGCCAGCAGGCCCACCGCGAACAGCAGCGCCACGACCGGCCCCAGAGTGTCCCCTACCGCTGCGTGGGCTCCTTCGATGGAATCGACGCCCTCGCGGCCCCCCAACGTCGATGCCGCCAACAGCAGCATCGACATGTTCACCGCACCGGCCAGCAGCATCGCCAACCCGACATCGATCCGGGTGATCCGCAACAACCGCTGACGGACAGGCCCTGCCTCGGGGTGTCCGTGCCGGTCACGTGCAAGGCCGGAGTGCAGGTACACCGCGTGCGGCATGATCGTCGCACCGAGCATCGCGGCGGCGATCAACACGCTTTCCGCGCCGTCGAACCGCGGAATCAAACCGGCCGCGGCCTCGGTGAACGATGGCGGTTCCACGACGACACTGGCAAGAAATCCGACGGCGATGACACCGAGTAGCCCGAGAATCACGAACTCGAAGGGCCGTTGGCCCCGCCGATCCTGGACCATCAGCAAGATCATCGATACGGCCCCGGTGATGAGGCCGCCGATCAGGAGCGGCAGGTCGAAGAGCAAGTAGAGGGCAATTGCACCGCCGACGATTTCGGCGAGGTCGGTCGCCATGGCGACCACCTCCGCTTGCCCCCAATATGCCAGTCGCACAGTCCTGCTCGACTTCTCGCGGACTACTTCGGGCAGTGTCATTCCGGTGACGATGCCGAGTTTGGCGGAGAGGAACTGGACGAGACCGGCCATCACGTTCGCGGCAACGATCACCCAGACCAGCAGGTATCCGAACTGCGCGCCGGCACTGACGTTGGAGGCGACGTTGCCGGGGTCGACGTAGGCGATCGCTGCGACGAAAGCCGGGCCGAGCAGAACCAGGCCCGACCGAAACCTCGAGGGCGGCCGAGACGATCGGCGCTGCAGCACAGACATGACCACACCCTCCGGCACCAACAATATGTCAGGACCCTGAAAATATAGTTCGGCTACCCGAACAATGCAATGCGGCGTGGTGGTTCGGCGACATCTCGATCAGATGGGCAGGACCACTGCACTGACGAATTCGTTGCGGATCCAGGCGATGAACAACCCCCACACTCCGGTCAGCAGTGCCACGCCGACGGCGATCATGATGACACCGCCCGCGACTTTGATCTTCTGTGAGTTCCTTCGAAGCCATCCCACCCCGCGCATCGCCGAACTCGAACCGAACGCGAGGACGACGAACGGTAGGCCGAGTCCCATGCAGTACGCGACGATGAGAGTGACCCCGCGGGCTGCGGTTGCACCTTCGGTTCCTGCCGCGACAGACAGAACACCGGCGAGGGTGGGGCCCAGACACGGTGTCCAGCCGAGCGCGAACACACCGCCGAGCAGCGGCGCTCCGGCGAGGGACGAGATCTGCTGAGGTGCGAATCGGGTGTCGCGTTGCAGTGCGGGTATCAATCCGATGAACGCTGCACCCATGATGATCGTGATGACGCCGCCGACTCGTTGGAGTACTTGCTCGTTGATGCGCAAGGTGCCGATGACTCCGAAGATCGAGGCTGTGGCGAGGACGAAGACGATGGTGAAT
>NZ_CAPS01000127.1 GCF_000333955.1 Rhodococcus sp. AW25M09
CTTCACGGTGTCTCCTGTGCTGCTGCGGTGGTGTGTGTCGATTGTGGGTGATCGGCCATCTGTCGGGTGGCCACTGCGGTGGTGGTGTCGGTCATGTGATGGGTGTGATGGCGGCGGCGGGGCACCATTGCCGTTCGAGGTCGAGTCGGCCTTTCTTGTTGCCGGTGGGGATCGAGAACGACACGGCAGCAAGCTTGTGCATACCCGGTCATTGACCGGCTTGTCATGGCTGCGCGACTTGATGGCACGAATCATTCTGCGCCGTAGAGGCTTTGATTCTCTATGAGTCCGTATCGCCGAACAGTTGGTCAACCACTTCCGCACTGTGGCCGGGGGCTTTTACTGTCATCGTTGTTGCCGTGGCGGTGAAGTTCACCGTGAAGACGTAGAAGGAGCAGCACGCCAGTTCCGAGGCGATTGCATCGGACAGGCGAGCGATGAACGCCGTATCCGGCGGGAAGGTGAATTCGAGTCCTTCATCGACACGCCGGCGGCTGGTAACGGAGGCGAGGATCAATGCCCACAGCTCGATCCGCCCAGGTTGGACGGCTGTTGAGAGCGTGCATGCCGACGGGGCCTTCATCTCGCGGAGAGGCGTCGGGTCGAGACGGATGAGTGTCCGGGCGTCCGGGCGCGGTCGAACTGGGTACATGGCCCGACGTTAGACCCAGTAGCTGGGTGGAAGGTCAAGGATTTGACCTTCCACCCGACTCGAAGGTTTATCCTCGGTGCATGTCCGCTCTGCGCATTTCACAGCTGTCGTCGGTGACCGGCGTCCCCGCGACCACGCTACGGTTCTACGAAAGCGAGGGCCTGCTCCCGGCGGACCGTTCGGCGAACGGCTACCGCGTCTACGACGACCGTGCTCAGCAACGTTTGGCGTTCATCACAGCCGCCAAAAGCCTGAACTTGTCGCTGCCGGAGATCAAACTTCTCCTTCGTGTTTGGGAGAAAGACTCCTGCGCCGCAGTCAAAGCCGAACTCGGCCCCGCCATCGAATCGCACATCGCTCACGCGAACGAATCGATCGCTCAATTGACCGCACTGCGTGACAGTTTGACCGATGCACTGTCCCGCCTTGGGGACACACCCGACGCGTCGACGCCATGCAATCCAGAGTGCACCTGGCTGATCTCTGCGAACACTGCAGTGGGCACCTCGTGAACACATCGAGCGCCACCTCGATGGTGGCCTGGATGGAGAAGTTCCAGATCCCGCTCTACCTGCTGGCCCTGCTCATCGGTGCCGTTGTCGGCTCGGGTGCGCCGTCGTCGGCGCATTCGTTCGAGATCGCCATCAACCCGGTACTGATCGTGTTGCTCTACGCCACGTTCCTCGCGGTTCCGTTCTCCGCCATCGGCGCATCGCTGCGCGACGGGAAGTTCTTGCTCAGTGTCGTGGTGCTGAATTTCGTGCTCGTCCCGGTCGTCGTGTTCGCTATGACCCGGTTCGTCGCTGACAGCCAGGCGGTACTCGTCGGTGTGCTGCTGGTGTTGTTGGCTCCCTGCATCGACTACGTCATCGTCTTCAGCGGGTTGGCGGGCGCGGCATCGGAACGGTTGCTCGCGAGCGCGCCGCTGTTGATGTTGTTGCAGATCGCGTTTCTGCCGCTCTACCTGTGGTTGTTCGTCGGGTCCGAGTTGGTGGAAATCATCGACATTGCACCGTTCGTCGAAGCGTTCGTGCTGCTGATCGTTGTTCCACTGGTGTTGGCGGCCCTGACGCAAGCGCTCGCACGTCGTCGCCGAATCGGCACCCGGATCATGGATGCGATGGCCGCGGCGATGGTGCCGGTCATGATGGCCACTCTTGCCGTCGTCGTGGCGTCGCAGATCGACGCAGTCCGCTCCGAGGGCTCCCAGCTGATTCCCGTGGTGCCGATCTTCGTTGCATTCCTGGTCGTCATGGCGGTTGTTGGATGGGCGACGGCCAGGGTGACGCGCCAGGACGTTCCCGCGACTCGGGCGTTGATTTTTTCCGGTGCGACCCGGAATTCGTTGGTCGTTCTGCCGCTGGCGCTTGCGCTGCCACCACAGCTGTCTCTTGCTGCCGTGGTTGTGGTGACGCAGACATTGGTGGAGTTGATCGGGATGGTCGCCTACGTCCGACTTATCCCCCGTCTCGTCCCAGCTCGCTTCTCCGAGAACAATATTCGAGGTAGGACCGACTCGCAGGCAACCGAATTCGATCATCCCCAGGACACGCGACCATGACTTACGTCATTGCCGAGCCGTGCATCGACGTGATGGACAAGGCGTGTATCGAAGAGTGCCCGGTCGACTGCATTTACGAAGGCCCACGGATGCTCTACATCCACCCCGACGAGTGCGTCGACTGCGGTGCCTGCGAGCCGGTCTGCCCGGTCGAAGCGATCTTCTACGAAGACGACCTCCCGCACGAATGGGCGAAGTACACCTCGATCAACGCACTGTTCTTCGACGACCTCGGATCACCCGGCGGGGCGGCCAAGACGGGACCCATCGCACGGGATCACCCAGCAATCTCCCAGCACCCACAACACAATTAACGCTGACGCTCATCCGGTTGTCGCTCATGCCGTGCGGTCGACGGTCAGCTACGAACTGTAGCTACAAGCAAGCCAATCACCGGTCCCGGTCCGTGCCCAGGCGTACAAGGTTCCTTCGACGATGCTGTCCATGGCCAGGCCCTCGGCCCGGACTTTCAAAGGTGTGGTGTCACGGAATCCCCCGCCTCCGGATCGCCCGATGGCGAGCGCGATATTGACGTTCACCGATTTGGGTGGGTCGACGATGCGGCGGGTGGGTGGCTCGAAGGTGGTGGGCCAGGCATCGAAGATGCCTGCGGTCTCGTTGTCGGTGGTCATTGCGCGACGGCGACGGGCCGGTGGACGGTGAGGTCGGCGGGTGCGGGTGTCCAGCGCAGACCGTGCTCGCCGAAGCTCGGGGCGGTGAGGGTGTAGCGGCCGGTGCGGTGTGGTGTTCCGCGGCCGTGGACGGCGGTTTCGAGGGTGATCGATTTGATGCGCCCACGGCCCTGTTCGATTCCGCCGTAACCGGCGACGGTGGAGGCGATCGTGAGATCGATACCGGGCATGTGTCCATCCGTTAGGACCAGGATGCTGGCATGTCGACGGTTCCTGGCGAGCAAAGCCCTTGCGCGCGTCGGTGGTACGTCTCGTCCGTGCACGGTGGTGACGACCAAATCCAGCCCGTCGAGACAGATCGAGGCGGCGTCGAGAGGATCCCCGGCCCCGGGATCGACGAGGTGGACTTTCGCGAGATCGCCGCCGTGTTCGTGGACGGCAAGCAGGCTCAGGCGTGGTTGACCGATGAGGGCGACGTGGTGGCCGGCGGCGGATGCTTCGGCGACGAGCGCGATGAGCATGGACCCGGCGCCGGTGACGGTGACGGCGGTTCCACGGGCCAGGGCTCGGCGTGGGAGCAGCGCGGCGAGCGGCGGGGGTACGGGCATGGTCCGCAGGGTTTTGCCGCGTACAGCGCCGCTGAGCGGCTCCAAGTCGTCGGGCTCGCCCGCGAGGTCCGTACTGCTTGCGGTGGGTGCCGCCGGTTCGGGTGCGGTGATGGTGGGGAGGTCCGTCGGCGCGTGGTCACGGCGACCGCCCGGGACGGTGGCCATCCGGCGGCGCAGAACGTCGAGCTGGGTGGCCTTGTCGAGTCCGGTGAGGTCTGCGATCGCGTCGACGGTGGCCATGAGGATCGACCTTTCGCCGTGCCGGTAGGAACTACCGCCAGCGTATCGAACGCGTGTTCGACTGTCGAATGTGCTGGTGAGCAGGTTCAGCGGGGAACGACGCTGCCGTCGAGGTCGGCCGCGGTGAAGGTCCAGGCGAGGTGCCGATATAGCCGGAGGTCGCGTTTCACCTGGTCGAGGGCATGGGGCACAGCCGGGTGGTCGGGGTCGTGGCCTTCCGATCGGATGGCTGCGCGCTCGTCGTCGTCCATGTCCTATTGGACGCACGGGGCGGCGCGGCGGTTCCGGCAACAGTCATTTACTCGAATGACTGGACGAGAAGGTTCGGAGGCGCGGCGGTGGCCGCGTCGACGGGTCGTTTCGAACGAGCCAGGGCCACGCATCTGTGATGCGTGGCCCTGTTCGATGTTGGGTGACGGTGTTCGCCAGTGCGCCTCTCGGCAGGTGGCCGCTCGTAGCGGCTGATGGTTGGTACCCGGGGCATTGGGATCGAACGCCGTCGAGTCCTACAACGACAGTGCTGTCGGTGGTATTCCAGCCTGTGCGGGAGACAAAAAAAGGGGGGCCCGGCCCCGTGGTGGGACCGGGACCCCGGAGGGCCTGTGCTCAGTGGATGCACCAGAAGGACCCGACCGGGATGGCTGCTCCCGGCTGCCCGGCGCACCACCGGCAGGTGGTGTCGTGCTCGATCCGTCCGAGCACTCCTTCGGCCTCCTCGATGAGGAGGGGCAGCTCTGCTGCGCTGGCGAGCGCGAGCGCTTCGGTGGCCCACCGGGCCGCGCGCGGATCTTCGGCGGGGAGCTGAGCGGCATTGCCGATGAGCTCGGTGATGATCTGGTGATCGTTGAGCAGGTTCTTGTTCATGGAAGGCTGCCAACGCACCCTCGGCCGAGACGTCCCCGATCGACATGACGAGGGTGGCCTGTCAACCCCGAAGAGGGAGCCTGCGACCGTGGGTTGACTGGTCGGGGTCCCCGGCATGTCAGACTCGGGCGACTCGTACGACCACATTGGTGACCCATATGGGGCGGCCCCGGAGGGGACGTGCGACCGCTTGCGGTCGGCTTTCATGGTTCGCCGATCCCCTACGCGGGCATCCGTCGTCGATGCCCCCGAATCCGTTGTCTCCGATGCTCGCCACTCCTGGGCCACTCCCGTCCGGACCGGCCTGGGTGTGGGAATGGAAGTGGGACGCAACTGCGCGGGTTCACAGAAACTCGCGAACGATAGCGGCGCAACACGCGCGTACGTGGAGCATCAACCCCTGAGGGACAACCGCATTCGCAGACTGGCGACCATCAAACGCCTCCTGCGGCCGCCAGCACAGCCTCGCGTTGGATCCGGCAAAACCACTGCCGTCTACCGATCGGCTCCGGCCCACCCCTTCCCTCATACCCCCACGGGTACTTGCATACCCCCCCTAGGTATGTGTCACAGTAGTGATGTACCCGCCAGAAAGGACCGCCATGTGCTACCCCGTCCCGTGCCCGGCATGCGGTAAGACCACCTGGGCTGGCTGCGGTCGACATGTCGACAGCGTCATGAAGAACGTTCCGCGGTCGCAGCAGTGCTCCTGCTCCATGGAGACACCCG
>NZ_CAPS01000126.1 GCF_000333955.1 Rhodococcus sp. AW25M09
CGACCAACCTGACACGCGCTGAGCGGTCTGATAGGCATTGCCCATGTTGATCACTACGGACTTGCAACGCCGCACACTGCAGTTCGTACTCGCTGCAAATCGCGGCGGATATCAACCGTCGAGCAAAGAAGTGCGGGAGTGGGTCGACCGACCCGACCCCCGCCCTGGCAAACGGGGAAAGATGATCAGGCCGGCCAGACCGGCAAAGCCGGGAATCCCATCTCCATTCATGCAGTCCCTCACCGCATCCATTGAGTCACCCGTGCTGAGGTTCCTGCGAGAAAACCAACAGACCTACGCCACGCCGTCGATCGACTTCGCAAGTACCTTCGGGAAGGACTTTCGAGCTGCCGCAGGCATTGCCTCGATGTTCGGTGGCACGGCACCAACACCGGGCCGTCCGGCCCGATACGCGCCGGATGGCCCGCCGGAGCATGTCGTGAAGCAACTGGTGCGATTCGGTTGGATGCAAAAGGGCAGTAACAAGGGACTCACCGTCACCCCTCTCGGTCGTGCCCTGCTCAACTCCGATGAGAGCAAAGAGGCCGGCGTCGACGAGACCGGGGTTCTTGTGCTGCAAAGTCGCGATCCCCTTGCGTGGGGCAAGCTGGTTGGCAGCATCTCCGAACTCGAAGAGGTCTACATCGTTGACCCGTATCTACGCGCCGAGCAACTCGTGCAGCTTGTCGAACATGCAGACGTACATCGAGTTCTGATCGGCCCGAAAATTGGCAAGAGTGCAGTGACCGAGCTGAAGGTCCTGCTCGCCACACCCGGGTACGAAAGTCTCGCCGTACGACAAGCTCCTCACGACATGCTTCACGACCGCTACATCGTCGATCCACTATCAGTGCGAATGCTCGGGGCGAGCATGAATGGAGTGGGAGGAGCCGCGACGACGGTCGTCTTCCCACTACCTGACGAACACGGAGCGTATTTCAGGCAGCGCGCCGAAGAATGGTGGGAAGGCTCCGAAGATTTGCGCTCGTCACCGGCAACCTAGCCGCCAGCACTGACCCGCTCTCAAGCGAAAGACTCAGACGAAGGCGTCGAGGTCGAGTGCGATTTCGACGCCGTCTTTCTCGACGACGATCTTCGGGTGCACAGCACCGGTCGCAGCGAGGTACTGCCGCAGCGTCGAGAGCAACAGATCGTCGCGGCCCTCGATCCGCGACACCGCACCCTGATTGGTCCCGAGTAATGCCGCCATCTGAACCTGGGTGAGGTTGCCGGCCTTACGGATGTCCGCCAACCCGTCGGCGTACACCCGGTTCATCGTCTCCCGCTCGGCCGCGAACTCGCGCACCGTCTCCGCAATCGCGGGCTTGGTGCGCAACTGCTCGATCCGGTCGTTCGCACGCCGGAACGACTTCTTCTCGCTCTCGCTCATCACTGCTCCCCTTCCGCGGTCTCCCGCAACCAACGCTCGATCGCGACATCGGCCCTCGCGCCGACACCGTCGTAGAACACATCACCCATCCGCGCCTTGTCGGCCGCGAACAACGCCACCACCACCGAGCTACTGCCGGGCGGGAACCAACAGATCAACCGCAGCGCAATCTGCGCATCGAACGGATGCGCCGTGCGCCACACCGGAAACTTCTTCGACTGCCGCACCCTTTTGAGGTCCGGCCGATCCTCCACCGGAACGCCGTCGAGCTCACGCAACTGCACCAATGCATCGGTCACCCGAGCGAGGACCCGCACCGACGCAGCATCCCCGGCGTCGGCCTTCGCCTCCACTCGATCGAGCCAGTCGAAGAACTCTTCCGGTGCATCAACGTCCACCACCCGAGTATACCGTGCACGGCATATACCGCGCAAGGTATAGCGCCGTCTGTGGCGTGCATCTGTCGGGCCGATTCGATAGCGTTGCCCTCGGATATCGGACGGCGTGTGGGCCGCCCGAGACCGCGTTGTCACTCAGCGCTGCGCCACTCTCTCGCGCGCGCTGCACGCCGTCTCCGAAAGGTCCCACACATGTCGCTCACCCCTCTCGATCCCAACACTGTTCGCGCCGCTGCACAGGCTGCTCTCGATGCCCGTCTCGGTTTGATCGACGCGATTGTCCAAGCGCAGAACGAGCGAGCCGCCGCCGCCGCGAAGGTCGCCGAAGCGCAAGCCGCCGAACGCACCGCTGCCGCGACTGAGCTTGCCGCGATCAAAGCCGCGCTCGACGGCGGCTGGTCCGCCCCCGAGCTCCGCAAGGCCGGGCTGAAAGTCCCCACCTCCGCCGTCGCCGGCAAGAAGACCGCCACCACTGCGGCTACCAAGACGTCGCCTCGGCCCCCGCGGCTGCAGCCGTCGTCACCGGCGAAGACCGAGCCCGACGCTGCCGAGTCGACCGGTACGGACGCCGAGCAGAACTCGCCGGGTGAGAGCTACCCGAACGCGAGCTGACCGATGACGTACCTGGTCGGCTCTACCTGGGTTCTGGTGTTCGTCGGTGTCATCGCAGCAGGAGCAGCCGGGCTACGCCTGGCTCTCGCCGATAGCTGCGAGCCGATGGATCGAACCACCACCGCCCTGTCTGCGGCCGCTGCGGTGTGCGGACTCGCTGCACCCGCGCTCGTCGCCCTCGCATAACCGCTTCCTTGCCCGGACCTCTCGAAGGCAGACCCTCATGGACACCACCGATCCCCACTCACTCCAGCCGGCCGCAGAGTCCCCCTCAGCCGCGCCCTCGACTCGTACGCTGATCGAAGTCGAGATCTCCACCCTCGACCAACACGGCGACCCCGGGTTCGTACACACCCGCGGGCACTTCCACTCCCCCTCGACCGCAGCCCGGTTCGCGGTGAGCCAAGCAGAAACCGTCGCGGACCTCCGCCAGGTCGATACCGTCGCCGCGACCTTCACCCAGACCGTCGACGACTCGCTCTGCCTCATCGGGACCCCCGGCGAGATTGCGTGTGCTCTGGCGTCGATGCCGGCCTACGCAGCGGGTGTCCGCTCGGCGGAACTACCGCCACCGGGCTACGTCACCACCGCGATCGGGGTCTGGACCGCCACACCGATCGAGCCGCTTCCCGGCGTCGACCCGGCCGACCTGATCGACGTCACCGTGCGGTCGACTCGTCCCGATCCGTTGCCGGACTCGACCACGGTGGCCGGCGACTTCCCCGCTCGCTCGGCGCACATCTTCGCCGGCGCTCTCGCTCGCGAGATCACGATGCGCAGCGGTGGCCACAGCGAGGCGACCGTGAAGACAGTGCCCGGGCAACGCAGGCTCGTCGTCGAACACCCGGTGGAGGTCTACGACGCCGATGCCGCAGCGGTCGCCCGCTACACCCGGATCACGCAACTGCGGGCGAACATCGCGGCCCTCGATCCGGTGGCGGACGCCGAATGCGCAGTCGGCCTCACTGCCGAGCTGCATGTCCTGGAAAGCCATACCCGCCGGTCGTTCGACGACGAATCGGGCGCAGTGGCGTGATCGATATCCAGTGGCACCTCAGCCTGGTCGGGCACCGCACCGCCGCCGAGATCCCCGGTGTGATCGAGCGCCTGCAGGCGTGCGGGATCACCTCGGAGATCCTCGACAAGGTTCTCAGCGCCCCGGACTCGCTGCTGTACGCCCCCGAACGCGACGGCGAGGACTGGGCGCACGATTACGGCGGACCTACCGGTGCGGCACTGCTCACCGCCGAACTGCTCGCCTACCTGTCCCATCAGCACCGCCTCGCTGCCCTGATCCATCGCGATCTGATCACCGGGTTGGTGGCCACCCACCCCATAGACACCGTCGCCGGACATCTCGGGATCGCCGAAGCCGCGGTGGCCCGACTGTCTCTCGTCCCTCCCACCTCGCCGCCCACCGGCGACGCACCGACCGAAGGACCCACACCATGAGCACACCCGACTCCCCCGCCCTGTCCGACCTCGACAGCATCGAACTCGCGATCCTCGCCGAACTGCGCTCACCGGAAGCGGTGGCCGCGTTCGAGATGCTGCACGCCGCCGTTCCGGTGGAGACCGGGTCGCGGTTCGCCGAGCTGCTGGCGATCATCAACGACATTTCAGGGGCGAACTTTGCCGTCGACGCGTCGTTGAACCTGCTCGACGCGGTGCAGGACTCGGGCGACCTCGCGCTGGTCGTCGCGGCCGCGCCCACGCTCGACGATCCGATCACCGCGCTCGCGCTCGCTCAGCTGTTGCGCACCATCCGCCAGGACTGACCTACGCCACCTGAATCGGTCCGCGAGACATCAGAAAGCCCCGACCACGCATGATGGTCGGGGCTTTCTGCTGTCCGGCGGGGAACTAGTGCTGGGGCCAGCCGCGGACGAGCTTGTCGGTGCTCGCGTGCACGGCGTTGAAGGCGTCGACGAGGTACGTCAGCCACGACGCTGCGGTCTCCGGGTTCGGGACCAGCGTCGACGGGACGGCGTTCTGTTCCTCGTCGGAGAGTTCGTTGAAGTCGGCGGGGTAGTCGGTGGTGTCGCCGTCGACGATGTTCGGTGCGCCGTCGATTTCGTAGGTGATCACGAATTGGAGCTCGTGCCGGTTCGGGGCGGTGAACTCGGCCGACAGTGCGAGCTCGCCCCATAGTCGCCGGTCGTAGGTGACGGCACCGGAGTTGATCGCGGCCTGCAGCAGCCAGTGCGGAGTCCACAATGCCTGCGCGCTGCCCGGTTCGGGCCACTCGAAGTCGTCGTCGAGCACGTCGGCTTTCGCGAGGTCGAGGGTGAGCAGCGGGGCGGCCGGCGCGCGGGTTCCGTCGGCGGTGGGTGCAGTCATGGCCGGTGCCTCCAGGATGTCGGTGTGGGTGTGGGTGACGATGAGGACTCCCAGGTCAGTGCCGATGTTCGCACTGTCCCCGAGAGCGTCGAGCAGCCGTTCGGCCAAGGTTGCCGCGTCCGCAGCGCGGTAGGTGCCCAGGGTGCTCCACGTCGCGGCGTCGTACGAGGTTTCCGATGCCGAGCACACCTGCACAGTCAGTGCGCCGCTACCGGTCGGGACGCGCTCGAGGTCGCCGGACGCGTCGACGACAGCAGCGATCTGCTCGCGGACGTGCACGGGCAGACCCGCATCGACAGCGGCACCGGTCGTCGGTGCGTTCGTGCGGTCCGGCGCGTCGTGTGGCGGCCGTTCGGCATGCTCACCTGTCTCTGTCACTGTCCTCGTCTTTCGATTGTGGCCCGCAGTGCACCGTAGTGCCCTGGGCGTCGTCGACGCGCTCACCGGTGTCCCTGTGGGTTTGTTCAGGATGTCGGTGGTTGCCGAAAGCTGTTGAGCCGGTTGAATGCTGCACGCTGCCGGGTGCCGAGTTCGACCATGTAGTCGAACAGGTCGGCTTCGGGTGCCTCTTCGGCGGCCTGGGCCAGTCGCCCACCGGCGATGTGGAAGCTGCGGCGGTAGGACTGGGACAGGACGTTGTCGGCGTAGTGCACGGCCGCGACGGAGTGCGCGCCGGCGGTGACGATGCCCATGAGGCGTTTGCGTAGCGGAGCGTCTTTCGCTCCATCGGCTCCGGATCGGATGAGCGCACCGGTGACGGACGCGAAGTCGTGGGGTTGGCCGGCGGCGATGAGGTCGACGATGTGCCCGTACATGCGTGCGTGCGCGGGATCCTCGAAGTCCGCCGCGGTGAGCGTGCTGGTGATCCGCTCGACGTCCCCACCGTCCGTGGACTGATTACGCACGTCCATCAGGGCGCACAGGAGCATCGCTTCGGGGTCGGTGGCCGGGTCGTAGCCGGGTTCGAACGCTGTGTCGAGGTCCTCGACGGGCGCGAGGTCCGCGTGTGCCTGCGCTGCCGGGTCGTCGCCGGGTGTGGGGACTGCGCGTAGTGCGTTCATCGTCGGGCCTCGCGTTCGTGTCGGTGTCGGGTCAGAAGTCGTCGTGAACGGGTACGGGATTACTGGCGGCCACGCCTTCGGGGATGGTCACGATGCGGCTTGCTCGGCGTCGCCGTACGGGGTGTCGTTCTGTTCGGTGTCGCGCTCTGCTGCGAGTTTGGCATCGACCTGGCGGTCGATGTAGTCGGCGTCGGGGATGTAGGCGGGGACGAGGTGCATGGCGGTTCTCCTGTGTCGGTGGGGGTGTCAGGCTGCGAGTGCGTCGAGTCGGCCGATTCGGAAACCGGACCAGTCTTCGCGGTCACCGTCGCTTCGGTCGACGACCACGACGGGCGCTTGGAGGTAGCCGAGCTCGGAGGTGACGAAGTGGCGGGCGGTGTCGTCTTCGGTGATGTCGACGATTCGGTATTGGAGACCGTGCTTGTCGAGCCGTCGTTTCGTTGCATCGCATTGGTCGCAATTCGGTTTCGTGTACACGGTGATCGACATGGTTGCCTCCTTCTCGGAATTGTCCTATTGGCTTCTATTCTACGTCACAAATAACTTTTGCACCAGGTGTAAATACAGTCATTTACGTTGCCCTATAACGTATTTCAGTGTTTTGTACCTACCCATTGCTATGCCCGACGGGCCCCTCGAAAACGGTGTAGATACTTGTATCGGGCTGCCTTTATTGCGTTCTTTTCGCTTCCGGGTGGCGCGGAGAAGAGACGGCGGCGCACGGCGTCGATGGTCAATGCCTGGCCGGTGCGAGTGTTCGCCAGGGAGCGCAGCGAGTACGGGTCGGGCGAACAGTCGTGCTGGGCCCTGTGGGCCGAAGCGTGAGCGGAGTCAGGGGTTGATCCGGGAGACGACGGGTGATGCATTCTCGTTGCGCAGTCAGACGGATCGAAAAGAACCTCCCCCTCTCGGTGTCGCTGCACTCGTAGCGGTGGCTGCGTTCGTGCTGGTCGGTAGGGTGCTGCGGTATGGAGCGCTCGCGGATCGAACATGCCTTGTCCAAAGCTGTGGTGAACGCTGAGCCGCCGCCGTCGGAGCTGGCGCTCGATGCGATCGTCGCCGGTGTTCCGGTTGAGGACACTCGTCCACCCGCCGCCGACGTCGATATGGCGTGGCCGGCCCGTCCGACGTCCCTCTGAGCGCTGTTCCGCTCTTTCTCTGCCACGCCTGACCTCACGCCCCCCGCCTGCTCTTCTGTCGTTGCTGCGGGTGGCGCGTTTGTCGGTGTGAGGGCTCGATGCCCGATGCACCGGCCCCGCGCCCGCGACCTGCGGTTGCCGGGCGTGGCCACCTCGAACCGGTGGCCACGCTCGGCGGCGGGTGTCAGGTGTAGCTCTGCACTGCGCCGATGTGGGCGGCGATGTAGTCGGGGGTGATGACTGCGCCGATCCCCCTGACCTCTTCCGGTGGCATTCCGGCGTTGAGGACGCGGAGGAGGATTCCCGTCAGGCTCGGCAGCGGCACGTTGGCTCGTTCGGCGGTGCGTTCGGCGGCCTGTAGTGCTGCGTGAGCTGCTGCTCCGTCGCCGGTGCAGTACACGAAGTAGGCGGCGATGGTGAGAGCGTTCGCGCGGGCGGTGCCGCGTAGCGGGGCGGCGATGCGGGTGAACGCGTCGGCTGCGTCGGCGTCTCCGTGGATGGACAGGGCCAGGAACGCGTCCCGGACTTCGAGGTGCCCGGTGGCCAGTGCCAGGCCGACGCGGGCGGTGAGGTCGGCGCTGGGGATTTCGCGGGCGTGGATGACGGCGGCGAGCTCGTCGAAGGTGACGGGCAGGAAGTCGGCGCCCATCGTGGCGGCGGCGGCGAGGGCGAGGGATTCGGGAATCTCCGTGGTGGGGGCGTATCGGGCCTCGAGGTCGGCGCGTGATGCGGCGATGACGGCTCCGTCTGCGGTGCGGGCGGTCGCGAGTTCGGTGGTGGCGGGGTCGGGGATGGTGCCGTCGGTGAAGCGGTCGAGGTCGGTGAAGGTCGTTCCTGCGGTGAGGCTGTAGGTGTGCAGGGCGCGGATGGTTCGGATTCCGGCGGCGGCGAGCGCGTCGCGGATGGCGTCGAGTCCGAGCAGGGCTGCGCCTGCGTGGGTGGTGTCTGCGATGGCGGCGAGGATGACGGCGGTGATGGGGGTGTCCTGCCGGGTGAGCGCGTCGGTGATGATGCCTGCGGCGGCTTCGGCCTGGTGGGCGTCGACGCGGGCGGTGGGCGCGACCAGGTGGGAGCCGTTGCCGTCGTCGGCCAGGGCGATGATGACGACGGAGTTGTCGGGGGTGAAGCCGAGCAGGGCGGGGATGGCGGCGAGGGTGTCGGCGGCGGTGGTGAGGGACATGCGATGTTGGGTCATGGCGAAAGCCTTTCGGTGTGTGCGGGTGTGGTTGGGGTAGCGCTGTTTTCAGTGGCGGAGTTCGCGTCGCGCGGTGCGGCGGTCGCGGCGTGCGCTGGCGCGTTTGACGGTCCGCCGGACTTTGCGGCTGCCGTTTCGGTGGACGATGATGTCGATTTCGTCGGCGGTGGTGGGGTGCTGTGCTCGCATGGTGACCTGTCCCTCTCGACTGGCGGCCGGACCTTCGCCCTGCCAATTTTCTTTCGCCGTGGTGGCTGGGGAGAGAAACCAGCGCACGGGAACGACGGGGCAACCCCTCGTCTCGGACAGTTTTCGTGGGAGCGCAGCGACTGCTCGACGAAAAGTGTTCGGAGCCTTGGCCGTAGCGCAGCGGAGCGAGGGGTTGAGCCGGCGGGCACGGGTGATGGATGCTCGGAGAAGCCACCTACGTCGAAAGAAATTGATTCTTTTCGCTCTTGTGAGTGCGGAGCGAAGCGGAGTTCGGTTCGGTGCAGCCCGTAGGGGTGCGTGTGGCCCGCCAGGGGCCTGCCTGCGAACGTTGCCGGCCTGCTGTGGTGGGACGCGGAACGCCGCCGGAGCTGGTGCTCTACGGCGGCGCGGTGTGGGGTACGACTGTGAACGTGATTGTGCGGGAGCGACGGAGGGTGACGACGCTCGGTGTGGCGGTAGCTCGTATTTACGGTGGTGTGGCAGATGTCGAGCTGCCCCTTGAGGCCGACATTTTCGTTGACGGTGTCGTGGCCTGGCAGGGCCGATGAGGAGGAGTACTGGGCGAGTCAGGGTACGGGTCATTCATTCGATCGCTTGTATGGCATCGCGGTGACCTTTAGGCTCCGGGCCATGCGGGCTGGATCACAAGTGACGACATCGGTTTTTGGTATTGCTTTCGTATTGATGCTTGCTGCGTGTGCTGGCAGCGAGTCCGGTACTGAGAGGAGTGCGGAACAGGCTCCTGAGGGCAGTGTTTCGAGCAGCGCAGCTGGCGGATCGGATGTTGGCAGTTCGTCGAGCGGTGATTGCGGCACGATTGGTCAGAACTTGACGTATGACGAGCTCAAGCAAGTGTCGCTTGGCGACGATACGATGTTTCATCTTCCTGAAGACGCCAGGAACTTGGTAGCCAGCACTCCCACTGGTGGCCAGCAGCAGTATCTGGACGACTCGTGCGAGCTGATGGTCAACGCAGGTATGGAATTGGGAATTCCGATGGAAGGCATTCAGGTCGAGAGCTACAGGGATTCGCCGAAGATGCAGGCTGACATGATTGGGGCGGGGTACAACTTTTGCACTGGCTACGAAGGTTCACAGAACTGGGATCCGAACAGCACGTTTGAGCCAGATTCGACCCAATATGGCATCAATGACAGTTTCGTTCTTGCCAACAAGAATTTATGCCCGCAAGTGAAACTTCCTAAGATTCCTTCTTAACTCATCGGTCTATCCAAATCCAATTTTTCGTTTGACCCTCCGGTTAGCGCTGCGCCAGTCACCGTATTGGACTGGGCTGGATTGTCAGCTGGCGACAGGCAGGAGGGTGTCGGTGGCCTATGGCATTGTCGCTGCCTATGGATACACAGACGGCGGCGGTGACGAACCGGTCGCATCTCGATAACTGTCCCAGGTGCAGTAGC
>NZ_CAPS01000125.1 GCF_000333955.1 Rhodococcus sp. AW25M09
ACTCAACCTCACTCCGCTCGGCTTCGTCCAACGGCTTCGCATCGAACGAGCGCGGCACCTCTCAGCAACCACGGACCTCACCTCCGCCGAGATCGCGCTACGGGTCGGCTATGCGAACGCCGAGACTCTGCGCTCCCTCCTGCGCAGGGAGCGACGCCGTTCCTGACCTATCGCCATGCCTGTAGCCGGTGTCCTAGCGCTCGGTTGGAACCACCTCTCAGCACGTCGCGTCGACGCTCCTGCGTCGCCCCTGGACGACCCACTCGACACGCCCGCAGCACAGGCCATGTGACGTGCCCCGGCTTCCCGGGCGGTCGGGGTTGGGTGGCTGTGATGTCGCTGCGTTCTCGTCGAGGGGGTCAGCAGACCCGATCAGGGTCGATTGGGATGAGCCGCGAAGGCGGTCAGGTCAGGGCGGCCGAAGCCGGCCGGCGGGGTAGCGTCGGACACGTCGAGGTCTTTCGGATGGATGGCGTAGGAACCTCCATCGTCGGGAGACCTCGACGTCTATCTGCGGACCGACGCGCCCGGCCGACCTACACCGTCATCTGGGAAGAGCCGGGAAAGCCGGCGCACTGTGAATTTGCCGTCGGAACAGGCATTCGGAGTTGGGTGGGTCGTGCCGAATCTCAGGGAATCTCGATACCGGTCAGAACGAGCACCTTCTCCTGCGTCAGGTCCTCCATCGCCGAATGCACCCCTTCTTTGCCCATCCCAGAATCTTTGACTCCGCCGTACGGCATCTGATCGGCGCGGAAGCTCGGCACGTCACCGATGATGACCCCGCCGACGTCCAGGACGCGTGACGCAGTGAACGCCGTCTGCAGGTTCGACGTGAAGATGCCCGCCTGCAATCCGAATCGGGATTCATTGACCTGTTCGAATGCCTCCGCATCCGAGGCGACTTTGCAGAGTACGACAACGGGCCCGAAGACCTCGTGGTCCACAACCTTGGCCCCTGGCGGTGCATCCTCGATGACAGTCGGTTCGACGACTGCGCCCGTGCGTCCTCCGCCGGCCAGAACGGTGGCTCCCCCCTCGACGGCTTCCTCGATCCACTCCTCCACGCGTACGGCTGCGCGCTCGTCGATCAGGGGGCCGACGTCGGTCTCGTCGTCGTCGGGTGAACCGGTCGACAGCGACGCGACGTGAGCCAGAATGCGGCGGCGCATGGCGTCGTAGAGACTGTCGTGGACGAAGACGCGCTGCACCGCGATGCACGACTGACCCGCTTGGTACATCGAGAATCGTGCGATCCTCTCGGCTGCGTACTCCTGTTTTTCCTCGTCGGCCCAGTCTGCGCAGACCACCACCGGGGCGTTACCTCCGAGTTCGAGCGTGACGTGCTTGCGCGGAACGAGTTCTCGAATCGACCAACCCACCGGGACCGATCCAGTGAACGAGACAACCGGTAGCCGAGGGTCCACGACCATGTCCGATGCCTTGTCGTTAGAGACGGTCAGCACTGACCAAGCACCCGCCGGAAGCGATGTCTCGGCGAGCATTCCGCCGAGCACCAAACTTGTCAGCGGGGTGGCCGGCGCAGGTTTGACGATGATCGGCGCGCCGACCGCCAGGGCCGGTGCCACCTTGTGGGCCACCAGATTGAGCGGAAAGTTGAACGGTGCAATTCCGAGGATGGGACCGCGTGGGACGCGCTGAATCAGCGCCAAGCGGCCGTCCGATCCAGCGTCGGTGTCGAGTCGCTGAAGATGCCCGCTCCATCGTCGTGCTTCCTCGGCCGCCCACCGAAATGTCGACACCGCGCGAGCGACTTCGACTCGCGCCCACTTGATCGGTTTGCCGGATTCGGCAGAGATGGGCCGAGCGATTTCCTCCCGACGCTCGTGCAGACGCGTCGAGACATGTACGAGCGCATCCGACCGAACGTGGGCCGGCGTTCCCGCGAACTCGTCCGCCACCGCGGCGGACGCCTCGATCGCGGCGTCGACGTGTTCCGACGCCGCTTCGAACACCGTCCCCACGATGCGACCGTCGAACGGATTGCGGATCTCGGTAGCGACACCGCTGATAGTCGCTTCGCCGGCAACCCAGTACGGAAAGTGTTTGGCAGACATCGGGATCTCCCTTTCGAGGGCCGAAAAGAATGCTCGCCGGCCCCGTGTCGGAGGCCGGCGAGCATGCGGGTGTGCACAGGGTCAGGTCAGACGGAGACCGAGGTGGACGCGGATTTCTGCAAGACCTCGAGCGCCTCGATAAGGTACGTCCGGAACACCGGGTGGTTCTCGCTCATCGGGAAGTGCCCGATGTCCTTCATCTCGATGAACTTCGCATTCTTGATCTGCGCAGCTGTGCGGGCACTGTCCTCAGGGGTGGTGAGGTAGTCGTAGTCGCCGGTCAGCATGACGACCGGGCAACGGTCGCCGTCGATCTGGTCGAGCTTGTCGCGCAGGTCGTGGTCCACGGAGTAGAAGTGCAAGTCGCCCTTGAACGCCTCGGATCCCTGCGTGTAGTAGAACCAGGTCTTCCAGCGGTCGGCTTCGGGCGACTGTGGTGCCATGAGATCCCATGTGCCACTTGCGCACACCTGCGCAGCGTTCGCGTGGGGGTGCTGCCACCAGTCGAGGTAGAAGCCCGGTGAGTAGTCGGCTCCCTCGACCGGGATGACTCCGGCGAAGCGTTCCGGATGGCGAAGCGCCAGCTGCAAGGCGATGTTGCCACCGAACGACGAACCCATGAAGATCGGATTCTCCAGTTCGAGTGCATCGACCAGGGCCACGATGAAGTTGGCGTAATGGTCGGCCGAGAGCTTGTACTCCTCTTTCCACCACTCTGTGTTCTCCGGCGGATCGGACTTGCCGTGGCGGGGCAGGTCGTACGCGATCACGCGGTAATTCTGCGTGATGTCCTCGTCTTCGAGCAGTCCACGCCACTGGTGGTTGTGGCACCCGGCGGTGTGCTGGCATACCAACGGTTGGCCGGTGCCGTTCTCTAGGTAGAAGACCTTGTACAGAAGACCGTCGACGTCGACATCGACGTAATGGCCGGTCACAGGTGAAATCTTGCTCATGTTCTGTTCCTTCGGTGAGTCGTGTGTGAGTCGGGGACTAGACCGGAACGCCGACGGCGCGCAGCAGTTCGATCTGGCGGGTAACGCAGCGCAGGTTCTGCATCAGGACGAGGACATCTCCCTCGAGCCTCATGTCGCGCTGGAACGACGCCGCCCAGATGCCGTGAAACATCGGTGCCGGAACGGGAACTCCAAAGCCCTGCCACGTCTCGACGCCGGCGCGGATGGCGAACTGATAGGGCCGGTCGAGCGGGCCTGGGTCGACGGCGATTGCGTGGACTTTGCCGTTCGACATCTCGATGACGAAGGAGTGGGTGTCCATGTCGAGGAGGTACGAGCAAGTGAAGTACGTGCCGTGCGCGGAGATCTCGGCGTCTGCGTCGGATGCTTGGGTGAACGCGTCGGCCCACTGTTCCGGGGTCTGGGTGGTGGTGTCGGTTGCTGTTGTCATGTGACCCATCACACGCTGGACCTGCGGGTTCGTCCAATACCAATCGGTCGCCCGATCGATAGGAAACAACTACTGGTGCTGGTCTAGCTGCGGGAATAGCATCGGGGACGTGAATCTTCCGTTGGAGCTCAGGCCGTTGTCGTATTTCGTGGCCGTCGCGGAAGAGCTTCATTTCGGCAAGGCAGCAGCGCGGCTGCATATCGCACAGCCCTCGCTCAGCGTGCAGATTCGCAAACTCGAACACGCCTTGGGAACCGCACTGTTCATCCGCGATTCCCGTCATGTCTCGTTGACCCCTGCCGGGGACAAGCTCCTCGAAGGGAGCAGGCAGCTTCTCGCCGATGCCGAGCGTGTCGCGTCGTTGACACGTCAGGTGGGCCGCAGCGGGCGCAACAACCTGATCGTCGGATTCCAGGCGAACGCTGCCGCGGAGCTGACGCCGGACATCTTGTCGGCTTTCCGTGCTCTCCACCCCGACGTCGCGGTCGAGATGCAGTCGTTCGACTTCACCGACCCCTACGTCGGACTCGGCGACGGGTCGGTCGACGTCGCGTTCGTCAGGCCGCCGGTCGTCGTGCAGGACTGGCTTGCGCTCGAGACACTGTTCGTGGAGCCGAGAGTGCTTGTCGTAGCATCCACTTCGCCTCTGGCGCAGCAAGATTCGACCAGTGTCGAAGAAGTGGCGGGGCAACCGTTCGTCGCGAGGCGCAGCCCGGAATCATGGAGGGACTTCTGGCTCGCCGTCAGCTCGAGGGATGGTGAGACCGTTCGTCTCGGTGCCGAAGTCTCCACTGTCGACGAGTGCTTCGAAGCCATCCTCTCCAGCAAGGGCGTGGCGTTCTCACAAGCGTCAACTCAAAGATTCTATGCGAGGCCAGGTTTGGCATTCGTTCCGGTGACTGGCATACCCCCCACACCGTTGTCCATCGGGTGGCGTTCGGACGTCGACTCGCCTCTGACCCGCGACTTCGTGGCTGCGGCCCGCCGTGTCGCCGTCGATTGTCCGGTTCCGAACTCGTGGGCACCCCCGACCGCCGGCGTCCCGTCGCTCCTCGATCGCTACCAAGCCAAGCTCACGTCCTGAGACCCTCCCACAGGGTCGAGACTCAAAGCTTTCCTTGTCCCGTCCGGACTTCCCCCTTCGGAACACCTCGACACCCATAGTTGATATTTCAACAGTGCGTGTTTACCGTCAAGGTTGACGAGCGACCCCCAATGGCTGACCCGGGAGGAGATCCGGGCGTGGCTGACGCTCGCCGGTCTGGTCGAGTCGCTGCCGACAGTCCTGAGTGCCCAGCTCAAGCAAGACGCGGGAATCAACAACTTCGACTACATGGTCCTTTCATGTATATCGGACACGCCCCATCAGACGGTCCACATGAGTGACCTCGCCGCATTCGTCGGTGGCTCTATCTCTCGCCTGTCACACACTCTGACCAAGATGGAGAATCGCGGCTGGGTGCGTCGCCGACCGGATACCGACAACGGTCGCTTCACAGAGGTGGCTCTGACGCAGGAGGGTAAGGACGTGGTCGCCCAGGCCGCCCCCGGGCACGTCCGCGAAGTCAGGCGCGTCATGATCGACGTCCTAGGACACTCGCAGACGCTGCAACTCGGCACGCTCCTCGATCAGGTTCTCGCTGCGGTCAACCCCGATGTCCAACGCGTCTTCGATGAGCGCTTCCCCGATGTCGACCTCCACGCTTCCGACGGCTGATCGACCACCCAGCTCGCAAGATACGGGTCCGGACGCGCAAAAGCTCGCTCTCCCTATCGGATTCGGTCGGAGCATCCGCGAACTGCAATTCACCAGGCAACTTGTTCGTGGGCCCGAACCTCCGATACAAATCGGCCACTTCCGGTTCGAATGCGCCAATGCAATTGAGTGCCCACAGGTCCCACAGATCACGCGACGCCCGCCGCTCACACCAGGTCACCGTCTTACCCGCAACGAACGCGGGCTGCGTGGGCACCGTCAACTCAGCTCCCGGTGCATCCTCAAACCGTTGTTCGAGCCGCCGGTTTTCCAGCGGCCATGCTGGGCGACCCTCCGCCGACAGCAACTGCACCTTGACAGCCAGACCGGACTGCGACCTCACCACTGCACCGAGGCGCTCGGGCACCTCGCTGATCGCCGAGTCCCACACCAATCGCCCGTGGCTGCGCATCACCGCGCGTGGGAGAGCGCGGACGAGATCACGAGCGACCTCCGATCTGGAACCGACCGCAATCAGGTCGATGTCCTCACTGAGACGACCATCGACCAAATGGGTTCGAGCCAAGGCTGTTCCGCCGATGAACACAATCCGATCCGCGAAATGCGCACTCAGATAGCCGAGCAGGTGCGAGATCAGGTGATCCCGCTCGACCTGTGCACGCGCGACACCGAATTGCGCGGCCACCGAGGCCAACTCGCGGGGATTCACTACTTCTCCCCCAACCGAGCCTGCAGCCGCGTCAACGTCATTCGCATCTTCTGAGCCCCAGCGATCTCGGCTAACACTTTCGGATCGCACCGTCGATACAACTGCTCCACCGCCGGCCACACCTCAGCCTCGGCGTCACCGAGACCCGGACGCTTTACCAGATCCAACACCGTCTGCTCCGCAGTCGTCACCAACACCGGACCCAACTCGGTATCGATACGCTCCGCATCCAGACGTGCGGTGTCGCGCACGACGAACCGAACCAACGCCGGCCGATCCACCAACCGAATCGGATCGTGTCGCGTCGGCACAGCCACCACAGCCGTCGCCAACGCACGCGGAAGAACACCGTGCAACCGCGCTGCGCTGATACCCATCACCACAGCGTCATCGCGGCCGTACGCCGCGACAGCGATACCAACTGCTGCAGCCTCCAGGCCAGGCATCCACTCGGTCCCGACCCGATCGTCGGGCACGGCCACGTAGAAGCCCGTCGCCACTTGGTGCAGCAGGCCCAGGTCCGTCAGCCGCGCAAGCTCGGCTCGCGGGTGCGCGTAGACATCGGCCGCTGTCGCGGCTCGCACCATCCGCATCGGAAGCCGCCTTCGGTGCCCGAACCACCGCTCGCAATCCACGAAGTGCCCACGCTTTCAGTTTAGAAGACGCCACTCGGTCGTGTGACTCGAACCCAAAACCGCTCGGAGGTGGTTCAGACGGATCATTGGATGTCCGTGGACCTACCAACGTCCACCTCAACAGCGACAAATGACGGCGCTCAGTGAAAATGCCCAAATCTGATC
>NZ_CAPS01000124.1 GCF_000333955.1 Rhodococcus sp. AW25M09
CAGGAGCGGCAGAGATTCCGTGCGAGAGGACCGTGTGATGTCACAATCATCGACCGAGGTGCACCATTCCAGCTCGACCTATGCATCGTCGCTCGCCGAGTTCGCACGGTCACTGCGCGACACCCGTCGGTCGATGCCCGAGACCATGAGGGAGATTCTGCGCACCGCGACCAGGCTCATCCCAGGGGCGACCATGGGCTGCGTCACCACGGTGAGCAAGGGCGAGCGCTCCGTCGTAGCGTCCACCGATCCTCTCGCGGAAAAGCTGTGTCGCCTTCAGTACGAGCTCGACGAGGGCCCCATCCCCACCGAGGTTCGGCATTTCGATGTCGTCGTATCGCACGACCTCACGTCCGAACCGCGATGGCCGGAGTTCGCAGCGCTTGCCGTCGACGAGGGATTTCACTCGCTGGCGGCATTTCAGCTCTACAGCCACGCCGACGACCTCGGCGCACTGGTTTTCTACAGCGACGTGCCCGGTGCGTTCGACGCGGAGGCGGTGGAGATCGGCGAAGCACTCGCCGCCCACGCCGCCATCGCAATGCTCAGTGCGCGTGACAACGAACAGTTCCGCACGGGCTTGGCCAGTCGCGACATGATCGGGCAGGCCAAGGGGATGATCATGGAACGCTACGATCTCGACGCGGTGCAGGCTTTCGAGCTGCTGGCGAAACTGTCTCAGCAGCAGAATCTGCCCTTGCATCAGGTCGCTCACGATCTGGTCGAGACCGATCACCCGACCAACTCGACCTTCTGACAGACCCCCGGGGTTTCGATCGACTGCTCACGAGGAAGGCTGTCCGCGGTACCGGTAGGCAACACACGGTATCCGCGGGCGGTTATGTCGTTGAGACAACAGCGATCTACCGCTCGTCGCTATTTCTCTGGTTGGCACCTCGGACACCACCATGTTCGACGCCGATCCGGATCTCCCGGCACTTCCGCGACCACTCGGATCGCCGTTCCGCACCGTGAGCACGGCAGACCCGCTCGGCCCGCGACCCAGTGCGATCGGCCCCGGCGAGTATCCCCGGTGGTCACCTGCATCGCGCGCGGCACGGTCGCAGAATGCCGCATCGCCCGCTCGAGCAGCGCAACCAATTTCGATGCGTTCACATCCTCCGACGGAGTCCACGGCCACAGTCCACGCAGGAAACACAGCTCGTTCGCCCACAGATTTCCTGGACCCGCGACCACCCGCTGATCCAGCAGTGTTGCGATGATCGGGCGATCTTTCTGAGCGAGGACATTGTTCACCGCTGCGTCGATGTCGAACGTCGGTTGCAGCGGGTCCGGCCCGAGATGTGCGACGAGGCCGTTCATTTCGGTGGTGAACCCGTAGTCGACCACCGGCAACAGAATTCCGTAGCCGGTAGGCCCGTCCACCGCAGAGAGTTGAACGCGAACGTCGGGACGTACGTGCTGCGGAATCGATCGACCGGCGCGCACCACCGTCCACGAACCACTCATCCGCAGATGCGTGTGCAACGTGGTGCCGTTCTCGAAATCGGTGAACAGGTGCTTGCCGTGGGTTCGATGCGCGACGACGCGTCGGCCGGCCAAATTTTCCACCGCATGTGCCGGTACGTTCAGCCTGCCGACCCGCAACGTTGCGCCGTCCAGTGCTCGACGCAACCTTGCGGCCAATACGAACACGGTGTCACCTTCGGGCATGTTTGCTGTGTATCCCGGCTACGGCAAGCACAATCCAACGCCGCTCCCTACGACGCAACCGAGGATCGCAGAATGCCCGACGGCGTCGGCCTGAGCGAACCTGGTTGTTCACGATCGAACGCCGACAGCGGGATCCCGCGAATCGGCGACGATCGTGAACACTCAGGTGCGGCCGTCCCTTCTACTCGAGCAAGCTCTGCCCCAGATATCCGCCGTCGACCACGCCCGGCAGTATCGCGAACACTGCCGATCCGATAGGCGTGGTCCATCGATTGAGCGCGTCGAACTCGTCGAGGCGCTGCTGAATCGGCAGAAACTGGGTGAGCACGTCGCGCTGATAGCTCGCGAACAGCAGGCCGGAGTTCGACAGCTCACCGGGAGCGGGTGGATCGTCGTAGTTGTACGCCCGCCTGAAGATCCGCTCACCGTCGCGGGTGTGCCGGGCGCGCGCCATGTGCGACGACGGCGGAATCACGGGGATGCCGAACCGATCGGTCGCGTCGAAATCGGCCTCGTCGAACTCGCTGGTTCCGGTCAGCGGCGCGCCCGTATCCAGAGTGCGCCCCATCGACTCTTCGCGCCCGGGCCGGTCCAATTCGTCCCAGGTGTCCATCTCGATTCGGATGCGTCGCAACACCATCGACGTTCCGTGCTCCATCCACGACTGCTCGCTACCGTCGTCCCAGACCAGAGCGTCGAAGTCCGTGCCTCCGGCTGTCGGGTTGACGGTGCCGTCGACCTGCCCCATCAAATTGCGCATCGTGGTGCCGGATTCCTCGGTACCGCGCGAGCGACGGAATCCACGCTGCGTCCACGCGATGGTCACCAACGAGCGGACGTTCTTGATGAGCACCCGCACCGCGTGCGCGACGGTGACCGGATCGTCCGAGCACACCTGGATCAGCAGATCGCCACCGGTGAATTCGGGCTCGAGACGGTCGATTTCGAATGCAGGCAGCGGTGCCAGCCACGACGGCCGTCGATCCGGTAGCCCGATCGCATCGAACACACCGGGACCGAGGCCGACGGTCACCGTCAGGCGCGCGGGCAGCAGCGCCAATTCGGCTTCGGTATCAGCCAAAGCGGGCGCGCCGGTAGTCAACCGTCCGATGTCCTCGGTCCAGACCTTCAGAATTCCGATCAACTCCTCGGGCCCGACGCGATCCTGCAGATTCAACCCGACGAACATCGAGTGTGCCTGCGGCGGAACAGTGTCGATTCCCGCCTGATGCACGCCGCGCCACGGAATAGTGGCACTTCCGACGACCGCTTCCTCGGCTCGATTGCCCGCGATTGCGTATCCGGTCGCTGCCCCCACTCCCGCGGCGCCGAGCGCGGCGACGCCTCCACCGAGGAGGCGTCGCCGGCTCATCGAGCGTGGCGACCGGTTTTCGGGCTCAGCCACCGTTCGCCGGTGCCGGGGTTGTCGAGCCGTCCATGTTCATGCCACCGGGCTCGTAATTCTCCTGCGCACCCGAGAAGTCGCGAACCTGCGCGGTGAACGTCGTGGTCGACGCGTCCTCGAACTCGAGGGTGAACTCCGCCTCCGCACCGGGGGTCAGCGGTGCGGTGACGTCCATCAGCATCAGGTGATCGCCGCCCGCTGCGAGCACATGTGTGCCGCCGGCCGGAATGACGAATCCGCCCTCCTTGGGACGCATCACCATGGCTCCGTCGGCCCCGGTTGCTATCTCGTGCAATTCCATTCGGTTCGAAGCCGGAGACGACGCACCGACCACGTGCACCTCGGAGTCACCGGTGTTCTGTAGTTCGGCGAAGGCTGCCGTCATACCGGAATCGGCCGCTTTGACCCATTGCTCGCGCACGACCACGGAATCGGATTCTCGAGCCGCGGTTTCGGTGCTGCCGGAATCGTTGCTCGAGCATCCGGTGAAAATCAGACCCGTGACCGACAGGGCGGCCAACAGCGTCGAGGTACGTCGGGAAAAGTTCATGCGAGTTCGCTTTCAGTGTGGGAAGCAATGGAATTGGCTGTTCTTGCGCGGGCCCGTCGGATCGAGCCGAGAACGAGGTCGACAGCGAGGAAGGCAAGCAGGCTCAGCCCGAGGAGCGGGACGAACCAGCCGACGGCGACCGCGACGACCGCCAGAACCACGGCCGAGATCGGTGAGATGCGACGAATGCCGCCGCGCAGAGGCGGCCGGCCGACGGTGAGTCCGGTAGCCCTGGTGGGGCGACGCTTCCACCACATCATGTAGCCGCGCACGATGACCGAGGCCAGCGCGACTGCAAGAGCAAGCAGGACAAGCTGATTGGCCACACCGAACAGCGTTCCCATGTGCAGTTGAACACCCCACGCCGACAGCTTGGCCGCGAGTGGCCAGTCGGAGAAGTACAGGGTGTCGATCACCGTGCCGGTGCTGCCGTCGACCGAGATGGAATTGTTGGACATCACCCATGGCTGACGCGTTTGGGCGACGACGAACGCCGTGTCGGTCGACGCGGGAATCGACGCCTCCACTGCCCCGTCGACGCCGTTGGCCTTCGCAATGCCGAGGACCGAATCGATCTGCCCCACGTTGTTGTCGGTCGTCGCCGCGTCGGCGGGCATGTCCATCGAATGTCCGCCGTGTCCGGAGTGATCCCCCGTTGTCGCCCCGTCGGAGGAGCCGATTGTCTTGGCGACCGCGGGGGTGGTCCAGCTCATTGCCGAGCGTAGGTCGGTGACGTTCTTGCCCGCGTATGTTGACCAGGTGAGTCCGGTGGCAGAGAGGAAGATCAGGCCGACTGCGATCCAGATTCCGGCTACGCCGTGCCAGTTCAGGGACCGGTTGCGCCCCTTCGACTTTCGATCGAAGGTGAGCAGCCGTACCTTGTCACGGTTTCGCCGATAGCGCTCGAACCAGAGGTACAGGCCACCGAGCGCGATCACCCAGAGCCACGAGGCAGCGAGTTCGCTGTAGAGACGACCGGGCTCACCCAGGTGCAGATGGCGGTGAAGTTCGGAGATCCAGGTGCGCACCGGCAATGCGCTGGACGAGCCGTACACCGGCAGTTCACCCACGGATGTCCCGGTCGAGGGATCGACGAACACGGCCAAGCGTTGGGATTCACCGAGGCTGGGGTCGGTGAACAGCACTCGGGTGGTGTCGCCGGCCTCAGCGGCAGGTCGGACCGCCGCGAGGGTCAGGTCGGGGCGCTCGATCTGCGCGGCGCGAATCTGTTCTGCGACCGGAACTGCCGGGCCAGCGGCATCGACGTGCAGGTAGTCGCGGTACATGAGTTGTTCGATGGTCGGGGCGACGGCGTACAGGCCACCGCTGATGGTGGCGATCAAGATGAAGGGCGCGACGAGAATGCCTGCGTAGAAGTGCAGACGCAGGATCAGCGGACGCCATGTGTGTGGGCTCTTCGGACGGGAGGGCGGGGAAGGATCGGCGACGCGTTCCTTCTGTGATGTGGACATGAGGACTCGTTTCATCGAGGCATGTGTGGGCGCGCGAGTACGCGCGAGAGGGCATCGCGTGGCGAATCGGGCCGTGCAGACGGCGCAAATCACGGCAGTGCGAATCAACGGCAGTGCGAATCAACGGCAGTGCGAATCAACGGCAGTGCGATGTACAGGATCGAATGCGGCGACAACCCGTTACCCGACGCCTGACAGGCAGGGCGGGTAAGATGTCAGGGTTACGCTCAGGCAGTACGAGCCGGTGGTCCGCGGTTCCCACGGCCGGAGAAGTCGAGCAGTCGCGGTGATCCCGGGATCCGATACACCGGGAGCGGCGGGGCGATGCGATTCTCGTCGACGACGAGTGCAGCCAGTAACGGCAGTGCCCTACCGAGCGAGGTGACCGCGCGTCGGATGCCGAGCTCCGCGCCACGGATGGCCAGGGCACCGAGCAGGATGGCAACGGCGTGCGCGGCGAACATCTGCTGGGTGATCATCGCACCGTGATGGTGACCGTCGACGGCGGTGAGGAGCAGGTGACCGATCGCTTGAGCCGAGGCCAGAACGACCAGCAGCAGTGCCCGGGGTGCCGCCGCTTTCGGTGCCGCTGATGTCGCGTATCCGACCGCCGCGCACACGAGCACCAACAGCACTATTGCTGCATCGGACGGGAACATCCCGCCGCCGAAGGTGTGTGCCGCGGCTGTGACCAGCGCAGACAGTGTCCCCACGGAGGCACCGCGCAGGGGCGCGAATCCATCCGAGGTCACAGGCATGGACAGCAGCCTACTATCAACTACTCGCCGTAGTAGTCGGTAGTGGAGCGGGGCGACGATCGCGCGGAACGTTCGACCCACTGTACTGACCACATGGTCTGTTTCAGCTCGGTTATCCTGCTCGTCGGTACGCAAACTTTTGACGGCGTCACCCCCAGCCCGAGGAAGGACGCACGTGGCAGATAGCTCGGACGCAGCTCAGGCACGAGTGTTTGCGGAGATGCTGCGGGTCGAGATCGTCGCGGCGTCGACTCGCATCGAAGAATCCGAGCACATGGCGAGCAAGGCGGCACGCGTCGGGGATTCGCGGAGCCACGTATGGCACGGCGACGAGGCTCAGCTACAGAAGCGGGCGCTGTACGACTTGCATCGCCAGTTGGATGCGTTGTGCAACCGATTCCCCGCCGCGGCGCGCACGGCCGGTTGACGGCTGCGCCTGCCTGCACTCGGCGTCAGGCCTTTCCGACGATGCCGACGATCAACTGCGCCAGCTCGCCTGTCGCCTCCTCCGGTGCGAGCGCGCCCGCTACCGCCGCCTGAGACAGCGCTTCGGCGGCACCGAAGATCGCGGTGATCGTCGGTGCCGAGATTCCGCCTTTGCCACTGAACGGCTCGAGGATCCGCCTGCACCGTTCGGAGTAATCCCGTTCCGCCGCTCGCTTGACCTGTTCGAGCTCGGGCGACCCTTCCAGCGCAGCAAGCACACCCGTCAACTCGCGCCCCTGAGCCAAAGCGCAGCCCACATAGGAGTTGGCGATGGCATGTGCACGTCCGTCCAACGACTCCACCGCGACGCCGATGGATTCTTCGAGCATCGCTGCCTGCCGGTCGTCGAATTCGGTGAACAGTGCCGCCAAGAGTTCCGCACGCGAGGCGAAGTGGCTGTACACCACCGGTTTTGCAACACCGGCATGTTCGGCGAGACGGCCGAGCGTGAGGGCGTCCGCGCCCTCCGCTCGCACGAGAGCCCACGAGACCTCGACCAACTGCTCGTATCTGTCCGATCGAGACAGCCTGGTTCGAGCCATCGCGGACCTCCTTGCGCTATATACGAATAGTAACCTACTCTTGGTACATAGCCGATCACCTCAACGAAGGACCAGCCATGACCGCACTCGTCGTAGTCTCCCATTCCGATCCCGACTCACTCACTCACCACCTCGCCGGATCCCTGTCGGACGCAATCCGCGCTGCAGGCGGCACGGTCGAGACGGCCGATCTGGCCGCGGAGAATTTCGATCCACGATTCACCGGTGCCGATCTGAACCTGTTTCGCGGCCACGGAACCACGCCCGCGGATGTGATTGCCGAGCAGCGACGAATCGATATTGCCGACCATCTGGTTCTCGTGTTTCCGATGTACTGGTGGTCGATGCCTGCACTGCTGAAGGGGTGGATCGATCGGGTCTTCGTCAATGGATGGGCGTACGACGCGACCCCGGGCACGTTCGTGAAGAAGCTGGCCCGACTCACGGTTCATCTGGTCGTAGTCGCCGGCGATGACGCCGAGAGCTTCGAGCGCCACGGAGTACACGAGGCCTTCCGGACACAGATCGAACGCGGCATTGTCGAATACACCGGTGCGACAGTCGGATCGACGACGATCCTGTACGAATCCGATAGCAAGAGTCGCGACGTCCTTGCCTCCGAGATCGCCGGCCTCGGTGCCACCGTCGCCTCTCACGTCACTGGCCGACCGGCGGCCGGTGGTCGATCGGCAGCACGAGCACTTGCATCTTCGACGAAAGGGGACCAGCGGGTGCCATCGTGCTGAACAACCGAACATGACTGACACAGAACGTGGTCCGCACGAGCGATGATCACCCGTCGCTGCTGTGTCGAGCAGTGTCGGCGACCGCGGCGAGGTCTGCTACCGACCCGCCGGAGATCGTGCGGACGTTCGCAGTGATCACGTCGAGTGGCCAGTTCCACCACGCTATGTCCAGCAGCGTACGCACCTCGTCTGCCGCGAACCGTTCTCGGAGCACGCGGGCGGGGTTGCCGCCGACGACTGCGTAGTCCGGAACATCCTTGGTGACAACGGATTCGGTGGAGATCACCGCTCCGTGCCCGATGCGGACTCCGGGCATGATGGTGACATTGCCGCCGATCCACACATCGTTGCCCACCACGGTGTCTCCCCGCGACGGCAGTTCGGACACCAGGTCCGAGTGCTCGGCCCACGCACCACCCATGATGGGGAACGGATAGGTCGACACACCGCTCATCCGGTGATTCGCCCCGTTCATGATGAACGTGACTCCGGTGGCCAACGCGCAGAACTTACCGATCACCAGACGATCGGGGCCGTAGTGGTGCAACACGTTTCGGGTCGCAAACTGATCGGCGAACTCCGGATCGTCGTAATACGTGTACTCGCCGATGTCGATCAGTGGGCTGGAAACCAGCGGTTTCAACAGCACCACCCTCGGTTGACCAGGTATCGGATGCAGCGTCGATGCGTCGGGAGCGGTCATGATCCGACACTAACGGTCGGCAAGCATGGGCGGCCAGCTGCAAGTCAGGCAGGAATGAGCCGAAAGATCGGGAACCGTCGCCCCTCGGCCGTCTCGACGTACTTCGCGAAGCCCTCGGACGCGTCCAAGAATTTCTGCCAGTTCGCGTCCCACTCGTCGTCGGAGATTTCCGACACGGTCACCTCGATCGTCTGGACGGCACCGTCTGCCGGAACCTCGACGTCGATGCCAGGGTGGGCGCGGAGGTTGTGCACCCAGGCAGGATGTTTGGGTGAGCCGGCCGCTGATCCGACGATCAGCCAACTGCCGTCCTCGGGGATCGCCATCAAGGGGTTCAGCCGAACCTCGCCGCTCTTGGCACCGATCGAGTGCAGAACGACGAGCGCATCGCCGAAGCCCGCCGTGGACACGTATCCACCGTTGTTGCGAAATTCATCGATGATCATCTGATTGAAGTCGGCCATACGACGAGTATGCCGCGCATCACGTCGTCTGGGACCTGATCGGCACCGAACCTATCGGTCACCAGCGCCCCCGCGGATTGGGGACCGCGGCACGTGGTAACCCTGATCCATGAGTGAATCTTCGCCCGATCCCGCGGTCCACACCACGAGCCTGGCCCCGTTCGGGTTCGAGACCACCTTGTCCGACGAGGTTCCCGGTGTGACGGTGCCGTGGCAGGGCGCCCACGCACCGTCCCCTCGAGTGCTGATGCTCAACGATGACCTGGCTCGCTCACTCGCACTGGACCCAGCGTCATTGCGCACTGCCGAGGGAGCCGGTGTGCTGTCCGGATCGATTCCGCCGGCCGATTCCGCCACCGTGGCGATGGCCTACGCGGGTCATCAATTCGGCAACTTCGTACCGCTGCTGGGAGATGGTCGAGCGTTGCTGCTCGGCGAGCTTCGAGACGATCGAGGTCATCGAGTCGATCTGCATCTCAAAGGGTCAGGCGCTACGCCCTTCTCACGTGGCGGAGACGGGCGCGCTGTAGTGGGAGCAATGCTGCGCGAGTATCTGATCAGCGAGGCGATGCATGCGCTGAACATTCCCACCACACGCTCACTCGCCGTCGTCACGACCGGTGAACAGGTACTACGAGAAGGAGGTCCACAACCCGGCGCAGTGCTGGCCCGGGTTGCGTCTAGCCATCTGCGGGTGGGCACCTTCGAGTTCGCCGCCCGGCGCGAGGGTCTGACGCAGCCCCTCGCGGACTACGCAATTGCCCGCCATTACCCTGCGTTCGGCGAGCTCACTGCCGAGGATCGCTACCTCGCGTTCTTCGAGGCAGTCGTCGATGCCCAGGCTTCCCTCGTCGCGCAGTGGATGTCGGTCGGATTCGTGCACGGTGTCCTGAATACCGACAACACGACCATCTCCGGCGAGACCATCGACTACGGGCCGTGCGCATTTCTCGACTCGTATGATCCTGCAACGGTGTTCAGCTCCATCGACCACGGCGGACGCTACGCCTACGGGAATCAACCTGCAGTGCTCGGCTGGAATCTGGCCAGATTCGGCGAAACACTACTGCCGCTCGTGAATTCGAAGCCGGACACCGCCATCACAGCTCTCACTGCAGTCCTCGACACGTTCGGGGACCGCTATCGACGGCACTACTCGGCCGCGATGGCCGCCAAACTCGGCCTGGACAAGAACGCGAACAACGACAATCTCGTGAACGACCTGCAGCTCCTACTCGCCGATCACCGCGCCGACTGGACCCTGACCTTTCGCGCCCTCGCCGACAACCTGCGCGGACACTCGTCACCTCTCGACTCCCTGGTTCCACCGGATGCCTCCGACGCATGGCTCGGTCGTTGGCGTACTTCGATATCCGCCCGGAATCAGGACCTCGCGTCGATCGCCGACGGCATGGATCGTGTGAACCCCGCGTACATCCCCCGCAACCACCTGGTCGACGCCGCTCTACGGTCTGCCACCGAGGGCGATCTCGAGCCTTTCGAGCGTCTGCTCGACGTCGTCACGACACCGTTCGACCACCGCGACGAACGGTCCGACTACGCCATGCCGGCCCCCGAAAGCTTCGGTGCCGGATTTCAGACCTTCTGCGGCACCTGAATGCCCGGTATCTCCGCAGGCAGTGCTGTCAGGCAGGAGGCGCGAAGAATTCGAGAGCGATGTCGTCGGGATCGCGGAACGATAGTCCGGAACCGTAGTGCGCGTGTTTGATTCCACTGTGTGCGACGTCGATTCGGTCGAGCTTCGATACCCACGACGCCAAATCGTCCTGGGTACACGAGAAGGCGATGTGGTCCACACCCGTGCTCTTCTCGTCGAAGGCACCCGATACCTGGTCCGCGCCGTGTGTATGCAACCCGAAGAGCATGCCTCCGTCGAGTGCGAACACGGTGTGATGATAGTCGCCGGATTCCTCGTCCTCGTCGAGAACGGGCGAGGCGTCGAACAGTCGTGAGTACCACTCGGTGCTGGCGGCCAGATCGGATACGGTCACGGCCACGTGGGAGAGACCGGGGAATTGCGGCATGCGCTGGTCCTTTCGTCGTCACCACCCACGTTAAGCACGACACCCCGTCCACCACGGACGTTCGAGAGAATACTGCCCGTTCGGCGGGGTCCGGCCTACCTGCCGGTGAGCATCACGAGTTGCGCTTCTGCTCGGCCCGGATCAATCCGCCGCCGACGATCAACCGCTGAATTTCGCTCGTGCCCTCGTACAGCCGCAGCAGCCGCACATCGCGGTAGATGCGTTCGACCGGAACCTCACGCATATATCCTGCGCCGCCGTGGATTTGAACGGCAAGATCGGCGACCCTGCCCACCATCTCGGTACAGAACAGCTTGACAGCGGACGGCGCGATACGTCTGTCGATCTCCTGCACCCACGCCCGGGCGGCCTCACGCACCATGGCCCGACCAGCCATGACCCCGACCTGCTGGTCGGCAATCATGGCCTGAACGAGCTGGAAGTTTCCTATCGGCTCGCCGCCCTGAGTGGAGGCCGCCGCATACGACACCGACTCGTCCAGTGCGCGCTGCGCCTGACCGACGGCAAGAGCCGCAATATGCACCCGTCCCCGCGCCAGCGACGTCATCGCCGCCTTGTACCCGATATCGCCGTTCCCGCCGACCAATGCATCTGCCTCGACCCGCACGTCGGTGAAGGTCACGTCGGCCGTGCCGGAGCCCTGTTGCCCCATCTTCGCGTCCTTGACTCCCACCTGAATCCCGGCGGTGTCGGCAGGAACCAGGAATACCGCAATACCGTTGCCGCTCTCCGGCTTCGGATCGAGCTTGGCGAAAACGACGAACATGTTCGCGATCGGCGCATTGGTGATGTATCGCTTGCTGCCGTTGATGACCCAGCCCGAACCGTCCACCGCCGCTGTCGTCTTCAGGCCCGCAGGATTCGATCCGGCCCCGTCCTCGGTCAGGGCGAAGGACGCAACGATGTCGCCTGCTGCCATGCCCGGCAGCCACTTCGCCTTCTGTTCCTCGGTGCCGAACCCGACCAGCACCTGACCGGCGATTCCGTTGTTGGTACCGAACATCGATCGCAGCGACAAGGTGGTGTACCCGAGTTCCATGGCGATCTCGACATCCTGAATCAGGTTAAGCCCCAGACCACCCCACTCCTGGGGGATCGCATAGCCGAACAGACCCATCTCGGCGGACTGCCCACGCAAGTCCTCGGGTATCGAATCGGTGTTCATGATCTCGAGTTCACGTGGCACCACCCGTGACCGAACGAAATGGGAAACCTGCGTTCTCACATCGGCGAAGACGTCGTCGGGTACGTCGGGATTCAGCATGTCCATCGACCCACTATCGACGCCGTAGGACGAACAGGCAACCACCGTCGACTCGTACCAGATGTGGTCGACTCCCGAGCTGATCCGCGCGCACGACGACCTGCGGTGCGATCAGCTCCCACCTTGTGGATCCCGTCCTCCGATCGGCGTCGGATATACGAATCCGGGGAGCCGATCCAGCGACCCCAGCGGTATGCGTCGGATAATCTTGGCCGAGGAGGCACACGTGATTCGAGTTCCCGAGTCTCAGCGAGTGCGAGACGCGCTGGAGAACGCCGTCGTGGACGGCCACTACCGGCCTCGTACTACTACGCCAATGCGCGCTTCCACGGCATCATCAACGATTCGTGCGGAAACGACTACCTCAGGCAACAGGCGTACGCCCTCGAGCGAATTCTTCAGCCGTACCGGCGATTACAGGTCCGGGTCCCCGACAGGATGCGGCGGTCGATGGCCGAACACAGGATCATCGCCGACGCCATAGCCCGTGGCGACGCCGCTGCCGCCGAGACGGCCGCTCGTGACCACGTACTGGTTCAGGTGAAGGAGTTCAGCAACCTGGTGCGGATATGGAATCAGCTGTCGGCGAGCTGAGGCCACGCATCGACAGTCTCGAGTACAGCAGCACCGCCCTATTCCCGGTCCTCGAGTCCAGCAGCACCGGCGACCGGTCGGTCGTCCTCGGTCACCGCGACTGCTCCACCGGATCGTTTTGCCCTGTACATCAGTTGATCGGCGGACCTCAGCGCAGTTGCAAGAGAGGTATTCCGGTCGGCCGATGCCAGTGGGAGACGGACGATTCCCGCGCTCAGCGTTGCCCGGGGCCCGTGGCGACCTGGTGTCGACAGCGGACAGCCAGCCCCGAGCTCGTGGAGGTGAATCTGCATGTCCTTCGCTATCAGCATTGCGAATTCTTCGCCCCCGATTCGGGCAGCATGCGCATTGTGCGCACACGCGAAGTCGTTCAGCATCTCTGCTACCTCGCGAATGACGAGGTCTCCGACATCGTGGCCACGAGAGTCGTTGATCGATTTGAAGTTGTCGATGTCGAGCACGACGACCGCGAAGTGATCGAGACGTGGCCTCATCGCGGGATCGGTCAGCCGGTGCAATTGGTGCTCGAGTCCTGAGCGGTTGAGCAAACCGGTCGGTGGGTCGCTCAACGATCGCGCCGCGTAGACCAACAGACGTGACCACGTCATTCGGGCCGCCCAAGGGGTCAGGACGGCTGCGACGAACAGAATATACGTGGCCACAAGTGTCGAAGAGATCGACATGGAGCCCTGCTGCGCTGACCGAACAGCTGTGGCCACGATGACCGCGCCTGCTACGCCGAGATGCAAGGTCAACCATCGTGTTCCCATGAGAAGGGTGAACTGCGCTCCCAGAACTGCGAACAACGAGCACCCCACCAGGGCATCACGCGCATCCGGTACGGACAGTATTGCCAGTCCGGTGCCGAACTCACCGAAGACGCCGAATGCGTTACGCGGCAGGGCGTTGAGCATTTTGTCGGTGGAGGCCCACAGTACGGCGGCCACAGCGGCAGCCGCGGCAGCTGCTCCAACTGCGATTCGCGCAGGTTGAGACGTCGGTCCCACGGCGGTGTCGAGAGCCACCCACAGCGCGATGAGCGCGAAATTCAGACATCCGAATCCGATACTGAACCGAAGCGTCGTGGCAGTTCCGGTCCCCGCGATGAGGTCGTGAAGATCGGGCGTCTTCAGCTCGGCGGCTCGGGTGGTCACGTCGGTACCTCTCAGAGACGGCACGCACGTCAAGTGTCGGTTGACAGGCAATACTTCGCATTCCCGACGAATCGGCAGCCTATCAACAATCTCCCTGCCTCCGGTGCGGATCGAACGTGTCGACGACGGATCGACGCAGCTCGGCGGGCACCGTCGACATTCGTCCCGAGGCGGACCAGCACGCCGACTACCGACCGATCAGACCGAGAGTGCCTCGGCAGCCGCTGCTCGAGACGCCCGGCCCGGTAGGAGTAGAGCGGCGGTGTTCGCGGTGATGATGAGCGCAATGCCGACGGATTCGATGGTGCCGAGCTCCTCGTGGAGCAGTATCGCTCCGATGACGGCGGCCAGGACGGGGTTGAGGCTCATCAGGATCCCGAACAGGTTCGCCGGGATCCTGCGCAACGCGAAGACGTCCGCAACAAAGGGAACGGCCGAGGCCAGGACGCCGGCCCCGACCGCGTAGAGCACGGTGGACGCGTCCGGCCGGGTGCTGAAGAGGATCCAGGCACCGATGGGGAGAAAGAGAACGGCCGAGACTCCCGTTGCGGTCGCTGTGCCTTGAATTCCGGGGATACGGGAGCCAATGGTCCTGTTGAGCAGGATGTACGCTGCCCAGCTGCAGGCGGCGACCAGTCCGAGCCCGATTCCAACGTAGTCGGTGGTGGGTTGTGGACGGCTGATCGCGATGACGCCGGCTGCTGCGATGAGGGCGCAGATCGCAGTGGTCCTCGTTCGGGAGCCGAGGAGGGCAACCGCCAGCGGTCCGCAGAACTCCAGAGTCACGGCCAGACCGAGTCCGATGCGTTCGATGGACAAGTACAGGGTGAGGTTCATGCTTCCGAAGACCAGAGCCAGAAGCAGGACCGGCCACCACTGCGCGCGCGTGAGACTCCTGACCCGTGGTCTCACGACCGGCAGCAGGATCGCGGCGGCCACGAGCTGGCGGACAGCGACGACGCCGACGGGGCCGATGACCGGGAAGGCCAGCGACCCGCTGGCCGCACCGAGCTGATTCGAGACAGCGCCGCCCAGAGCGGCCGCTATACCGGAGGTGCGGCCATCGGCCTGTTCAGTCTTCGCCATGCTCGGAAGTCTGCGCGCGATTCGCTACTGCGCATAATGCATCAATCGTTGCAGTAATGCGCCTGACGCATGAATAGACTTCCCGCATGGATGTGGAATTGCGTCACCTGCGCTCGCTCGTCGAAGTCGTCGACTCGGGCACGTTCACCGACGCGGGAATCGAGCTCGGTATCTCTCAGACCGCCGTCTCACGCAATGTCGCTGCCCTGGAGTCATTGCTCGGAGTGAGGCTCCTGCACCGGACGACTCGCAGTGTGGACCTCACCGCCGCGGGCGAGCGGGTGCTACGGCATGCCCGACGCGCCCTGGCCGTCGTCGCCGACATGCGCCACGACGCAGCGGCCGGCGCGAGCACGATCCGGATCGGTTATGCCTGGTCTGCACTCGGCAAGCACACCCCTGAGTTCCAACGGCGCTGGGCTGCGGCCCTCCCCTTTCACGAGCTGCAGTTGACCCGCACGAACACCTCGACCGCCGGCCTGGCCGAAGGGACCAGCGATCTGGCGATACTGCGTCGAGTCCCGGACACGAAGGGTCTCGAATTGGTCTTGATCGGGGCCGAAAAGCGCTACTGCGCACTGTCTGTCGATGACCCGCTGGCCGCCAAACGCACGGTGACTCTCGCACAGGTGGCGACCTCCGCGCTGGCGATCGATCATTGCACCGGAAGCACACGTCTCGACCTCTGGGCCGATGGCAGCCAGCCGCCGAACACCATCCCCACCAACGACATCGACGACTGGCTCACCGTCATCGGCAGCGGCGACGCCCGTGGAATCACCGCAGAATCGACTGCGCACCAGTACCGCCGCCAAGGCATCACCTACCGAGCTGTTCGCGACGCATCACCCGTACCCGTCTACGCTGCCTGGGCCAAAAATGATCCACCCGCGATGCTGCAGGACATCATCACCCTCCTCGCGGGCCTCTACCGCTGACAGAGGAAGCACCCACAGCACCGAAGCCGTCGCCCTCCCGGTCTACTCGGTCCATCGATAGTCGAGGAACTTCCCATCGAAGGTCACCACCACCCGATCTCCGTCATCGTGCGAGCGTCGTTCGACGTTCATCGTGAAGTTGATGGCACTCATGATGCCGTCACCGAACTCCTCGGCGATCAGTTCCTTCAACGCTGGGCCGTATACCTCCAGTGCCTCGTGGAATCGGTAGACGGTGGGATCCGAGGACACGTCCAGTGATCCACGATAGGGAGCCAGGGTCAGCTCGAACAACGAGCCTTCGGGCATGCCCAGCTGCTCTGCGAGCAGATCGGCATGAGCGACGCTGAGAGGGTGCTGGCCGTACAGTGCCGAGACCGTCCATGCCACCGGCATGTCGATCGCCGCGGCCAAGCTGGCCCAACTCAACCCGGCACGTGCGCGTGCAAGCCGAATCTCACCGATCAATGGTTTACCTACAAAATCGGTCAACAGCTTTCTCCTTCGTAGTCGATCTACCAGCTGGGCCACTGGAGACCGCGCGTCGTGGCCCAGCAACTTCCCAGTCTCAGACGAAAACTCCTGTCGCGCAACATCTGGCGCGGATCTCGCGAGTGCTGTCCGATGCATGATCAACTGCCTGCGAACTTCGGTCGACAGGCAGGCTGGTATCCATGACTGAGGACCTCGTGCTTATTTCGATCTCGGACACAACGAAAGTACTGACGACATGACACAACTCGGACTCGGTCTTGCAGCCCTCGGACGCCCCGAGTATCTGACACTCGGTCACTCGGATGCTGTGAACGGCCGATTCGATCCGTCGGCCCTCGAGCAGCTGTGCCACGCAGTACTCGACGCCGCGTGGGACCGAGGAGTTCGGCATTTCGATGCCGCGCGGTCCTACGGATTGGCCGAGCGGTTCCTCGGCAGCTGGCTGTCTCGGCACCCTGATCGGCGCGAAGAACTGGTGATCGGTTCCAAATGGGGATACGCCTACGTCGCAGATTTCCAGAGGGGAGCCGAAGTTCACGAGGTCAAAGAGCACTCGGTCGCGCGTCTGGCCGAGCAGTGGCCGCAGACCCTGCACGACCTCGGCGGCGCTCCCGATCACTACCTGATCCACAGCGTCACCCCGGACAGTCCTGCTCTCAGCGACACTGCACTGCTCGACGACCTACGCGCCATAGCCGAGGGCGGTACCCGAATCGGCATCAGTACCAGCGGGCCGCACCAAGCCGACGTGGTGCGTGCAGCGCTGGACGTCGGGGTATTCAGCTCGGTGCAGTCGACGTGGAATCCGCTCGAGCCATCGGCCGGCCCAGCCCTGGCACTCGCACACGAGGCCGGCTGGTTCGTCGTCGTCAAAGAAGCGATGGCCAACGGCCGACTCGTGGCCGAAGATTCAGCACTCGCCGGGGTCGCGGATTCGGCCGGGGTCGGCCGCGACGCAGTCGCACTCGCGATTGCACTCGCGCAACCATGGGCCGATGTCGTGCTGTCCGGCGCGGCTACCGTGGCGCAACTCGAGCAGAACGTCGCCGCACTCACCATCGACCCCCGGCTGACAGAAGCAGATCTGAACCTCGCCGAATCACCGGAAATCTACTGGGACAACCGGTCCCGACTCACCTGGACGTGACGTCGAGGACGAACTCGATCTATGCACCGCGTCGGAATTTGCACCCTGCATGCGCCGTAGATTCCGACGCGGGGGTACATACGTGGCCGACCTCGACCGCCGAGTGAGAACGCACCGCGTCAATTCATCGGCGTACGGTTCGGGAGGTCGCCGGCGTGCTCTTGCTCCGATATCCGACAGTGGCCGGGTCGGACGGATCGATCCATGTCCCGCCGAACTGGCGAACGAACGATCTGTCGAGGTCCACGATGCGAAGCGGCGTGGAGAGCGAATAGGCGATGACAATGGTGCGCAATACCCTCCGGATCGCGCGGCTGGGCTCGGGAAGTCCGTGCACTTCCCGCAACCGAGGTGGGCAGATCGCCGCAATGATCCGAGTCGCGTACCGGCGAAGGGGGCGAGGTAACGCAGATCGGGCGAAGTCGTCGATCAGCGACAGCGCAACCTGCCGACCTTCGAAGCTCGACGCGTACTCGCGCTCCTCGTAGTCGGCTCGCCACCGTTGCATCGACTCTCGGGTTTCGGGGATGTTCTCGATCTTCTGCCCCTGCGCCACGGCGCGCCAGAAGTGCCATTGCGCATCGAGTTCGGTAGGCGTGAACGGCGACCTACCCAGTGCGGTCGTCAGCTGGTGTGGGTCCAGCGCCAAGGTCGACAAGGTATAGAGCGAATCGTCGTTGCGTAGCGGGAAGTGCGAGTGAATGTGGTTGAGACGCTCGATCCACGCGCGACCTACCTCGCTGGTCGGTCCATGATCGAGCAACTGGCCGAAGAACACGATGGTGTCGGCGTTACGGCGTGCGGGAAATGCCATGATGTCGCCGGTGTTCTTTCGGTACAGCGTGCGTGCCATCGTCGGAATTGCGACCTGCTCGATGAAGGCCACCGTGAACAACGCATACGTCAGTAGCGGGTTTCCGTGCAGCACGACCAGTGAGGATCTCGCGATGTCGTCGGAATCGCGCTCTCCGTCGAGGGCGCGGATCTTTCGGGTGACGGTGAACCCGGGCCGCAGTCTCACCACGTCGGCTCCACTCGGAGAGCCGTGCGACCGACGAGATCGCGGTTGACCGATGGCCGGGCCGAGCGCGTCATCAGCGAATACAGGTTTCCCTGGGTCGACAATCCCGCATAGCGCGCGACCCCGCTCCAGGGAGTCACGTCGTCCTTGCCGTCGACGTAATCGAATGCGGCATCAGCAATCTCGGTGTGCCCCATTTCCCGCGTACGCCCGGAGACCGTACGAAAGGGCTTGGACATGCCGGCCGACACCAGCGGCGGCCCTACGCAAAAGATCATGGGTTCCCTTTCCGAAACTGAAACAGTACCGTTTAAGTTATAGCCAATCGGCAACACACAGTCAATAGCGATCAGCGCCCACAACGAGATGGCAGCATGGGGCCCGTGAACCAGTCGAAAGAGGTCGCCGAACGGCCGTACCGAGGCGAAAGCGCAGCGCAACGGCGCTCAGCTCGCGCAGGTCGGCTCACGGAGGCAATGCTCGATCTCGTTCGAGAACACGGCATCGGCACACTGACGGCGGGCTTGGTGTGCGAACGCGCCGGCGTATCGAAGCGCCACTTCTACGAGGAATACGACAACCTCGACGGTCTCGCCGCCGAAGTACTCGACAGTTCCCTGTCCGCGGTAAGCGCCCGTATAGCGGCCGCCCCGTACGAACCGTCGGACGGCACCGACGACGGGTTCATCGCGGCGTCCGTAGAAGCGATCCTCGCCACGTTCGACGACGCACGAATAGCAAAGCTGTACCTGGAAGCCGCAGGCAACCGAGGCCTGCGCGACACCAAGGACCGTGCCGTCACCACTTTCGTGGACAGCATCCTCGAAGCCCTGACCGGAAGCAGCTCGCCCGACCCACGAGCAACACTGACCGCACACCTGCTCATCGCCGGAGCGTCCGAGGTAGTAGCGAAGTGGCTCGACGGCGACATAGCCCTGAGCCGCCGAGATGTCGCCGCGTGCCTGGTCGCAATCGGGTCCGATGGTGCGCGGCGTATCAGCAGCGGCGACTTCGGCTCGATGAGCTGACCGTCAGAAGTGGGACGACGCCATCTCAGCCTCTCTCCTCGTCCACGACGGCAGTGCACTCGATTTCGATCAGCAGTCCCTCGATCGCGAGGCCTGTGATGCCCACGATCGTCTGGGCCGGTTGGTGCTCGGGACCGGTGACCGTATGAATGGCATCGGTGATCTGCGCGTACTCTCCCGGCGTCGTGGTGTAGATGGTTCGTCGGACGATCTGGTCCCAGCGAACGCCGGCCGCGGTCGCCACAATTTCCAGGTTCCTCATTGCGGCGACGGTCTGGCTGGCCACGTCGGTGCCGACGACATTGAGCTCCGAGTCCAGCGCCACCTGACCCGCGAAGTGCACGAGACGGCTTCCCCGGGAAATGACCGCGTGACTGAACCCAGGTGCAGGGTGGACGTTTTCGGGGTTCATATGTTGAAAACTCACGTGTCGATCCTCCTGATCGTCGAGATGTCGCTGCATGCCTGGTCGCGATCGGATCGGACGGCGATGCGGGAAGTGGATCAGTGTCCGGCCGAGTAACCTGGTCCGGCCAGTAATTCCCGCAGACCCGCGTCGATGAATGCGGTGTCGTCCGCATTGCTTCCGCCTCCCGCGAAGTGACCCCAGATACCCGGAATCACACGCACTTCACCCTTGTCGATGAACTGACTCGCCCACTTCTCGTCCTCGGGCGGAAAGTAGAGATCCTTTTCGGCGGGCATCGCCAACAGCGGGCACCGAATCGAGGCCAATGCCTTCGGGGCGTCACCTCCGAACCCTGGTGTGTTACCGACATTTCCGCTGTGCCAGGTCCTGGCCATGGAAATCAGATTGTTCGGATCACGTCCGTCTCGGAAGAAGCTCTCCCAGAACCCGTACAGGAAGTCGTCGAACGACGTGAAGCCCAGCTCACGCCAGGTCTCCTGCCAGTAGAACGCCTGCGAGTATCCCCATCCCGAGTACACACGTGCAAATGCGCGTAAGCCTTTGATCGGCAGCGCATCCGACGTGTAGTCACCGTCATTCCACACACCGTCCGCAGTGAGCGTGGCGATCAACGACTCGAGAAATACCTTGTTGTGTGGCGCGGTGATACTCGAACCGCAAAATGGTGCCGCTCGCTGCACCATTTCCGGGTGGCTCACTGCCCACTGGTAGGTCTGACCGGCACCCATCGACCATCCCGTGACGAGCGCAATGGTCGACACACCGAACTTTTCGGTCACCAACTTGTATTGCGCTTCGACTTGATCGTAGAAGGTCACTTTCGGGAATCGAGCTTTGTCGTACGGAATCGAGGCGTTCGACGGCGAAGTGGACAAACCGTTTCCGAGCATGTTCGGGACGATGATGAACCACTCGTCCGGGTTCAGCGTTTTGTCCGTCCCGATCAACCACTCGTTGTCGGAGTGCCATCCCGAATACCATGTGGGGTAAACGATGACGTTCGACTTGTCCGCATTGAGGGTGCCGTACGTCTTGTACGCCAACGTCGCTGCGCGCAAAGTGGCTCCGCTCTGCAATGTGAAATCGCCCAGATCGAAATACTCGGCATCGGCGGGTGCAGGCATGAGGTGACGTCCTTTCGGATGTACCGGTGGCCACCAGCCGAACCATTTCAGCCCGGAGGTGGACGGATCGCGCAGCATTGGAGAGCATTGGTTTCGGTCGGACGAATCCATCATGGCAGAGATCATCACGAGAGCACTCCTACATCGGAAAGGCGCTCATTCCCGACGGCGCATCAGCCGCGGCCGACTTCGAAACTCTGGCCGGGCGAACCCGATCCACGCCCCTCGTAGCTTCCTGCCGGTCGTGCAGATCAAGGGCGAAGGTTGTCGGTGGCCGGCGGCATCTGAATGCCTGAGCTGTCAGGGCGACCGCTGCCGGAGGCGCCACCGGTCGGACGAACTTCGTCCACCATGCGTGCAATGTGCAGAGTCAGGTAGGTGACCTCCTCGTCTGTCAGCGGAACACCGAGACGCAGTTCCAACACTGTCTGCAGTTTCACCGCCGTCGCGTGTGCGTCGGGATACACCTCGCGGATAGCGTCACGGAGCTTGCCCGAGCGTTCCGCGAGCTGCCGGCCTGTGCTGGCCCGGACGAAGAAGTAGCGCAAGTGCGTGATGAACCGTGCCGCATTGACCGAATCCCGGTCGAACTCCCGGTCGTATTCGGCACCCATGATGTCGAAGAGCTGGGTGAATACCCCTGTCATCTGATAGGTGAAGGACAGGTCGCCGGTGGTGAATCCTGCGTTCACCAGATGCAGCGCGATCGCGACGGCTTCGTCCATTACCAGCGGCCGGTCGAGCTGGGTGTTCACGTACTCGAGAACCTTTGTGGCAGCCGCGTACTCGCGCGGATACATGTGAACGACCTCGCCTCGCAGCGGGTAGCTCGTCGGCATGTTCTTCTCGTGGCGGACGACCGCGAAACTCAGGTGGTCCGCAAGTGCTATCACCGTCGTCGACCCCAGTGAGATACCCAGCTCCGCGCGCGCCACATCCAGTGCCCGGTCGGCCAAGACGAGATGCTCCGGCGGAACGGCCGCGACCAAGGCACCGAAGTTGTCGGGGTCTCGGCCGTCCTCCGGAACGAAGACTCTCGCCACCCGTTCCCGGTCGACCCGCTGACCGGGTTTGGCCTGGAAACCCAGACCTCGCCCGGTCACGATCACCTCACCGCCGTGGTCGGCACGCGCCAACACGACGTTGTTGTTGAAGATCCGTAGGATCTCCATGACGCTTCCCTTCAGCCGAGTGACGCGCCGTTACTACTGATCACATCTCGATACCAGACGAAGGACTTCTTTCGATACCGATCGAGCGAACCCGTTCCGTCGTCGTCCCGGTCGACGTAGACGAACCCGTACCGTTTACTCATCTGCGCAGTCGATGCGCTCACCAAGTCGATGCATCCCCAGGTGGTGTATCCGAGAACGTCGACGCCGTCGGCCAACGCTTCACCGACCTGAAGGAGATGCTGGTTCAGGTAGTCGATCCGGTAATCGTCCTCGACCGTGTGCACACCATCTTTTTCGACCAGAACGTCCTTGGCTCCCAGCCCGTTCTCGACGATGAACAGTGGCTTCTGCCATCGCTCCCAGTAGTCGTTCATGACAACGCGTAGCCCTTGGGGATCGATCTGCCATCCCCACTCCGACGCCTCGAGTGTCGGGTTCGCAACACCACCGAAGATGTTGCCGGCACCTGTCACTCGCTCAGAACTATCCGCCGACTCGCACATGCTCATGTAGTAACTGAACGAGACGAAGTCGACAGTGTTCCGGAGATCATGACGATCCTGCTCTGTGATGTCGAGGTCGATCCCGTTGTCCCGGAAGTAGCGAAGCAGATATCCCGGATACTCACCGCGGCAATGTATGTCACCGAACGCATAGCTGTCGTGCTGTGTCTTCATCGCGGCCACCACGTCCGCCGGCGCGGGCGTCAACGGGTACGCCGGTAGCGCCAGAATCATGCAGCCGACCTTTGCGTCGGGCATGATCTCGCGGGCAAGGCGCGTCGCCCGCGCCGATGCCACCAGCTCATGATGAATCGCCTGATACAAATCCTGCTGCGACAGATCGTCTTTGGGTGTCTCGATGCCACCGGACAAGAATGGCTCGTGCAGAACGGAATTGATCTCGTTGAAGGTGAGCCAGTACTTGACGCGGTCACCGTACCGAGTGAACAGGGTCTCGCAGTAGCGCTCGTAGAAGCCGATCAGTTTACGACTGCTCCACCCGTCGTACGTCCGAGCGAGGTGCAGTGGAGTCTCGTAGTGACTGATGGTGACGAGCGGTTCGATCCCGTACCGTTCCAGCTCGTCGAGCACCCGATCGTAGAATGCGAGTCCTTCTTCGTTGGGCTTGTCCTCGTCGCCCATCGGGAAGATTCGACTCCACGCGATGGAGAATCGGAAGACCTTGAATCCCATCTCGGCGAAGAGCGCGATGTCCTCGGCATATCGGTTGTAGAAATCGATGGCGTGCAGCTTCAAGTTGTCCGCAGTCGGCGCATCGGACGGTGCCGCGGTGATGCCGCGAGGCATCACGTCTTGTATCGAAAGGCCCTTGCCCCCTTCGTCGTACGCTCCTTCGATCTGATTCGCTGCCGTGGCGCCGCCCCAGAGGAAACCCTCAGGGAAGTTGTTGTCGGTCATTGAAATCCCTCTTCAAACAGTGATTGCGATGGCGGGTGTGCCGTGCGAGACGGCACCGGACCCGATGGGTTCGATCGATGCGAGCTGCTTGGAATTGGTGACCACCACAAGCGTCATGGGGTCGAAGCCCGCTTTGTGCACTGCTTCGATGTCGAATTCAGCGATGATGTCGCCGGCCTTCACGACGTCATCCCTGGCGACCGAGGGCGTGAACCCTTCGCCGTTCATGCGAACAGTGTCGATACCGATGTGGACCAGAACTTCGACACCGTCGGAGGACCTGATCCCATACGCGTGCCCCGTCTTCATCGCGGTGATTATCGTTCCGGAAATAGGTGCTCGCACAACACCTTCGCTGGGGACCACACCGAATCCCTGGCCGAGTACGCCAGAGGAAAAGACGCGGTCGGGAACATCCGCGAGCGCGACCATGGTGCCATCGACCGGTACCACAATCTCCACGGTTCCTACCGCCACGGCTGCTTCGACGGACTCGGCGTCCGCGGTACTTTCTCGATCCACGAACGCGAAGGTCAGAGCGAAAGCAATACTGATGGCGATGGCGACGCCTGCAATTTGCAGAACAAAACTACCGACTGTGGTGAAAGCGGACAGACCCAGAAGCGATGGAAAGACGAAGACGGTGGCAGCACTGCCACCGGACGCTGCGATCGCTCCGCCGACGGAACCGCCGACGATGCCGAAGAAGAACGGCTTTTTCAACGGAAGATTGACACCATAGATCGCCGGCTCCGTCACGCCCGCGATAAATCCGGACACCGAGGCGGGCCCGGCAACGCCACGGCGGACGCTACTTCGAGTACGCAGGAACACGGCCAAGGTGGCGGCTGCCTGAGCGAGTACTGCACTGGGCAGGGGCGCGAGTTGGACCGAACTTCCGGCGACAGCGATGTCGTTGAGCATTGCCGGTAGGAACCCCCAGTGCAGCCCGAAGAGCACGAACACCTGCCACAGTCCGCCCATGAGGCCGCCTGCCAACCACGGCGCAAACTCGAAAACGTCGGTGATTCCCGTCGAGAGCGCGCTGGCCAGGAAGGACGTGACCGGGCCGACGGTGAGCAGGACCAGAGGAACCATGACGATGATGGAGATCATCGGTGTTGCGAAGTTGCGCAACATTTTCGGCACGATGCGCATCAAGTTCTTCTCGAGGTGCGACTGGATCAGGACAGCCACGATGATGGGTATCACGGAGCCCGTGTAGTTGAACATGGTGACGGGAATCGAGAAGAAGCGCACCGACTCACCGGACGCACCCAGGTCGACAATCGACGGATAGACCAGAGCACCTGCTATCGCCATCGAGGTGAACTTGTTGGCGCCGAAGCGATTGGCAGCGGTATAGCCCAAGAAGATGGGAAGGAAGAAGAAGATCGAGTCGGCCGCGGCCGCCAGGATCACATACGTCTGGCTGGTGGCGTCGAGCCAGTTCAACTGCAACGCGATGCTCAGCAACGCTTTGAGCAAGCCCGCGCCGGCAAGCGGCCACATGATCGGCTGGAAGATCGCGGACACGACGTCGATGAATCCGTTGAGCAGGCGCTTGGGAGACCAGACGGGGCCGTCGACTACGGCGGCGGATCGTTCCGCAGTCGAGCCGCTACCGGTCAGCTTCGTGATCTCGGCGTGCACTGCCGACACGTCGTCACCGATGACCACCTGATACTGCCCGCCCGCCTTCATCACCGCCAGCACGCCCGGGAGCGCCTTGACCGCGTCGGTGTCCGCTTTCGCGCTGTCGTTCAGTTTGAAGCGAAGTCGAGTGGCGCAGTGCACCACTGAGTCGACGTTGCTCTGCCCGCCCACACTCTCGAGAATGTCGGAGGCGAGCGACCTGTGGTCGATGACTGCCATGGTCTTCCTTGTCGTGGTTCCGTACCAGGGCACAAAAAAAGACCTGAGCTGCACGCATAGAGTGCGTGTAGCTCAGGTCTTGCCTCGTGACCGAGTAACAATCCTGATGAAGCTTGTGATCGAGAACACTAACGCGATGTGCCTTGCTACGCAAGGGGAATTTCGGAGAGATCGGCCTATCCCGATCTGCCGACAGCCGGCTCGGTACGACGTATCTCCCTGGTACCGAAAGGGTCTCGGCGCATTACCATCAATCCGACTCGCCGTCGTCGGTCGCCACCGGAACCGCCGAGTCGGTCACGCACGGGCGAACCAACGGGTCGGTCGTATCGAAGGCACCGACCACCTCGTTCTTTCGCGGATTGAACAGCAGTTGGAACACGTCGGGCCGGGAGTAATGACCGACAGGGTCGAAGGCGTGCTTGGCGACGTCGATCAGGTCGAAGTCGAGATCGGCGAACAGGATTCCCTCTTCCGTCTCCGCCAGTGGCGGGGTCAAGGTGCTGCCCTCCGGACCGTAGATCTGCGCGAAACCACCACCGCGTTGCAACAATTGACGTTTGACATCGGTGTCGCAAAAAAGATCCTGCCCGGCCTCGCCCACCAGTGCAGACGGCGCAAGAACGAAAGTTTGGCCTTCTACCGCGTACGTCAAACTCGCTGCGTTGTTCACCTCTGCGCTCAGCGACTGCGCCACACCGCGGTAGAGCGAGAAGCTCGGCCAGCTCGCCACGTGAATCTGCTCGCCCATGCTGAACATTGCGAATTTCGTCAGCGGCTGAATATTCTCTGCACAGTTGAGTGCACCGATCTTCCCCAAGTCGGTGTCGTAGATCGCGATGTCACTTCCGTCGCCCTCGCCGAAGACCGATCGCTCCACGTGGGTGGGCTTGAGCTTCCGACGAACGGCGACGATCTCGCCGGATGCGTCGATGATCGCTTGTGAGATATACACGGTCGAACCGCTGCGCTCACTGAAACCCAGAACGACGAAGATGCTGTTCGCCGCCGCGGCTTGGGCAATACGCGTCATGTGTTCTCCGTCGCGCGTCATGGAGTTCCGCATGTAGCGCGACACGAACTGCATGCCCCACGCCGGTGCGTCGAGCCAGATCCACCACGGGTATCCAGGGATGAACACCTCGGGGAACGACACGATCCGAGCTCCGCCGGCCGCGGCTCGGCCGATGTAATCGACGACCTGATCGACCCCCTGTTCGATGTCGAGCCACCGGGGCTCGGCCTGCACTGCAGCTGCACGTACCACTTCGGCCATCTTCGTCTTCCCATCTCCGGTCCGGTTGCCACGGCGGCACACCAGCTCCCAGGTATCGACGACCGTAACCGGATCGCTTTCAGCGCAGACTGCATTTTTTGCACGAATGAGTGGCAAATTCTGCACATCCGGACCGCCGAAGGTAACCATGTCGCGGGTCGGAACTCACTACACCCGGAGCGCGACGGGAAACAGAAAGGACATCCCTCCGCAATGTCGAAGTGGAATGATGTTCGAGTGGGTGTAATGCAGGCTTTCGACGCGGACGGGTGGGCCGAACTGTGCACCGCCAGTTTTGTTCCGTTGGCCGTCGACGAGGTGGTGGCTGATTTTTCGGGGTCGATCTCTCAGAACACAGTCTCGAACACGTTGACATCGACCCACGTCACGTCGTCCGGATCACGTCTCCGACGAACCCCCGCCACGCTGCGCGATTCGCTGGACACCGACTACCTGTTCGTAATCCAGCGGGCGGGGCGCGGCCGTGTGGAACAAGATGGCCGGCAGGCGGAGATTGCAGTCGGGAACGCAGTCGTCTACGACACGAGCCGACCGTACGTTCTGGAGTTTCCCGACGCGTCCTCGCAGGAATTGGTCCTTCAGTTCCCGCGGGCTCTCGTGGGTCACGGCGAAGCCGAATCGAAACGGTTGTGTGCGAACTCGTTGCCTGATTCGCTCGGCCTGCGAGTGCTGACGGCAATGATCACAGAGTTGGTCACCGGTAGCGAGTCGGACAGCTACGACGGCATCGAAGGTTCGATCGTCGAACTCCTCACCACCGTCGTCGACGCGTCGCCTGGTCGGATTACGAATGCACGGACGCAGACGTTCGAGACCATCACGAAGTTCATCCGTGATGGCGTGCACTTGCCCGACATGAATCCCGGATACGTCGCCGACAACCACCACATTTCGCTTCGTTACCTCTACTTACTGTTCGCCGAGAACGGCACCACCCCGGCCGAGTTCATCCGTCGGGAACGACTTCGTCTGGCGAGCCGAATATTGACCGGATCGGACGGAAGATCGCTGACGATCGCCGCGATCGCCCACCAATCCGGATTCAGCGATATCACGACTTTTTCCCGGGCATTTCGTCGACATTTCGGTTGCAGCCCAAAGCAATTGCGAATTCAGACAGGGTAGGTTCGGCGTTCGGCGACTGCGCTCCCGTCCGAAGCGCGATCTACCGGCGAAGTGTGCGGCTGATCCCCGCGGCGGCTACCCGAACCCCTTGTGCGAGTGCGGTGAGGTTCTGATTCTTCGACGGAACTACAACGGAGATTGCGGCGACGATATCGCCGTTCTGACCGAATACCGGAGCTGCGGCTGACGCATTTTCTTCCGTCATCTCGTTCCGCGATATCGCAAACCCGGTGGTACGAATGTCGCCGAGTACTTTTCGTAGTTGGTTCGGGTCGGTGATGGTAGCGCTCGCCTTACGCGGCAGACCTGCCGCGATGATCTCGTCCTGAGTCGCTTTGGGGGCAAAGGCGAGCAACACCTTTCCGGGGCCCGTGGCGTGCAGCGGCAGCCGGTGTCCGACCTTCGATGAGACGGTGCCTCCTGCTCTGCCCAAGCGCTCGACGTAGAGGGCTCGTCCACGATCCATCACCACCAGGTGAACCACTTCGTGAGTGGCCTCGAACAGGTCCTCGAGAAACGGCAACGCGACGTCACGAAGTTGACGTTCCTGCGGTGCCAACGCACCGAGTTGCCAGAGCCTGATCCCCACTTGGTACGTCCCGCGAGAAGTTCGCTCGATCCCACCCCATTTGACCAGTTCAGCCAGGTATCTATGCGCAGTCGCGTACGGAAGTTCCGTTTGACGCACGATCTGCGCCAGGGTCTGCTCCGGCCGATCTTCGCTGAAAGATTCCAGGACGGACAACGCGCGGGACAGCGAACTCGGTCCAACGGCCACAGGTCCGGCTCCCTTTCCCACATTCGGACACCGAACTTTTCGACATCCCGAGAGTGCTCATTCTCGAGGTCGACCATAGTCGCCAGAGTGTGACGTGGCACATAGACGGCCCTACCTCGAGAACTGTCCGGAGTGACTCGCGCACTCATCCAGGCGCTGTTCGATGGAATCGACATAGATTTCACGCCATCGACCCGGCTCGCTGCCGACCACCCCGTTCCACAAGCCCGTATCGCGTCACTCGGATTCGCGTCCGACAGTCGGATCTCTGCGCTGCTGCCGAGGTCTACTTTTCGGCGAGACCCAAGGCCGCTGAAAGATATTCACGCGAGTCGCGAAACGTCTGCGCCACGCCGCGTCCCGCCACGGCTCCGTACCGACTGATCTGATCGTCATCGAGAAGGTCGAGCACAGTGCTGGAATCCGCATGCATCCAACCGCCGTCTCGCGCCAATTCGTGGGCGCGTTTGCCCTGAAGCGCTGAAATTCCCTCGACCCTGATTCCATTCGGATCGGTCGACGCTGCGATGTAGTAAGCCTTCTTGCCGGGATAACCGGCCTTGACCTTCGCGCGCAACCGCAAGACTGCATCGACCGCATCATCGATGGCAGATGAATGCTCGTCGGAGCCCGATTCGGCAGCGGAGACTCGCGCAATCTCAGCATCGAGTCGAGCAAGCAAGGTGGCGAGGTATTCGAGATCGCTCATCAACTCATGATGCCCTACGACAGTGACATCCTGAACCAGCACGCGGCCGTCGTTGAATGCCCCATCAGCACCAACGTTCTCAATTCCTGATCGACCCTGCCGCGCCGATGATTCCGGAGGCGACGAAGCCGAGAATCAACACGAACAGCATCAAAGCGAATGCGACTGCGGCGGCAGCGGACTTCACTGCGGTACCGCCGAGCTCTACGAAGTGTGACATGTGATCTCCCAGGACGACTGCGTTCGATGGCGGTTTACTTAAGCGCGTTAGTAGAATTAACTATGGGCTACATCACAGCTTCAAGTCAAGCGTTCGGGCTACAAGCCCCGCCGCTTCAAGGCACGAACACGCTGCGCGGACCGCACAGGCCCGGTACTTCCACGCACTATGAGATGCGGTTCGACGATAAGTTCGGACGCTGCCGCGGAGGCGTTCTCGAGTCGCGTCACCGCGAACGCAACAGCATTCTCGGCCAGGGCATCGGCGTTCTGCCGGACGGTCGTGAGATCGATCCTGGCAAGTCGCGCCAGGTCGCTGTCGTCGTACCCGACGACGGACACATCTCCGGGCACATCGATGCCGGCCCGGTCGAATGCATCCATCAGACCCAACGCGCAGCGATCATTGCCCGCAAGTACCGCTGTCGGCAGCGCGCCTTCATCGAGCATGAGACGCCCGGCCGCAACCCCCGACGCTTCATCGTGAGCTCCGTCGATCACTCGAATTCGATCACCCAAGTCGTGTCGGTACATGGCATCGCGGTAGGCGGTACTTCTGATTGCGGCTCCCGGACCCGATCCCCCATCGATGTGAAAGATCTCGCGGTGCCCCAGTTCGATCAGATGGTCGACGGATTGCCGGACACCGCTGTCGTCGGCGCTGCGCACACTGTCGAAGTTGCTCCTGGACAGCGGTTTTGCAACGACAACGACGACGGCGCGCTCTTCCAACTCCTCGAAGTACGATTGCTCCGAACTCGGGCCGAGAAGGATCAGACCTTCGCACCGGTGGCCGATCAAAGACTCGACGGCAGCAACTTCGTCTCGCCCCGGTGCGCTTGCAGACAACAGAAGCTCGTAACCCGCGGCTTTCGCAATCGGATAGATTCGCTTCACCAATTGAGCCTGGAACGGCTGCTCGACGTCGACCAGAACGCCAAGGGTTCGACTGCGTCCGCGTGCCAACAGCTGAGCGGTAGCGTCGGGCTTGTACCCGAGTTCCTCGGCGATTCGAAGAACGCGCTCTCTCGTTTCCTCCCCCGCACCGGCCTTACCCCCGAGGACGAAAGACACAAGCGTGCGCGATACCCCCGCCCGGATTGCAATATCGTCCATCGTGGGTTTTCGAGCTCGCGCTCTACCGTGCGGACCCGCGTCCGACCGGCGATCGCCTCCCTCACTCCCAGCCACGGATTCCCACTCTCTTGCGCCCCGGACGACTCCGACAGAACCGTACCTCCGGGCGGTCTGGGCGGCCGCCCGTTCGAGCCTCCGACCAACGCGACAACTGTGTGACCCACTTCTCAATTGGCTGTCAGTATGTTAAGACATATACACAAAGAAAATTCAGCTCTGCCAACGCATTGCCACCCACGGGTATCGGAGGATGAGAAACAGATGTCTTCAGCTCGACCAACCTCACGGAGTGCGCTCCCGCCCGACACTCCGGGAACACACTCACGACGACTGGGCGTCATCGCCGTCGTCGCAACTTTCGGCGGACTGCTGTTCGGCTACGACACCGGGGTGATCAACGGTGCCCTCGAACCGATGAAGGACGACCTGGGCCTCACGTCGTTCACCGAGGGTCTCGTCGTCAGCATCCTCATCTTCGGTGCCGCGATCGGCGCACTGGTGGGAGGGCGTCTGTCCAACAAGTACGGGCGGCGGCACAACATCTTGCTGCTGTCCGGCGTCTTCGCTCTCGGCACGGTCGGGTGCGTGCTTGCCCCGTCGTGGGAGGTGCTCGCGGTGTTCCGATTCATCCTCGGGCTTGCAGTCGGCGGCGCATCCGCCACCGTCCCGGTCTACCTGCCCGAAGTCGCTCCCAGCGAGCGACGCGGATCTCTGGTCACCCGTAACGAGGTCATGATCGTGAGCGGCCAGTTCGCGGCCTTCATCATCAACGCCATCATTTTCAATATCTGGGGTGACCACGAGTCGGTGTGGCGCTACATGCTGCTGGTTGCCCTGCTTCCTGCGATCGCACTGTTCGTCGGCATGCTGCGTATGCCGGAAAGTCCTCGCTGGCTCGTGTTACAGGGCCGCGACGACGAAGCGCTGGCGGTTCTGAAGCAGGTGCGGACCGATGAACGCGCAGTGGCCGAGATGGCCGAAGTACACGCTCTGGCAGAGGAAGAGAGGCTCTCCCAGACCGGAGGTGCCGCGGACCTGTCCGTCCGCTGGATACGACGACTCATCTTCATCGGCGTCGGCCTCGGCGTCTTCCAGCAATTCACCGGGATCAACTCGGTCATGTACTACGGAACACAACTCCTGAGCGATGCGGGCTTCTCCGACAGCGCCGCAATCATTGCCAACACCCTCAACGGTTTGTTCAGCGTTCTCGGCATCACTGTGGGCTTGCTCATCATGAACAAGGTGAACCGCCGAACGATGCTCATAGCCGGCTTCGGGCTGACGACCTTCTTTCACCTGTTGGTCGGACTGTCCGCGCTACTGCTGCCCGACGGCACGGCCAAGGCGTACTTCATCCTCGTCTTCGTCGTCCTGTTCGTCTTCTGCATGCAGGGCACCATCGGTCCCCTGGTGTGGCTCATGCTTGCCGAAATCTTCCCGCTGAAGATCCGTAGCTTCGCAATCGGAGTGTGTGTCTTCATGTTGTGGATGGCCAATGCAATGGTGGCGCTTGCGTTTCCGCCGGTTGTCGAGGCGCTGGGCATTGCACCGACCTTCTTCATCTTCGTCGGACTCGGGCTCCTGGCCCTGGTCTTCATCGTCACTCAGGTACCCGAGACACGCGGGAAATCCCTCGAAGAATTAGAGGCCGGATTCCGTCGCGAATACTCGTGAACGGAACGCATCGAAAGGACGTCACGACATGGCCGTACTGGTTGCAGTATCCGACAACGAAGAGGGCCGTCACGCCCTACAATTGGCGGCTCATGAGGCAAGCGCCCTGCGCACCGACCTCATAGTGGTGAATTTGACACTCGCCGGACTCGATGTCAGCGGACTCGACGCAGACGTTGCCGTGCGGGTCATCGACCGCGCCGGCCGCGCAGATCGCGATCCAGCGACAGCGGTGCTCGACGAGATCGACGCGAATCCCGACGTGACTCGGCTCGTCATCGGAATCAAGAGACGCAGTCGCGTGGGTAAGGCGTTGCTGGGCAGCATTACTCAGCGCCTGTTGATGATGTCCCCCGTCCCGGTTCTGAGCGTCCAACCCAGCTGAGCCCGCTCGACGGTGCCGGCCATTGGATCCGGCCTGGATAGCAACATCGACTTCGGTCACCCACGATACTGGTCACGAACATGGGCCCACCCAGCGCGAAACCCCCGCTCCAGCAACTGGAGCGGGGGTTTCGCGCACTCATGCCGACCTCGACCTCGTTCCGAAGTCACCGAGCGGTATATTTCCGCACGGGGGCGAGTCGGGAAGAGACGAACCTCTTTGGTCGACCCCGAAGGAAAGCATGAAGATTCGATCCACAGTAGTTTTGTTCGCAACTGCTGCAATGCTCGGTAGCGCGGGAGTGTTCTCCCCCATCTCCGACGCGGCACCGTCGACATCTATCGAACCGATTTCGCGGCTCATCGACGGTGCCTCTGAGGGCTATGCACTGTCTTACTGGACCATCGACGACCATGGCCGTACCGCGCGTGCCCGCGGACAGGTGTATCTCCCCTCCGGCACGCCGCCACCAGGCGGGTGGCCGATTGTGTCGTGGGCCAAAGGCACAGTGGGCGTTGGCGATTCATGCGCCATGAGCACGGCTCTGGAAGACGGGACTGCCGAGGATCCGATGGCCGTCGAACTGTCGAAGCCCCTGATCACCAACTTGCTCCGTCGCGGTACCGCGATAGTGTCGACGGACTACATCGGACTCGGAACATCGGGTGCCCACCACTATTTGAACAGTGTTTCGGCGGCGAATGCCGTCACCGACGTCGTCGACGCAGCAGCCGACAGACTCCCCGAACTGTCGCGCACCTGGGTCGCCGCCGGGCACTCTCAAGGAGGTGCGGCCGCACTCACCACCGGAGCTCGTGTCGGCGTCTACGGAGCACCGTCGGACTTTCGCGGAGTGGTGTCGTTCGCACCGTCGTCGAACCTCGAGGTCCTTCTGCCACTGCTGTCTCCCACCACACCCCGGATCGCACAACTCGACAACGTCACGGCCACCCTGATCTACATACTTTACGGACTCCGAGACTCCCGGCCCGATATCGATGTGGACGGCTACCTCAGCGATCTGGGACGCACCTACGTTGCGCAGGCAGAAGACAACTGTATAGGCGCACTGAGGGAAAAAGTGACCGGTATCTCTCCGCAACAGCTTCTTGCCCGGCCGCTGTCGGACTCTGCGATGGCCTCGGCTATCCGCGAGTACTTATCGGTGCCGACCACCGGCTACACCCGGCCGGTAGTGATCGAACAAGGACTGGCCGACACGGTCGTGCCGCCGGCAGCAACGACAGCCTTTGCTGCTGAACTGCTGGCACGTGGCGTGCGCGAGGTCACCTATCTGCCCGTGCCCGACGCAACCCACTATGACGTTGTTGCCGCTACCGTCGACGACGCCGGGGCGCGGATACTCGCAATGCTGCACTGACCCTGGCGTGATCCCACGGGCGAATCAGCGCGGCAGCTGCTGCCCATGCAGCGCGAAACCCCCGCCTGAGCACGAAGCTGGGGCGGGGGTTTCGGAGCCTTGCGTTCAATAGTTCCTTGGGCTCAGTCATTTTCAAGGCTCAGTCGTTTTCAGGGCTCAGTCGTTTTCAAGGCTCAGTCGTTTTCAGGGCTCAGTCGTTTTCAGGGCTCAGTCGTTTTCAGGGCTCAGTCGTTTTCAGGGAAGCCGAGGTTGATGCCACCGTGGCTCGGATCGAGCCACCGACTGGTGACAGCTTTACCTCGGGTGAAGAAGTGCACGCCTTCCATGCCGTGGGCGTGGGTGTCACCGAACAGACTGTTCTTCCAACCACCGAAGCTGTAGTACGCCATCGGAACCGGGATCGGGACGTTGATGCCGATCATGCCGACCTCGACCTCGTTCTGGAATCGCCGTGCCGCACCGCCGTCGTTGGTGAAGATCGCGGTGCCGTTGCCGTACTGATTCGAGTTGATGAGCTCGAGTGCCTCGTCGTAGGTATCGACACGGACCACCGAAAGCACCGGTCCGAAGATCTCGTCGGTGTAGATGCTCATGTCGGTGGTGACGTTGTCGATCAGCGTCGGGCCGAGCCAGAAGCCGTCGGCTCCCCCGTTTGCCTCGACCGTACGGCCGTCGACGACGATGGTCGCACCGGCGGCTTCTCCGGCATCGACGTACGAGGCAACCTTGTCGCGATGCGCCTTGGTCACCAGCGGCCCCATATCGGCACCCTGGGTTCCGTCGCCCGTGACCAGCGGTGTGGTGCGTTCGACGATCTTCGCGACCAGTTCGTCGGCGATGTTCCCGACGGCGACCAGCGCGGAGATGGCCATGCAACGCTCACCGGCAGATCCGAAGCCGGCGTTGACCATCGCGTCGGCCGCGAGATCCAGATCAGCGTCGGGAAGAACGATCGCATGGTTCTTCGCGCCGCCTAGAGCCTGGACGCGCTTACCGTTCGAGGTGCCGGTGGAATAGACGTACTGAGCGATAGGGGTCGATCCGACGAAGCTGATCGACTTGATCGACTTGTTCTCGAGCAATTCGTCGACCGAGACCTTGTCGCCCTGGAGCACGTTGAAGACACCGGGAGGTAGGCCGGCTTCTTCCCAGAGCGCGGCGATCCACAGTGACGCCGTCGGATCCTTCTCGCTGGGCTTGAGAACGACGGTGTTGCCTGCCGCAATGGCGATGGGGAAGAACCACATCGGAACCATCGCCGGAAAATTGAACGGACTGATGATGCCGACGGGTCCGAGAGGCTGCCGAATCGAGTAGATATCGACCTTCGTCGACGCGTTCTCGGTGAAGCCACCCTTGAGCAGATGGGGAATGCCACAGGCGAATTCGACGACCTCCTGGCCGCGACTGATCTCACCGAGTGCGTCCGAGAGAACCTTGCCGTGCTCGGCTGTGATGATCTCGGCGAGTTCGCCCTTCTTGGCGTTGAGCAATTCCCGGAACTTGAAGACGATCGCGGTTCGCTTGGCGAGCGAGGTGTCTCGCCAGGCCGGGAATGCGGCTGCGGCAGAGGTGATGACCGCGCGGGCATCCTCGATGGTGGCCAGCGCAACCTGGCCGGTGACCTGCCCGGTAGCGGGGTTGGTGACCGGAGCGGTTCGGTCGGACGTGCCGGCGAACGGCTTCCCGTCCACCCAGTGTGCAATAACGTTGTCAGTCATGATGTGTCCCTAGGTAAGTGAAAGATCAGGAGTTCTCGGAGACGTACTTCCGAATGGTGTCGAGCTGATAGCGCGAGACCTCGTGAGCGTTTTCGTTCTCGGCAAACACACTCGAGACCATGACGGTGTCTCGGTCGTAGAAGCCGAGCTTGCCGAGACCGCCGAAGAACTGGTCCCAATCGACATCGCCGTCACCGATCTTGAGGTGCTGATGCACGCGCACGGCGTTGCCCGGAGGATTGGTGATGTACCGAAGCCCGTGCGAGCGATGATGATCCATCGTGTCGGCCACGTGCACCAGTCGCACCATGTCGCCCGCCGCGTCCATGATCGTGTCGAGATCGCCGCCCATGTGGAACTGGTGACATGCCACGATCACCATGCCGATGTTCTTCGAATTGATTCCGCGAATGGTACGAACCGCCGCCAGACCGTCTTCGACGAAATCGTCGGGATGCGGATCGATCAGTACATCGAGACCTTCTCGTTCGATGATCGGAACCAGTTCCTCCATCGACCGATAGAATGCCCGCTCGGATTCCTCGGGCTTCTCGGGGCGGCCGCTGAACTCGGTGTTCATGGTCGACACACCGAGGTCGACGGTGATCTGAATCGCGCGCTTCCAGTACCGAACTGCGGCCTCACGCGCATCCTCGTCGGGACCGGACCACCGCAGCACCGGAAGCACGGATGCAATACCGACACCGGCGTCGGAACACGCCTTCTTGAACTTGGCGACGAGGTCGTCGTCGGCTTTGGGATGGTTGAAGAAAGGAATCATGTCCGCATGCGGCGTCAACTGCAGCCACTCGTACCCGAGATCGGCCACGACACCGGGCAATTCGAGCAGCGAATAGTCGTGATGGAACGGGGTCGGATCGAGAGCGATCTTCATTCGCCTCACGCGCCCGGGATCGAGGAACGCGCGACCATATCCACCGCCACGGGAGAACCCGACTCGAGCGACTTCACCCCGGCTTCACACACCGCGGCTGCTGCGTAGCCATCCCATGCGCCCGGACCGTCGACGTAGTTGCCCGTCTCGGCACCGGTGCGCGCTGCGTTCACCCACCGTTGAATTTCGGTGTCGTACGCCTGCCCGAAGCGCTCTTTGAACGACGGTGTGATCGTGCCGCCCCAGGTTCCGGGTGCGGACTTGCGCACCAGACCCACGTCCAGACCGATCATGGCACTCCCGCGCTCGGCCACGACCTCTGTCCTGACCTCGTACGCGATACCGGTGGTGACGAACACCTCCGCGTCGACGTGCCGGCCGGTCTCGGTCGTGAAGATGGCGATCTGTGGATCCTTCAGTTCCGCCGGCGCATTCGCGTTGGCCGACGGTGTGATGATCTGCACCGTCGTAATCTCCTCGTCGAGCAGAAAGCGGGTGACGTCGACCTCGTGCACGAGCGAATCCTTGACCATCATCGCGCTGTCGAAATGAGGCGGCACAGCCGGGTTTCGATGTGCGCAGTGCACGACGAGCGGCCGACCGATGTCTCCGGAGTCGATCAGTGCCTTCAGGTCCGCATACTCGTGGTCGAAGCGGCGCATGAATCCGACCTGGATGAGTTTCTTGCCCAGTTCGGCCTCCGCCTTCACCACTGCGAGCGAGGTTTCGACGTCCGTGGTCAACGGCTTCTCGCACATGACCGGCTTACCGTACTCGAGGCACGCGAGCAGCTGCTTCTCGTGCGTCGGACCGGGGGTCGCGAGCAACACGGCATCGACCTCGGGATCGGCGATGGCATCGATCGGGTCATTGACGACCCGAGCACCGGGGATGGACGCGGCGAGCTCTTCGGCCTTTTCGGTGAAGTAGTCGTTGACGACGGCAACGCGTGCACCGGCGATCTTCGAGGAGATGCGAGCGACGTGGTCGGCACCCATCATGCCGACCCCGAGGACGGCGATGCGCAGTTCGTTGGTCATGAGAAAAGTCTCCTTGCGGGTATCAGCTGAACTGGATGGACGGGATCCCGCAGGAGCCCAGGTACTTACGAGTGCGCTGTGCGATCGGCAGCGGGTAGTCCGGCTCGCACGGGTACATGTCCTGCTCGACGATCGCGAAGATGTCTGCGGTGAGCTTGCCTGCATCGGCCAGCCGCTCGATGGTCGACAGCAGTGGCGGCATATCCGGAATACCCAAGGGCGGTTCGGTCATCGCGCCGAGTTTGCAGGCCTCACCGAACGGCAGATCCTCGGCCTCGACTCGGGCGCGGACGGCTTCGTCGACCTGCTTGAGGTGCAGATACCCGATGCGCTCCGGGGCTCGCTCGATGATGGCGATGTTGTCGCCGCCGCAGTAGCTGATGTGACCGGTGTCGAGGCAGAGGTTGACGAACTCACTCGAGGTGCCGTCGAGGAAGCGGTACACGTTCTCCTCGGTGTCGACGTGACTGTCCGCATGCGGGTGGTACTGCGCCTTGACCCCGTACTGCTCGAACATGCGCTTGCCGAGTTCGTTCATGCCTTCGGTCTTCTTGCGCCACTGTTCGGTGGTGAGCGTGCGATCCTCGAGCACGGCTCCGGTGGACGGGTCACGCCACATCTCGGGGATCACGACGACATGTTTTCCGCCCACTGCCGCAGTGAGTTTTGCGACGTCTTCGATCTGGGTCCACACCGCATCCCAGGCATCGTCCTGGTGCAGATGCTCGAAAACGGTCCCGGCCGAGAGCTTCAGGTTGTGCGCTGCGAGCTCGTCGGACAGCTGCTGAGGATCGGTCGGCAGATATCCGAACGGGCCGAGCTCGATCCACTCGTAGCCCGATCCGGAGACCTCGTCGAGGAACCGGCCGTAGGGGGTCTGCTGGGGGTCCTCCGGGAACCAGACGCCCCACGAATCGGGTGCCGATCCAACGCGAATAATGCTCATAAGGTGATTCCTTTCGAGATGTGCTGAATGTTCTGGGGTGACTACTGGCCGGACGGACGCAGGAACGGCCGCTGGATCTTCTTCCACTTCTGGTACGTCTCGTATGCGCTACGCGTCGAGTCGAGCGTCGAGGCCGCGCTGACCGGCACATCCCACCAGGATTCGGAATCCGGTGCAGCGATGAGCGGGTCGGTTTCGACGTGGATGACGGTGGTCGTCTCGCTCGCCTTGGCCGCCTTCACCGCGTCCGTGAACTCGTTGCCGTTGTCGACCCGAACGACGTCGACGCCGAGGCTTGCCGCGTTCGCGGCGAGGTCGACGGGCAGGATGCCACCGTCCAGGCGACCCTTCCACAGCCCCGTCGCTTCGCTCGCCCCGTCGTCGCTGCGGTAGCGGTAGTCGGTGCCGAATCGCTGCGATCCGAGGGACTCCGACAGCGAGCCGATGGATGCGAAGCCGTGGTTCTGCACCAGGATCATGATGACCTTGACGCCTTCCTGCACGGCGGTGACCAGTTCGGTCGCCATCATGAGGTACGAGCCGTCGCCGACCATGATGAACACGTCACGGTCGGGCTCGGCCATCTTCGCGCCGATCCCGCCTGCCACCTCGTATCCCATGCACGAGAAGCCGTACTCGACGTGATATCCCTTCGCATCCCTTGTGCGCCAAAGCTTGTGCAGATCACCAGGCATGGAGCCGGCCGCACACACCACGACGTCGCGGGGGTCGGACAAGGTATTCGCGAGACCGATGACCTGATTCTGATTCAGCGGTGCGGACGAATCCTCGATGGCGTAGACCGACGTGACCGTCTCGTCCCACGCCTGGGCGAGCTCGGTGACTCTGGTGCGATAATCGCCGGACACCGTGAAGTCGCCGAGGGCCTCGGCCAGCGCGCCGAGCGCCTCGCGGGCGTCCGCGACGACGGAGACACCGCCCTGCTTCACCGAGTCGATCGAGGCCACGTTGATGTTGACGAACTTGACGTCGGGGTTGGTGAACGCGGTGCGCGAGGCAGTGGTGAAATCGCTGTACCGCGTACCGATTCCGATCACGACGTCAGCTTCGGTGGCGAGCGCGTTGGCGGCCGTCGTGCCGGTGGAACCGACGGCACCGACCGATTGCGGATGGTCGTACGGCAACGATCCTTTGCCCGCCTGGCTCTGCCCGACGGGAATCCCCGTCGCTGCACAGAACGATGCCAAGGCGTCCGTGGCTCGCGAATAGATCACTCCGCCGCCGGCGACGATCAGCGGCTTCCGCGCGCTGCGAATCACCTCGGCCGCCCGCGCGACGGCGGACTTCTCCGGGACAGGCCGAGCCACATGCCACGTGCGGGGAGCAAAAAACGATTCCGGCCAGTCGAATGCTTCGGCCTGCACGTCCTGCGGGATGGCCACCGTCGCCGCGCCCGTCTCGACCGGATCGGTGAGCACACGCATCGCACCGAGCAGAGCGCTCGGCAGCTGTTCCGGACGCCACACCCGGTCGAAGTAACGCGACAGGGGCTTGAATGCATCGTTGACCGTGACGTCGCCGCTCGACGGAAGCTCGAGCTCCTGCAGCACCGGAGCACTGGCCCGGGTCGCGAAAGTGTCTGCCGGGAGCAGCAATACGGGAAGGCGGTTGATGGTGGCCAGAGCAGCGCCGGTCAGCATGTTGGTCGCGCCGGGACCGACGCTGGCCGTGACTGCCCAGGCTTGCAGACGGTCCTTCTGGCGTGCATAGGCCACAGCGCTGTGCACCATGGCTTGTTCGTTGCGTCCGAGAACGTACGGCAGCTCCGGTTCGGTACCGGCTTCGACGGCGTCGATCTCGGCTTGGAGCAATGCCTGGCCGAGGCCCGCGACATTTCCGTGACCGAAGATGCCGAAGGCTCCCGCGAAGAACTTGCTGCGGACGCCGTCGCGCTCGACGAACTGGTTGGCCAGAAACTTCACTACGGCCTGGGAGACAGTCAGACGCTCTGTCGGTTCTGCGTTGTCGTTCTTGCTCGCCGAGATCGGCGCTGTGGACACCACAGTCATGCTCCTGTCGGTGCGGTGTGAAGGGGAAGGCGGGGGTCGACCGGCTGATCGGTCCAGCTGCCGCGAATCCACGTGTGTTCGGGATCGTCGACGATGTTCCAGGCTCGCTGGACGCCCGGTCCGGCCATGACGTTCAGGTAGTACATGTGATAGCCGGGGGCGGCAACGGACGGACCGTGGTAACCGTGTGGCACGAGGACCACATCTCCGGTTCGTACCTCTTCGAGCACCTCGATCGGTCGCTGCGGTGTGCCGTAGACCCGGTGGTAGCCGAAACCTGCTGCGCCCTGCGGCCCGTCGGCGATCTCGAAGTAGTAGATCTCCTCGAGCGCCGACTCGTTCGCGGTGTTCTCGTCGTGCTTGTGTCCCGGATAGGAGGACCAGTTGCCGCCCGGGGTGATGACCTCGCACGCGATGAGCGAATCGGCCTCGAACGTGTCCGCGGTACCGAAGTTGTGGACCTGCCGGCTGCAGTTGCCCGCGCCGCGCAGTTCGACCGAAATATCCGATGCGGGCACGTATCGGAAAGGAAGCTCGTTCTTCGCCCGTGCGGCGCAGAGGGCGAAGCGGCCACCGTCTGCGCTGGCCACCGAGTACGCCGAATCTTTTCCGACATAAGCGAAATCGGACGGGCCGTCGAAGACCGAGGCACGGCCGGCGAGCTCGAACGTGGTGTCACCGCTGGTGACCGAGGCCGATCCTGCCAGCGGGAGCACCATGATCTCGTCCATACCGGAATTCAAGTCGACCGAACCACCGGCAGAGAGGGTGAAGGTCCACAGACTCGATTCGGTCCACCCTGCGCTTTCGGGCGTGACGACGACGTCGAAACCGTCCGCACTGCCGTCACCGGCAGCGATGTAGTACTCGGAGTTCATGTTTCACCTCACCATGTCGACGGCGGTACCGACAGCAGCTTCGACGTTTCCATCCGGCGGGTAGAGCAACGTGCGGCCGACGATCAAGCCCCGAACTGCGGGAATCTCGAGCGCGCGGGCCCAACTGGCATACGTCTCCTCCGGCGCAGTCTGCGGGTCGCCGCCGAGGAGCAGCGTCGGGAACGTCGTGGCATCCATGACGCGTTCCATCTCGGGTACCACGGGAAGCTTCATCCACGTGTGGGCCGAGCTGGATCCGAGGCCTTGCGTGATGTGAATCGATTTGATGACCGCGTCCGCACTCAGATCGTTCTTGACGCGACCTTCGACCCGGCGCGAGAGGAACGGCTCCACCATGGCGATGAGGTTCGCCGCGGACAATTCGTCGATTGCCTGCGCGCACGCCGTCATCGTGGCCAGAGTGCCCGGATCGTCGAGTGCGATCCGGGTGAGCATCTTCGCGCCGTTCATCCGCGCCTTGGCCGTGGAAGCGGCTGTGGCACCGGTCATTCGGTCGTCCAACTCGAACGAGGCACCGGCCAAGCCACCGCGATTCATAGACGAGAAGATCACCTTGTCTTCGAGCGCTCCGAGCAGCACGAGGTCGTCCAGGATGTCGGCAGAGCCGAGGACACCGTCCACGCCGGGGTTGGCGAGCGCGGTGCGCAGCCGGTCCAGCAGTTCGGTGCGGCTGTTCATGGCGGTCATGTCCGAGCCCACCGACAGCGCTCCCCGTGCCGGATGGTCGGCGGCAACGATCATCAGTCGGCCGTTGCCGCGGATGGTCGGGCGAGTGACTCGCGTGGCCCAGGCACGTTCGATGGCCTGCGGGTCGGTGGCGCGAATTGCGGTGACCTCGGCGTAAGTGGCGGCCGCGGGTGCGGCGCTCAAGGTGGTCTCAGACATTGACAGCCTCCGTAGCGGTTCGTTCTGCGAGTAGTGCAACTTCGGTGGCGGTGGGCATTGCCGTCGAGCATTCGAGGCGCGACGCCACGATCGCTCCGGCGGCGTTGCCGTAGCGCAGAATTTTCTCCAGGGGCCAACCGGCGAGCAAGCCATGGCACAGGGATCCGCCGAAGCTGTCTCCCGCCCCGAGACCGTTGACCACATCGACGAAATTCGGCGGCACGGTGACTGTCTGCGTCTTGGTCTTGCCCAGAACACCTTTCGGGCCCATCTTGACTATGGCCAGCGAGACTCCGAGGTCGAGAAGCGCGTCGGCCGCCTTGTGCGGGTCGGTCTCGCCGACAGCAACCTGACACTCTTCCTTGTTTCCGACGGCAACGGTGACATGCTCGAGGGCCCGGCGCACCTGCTCCGTTGCGGCTGCGGGCGAATCCCAGAACATCGGCCGGTAGTCGAGGTCGAGCACGGTCAGCGGCGCTCGATCTCGAGCCTCCCATGCAGCGAAATGCGCGCTGCGGCTGGGCTCTTCGGACAAGCCGGTGACTGTCGACCAGTACAGACGCGCGCTACGGACGGCGTCGACGTCGATGTTCTCCGCACGAATCTGCAGATCGGGTGCCGACGGCTTTCGGTAGAAGTACAGCGGAAAGTCGTCGGGCGGGAAGATCTCGCAGAAGGTCACCGGAGTCGCGAACTGATGGTCGGTGACGACGAATCGGTTGTCGACGCCCAGCCGGGCCAACTCCGCGGCCACGTAACGACCGAAGGGGTCGTCGCCGACGCCGGAGATCAACGCCGAGCGGCAGCCCAGCCGCGCGGCAGCAACGGTGACATTCGCGGCGCTACCGCCCAGGAACTTTCCGAAGGTGTCGACCTGTTCGAGACCGACACCGGTCTGCAGGGGGTAGATATCGACACCGCTTCGCCCGATGGCGAGGACGTCGAAGGCCGCGGTGTACGCGTCGGCTGAGGTGGTCACGATCGACTCCATTGGTGTGAGGTGTTCGTTTTCGGTGAGGGGCTTCCACACGTTCTTCGGTGCGTCCACTGTGCGTGAGCTCACATACAAATGTCAATAGTTTGTCCTGACATTCTTACTTCCGGTCAAGTGATGTTATCCATCCCCTAGACTTCGTACAAACCGGTGCCTCATCGCGCCCACCGACAGACGGGAGAGACCAGTGACCACGTCGAACACAGCGGCACCTGGAACCGAGGCGGCGCAACTGTCCGTCGAACTCAACCGGTCCAGTCCGGTCCCCCTCTACTTTCAACTGGCCCAAGCGATCGAATCCGCAATCTTGCAGGGCATCCTCGCGCCGGGGGAACGATTCGAGAACGAACTGGCACTGGCCAAGCGGCTGAGCCTGTCCCGTCCCACCACCCGCCGAGCGATCCAGGAACTGGTCGACAAAGGGCTACTCGTGCGCAAACGTGGTGTCGGAACACAGGTGGTTCAGAGTCCGGTCCACCGACCGGTCGAGCTCACCAGCCTGTTCGACGACCTCGCCCGCGCCGGGCAGAACCCGACGACCCGCCTACTCGACTATCAGGTCGGTCCGCCGACCCGCGACGTCGCACAGGAATTGAACATCGCCGATACGACGGACGTCGTCACCATCCGCAGGCTCCGCAGTACCAACGGTGAGCCACTCGCCGTCATGGTCAATTATCTGCCGAGTGAGATCGCCCCGGAGCCGGACGAGCTCGAATCCCAGGGCCTGTACTCCTCGCTGCGTACACGAGGAGTACACATCAGGCTCGCACGTCAACGCATCGGTGCCCGAGCGGCCGATCGCGAAGAGGCCGCCCTGCTCGACGAAAAATTCAAGGCACCGCTGCTGACCATGAACCGCACCGCATTCGACGATTCGGGACGCGTCGTCGAATTCGGAGCGCACGTGTATCGCGCTTCGCGGTATTACTTCGACACCACCCTGGTCGATCGCTGAACGGCTGAGCCACTTACACACCGCGGGAAACCGCTCGGTCAGAGAGTCCTGTCGACCGCGACGGTGCCGCCGCCGCGGTGCATCGAGGTGATCAACGCCCGCGCCACCAGGCTCGCCTGTAGGCCGTCTCGCGCTGACGCCAGCGTGGACGTACGCCCTTCTGCGATCGAATCGATCCACTCGCGCAGCTGGAGTCGATAGGCGTCGGCAAAGCGAGGGACCCAGTCCCGTGCATACGAATAGCTGTGCCGCAGAGCATGATCGGTCACCGTCCGAATCGGTTCCGCCAGACGGCTCGCGCCCTCTTCGCCGATCACCTCACAGCGGATGTCGTACCCGTAGCCGGCGTTGAGGAACAATTCCACGGTCGTCAGGACGCCGCTTTCGGTGCGCAACAACATGAACTGTGGATCGCGGCGGTGGCCGATCCGCGTGCTCGCACGAGTGGTGTGCCAGCTGACCTCGACCACCGGGGAGTCGAGCAACCACGGCACCGTATCGAGTTCGTGGATGGCAGAACCGGTGATACTGGCCTCCGAATCGCCGCCGGGCCCCGAGGTGACCGTTCGACTCGAGCAATGCACGATCAACGGCTCTCCCACTGCGCGCGAGGTCACGGTGTGCCTCAACTCGACGTATCCTGGATCGAAGCGGCGCATGAATCCCACTGTGAGCAGTGGAATTCCGCCCGATATCGCGGCCTCGTGGGCTCGCACCACTCGTACGCATTCGTCGACGGTCACTGCGAGCGGCTTCTCGCACAGAACAGGCTTGCGCGCCTCGATACAGGCAAGCACGAGATCCGCGTGGGTGGAGTCGTGGGAGGCGACGACGACGGCGTCGACGTCGGTCCGGGAGATCAAGCCGTACGGGTCGGTGAGGCCATCCGCACCGACCTCGGCGGCCAAGCCCGCCGCGCGGGAGGCGTCGACGTCCGCTACGGCCGTGACAGTCGCACCCGACACAACCGAATGCAGATTCCGGATGTGGTCTGCGCCCATCACCCCGGCACCGATCACTCCTACACGCACGCTCATGGGCCCTCGCCATCACTGTTGATGAAATATCCGAATGTCCGGACATATGCACAACAGTCGATACTAGGGTGTTCGAGATGACTTCGACCACAGAATTGCTACTTCCGCCCTCACGCGTCGCTCCGCCCACCGATGCGCCTGCACTCCGATGGGGCATCCTGGGGCCTGGCTGGATCGCTGCTCGATTCGCAGAAGCGTTGCGTAACCATACTTCTCAGAACATTTCGGCCGTGGCCTCCAGAAACGCACAGCGGGGCGCGACGTTCGCGGCCGACTGGGGGATTCCGTCCGTGTACGGCAACTACGACGAACTCGTCTCGAGTTCCGAGGTCGATGTCGTGTACATCGCCACCCCGCACACCTCCCATTTCGAGCACGCGACCCTGGCGCTCGAGGCCGGAAAGCACGTGGTGGTGGAAAAACCCCTCGCTCTCGACGCCCGGCAGGCTCACTCCATCGCCGAGATCGCCCGCTCCAAGAGCCTGTTCGCAATGGAGGCCATGTGGTCCGCCTTTCTGCCGAAATTCGACGTGATGGATCAGGTCTTGTCTCAGGGGATGCTCGGTGAGATCGGAACCGTTCTGGCAGACCACGGCGAGCACTTCGAGACCGATCACCGCATCTACGACCCGGCACTCGCCGGCGGTCCGTTACTCGACCTGGGGACATACGCGGTCTATTTCGCACAGATGGCCTTGGGTCCTCCCACCACCGTCACTGCAGTAGGACAGCAGGCCAACTCGGAGCTGAACGGTCAGATCTCCGCGATCCTGACATCGCCTACAGGCGCTCACGCCGTTCTCAACACCACCATCCTGGTAGACACACCGAACCTCGCCGCAGTGTGCGGAAGTTCAGGAATGCTCAGCACGGAGGGCGTTTTCTACCGACCGGGGAACTTCACCGTGTCCCTGCGCGACGGAAGATCGGCTCGATTCGTCGATGACGTCAGCGGTTACCCCGCGGGACTTGCCTACGAGGCCGCGGAGGCAGCCCGCCGAATCACCAATGGTGAGCTCGAAAGCCCCTGTCACACAATGTCCGACACCATCTCGACCCTCGACACCCTCGACGAACTGCGGCGCGTGCTGGGGATCGATTTTCCCTCCTGATCTCCCGTCGACGGAATGTTGTGCGGTCCTAATGTCTGGACAAACTATTGACTTTCAGGTGTGACGGGTATTACATCCCCTAAGGCAGTTCGCCCGACCCGACATCAGCGGGTCGTCTGGTCATCGAGAGGATGTTTGGAAAATGACGTCTCGTCTGGGTTCGGTAACGCATAGGTCCCCAAAGAACCTGGGGCGCAAAACCATCACGATGGCGATCGGGGTCACGTTGGCGGCATCGGTCGCGGCGTGCTCGTCCTCGGGCGGCGCGCAGGACTCGTCCGACAGTGGCAGCGGTGCAGGGACGGCCGACACCCCGAAGGCGACCATCGCCATGATCACCCACGAGGTTCCCGGAGACACGTTCTGGGACCTGATCCGAAAGGGTGCCGAAGCTGCAGCGGCGAAGGACAACATCGAGCTGCGGTATTCGTCCGACCCCGAGGCACCCAATCAGGCGAACCTGGTGCAGAGCGCGATCGACTCGAAGGTCGACGGCATCGCGGTCACTCTGGCCAAGCCCGACGCAATGGCCCCGTCCGTCGAGGCCGCTGATGCAGCCGGAATCCCTGTGGTGGCCTTCAACTCCGGGTTCGACTCCTGGAAGGACATGGGCGTCGGACAGTACTTCGGGCAGGACGAGACCATCGCCGGTCAGGCCGCAGGCGCTCGTCTGACCGCGGACGGCGCGAAGAAGACCCTGTGCATCATTCAGGAACAGGGGCAGGTTGCGCTCGAATCACGGTGCGCCGGCGTCAAGAGCGGATTCACCGGTGGTAGCACCGAGATCCTCAACGTCAACAGCAAGGACATGCCCTCGGTAGAGGCAACCATCACCGCAAAGTTGCAGCAGGACCCCGCCATCGATCATATCGTCGCGCTCGGTGCGCCGATCGCGCTGACCGCAGTGCAGTCCAAGGCCAACGCCGGTAGCAACGCCACCGTCGTCACCTTCGACACCAACGCCGCACTCGTCGATGCACTCCAGTCCGGTGATGTCGCGTGGGCGATCGATCAGCAGCCGTACCTGCAGGGGTACCTGGCTGTCGACTCACTGTGGCTCTACCTCAACAACGGCAACACCATCGGCGGCGGCACCCCGGTACTGACCGGACCCGCGTTCATCGACCAGTCCAATATCGACGCCATCGCCGAGTACGCCCAGAACGGCACTCGCTGAACCCGACGCTCACCGGCATGCGATTTTCGCTGCCGGTGAGCGTCGTACCAGTAGGGAAGGAACACCATGTCCACGCAGGCCGACCTGGATCTGTCCAAACACACCGTCGTCGTCGATGAACGAGTGAAGAAGCAAAAGCCGTTGCAGCGGTTGTTGATTCGCCCGGAAATCGGTGCACTGTTCGGCGCAATCATCATCTTCGTATTCTTCTGCATCGTTGCCCCTCCATTCCGCTCCCCCGAGGCCCTCGCCACCGTCCTCTACGCGTCCTCGACGATCGGCATCATGGCCATCGGTGTGTCGCTGTTGATGATCGGCGGCGAGTTCGACCTGTCGACCGGAGTCGCGGTCACCTTCTCTTCGATCATGGCCTCGATGATCGCCTACAACCTGCACCTCAACGTATGGATCGGATCCGCGCTGGCATTGGTGCTGGCGCTGGGGGTCGGATTCCTCAACGGGTGGCTGGTGATGACGACGAAGATTCCGTCGTTCCTGATCACTCTGGCGAGCTTCTTGATGCTCACCGGAATCAATCTTGCGGTCACCAAGTTGGTGACCGGACAGGTAGCAACACAGTCGATCTCGGATATGGATGGATTCCATTCCGCCAAAGCGGTGTTCTCGTCGTCGTTCTCGCTGTTCGGAATCTCCATCCGCATCACCGTCGTGTGGTGGATCGTCTTCACTCTCGCGGCCACCTGGGTGTTGATGAAAACCCGTATAGGCAACTGGATCTTCGCCGTCGGCGGCAACCAGGACTCCGCCCGCGCGATCGGTGTTCCGGTGACCAAGGTCAAGATCGGTTTGTTCATGTTCGTCGGCTTCTGCGCCTGGTTCGTCGGCATGCACCTGCTGTTCGCGTTCAACACCGTCCAGTCCGGCCAAGGTGTCGGCAACGAGTTCCTCTACATCATCGCCGCGGTCATCGGCGGGTGCCTGCTCACCGGCGGATTCGGCACTGCCATCGGCGCTTTCATCGGTGCCTTCATCTTCGGCATGGCCAACCAGGGCATCGTCTACGCCGGCTGGAACCCCGACTGGTTCAAGTTCTTCCTCGGCGCGATGCTGCTGTTCGCCGTCATCGCCAACAACTCGTTCCGCACCTACGCCGCGAAGAGGTAAATCATGACCGTTCACGCCGATACCCCTATCGAATCCGAACCCGCGGGCGGGGGAAAAACGCCTCTCATCGAACTGAAGAACGTGGGAAAGAGCTACGGCAACATCATCGCTCTGCAGGGCATCGACCTACGCGTGGGTGCCGGTGAAGTCACCGGAGTCCTCGGCGACAACGGAGCCGGTAAGTCCACCCTGATCAAGATCATGGCCGGCCTGCATCAGCAGAGCGAAGGAGAACTGCTTGTCGACGGTAAGGCGACCACGTTCGCCTCCCCCAAGGACGCGCTGAACCAGGGCATAGCGACGGTCTACCAAGATCTCGCCGTTGTCGCCCTCATGCCGGTGTGGCGCAACTTCTTTCTCGGCCAGGAGCTTCGCAAAGGCTCGGTGTTCAAGTCCCTCGACACCAACGCCATGCGGGCGACGACCGTAGAAGAACTGCACAAGATGGGCATCGATCTTCCCGACGTCGATGCCCCCATCGGCTCGCTCTCGGGCGGCCAGCGCCAGTGCGTCGCCATCGCTCGCGCAATCTTTTTCGGTGCTCGTGTTCTGATCCTCGACGAGCCCACCGCAGCCCTCGGCGTCAAGCAATCGGGAATGGTGCTTCGCTACATCTCCGCGGCCAAGGAACAAGGCTTCGGCGTTGTCTTCATCACCCACAATCCCCACCACGCGTACATGGTCGGCGATCACTTCGTCCTGCTCAACCGTGGACGCCAAAAGCTCGACTGCAGCTACGAGGACATCTCGCTCGACGACCTCACCAAGGAAATGGCGGGCGGCGACGAACTCGACACCCTCACCCACGAACTTCGCCGATAGGTCGGGTTCGCTACCCACATGCTGTATCGGGCCGGTCCCATCGGACCGGCCCGCACACCCTTCGAAAAGGAGTCTTCTTGTGCGATCCACCCGGTCTGTTCGTGTCGGTGTAGCTGGTTTCGGGTGGATGGGGCGGGTGCACACGCAGGCGTATTCTCGCCTGAATCAACACTATCCAGATCTGAGGCTGCGCCCCGAGTTGGCGATGGTCGCGGACGAGCTCGAAGGCCGAGCGGACGACGCAGCCGATCAGTTCGGCTTCGCGGCGGCAACCACCGATTGGCACGAGATCCAGTCCGACCCGACGATCGAAGCCGTCTCGATCACCGCGCCCAACTTCCTGCATCGATCGATCGGAACCGCGATGGTCGAAGCGGGAAAACACATCTGGATCGAAAAGCCGGTCGGCCTGACCGCGGACGATGCGCGCGCTGTCGCACTCGCGGCCGACAAGGCGGGCGTGCAGACGGCCGTCGGATTCAATTACCGCAATGCCCCGGCGGTCGAGGAAGCCAAGGCCCTCGTCGAATCCGGTGAACTCGGAACGATCACCCATGCCAGATTCCGATTCTTCAGCGACTACGCCGCACACCCAAACGGCGCATTGAGCTGGCGGTTCGAGCGCGCTCGCGGCGGGAACGGCGTACTCGGCGATCTCGCCTCGCACGGAGCCGATTTGGTCTACTACCTCCTGGGCGACATCGAGTCCCTGGTGGCAGACACCGCGATCTTCGTTCCCGAACGAACGAAGCCGAGCGGCTCCACCACCGGACACGCTCTTGCTGCCGGAGGTGAACGCGGGGCCGTCGAGAACGAGGACTTCGTCAGCAGCCAACTCCGCCTGCACAGCGGAGCGCGCGTCGTTCTGGAGGCAAGTCGTGTGGCCGTCGGCGATCAGAACGCATACGGGTTCGAGATTCACGGCACCAAAGGTGCTGTCTCATGGGACTTCCGGCGGCTCGGTGAACTCTCTCTCAGCACAGGAGACCGATACCAGGATCAACCCGCATCGACCGTCTTCGTCGGGCCCTCCCACGGCGAGTACGGCGCATTCCAACCCGGTTCGGCGTCCTCGATGGGGTACGACGACCTCAAGGTCATCGAGGCCATGCGCTTCTTCAAGTCCATCGGAGACGGAAAGCCCTGCGGCGCAACGCTACGAGACGCCGTCCGTAGCGCCGGGGTACTCGATGCCATGTCCGAATCCGTGGCCTCGGGTCGGTGGGTCAGCCCCGGCTCGTGAGATTCACAGGCGCACGACTCGAGGGACTGCGGGGTCACACCGCCTCGGCGGGACTTTCGCCACCCTCGGTTCCCACGGGTTCGATCCGCACGGGCACGTTCTTGTGCCACGGATTACCGAAGAACTTGTCGCGACGGGTCACCGACGTCAGGGTGTTCAGCGGTACACCGACAACCTCGTCGCCGCTCTCCGACGGATAGGACACTCCCATTCCGTTGGGCAGTGACACGTGCCCTGCCTGCATCATCTGGCTCACCTCGACCGTCGTCGTGGCGGTTCCGGTCTCGGTCGTCAATCGCACCACATCACCGCTGGCCACCCCCAATGCGGATGCATCGGCAGGACAGATACGCAGCGATCCTTCCTTGTCCCTGCGTCTCCACTCGGGATTTCGGATGATGACATTCGCGGTGAAGGCGCGTCGCTCTCCGGCCGACAGGATGAACGGGTACGCAGCGCTGGTGTAGCACGGCTCTTCCTTGTCGAGGAGCCGAATCTCGTCCACGAGCTCGGGAATGTAGACGTGAATCTTTTTGTCCTCGTGGCGGATGTATTTCCACGCATCCTCGTAGCGATCGTCGGTGAAAGTGACTCCCTGGGGGTTGTCCACGATGGCATCGAACAATTGCTCACCTTGGGCGGCACCCTCTCCGGTGAATCCGGCCCGCCGTGCAGCATCGGGGTTGGCTATGCACGCCAGCTGCGCCATACCCCAGATCATGGCTTTCGCCTCCTCGCCTTCGGCGAAGGTGGATCCCAGTGTGCGGTAGAGAATGTACGGCAGCAGGCCGGCCAGTTCGGGACGCTGCTCCATCGTGGAGAAGAGGACCAGGTTGAAGGCGGCGCGACCGATCAGTGCAGCCGATCGCAATTCCGAAAGAAGCTTGCTGTCGACGGAACCGAGACGATCGATCAGTCCGGCGTAGATGAACGGTTCGGATCGGGTACCCGGCTTCGCGGGCATCAGGGGGTTTCGAAGCTGGAAGGTGTTGTGCGGAAAGTGCAGTGTGAACATCGATGCCTCGTACTTCTCGAACTGGCTCGACGCCGGAAGCACGTAGTCGGCCTCCCGAGCGGTTTCCGTGAGTGCGACGTCGACCACGACCGTCAGGTCGAGACTCCTCATCGCACGGCGAAAGCGGCCCGAATCAGCCAACGAGTGAAGGGGATTCGACGAGTCGATCCACATTGCCCGGAGCCTGTCCGGGTGCTCGGTCAAGATCTCGTCGGCGATGGAATTCGCCGGAATGAGGCCGGACACGATACGCGCGCCGGTGACGGGCGTGTAGCCCTCCTGCGCAGGGTTACCGAGAACGTTGGCGATCGGTTGCGCAACGGCAGCCCCGGAGGATAGGAAGAAGATCTTCAACGACATCCGGGCGCCACGTTCCATCAGCGAACTGCCGACACTCTTCCCGCTCACTTTCGCAGCCAACCAACGCATCACACCGGCACCGCTTCGCATCGCCTGCAACCCGACGGTGCGCCGTACGGTGTCGAAACGTGGTGTCGAATCCGGCGGAACGGGAAACCATGTTCCAGCGATCGGGAACATCCAGGAATGCATATGCATGCCACCAGGTTTCGCAAAGTTGCCGGTGAGTACCCACATCAGTTTCTGCAAGTAGGCATTGACGGTGGCATTCGGTGACTGTTGGATCCCGAGGTCCTCGTAGGTCGACACGCTCTCGGCTCGGCCGATGCGTCGGGCCGCGTCGCGAATGGTCTCTTCGGGCACACCGCAGCGCCTCGCGTAGTCAGCGATGTCGATCTCGCGCAGCAGTGTCAACACCTCCTCTACCCCTACTGCATTCGCTTTCAACCATTCCGATGCGATCAGGTCTTCCTGAACGAGAGTTGCATCGAGTGCAGCCAAGCACCAGGCATCCGTGCCGGGCTTGACCTGCAGGTGGTAATCGGCCATCGCCGCAGTCTCACTCTTGCGCGGGTCGATGACGATCATCGATCGTTCAGGGTCGCGAGCGATCTCCTTGAGCGTGGGCCTTGCCCGCGCCATCCCGTGCGACTGCCACGGGTTCTTGCCCACGAAGACCGACACTTCCGCGTTCTCGAAGTCACCCGAGGTGTGACTGCCGTACAGCTCGGTGTCGACAAAACCCTCTCCCGTCTTCTCCTGAGCCAGCGCATTCGAGGTGTAGCGCGCGCCGACCGCATGGAAGAGCGATCGACCGTAGGAGCCGCCGAGGTGATTGCCCTGGCCACCACCACCGTAGAAGAAGATGCTCTCGCCGCCGTGCTCCGCACCCACCGTGCGAAGCCGAGCCGCGATCTCGTCCAGCGCAGTCTCCCAATCGATCTGCTCGTACGTACCGTCCGCGCGTCGACGCAGCGGAGTGTCGAGCCGATGCGGACCGTTCTGATAGCTGTCGAGTCGCAGCGGTTTTTCGCAGGTGTACCCCTGAGAGCCTGGATGATCCTTGTCCCCTCGGATCTTGAGCAGTCGACCGTCGTCTACCTTGACTTCGATACCGCAATTGCACTCGCAGAGAATGCACGCGTTCTTCTTCCACGTGTCTGCGGACTGATTGGTGTCGATCATGAATGCACCCAGATTCTATGTTGACCGAGATTGACCTGTCGTTTCCGGAACGTATGTGTCAGAGAGCTACGGCGTTCACCAGATCCCCGGCTCGAAGCGCCCCGACCGTGTTGTCCAGACGCACGAAACAATTCGCTTCGGCCGCCGATCCGAGGCCGTGCCGTTTCGCTCCCGTCAGCACGGTGACTGTTCCGTCCGAGTTGGAGCGAGCAAGATGAAACGAGTGACGCCCGGGCGTTCGCTCGATGGAGTGCGCAAGCGACACAGTCACTTCCCGTCTCTCCTCGGGTCTCAACCCCATGGCGAGTCGAAGGTTACGACGGGCGAAGAATTCGAACGATGCGTACGCAGCCAACGGGTTACCAGGAAAGCTCAGCACCGCGGTGTCGAACACACGCCCAGCGCCCTGTGGTCGTCCCGGCGACATCGCAACGCCTGAGAACTCCATGTCCTCGGTACACAAGGCCGGCTTGACTACTTCGTGGTCACCCGCACTGATCCCTCCCGAGGTGATGACGACGTCGGCTGCGGCGCACGCCGTAGCCAGAACGGCACGAAATTCGTCCACCGAGTCGGACACCGAAACACACATAGCCACTTCGGCACCGCACTGCTGCACGGCGGCCGCAAGCATGACCGAGTTGGACTCGTGAACCTGGCCGAATCCCAGAACCGGTGATCGGTAGATGATTTCGGTTCCGGTGGAGATCAGCGCTACTCGCACTCGTCGGTGGACCAGCACGCTACGAACTCCGACCGCGGCGAGCAGACCTACCGGCAATGGTGTCAGGGAGGTTCCCGGTGTGAGAAGGCGCTGGCCCTCCCGCACATCCTCCCCCTTGCGCCGAATGTGAGCACCGAAATCGCATGGCCGATCGAACTCGACCTGCATCCCGTCGACTTGCGCCCCTTCCACGGGCACAATCCCGGTAGACCCAGCCGGAACAGGAGCCCCCGTCATTATCTTGGCGACCGTTCCGACAGCCGACGTCATCGGTGTGGGATGACCGGCCGGAACATGTTGCGCAACAGGCAATGACACAGCCGATTCGGCGGATGCACCGATGAGATCGGAGACATGCACGGCATACCCGTCGACCGCTGAGTTATCGAACAGGGGAAGCGGGGCCGGCGCGAATACAGGCTCTGCCAGGACGAGGCCGGATGCCGCCCAGATGTTCGACCGCCGTACAGGAGTGCTCCCGATCAGACCGCCGACCGTGGCGCAGTGATCCTCCACCGACCGTAAGGCAGCAGACGACGACCTTACCGGCGAGCTCATGACCGACCCCGAACTGCGGCCACGAACAGTTCGTCCTTACCCGTAGGTTGGGTCTTGGCCGCAACACAATCCACACATTCATCCGGGTGTATGCACAGCATCCGGACGCCCTGATACATGCAATCCACAGGGCACTCTTCGATGCACGCCTTGTCGAGAATATCGACATACGGCTCGGCCACGATGTATGTCACGAAACGTTGCCCCTCAATGGATTCCGCGTCTTCTATGGTTTCCGTCATAGTACATAGTCTCCCGGATCGCGCAGCCTTGTCGGCGGAGATGTTCGGCGCGGGTACCCCCGAACCCCGAAGTCTGTGCATACGCACATCATCTCGGGGCTGCGAGTGGACTGCCGCACCTTCCGTCGCGCCGTCGCAACCCTCACAATCGATTCCACACCACATGATTGATTCCTCGAAAGGTCCGGAAATCATGAAGTCTGTAGCAGGCAAGGTCGCCCTCATCACTGGAGGGGCGTCCGGTATCGGCCTCGAGACCGGACGCCGTCTCGCATCGCTCGGCGCGCATGTCGTCCTGGTCGACCGCTCCGAGATTTCCCCTTCGGTGCTGGCCACGTTGGACACGACGCGGCACGGACGACACATCTCCATCAGCGCTGACGTGACCGACACCGCGTCGCTCGAATCGGCCGTGGCGACGGTGCTGGACGAGTACGGCTGCCTCGACGTGGTTGTCGCCAACGCCGGTATCGCCGAGGCCGGTACCGTCGCAATCAGTGACGTCGAATCGCTGGTGAAGATAGTGGAGGTCAACCTCATCGGGGTAATTCGGACGGTCCATGCAACCCTGCCTGCGATCACGGCGCAGCGTGGTTACTACCTGCTGGTGTCCTCGGCGGCGGCGCTGAAGAACATCCCGGGCCAATCTGCCTACGCCGCATCCAAGACGGGCGTCGAGGCATTCGGTGGTGGGCTGCGCCTCGAGGTTGCGCACAAAGGCGTGGGAGTCGGTGTGGCACACCCGGCCTTCGTCCGCACTCCGATGTTCGAGTCGCAGCACAGCATTGCTGCGGTACGCGACGGCATCGAAGAACTGCCGTGGCCGTTCAACGTGGTGACCGAGCTCGGCGAATGCGCCGATGCATTCGTGAACACGATCGTCGGTCGTCGCCGAAAGGTCTACGTACCCGGCGCTCTTCGCGGAGTGGATACCGTGCGTGGAGTCTTCACCGGCCGACTGTGGGATGCGATACTCCGCCCGCGGGTGAAGAAGACAGTGCCTGCGCTAGAGAGCGGGGTTCTCCAGAGCCGCGCGCTGCGCTCGGTCACGCGTCAGTAGCCACCACGCCAACACCAGATCTGCAGTCGAGTCGATGTCCAATCCGGTGAGATCACTGAACCGGGCGACTCGATTGCGAACGGTGTTGCGGTGAACGTATAGGGCGGCGGCGGTGTCGTCGACGCGGCGATCGTGGTCGAGATACGTTGCGACGGTGTCCATGATCTCCCGACCTGCTACGCCGCGTACGAGTAGCGGGTCGAGGTGCACGGTAGCCATCTGCTCCGCCACGTCGTCCGCGAAAGAAAGAAGAGGAAGCGGTCCGAGAGCCGCAAGATCCACGACGCCCGTTTTCTCGAACGTCACGGCCAGCGAGAGTGCACGTTGTGCTTGCTCGTAGGAAGATCGCGCCTCGGAGGCCGTCCTGGCATCGCCGAGTCCGATGGCGACGGAGCACTCGAGGCGATCCGGAACATTGGGCAACAGCGCCACCAGATGACGGTCGATGATCGCGTCGACAACCTCGAGAAGACCGGCGCTGCAACGCATTCGCAGCATCGCCCGAGCATCGGAAGACTTGGATGTCTCGTCCCAGACCACACAGGCGACGCGATACTCGTGGGTGAGATCGATTCCGTGTTCGTTCGCGTCACTGTTCAGCGACGCGGGTCGGTACGATCCCTCCACCAGTTGCCGGATGAGATCAGCGCGTCGAATCGCGCCGGTGACGGCTCGCTCCTGCATCACGGTGTTCACTGCGGCGGAATAGGACGTCGCCCATTTCCACATCATGTCTTGTATGTCATCCACCGCGGCCGTGGTCAAGCTCTGCTCGACGGCCTTGTGCCGAATGATCTTGAACAGCTCACGTGCTCCCAATTGAATACTGTGCGCAACCAATTCGAGTGGGATCGTCTGATCGGACCAGCGCCGGAGCAGGTCGGTGACGTCACTTTCGTCGACCGATGGCGAGTCACTGCGCACGCGCCACAGAACGATGTCGAGTACGGCCCTGGTATTGCGCTGCACTTCCTCGTGCGCGACGGAGTCGTACACCGGGATCCGCTGCCGGTACATCTCCGCCAACCGCGATGCCACTGAGTCCAACTCGGCATCGGCCCCGGCGATCAGCGACGAGATCCTTGCCGCGATCTCACGCTCCCGGGTGGTGTCACCGTCTTCGTGCATCGAACCGCCCTCCGTCCCTAGGATCGTGTCACATGCCTATTCGACAGTCGGCGGATTGCGGGTGCAACGGCCCGACTGCGGGCGGTGAACGGCGTTGTGGTCAACGCACCTCGGAGAACCGGCATGGTGGCGACCACGCGTGCCAGACCGGCCACGTTCACATCCAGGAGAACGACGTCGGCACCGCGGGCAGAGCACTCTATTGCTGTGGCAGAGCCGATTCCGCCTGCTGCACCGGTGACGACGAGTACTTGTCCGGAAAGCGAGCGAACCGTCATGAGGCATTCTCCGGTCGGGAGAACGATAGGTCTACGACAGCAAGGGCCGATTCCGAAATGCTGCCCAGGACAAGTTGCGGTCCGCGGCGCACCACGCTGGTGACCATCGAGTAGTCGGGCGTCGGCGACTGCAGATCGTGGACGATCGAACCGTCACCGTCCACTGCGATCACCCACGTGGTCTGCTCGCCCTGCCGAATCCCCTCCGGCAACGAGTAGGCGATTCTGCGAAAGACCCCGGGTAATTGGGCAACGAAATCGTGCAGTGCGCTGCGCGGCGTCGCCATGGACACCCACGTCAGATCGCCGTCGGCCGATATGTTGTCGGGAAATGCCGACAGGTTGTCGATCAGAATCTGTGGCTGGGCGGCTCTGTCGACAAGTGAATATCGAATCACGTTGAAGTCGCCCGTCGAGGACACCGTGGCCCATTCTTCCGTGTCGGACACCGTCAACCCGTTCGCGAACTGAATCCCGTCGACCACGATGCGAGCCGAGCCGTCCGGTGTGAGTTTCACCAGATGCCCGGTGCCGGAGTGCTCGAGCAGATCGGCAAGGAAGTCGTAGAAACCGAATCTGCGCGTGGACACCGTGAAATAGATGGTGCCCGACGCGGCCCGAACGATGTTGGACGCGAATGTGATCGGGACACCGTTCAGGTGGTTCAGCACCACCTCCACGCTGCCACTGTCGAGATCGACACGAAGCACGCCACGTTCGCTGTCGCACACGAGGATCGTCGAGTCGTCGATGACGGCGATACCTAGCGGCCTACCGCCGGTATCTGCAAGCGTCTCCACTGTGGACGTGGTGCCGTCGACGAGGGTCACCCGCAGCACCCTCCCGTCCTCGACTCCGGTGAGAATTCGGCCCTGGGAATCCAACCGAACGTCCTCGGGACCGCGACCTGGCAACTCGATGCGCCTGATCGGACCCATGGGAACTGCACTTTCTTTCTCCCGCGCGCGGTCGGTGGACCGAGGCGGTGTCCACCTCACCGGACGCAGGCTCGGACTCGGCGTAGGCACCGGTCGGCGCGCGTGCGACGGTGCGACCTGCTCGTTGATGACCGCGGCGACGGCACCCGCCGAACTCCACGGTGCGCCATGGCCTTCGTGCTCCAAGGGGTAGGCGTCGATTCTCGGATCACTCGCCGAAAGCGCCATAGCGGCGGAGTCCACTCGGCGATCGTCGAGTCCGTACACCACGGAGATCGAGCAGCCAAGTGCAGCAAGCCGTTCCGAGAGCGACTCTTCCTCGAGGTAGTGATCGATCGAGGAGGTCGAGGTGCGGAACCGTCGGATGCCGGTATTCAGCAGGTCCTGTACCGCGAACTCCGGGACGGGACCGCCGGGTGCGAACGCGGAGCCGAGTCCTTTACGCAGCTTGTCGGCGGGAAGCATCGCCCATACTGCGTCGCCGACTATCGGCGCCCTCAGAATCTTTTCCGAGAGCCCACGTCCTGTCAGTCGACTCGACATCGTCGGTGTCGTTGCCACGAGGATCAGCCGGCGAACGAGCGAGGGGTACTGCTCGGCCAGTGACGTCGCCACAAGGCCGCCCCGTGAATGGCCCACGACTGTCACGCTCTCGAAGCCTGCCACCCGTATCTCGCGAGCGACCTGGAGCGCATCCTGTTCGATCGATTCGCTACCCGCCAGGTCGAGCGCAAGGACGGTACCGGGTAAGAGAGGAGTTACCCGATCCCACACGGCGGCCGAACCACCGAGACCGTGCAGGAGAACGATTGCGTCGGAAGTCATCGCGACCCGTCCGAGCTACGCACCAGGTGCTGCGTCGGGTCGAATCGAACTGTCCGAGTGCGGTAGCCGAGGATGCTCCCAGGCCAGAGGTTGCTGTTGCGGCCGGAGGGATCGAGATACCAACTCGAGCAGCCGCCGCTGGTCCACACTGTTCCCCCTGTCAGTTCATCGATATCGGCCGAATATTCTGCCTGCGCCTCCGGCGTGGGCTCGATGGAGCCACTCGCATCGACCGCGTGCTTCATTGCCCGTTCGATGTAACCGAGCTGCGACTCGAACATCATGATCACCGAGGTGTGTCCCAAAGCAATATTGGGCCCGTGCATCAAGTACAGATTCGGGAAGCCTGCGACGGTGGTACCCAGATATGCCCGCGGACTGGTCCCCCAGCTATCTGCCATCGATTGGCCATTTTCGTCGAATACTCTGTCGGTCAACGGCAGTTTACTCGTATCGAACCCGGTACCGAAGATGATCGCATCGACCTCGTGCACTCCGCCTGCGGCGTCCACGACTCCCGTGGGTGTCACTTTCGCGACTCCACCGTTCTCGACCGAGACGTTCGGCTGGGCCAACGCCGGGTAGTACTCATCGGACAGGAGAATCCGCTTGCAGCCCATCCGATAATTCGGCGACAGCTTCTCACGCAAAGCGGGATCACTGACTGCATGACGCAGATGTGCACGCCCTTCTCTCTCCCCGATGCGCATCAGCACCGGATGCCGAAAGGCCAGCAGCTTGATCTCTCGCTTCGCAAAGATTACTGCTCTGGACGCGCGCCGATACCCGGGAACCGACCCCAACCGCTTTCGGGTGCTCTCCGAGATCGGCCGATCATTGCGAGGCATCACCCAGGGCGCAGTGCGCTGAAACAGCGTGAGCGACTTGACGACAGGTTGGATCTTCGGCACGAATTGGATCGCGGACGCCCCGGTACCGACGACGGCCACGCGCTTCCCCGAGAGGTCTACATCATGATTCCACTGCGAGGAGTGAAAGACGGGACCGTCGAAGGTGTCGATTCCGTCGATTGCAGGCAACGTGGGGTCTGCCAGCGATCCGGTGGCGAGCACTACATGGTTGGCGGTCGACCAGCCCCGCGCGGTGTCGAGTATCCACCGTGATGCGTCCGCGTCCCACGACAGAGATTCGACGGCATGCTCGGTTCGGATCCGCGGCATCAAGCCGTGTGCGCGCGCCAGGTCCTCCAGATAGAGGCGGATCTCCGCCTGACGCGCATACGTGTGTCGCCACCGGTGACTGGGTGCGAACGAGTACGAATACAGCACGCTCTGCACGTCGCACGCGGCACCGGGGTAGTCGTTGTCGCGCCACACTCCACCGACGGACGAAGCTCGCTCGAAGATCACGACGCTTCCCCCGTGCAACTGCTCGAGCTTGATAGCTGCCCCGAGACCAGCAAAGCCCGACCCGATGATGGCAAGGGTGTGATGGTCGGAAATTTCGGTCGGCTCGGATTTCACCATGATTGTCTCGTGTTCTGTGAGTGCGGATTTCGGGAAAACTCAGACCATGACGTCACTGAAGACGGTAGATCTGCGGGCAACTCGAATATGCCATCGAAAACAAGGATCTCGGCAGGATCCACCGAACCGTGGCTCTTGGTCGTCAGCCGAACGGACACTAACGCGGTCGCGTAATCGATCTCGCCGATGTGGAAAATCTGCTCGAAGTACAGATTCTTGGCATCGGTACCCAGCAGGCGCGTGCGCACGCGGTACGACTGCGGAAAGGTGAGAGATCGGTGATACGTGATGGTCTGGGCGGTCACCACCGGGCTCCACCCGCGCACACGGAACTGCTTCCACAATCCCGTTCTTGCGTAGTACGAAATTCGGGCAGCATCCAGAACGGACAGGTAGCGTCCGTTGGTCATGTGCATGAGGATGTCGAGATCGCTGAGCAGCACCCGAAACCGAGACTCCAGCGCGGCTCCCACTGTGGCTTTTCGTCTCGTCGGTCGCATACGGACGAGCCAGCGGACCGTCATGATCACAGTGTTCATCCCTTCGCCGACTCGACCCCCTACCTATGGTGGCCGTGGAGGTTCATCGTCGCGATAGCTGCCACAACACGTCTGAACGCGGAAATGTGTGCGCGTGCACAAAACTTGAAAAAGCGCTCCCAACAGACGACCATCGGAACGTCCTGGGCCGACGAGGCGGCCGACGTACTCGGAGCGTCACCCGGATACGTCGAACACGAGTACGCACTCTGCGCGAGGAGAGACATATGAAGACATACATCATCGGAGCTGCAGGCGGCATCGGCTCCAGACTGAGCACCATCCTCACCGCTCGCGGTGACGCCGTCTCCGGAATGATCCGCAACCCCGATCACCGTGAGCGGGTTGAATCAACCGGCGCAACAGCCGTTTTCGGCGACCTCATCGACAACGATGTCGCAACGCTCGCAACGGCGTTCGCCGGCCACGACGCCGTCGTCTTCAGTGCAGGCGCACACGGCACCGGCATGGACAAGACAACCCTGATCGACGGAAAAGGCCTCGAGAAGGCAGCCGACGCAGCGCGCAGCGCAGGCGTGGAGCGATTCGTGCTGGTCTCGGCGTTCCCCGAATCGGGTCGCAGCCAAGAGCCGTCCGAGGGATTCGAGCACTACATGGCGACCAAGAAGTCGGCCGACGTCTACCTGACCCACACCGATCTGGACTGGCTCATCGTCCGGCCGGGAGTGCTTCTCGACGAGCCAGGCGACGGCACCGTCACCGCGGGACTGGCCATCGAGCACGCTGAGGTACGCCGCGACAACGTCGCAGCGTTCATAGCGGCAGCATTGGCCGAACCATCACTGACCCGAACGATCGTCGAACTCACCGACGGTACAACGCCTGTCGCCGATGCGGTTCGCCAGGTCATCGACGGCTCCGGAGTACGACCCACTGCCTGATCGTTCACCGGTCGACCTGGAGTCAACACCGCGGCAGACCATTACCTCATTTCGGAGGGATCTGCTTCCGATGCCTCGGCCTCAGCAGGTTCGGCATCGGGCGCGGTGGGGTGAGCGGGCAGATAGATCAGAGTGAGGACGGCAGCAACCGCGGTTACTGCTCCGGCGACCATGCAACCGACCGCCAGACCGTCGATGAAGCTCGCTTGCGCGGCGGGAGCCAATCGTGCACCCGCTTCGGCCCCTGCGCTACCGAACAACTCTCCCGCCTTCTGGGCCGCAGTCAATGCTGCACCCAGCGACTCGCGTGCAGGTTCGCGTAGCGGTTCGGGTACGGCATCGAAGTCCAGGTGATCTCGGTAGACCGACAGGGCGACCGACCCGATCACTGCTACACCCAGGGTCCCGCCCAGCTCTCGAGTTGCGTCGTTGACCGCCGAACCCATATCTGCCTTGTCCGGCGACACCACACCCATGATCGCTTCCGTCGCGGGCGTACTTGTTCAGTCCGATACCTGCACCCAGTAGCACCATCTGACCGACGATGGTCCAGTAGCTGCTGCCGTCCGAGAGAGTGGACGCCCACCCGAACGCCGCAGTCAGTGACAACAGACTCAGTGCGACAACGACTTTCGAGCCGATTGCTACGGCCAGCCGGGTTCCGACGAGGGCAGCCACTGCAATCGACCCGGCTACGGGCAACATGCGTAGCCCTGTTTCCAGTGCGCCGTACCCGCGGACGAATTGGAAATAACAGCAAGCCCGCACCCCTGGTCGGGTGCGGGCAACGTAGGCCGATCAGAGCTTGACGGCAGCCTTGGAGATCGCCTTGCCTGCAGCAACGTCACGCAGCCACTGAGGCACCTCGTCCCCATCACGTTCGCGCATCGCGATCGACGCGCGAGCCGCCGCAGCCGCGACCTGCGGGCGCGGCACCTTTGCGGCCTTGCGCTGTTCGGTGGTAGTCATGGCAGACCCTCCTGCTCGTTCTTTCCATCAGTGTCCTCGTCATCAGACGAACGCGCCAGCCCCAAGGCAGTGCGATCGGCGACCACCTTGAGAACAGCCTTCTCCGTCGTGGTCATCAGCGGCGAATCAGTCACCGCGGCGTAGATGTCCCAGCCGAGCCCGGCCTCGTCGTCATCGTCACTGACCGTGTGATCGAGGCACCAGGTTATGCGTTGCCACGCCTGGGCGCGCTTGTCGGCCACGGTGCGCTGTCGCACGGTAAGAGCCACCCCGACGACGGCGAGCACACCGACGATCAGAGTCACCCATGCTTGGGCTGGGATTGCCTTGGTTGTTCCTCCCACAGTCGATCAGGCCGGGAGTACGAGGGGCCTTAGAGGTGCGGCCGACACGCTGCGGTCAACGTACTGCGCAGGTCCGACACGACACTGCGAACTCCGAACGACCACTGCACCTCCTGCTCGTGGCGATCAGCAGACTTCTCGATCATCGAACCCGGCCGGTAGGTCACGGTGTTCGCGGACCTCGACAAGGGCGCGGCGCACGGTCGATAACAGTCCGTCCACGTCCACGCCACCAGCGACGAGACGTTAATCGAGCGGAATTCGTCCACAGGAGTCCGCGGATGTCCGCGTGCTGTCCTGAACGCGACTGCAGCGGACCAATTCAGGGACCTTCTTCAGTGGAGCCTCCTAACGGGATTGAACCGTTGACCGCTCGCTTACAAGTATGTTGCGAGACAACCAGATACGTCCGTATAGAACCACCATGGAGCTGCTGACCTGCATCGACCGTCCAAGCGGGACCATCCGAATCCACTCTCGTAGGTACCAACATGTGACACGCTCGTGACACCGAGACCCAACTCCACCCAAATACGGTAGTTGTAAACCGACGTTGTACAACACATCCGACACCTCGGCCCACTGGCTCGAACGAACATCAGTATTCTTTGGACCGACAAACACCCGGTCGTTCGCGCAGTCCCGTTGTGGTTGGTTTCGGTCTTGCCTGGCGTGAGGGCGAACGGTTGACTCGCGGCCCCGACGGGAAAGAGACGTCTTCGACGACGACGGGACCGGCGAGGAGCAAGGCGCGGTGAGCTAAAGAATGGAGCTTGCTCGGCTTCGACGCCGCCGCGAGCTCCGGTGAAACTCCGGTAAAACGGTCGGTACTGGTCGGTCGTCGTCGGTCACCACCGGATGGCAGCGTCCCCCACGCTCGGCGTTTGTGCAGGTCAGCGGCTCGTTCACCCAGTGGGCGCATCAAGCGATAGACGCAGAGCCGACGTGATTAGGTCGTCGGTTCGGTTCTGGTGGTCGCGCGATGCGCTGGCCTCACGGCTCTGCCCGACACCGACGTCGCTCTCCTCTGCGACGGACCCCTCGCCGGCTGAGCGCTCGCGGCCGGCATCCTGTCCGTGTGCCGAAAGGCCTCGCTCCGCTCGGCAACGCAGCGTGGCGTTGTGTCGCGACCTGGACGTGCGAGGTGTCAACGGTGCGTCGGCGCAACGATCGTTGTGTGCGCAGCGAGATGCTCCATGCCGCACGCGCGGCGCGCACGAACGCAACGCCCCGGAACGCCAACGACCCGTCATCGCTGCGACGCGCAACGCGTCTCCCGTCACGGCAACGGATCGCAACCACGACCCCGCCCACGGC
>NZ_CAPS01000123.1 GCF_000333955.1 Rhodococcus sp. AW25M09
GGATCGTTCATCCAGTCCCACTGGCCGTGCATGACGTTGTGGCCGATCTCCATGTTCTCGAGGATCTTAGCGATTCCTAGGCAGGCGGTGCCGGCCAGCCACGCGGGCTTGCTGGTGGATCCCAGCAACAGAACGCGTCCCGCTACCAGGAGCTGACGCTGCGCGGCGATCACCGAGGTGATGTATTTGCGGTCCTTGTCACCGAGACTCGAGTACACCTCGTCGTGAATGGCGTCGAACTCCTTGGCGAGTTCGGCGATGGTCTCATCACTGAGGTGTGCCAGTGGATTCACCGGCTCCCCCGTGTCGGTCGTGCGCCTGGTTGTTTCGTCGATACTCATTGAATCCCCTGTTCGATGCAAAGATCAAAGTTCGATTTCGATGTCGCCCTCAGCTGTGTTGACACAGATTCTTACCGCTTGCCCCGTAGGTTCGGAGATATCCCCGTTACGTAGGTCACGTAAACGCCCCTTTTTCAGGGTACCTACACAGGTGTGGCAGATGCCGATGCGGCAGCCGAACGTCAGATCCAGTCCGGCCTCCTCACCTGCGGCGAGAATCGTTGTACCGCCGTCGCATTCGACGTCCTTCTTGCTGTTGACGAACCGGACGGTGCCACCCTCACCTGCGTCGTCTCCCCCGCCGATGACCGGCTGGAAACTCTCGTAATGGAACCGGTCGGATTCACCCTGGTCTTTCCAATAGGAGCGCAGATCGTCCAGATGTTCGCCCGGGCCGGAGCAGAATGCTTCCCTCTCACGCCAATCCGGGACCAGCTCGTCCAATTCGGACGCCTTCATTCGGCCTTCGTCACTGGTGACACGCAGTTTTACCGACAGCCCGTCGTGCTTGGCTTCGAGCTCGGCGAGGGTGTCGGCGAACATCAGCTGCTCCCGGTTGTGCACCGAGTGCACCACGACGACGTCGGTTACCTGATCGTGGTGATCGAGGGCGCGCAACATGCTGATGATCGGCGTGATGCCACTGCCGGCGCTGATGAAGACCATCTTCTCCGGGACAGGGCTCGGCAGAGTGAATTCGCCCTCCACCTCGCTGAGGCGAACGATATCGCCGGTCCTGATGGTGCCCACCAGATAGGGCGAGACAGTGCCCGACGGCACCAGCTTCGGGCTCACACTGACCAGCCCGTCCACCGGATCCGGATCGGATGTCAACGAATACGCCCGCCAGTGGTACCGACCGTCGATCAGGACTCCGAGCCGGACGTACTGCCCGGGCGTGTGACCGGCCCACTCGAAACCCGGTCGGATGTAGACCGAGACGGCCTCGGAACCCTCCGGGGTGATCCGCTCGACCTTGCCGCGAAGTTCCTGAGTGGTCCACAAAGGATTGATCATCGAGAGGTAGTCGTCAGGCCGGAGCGGATTGAACAACGACCGGACTGCGCGCAGCATCGTCCGTCTTACAAAAGAAACCTGGGGCTTGGCCCCCCGTTCAGCCATACCCAACGGTAACCCCGACCGGCGCACTGCGCGCCGAAATCGGTCAGACTCCCAATGACACTGCTACACAGGGTGAGCAGAACCAGACAACACCCAGGTCTCAGCGCGCTCGCGAGACCCTGTCCCCCAACGCCGCGCTCACTTTTCCGTACCACCCGACCGGACGCGCCGAACCCCGAGTGGGTACGTCGGCCAGCAGTGCTTCGGCTGTTTCCTCGGCGTCGATCTTGTTGTCGCCGATGCCGCCGGTGGCACCTCGCTTGGCCCATCCGACCACATAGCAGCCCGGAACAGGAGTGCCGTCGGCTGCAGTGATGCGTCCGCCGTCGTTGCGAACAGTGCCGGTGATGTCGTCGAACGGGATCCCCGGTGACGGCGTTCCGCGATATCCGATCGCGAGCAGAACCAGTTCGGTAGGCACGCTGACGGCGTGGTCACCGACGCCTACCTCGATGGACTTCACCGAGCCCTGCCCGTCGGCCCCTCGGCCGGACAGCGTGGAAGGAGCTCGGCCGAACGCAAAGACGATCCGGCGCCCGTCGGCGCGTGAGCCCAACTCGACACGCGGTGCACCGGCGAGAGCCGAGGCCGAGGCCGACAACGGCAGTCGATCGATCGCGTCGACAATTCCGTCCGGTCCTGCCACGACGACGTTCACGTCCGGGCGGTCGACCAGAGCCTTGCACTCCGAGCGCGTGAAAGCCGCGAACTCGGGCCCACGACGAGCGAGGACGACGACCTCGTGCACCCGATTGCGACGCAACTCGGCGAGCGCGTGCGGGGCGATCTCGGTTCCGTCGAGCTGGTCCGGGTCGGCGGTGAGTATGCGAGCCGCATCGAGTGCGACGTTGCCGTTTCCGATGATGGTGACTCGGTCGACTCCGCCGAGGTCGATCGCGTCGGCGGGTACGTCGGGGTGACCGGTGTACCAGCCCACCAGAGTGCGCGCGCTGATCGACCCGACGAGGTCCATCCCGGGAATCTCGAGTGCGCGATCCGTGTCTGCACCGACGGCGTAGACGACCGAGTCGAACTTTCGAGCCAGTTCCACATGATCGATGTCCTTGCCCACCTCGACGCCGAGCTTCATCGACACCCGCGGGTGCGCGAAGATTCCACGGAAATGTTCGCTGATGCGTCGCGTACCCAGGTGATCGGGTGCGACGCCGTAGCGCGCCAGGCCACCCGCGGTGCGCAGGCGGTCGTAGAACGTGATTTTCGTTCCGGGCACACGCAGCAGAGCCTGTGCGGTGTAGCAGGCGGCCGGCCCCGTTCCGACGATCGCGATGCTGATCGGAGGTAGTTCGTTGACCGTGGCCACCGGGAATTTGGGTTCGCCCCATTCCGCGACGGCAGGCTTGTCGCGGTAGTACTCGGCGTTGATCTCGGCGTAGATCTGCTGGTCCGGCGTCAATCGGGACACCCGGGTGATGGCATCGACCGGGCAGGCGTCGGCGCAGGCTCCACAGTCGATGCACGAGCGCGGATCGATGTAGAGCAAGTCGGTCTTACCGAAGTCCGGCTCGTCGGGCGTCGGATGGATGCAGTTGACCGGGCACACCGACAGGCAGGATGCGTCGTTGCAACAGTTCTGCGTGATCGCGAACGGCATGGGTTCTCAGATGTCCTTCACGGCCTCGAAAAGAGTGGTCAGAGCATGTGCAGACGACGGTAGATCATCTCGGCCGGCTTGGTGATCAAACCGCAGTCGAGAAGGAACGCCATCAGGTGCTCACTCGAGGTGCGCATCATCGTGTGGTGGTGAGCGTTGTTCTTCGCTTCCTTCACGGCGCGATCGACATCGAGGCCGGCAGCTGCGTAGACCTCCTTGTTGACCATGTTGGACACGATCATGCGGGCGGCGATCGCGACCACGAGCGCACTGGCCTTGCGCCGTGCCGGGCTCTTCTCGGCGATTTCCTCACGCATTTGCGCACGCGCGAACGTCATGTGCCGCGATTCTTCGACGACGTGGATCTTGCTGGTGGTGCGCACGAGGGGCAGCACGTTCTCGCCACGCATCCAATCGCGTTGCATGACATCGAGAACCTCTTCGGCGACGAGGATGCCGCCGTAGGCGACCTCGGCGGAGGCGAGAGCCTTGAACCCACGGCCGAGCTCGATGCTCGATCGGCGTGGCAGGTAGGCCTTGATGCCCATCTTCTGGCAGGCCCGCGCGAACATGATCGAGTGACGGCACTCGTCGGCGATTTCGGTGAGCGCGAACTGGAAGTCCGAGTTCGAGGAGTCCTTGCAGTACTGATCGCGCAGAACCATCTGCTGCAGGATCATCTCGAACCAGATGCCGGTGCTCATGATCGAGCAGACCTCGTGACGCGTGAGCGTGATGCGCTGCTCCTCGCTCATCTCGTCCCACAACGTCGTGCCGTACAGGGTGCTCCACTCCGGGTTGAGCCCGTAGAGCGAGGGATCGAGGTCGGCCTCCCAGTCGACCTCCTCGGACGGGTCGTACGACAGCTGGGCGGCGGAATCGAGCAAACGTGCGGAGACATCCTCGGGCTCGAGGACATCGTTCCTGGGAAGCGTGCTGGTCATCGCCGTGGTTCCTTCCATCGTCGAGAAGTGCAGGTAACTGTTACGAACGTTACCAGGTACTTGCCGACACAGATAGTAGATCGGTCGAATTCGTCTGCATGTTCATCCGATGCGCCGGCCTGGATCGTCCGTCGACTGACCGATCGAGCACCCCGAAAAATTCGAAGGTTTCCATTTCGGTGTCCTCGGGGCATACCCCCGCAACCACATCACCCCTCAGCGCACTCGCGAGACGTCGACCGATACAACGTCTCTCGTCCCGAAAGGCACTCATGCCCGCAATTCTGTTCGGCTCGATCAGCACGCTCGTCGACACCTCCGAACTGCAACGTCGCTCGTTCAACGAGGCTTTCGCGGCCCACGATCTGAACTGGAACTGGTCCCGGGAGGACTACAAGTCCATGCTCGGATCGAACGGTGGAGCCGACCGGATCAGCCAGTACGCCTCGGACACCGGCACCGACGTCGATGCCGCAGCCGTGCACGCCACCAAGTCGGAGATCTTCCAACGGCTGATCGGCGAAACGGACGTCAAGACCCGCCCCGGTGTGGCCGACACGATCGACTCCGCCAAGGCGAACGGCCTGAAGGTGGGCTTCGTGACGACCACCTCACGGGAGAACATCGATGCGCTGCTGGCAGCTCTGAGCCCCGAACTCACCGCCGACTCGTTCGACGTCATCGTCGACGCCTCGTCCGTCGACGCAGGCAAGCCCGATCCGGCCGCCTACACATTCGCCCTGAACACCCTGGGCGAGAACGCTTCCGACTCCGTGGCGATCGAGGACAACTCCGGTGGAGTGCTGGCCGCCGTCGCCGCAGGCATCACCTGTGTCGCTTTCCCCAATCAGAACACTGCCGACGCCGATTTCGGCTCGGCATCCGAAACAGTCGACGCGCTGGACCCCGAGCGCGTCCGAGCTCTGCTCGCAATCTGACCTTTCAGCCCATCTCATCAGGAGTAACCAGTGAGCAATCTTCAAGCCCAGGTCGTTGCCGGGGACAGGTCGTTTCGCGTCGAAGGATACGAGCGCATCGAATACGACCTGCTCTACGTGGACGGTGTGTTCGAGCCGGAGAACACCGAATTGGCCGATAGCTACCGCCCGTACGGCCGTGCCTTGATGGTCGTGGACGAGTCGGTTCACCAGATCTACGGCGACCGAATCAAGGCGTACTTCGATCATCACGACCTCGCGTTGACGGTGGTCCCGGTGCAGATCAGAGAGACCGCCAAATCACTGGAGACGTTCGAGCGCATCGTCGGAGAATTCGATGCGTTCGGACTGGTACGCACCGAACCGGTCCTGGTGGTCGGCGGCGGATTGACCACCGACGTAGCAGGTTTCGCGTGCGCCAGCTATCGCCGCAACACCCCGTACATCCGCATTCCCACCACCCTGATCGGCTTGATCGACGCGAGCGTATCCATCAAAGTGGCGGTCAACTACGGCAAACACAAGAACCGACTCGGTGCGTACCACGCGTCGCAGAAGGTGCTGCTCGACTTCTCGTTCCTCGGCACCCTGCCGGAGGACCAGGTGCGCAATGGCATGGCCGAGCTGATCAAGATCTCCGTCGTCGGAAATCTGGAGATCTTCGAGTTGCTCGAACAGTACGGCCCCGAACTGCTGCGCACCCGCTTCGGTCACCTCGACGGCACACCGGAATTGCGTTCGGTAGCAGACCGACTGACCTACTCCGCAATCGCGACGATGCTCGAGCTCGAGGCTCCCAACCTGCACGAGATCGACCTCGATCGCGTCATCGCCTTCGGACACACCTGGAGTCCGACCCTGGAACTGACGCCACCCGCCCCGTTCTTCCACGGCCACGCCATCAACATCGACATGGCTCTGTCGACGACGGTCGCCGAACAACGTGGACACCTGTCCACTGCTGACCGTGATCGAGTGCTGGGTGTCATGAGCAGCATCGGGCTGGCGCTCGACAGCCCGTACCTGACACCCGAGTTGCTCTCCGAGGCAACCGCATCGATCCTCAAGACCCGCGACGGCATCCTGCGTGCGGCAGTGCCCGATCCGATCGGCACCTGCCGCTTCCTCAACGATCTCGATGTGGGCGAGTTGGCCGATGTGCTGACACTGCACAAGAAGATCTGCCTCGACTTTCCACGCGCGGGCGAGGGACTGGACATGTTCACCGCACCGACGCCGTGACCGAGGACCCGCGACCGGTCACCCCGACCACCATCCTGGCGCGCGAGCTCGGCGAGATAGCCGCCCTGCTCGACGCCGGCACCGGGGTGACCGACGAGTTGACCACCCGTGTTCATCGAGCCCGCGATCTTGCCGCGGGACTCGACCCGTACCTCGACACCTGTACCACCTCCGAATCCGCGGCGCTGTCGGCACTGGCGTCGCGGACCCGCTCCGCGGACTGGGGATCACGTGACGTGATCTCCGGTTCCGGGCCCCTGGAGATGGAAATGCTCTCCGGTCACGTGGAAGGACGCTTCCTCGCGTTCCTCGTTCACATGACCCGGGCGGTTCGAGTACTCGAGATCGGTATGTTCACCGGTTACTCGGCGTTGGCAATGGCCGAGGCGCTCCCGGTCGGCGGAGAGGTGGTCGCCTGCGAGGTGGATCCGTACGTGGCCGAGTTCGCGCAGTCCTGTTTCGCGGAATCGGTTGCCGGATCGGCCGTCACGGTGGAGGTGGGGCCGGCACTCGATACCCTGCGCCGGCTCGACGGGACGTTCGACCTGGTGTTCGTCGACGCCGACAAAACTGGCTATCGCGCGTACGTGGACTACTTGCTGAGCAGCGATTTGCTGTCGGAGGGTGCGGTGATCGCCGTCGACAACACCCTGCTGCAGGGCCAGCCTTACTCCGATCGACCCACCGAGAACGGCCGGGCCATCGCCGAATTCAACGAGTACGTCGCGAACGACCCCCGCGTGCAGCAGGTTCTGCTGCCGTTGCGCGACGGAGTCACTCTGATCCGGCGCGCATGATCCGAACCGTTGCAGCGCTGGTCGGTCTTGCGGTCACCCTCCCCGTCGACATCGCGGCGGCGGGGTTCGCCGCGATAGTCGGCAGCCGGCCCACCGTCCACAGAACCGAGTCGCCCAGGACGGTGCTGATCAGCGGCGGGAAGATGACCAAGGCTCTGCAGCTGGCCCGGTCCTTCCATCTCGCCGGCCATCGCGTGATCATGGTGGAGAGTGCCAAGTACCGATTCACCGGCCATCGCTTCTCGCGCGCAGTCGACCGTTTCCACTGCGTGCCCGAGCCGGGAGATTCGGACTATGCACAGGCTCTGCTCGATATCGTCCAACGTGAAAATGTCGACGTCTTCGTACCAGTGGCCAGCCCAGCGGCGAGCATTCACGATGCGGACGCCAAGGCCCTGCTCGATCCGCACTGCGAGGTGATCCACGGGGATTCCGACACCGTGCGGATGGTCGATGACAAGTCCCGATTCTCGGAGCACGCAGCATCATTGGGGCTGCGAGTTCCCGACTTTCGGCGAATCACCGATCCCGCTCAGATCGAGGAGTTCGAGTTTCCACCGGGCCGTGAGTACATCCTCAAGCGGATCTCGTACAACCCGGTCGGCCGCATGGACCTGACGCGGCTGTCGGCGCTCACGCCCGAACGCAACACCAGATTTGCCCGGAGCCTGCACATCTCGGAACGCGATCCGTGGATTCTGCAGGAATTCATCGCCGGTCAGGAGTACTGCACTCACGGCACGGTCAAAGATGGCCGCCTGCAGGTGTATTGCTGCTGCGTGTCCTCGGCCTTTCAAGTCAACTACGAGATGGTCGACAAGCCCGAGATACTCAGCTGGGTCGAAACATTCGTCTCGTCCCTGGGCGTGAGCGGGCAACTGTCGTTCGACTTCATCGAGTCGGCGGCCGATGGCCACATCTATGCCATCGAATGCAACCCGCGCACCCACTCGGCCATCACGATGTTCTACGACCATCCCGACCTCGCCGCGGCGTATCTCGACGACGGCCACCCGGTGATCGTGCCGCGGACCACGGCTCGGCCGACGTACTGGATCTACCACGAGCTGTGGCGTCTGGTCACCGAAGGTGGCCGCAAAGCACGGCTCTGCAGCATCTTTCGAGGCACGGATGCGATCCTGGCGGGCTGGGATCCGTTGCCGTACCTGCTGGTGCACCACCTCCAGATTCCGTCGCTGCTGGTGCGCAATCTCTCCGCTCGGCGCGGATGGTCTCGCATCGACTTCAATATCGGCAAGCTCGTAGAGAACGGAGGCGACTGATGACCCTGTCGGTCCTGGTACTCGTCGGATCCTCGGTGGACCAATTCCATTGCGATCTGTCTCGGGTGTACGCGAGCGGCTTTCTCGACGCGCTCGGCAGCGATCCCGCGTACCGGTTCGAGGTGGCGTTCGTCTCCCCCGGCGGCCTGTGGAGCTTTCCGGGCAACATCGACCCTGTCAGTGTGGCTGCCGCACAACAGCTGTCGCTGGCGCAGGCAGTGGAGGTCATGTCCTCGTGGCAGTTCGACGTCATGGTGCCGCAGATGTTCTGTCTGCCCGGCATGACGACCTACCGCAGCCTGTTCGATCTGATGGACGTGCCGTACGTCGGCAACGACTCCGCAGTCATGGCCATGACTGCGGACAAGGCTCTGGCACGTGCCATCGTCGCCGCCGCCGGAGTCGCCGTCCCCGCCGGCGTGGTGGTTCGGAGCGGCGACGACATCGAGCTCGAACTCCCGGTCGTCGTCAAGCCAGTGGATTCGGACAACTCGATGGGTGTCACCCTGGTTCACGACGAGGACTCGTTGGCATCCGCAGTCCACGATGCCCTCACGTATTCCGCTGCCGCACTGGTGGAGTCGTACATTCCTCTCGGCCGCGAGGTCCGCTGCGGCATCATCGAGGCCGACGGCGAGCTGGTGTGCCTTCCCCTCGAGGAGTACGCCGTCGAGTCCGTCCGCTCGAGTGCCGACAAGTTGAATCGTACCGCGGACGGGGATCTGTACCTGGTCGCCAAGCAGCAGACCAAGGCGTGGATCGTGGACACTTCCGATCCGATCACCGACAAGGTCTGGGCCGCAGCGCGATCGTGTTATCGATCGCTCGGCTGTCGGCACTACGGGCTCTTCGACTTTCGTATCGATCCCGACGGGGAACCGTGGTTCCTCGAAGCCGGCCTGTACTGCTCGTACTCGCCCTCGAGCGTGCTCGCAGTGATGGCTGCGGCTGCCGGTATCCCGGTGGATCGACTGTTCGCGCGATCGCTCGAACAGCTGTCGGTGAAGGAGCTTTCGTCATGACGCTGGGTATGGAGATTCGCGCTCTGGATCTGGACTCGGCTTCGGTCGACGACATGCGAACGCAGTTGGCCGAACACGGTGTTCTGATTCTGCGGGATCAACCACTGGACGATCGACGCTTTCTCACGTTCCTCCGCCGGTTCGGAGATCTCATGTTCACCGAGGGCGAGACGCCGGTGGCGGGCTACCCGGACCTGAACGTGGTCAGCAACGTCGGCCGCACCACGCCACCGAAGTCGACGTTTCACGTCGACACCACGTACGTGCCGAATCCACCGGCCTACACCGCATTACGTGCAGTGTCCGTTCCGGCGGTCGGTGGCAGCACGCTGTTCAGCGACCAGTACGCGGCGTACGAGAGTTTGCCTGCGACCGTGAAAGCGGACCTGGCCGGACGCACGGTGACGCACCGAGTGACCGGGGTGGCGTCGGACACCGAATCCTCTGCCGAACATCCACTGCTGGCAGTACATCCCGTATCCGGCCGTACCGCCCTCGCACTGTCTGCGCCCGCACGCTGCGTCGCGATCAGCGGTATGAACTCCGACGAAGCGCACGAGACGATCCGGTATCTGTTCGAGCACTCCACCCGCACGGAAAACGTGCTGCAGCACGCGTGGGCTGCCGACGATGTGGTGATGTGGGACAACCGATGTGTCATGCACCGCGCCGATCACAGTGGCGTCGTAGGAGACCGGGTGATGCACCGCGCCATGGTGGCGAGTACGGAGACCGTATCGGTCGTGTGATCGGCGACTCAAAAGTTTGCCGGTTCGCCGCCTGCCCGGAGAATCGTGTTCATGACATCCCCCCTGTCGATCAGCCGAGACACGGCCGTCGGTGCCGAAGCCCGACTGTCGTGGATATTGTCCGGACTCGCAGGAATGGTGGGTGCCGTCGCGTTCTTGCACTCCGCCGGCTACTTCGTGACCTTCATGACCGGCAACACCGAACGTGCTGTCGTCGGATACTTCGGGCACCCCGACGGCAAGGAGGTTGCTCCCGGAGCATCGCCGTGGGCAGCATTGGCTCTCATGGGTTCGTTCCTGGCCGGAGTAGTGGTCGCCTCGATCTGCCGTCGTCGTTACTGGTCGAATCATCCCCACGGAGCGACGGTGCTGACCACCCTTGCCCTCGCTGCGGCGGCGACGATGGACATCGCGATCTCCGGTTGGTCGTCCAGCAATGTGAACTTCTACCCGATTCTGCTGGTGGCGTTCGCCCTCGGTGCGCTGAACACCGCGTTCACGAAGAAGGAAGAGACGTACATTCCGCTCAGCTATGTCACCGGCACGTTGGTCAAACTGGGCCAGGGTATCGAGCGGCACCTGTTCGGCGGAGGGACGTACTACGACTGGCTTTGCTACACAGCTCTGCTCGGGTCTTTTGCACTCGGTGGGGTGATCGGGGCCTTCATCGGCGTCGTCATCACCGGATCTCAGGTACTACTGATCGCCGCATCGATCAGCTTCGGCGCAACGATCTTCACGTTCACCCACACCGAGCGCCGCTCGGTGTTGGGCTGAAACCACGCCCGCACTAGTCCACGACCAGCGTCGAGGCTCCTACGATCGTCCGCAGCATCTGCTCCACGAAAGGCCGAGCAAGAGGTAGACCGATCAGCACTTGTCGCTGAATCAGGCCCTCGATCATCACGACGAGCGTTTCGGCCACCGCCTGCGGGTCCTGGGAATCGAGCGAGGCCACGATCCACTGGGTGAAAGTGACGAACGTCGATCGCTGAGTGTCGAACAACTCGCGAACCTCGCGGTCGTGCTGGGCCTCGCCGAGCATGATGCTGCGAGCGATCACCCGCTTGGCGGCGTCACCGGTCGTCATCGCTTCGATGAAATCCGCGATTCGGGCCACCACGATGTCGACGCCGAGGGGTTTCGTGTCGACCAGACTGCCGAACGTCGCTCCGGCAATCTCGAAGTCGCGGGCGAACAGTTCCCCCAGCGCCAGATGCAGCAAACGACTTCGAGTGGGCGCGTGGTAGTTCACCGACCCCGGCCCGAGCCCCGCCGCGGCATCCACCGCTCGATGCGTCAGGCCGCGAAAGCCTTTGGTGGCCAGCACCTCGATGGCTGCTGTGGCTATCTCGTCGCGCCGACGCACTCGGGACTCGTCGTCCTTCGGAGAGGCAGGACTCATGTCTCGCAGTGTACTGCCCGGGACATTGACATCCTGCGTTTCCGAGCCCTAGCCTCAACCGATGTTGAGATCGGATGAGCGATGAGTCGAGGTCCGACCAGGCGTCGAGTCGTCGTGGGAGCCGCAGCGGGGTGCGGCAGGCGCTATCAGGGCTATCACGATGCCGATCGAGATCGGCCGTACGCCCGATACATGGCGCAGCGAACATCTCCGGCACCGGCTCCTGTGGCCGATGCCTACGCCGGCCCCGCCTTGCCACCCGGCTCGATACCCGGATTCGGCTCGATCACGAGCGACCTCGCTCCCACCGGCTACTCGACCGTCGAGACCGGATACGGGCAAAGTGCCGATGGAGTCGCGTTCGCGGCAGTCCGCACCGTGATGCCGCGGGTGACGGCGGCGATGTGGGACTGGTGGTTCGGCTGGCACTCCACCGAAGCCGCGCGGTACAAGCTGTGGCACCCCGATGCGCACCTCTACGCCGCCCTCGCCGAGGACAGAACGGGTATGGACATTCCCGACACCGCGAAGTACATCGGGAACACGACGTTCGTGGACGAATACGTCGGTCCGAAGCTGCAGCAACTGGGCATCGGCTTCCGCGATCCGGGGGCGCACGGATTCACCGTTCCGACCGATCAGACGATCGTCTTCGGCAGAGTGGGCAGCTCCATCGCACCGGTGGACCTGGGCTGGCTGGCCCGTCAGGTCCGTCCCGTGGACGGCGGTGCCGAGATGCGCAGTCGATTTCACCTGAATCTTCGCGGACTTCATGTGCCGGACCTGAAGCAGGCCGCATGTGCCGTCCGACGCGGGGCGTCGGTGGACCCGAGCGATCTCGTACTCGGAATCGATCTCGCCCGAGACCTCATGCTGCACTGCGGGCAGGAGATGAACCACCTTGCAGGGTTCCTGCCGGAGCTGTACGAGGAATTCCGGAGCTGACGTCCGTCCCGGGCCGGCCCCGGCTACGTCAGGTCAGACGACTGGCGAGCTGCACGAGGGATGTCGCTTCCACGTCCGGGGCACGAAAGTAGGGCGGATACACAGCGCCGTTGCGGTTGATCCAGGCAGTTGCCAAGCCGGCTCGGTGCGCGCCGTCGATATCCCAGGGATGGACGGCCACGAGCATTGCGTCAGCGGGATCGACTCCGCACGTGTCGAGTGTGTATCGGTACGCACGGGCGGCAGGCTTCCACGCGCCGGCGGCGTCGACGGACAGCAGAGTCTCGAAGTTCTTCCGTACCCCAGCCGACTCGAGCAGTGACTCCGCGACACGGGTGGAGCCGTTGCTGAGTGTGACCACACGGATTCCCAGGCTCGTCAACGCCTCGACACCCTGCGCTACGTCGGGGTGAGGCTCGAGACCGACGAACCCGCTCATGATGTGCTCGACTGCATCATCGACAGACCGATCGAGATCCGTGCCCGACAGCATGACCCGTAGCAGTCCGGACCCGATCTCGGCGAACGAACTCGCTGCGCCCGCCGCAGCAAGAGCGAAGCCGTCGCGAAGCAGGTTGGCGAACCACAACGAGGACATGTCCGGCGACGCGCCGACATCGACGAACCGATCGGCCATCGGCGTCATATCGGAGAGGGTTTCGTTGACGTCGAACACGATCAGCCGCGGTCGGCGCTGCGCAGACCCTCCGAGCTGATTCTGTTCGGGGCCGGTTGCGTCGACGTTCATGTGAAAAATGCTCCCCTGTCTCCGTTTCGTCGAAACGGCTCGAATAGAACAATGGTGGCGGGCGCACGCCTAATGGCCGAGGAACACCTTCGCCAGCACGATGAGCGCAGCGACCGCAGCAGTGGCCAGACCACCGAGCAGTGCCCGAAAAGTCAACGGGTTGCCTCGGATTCGTTGTGTGACAATTTGAATCGAGGCGATCCGCACTACGATGACACCACCGGCTGCAAGCTCGGCCCACTGCGCCGGTAGCACCGACAGCCAACCCAAAACCAGCATCAGCGCCGGGAATGTACCGGAACTCAGGATGGGAATTGCATCGCGCAGTTCCTCGACAGCTTTGAACTTGCGTTGCTCGTCGGTTGCATCACCGTGCGCTTCCGGGATCTGACTACCGGCCACGAAATCGGCGAAAACGTGGGCCAGAAACGTCGTCCCCGCAGTAGCCAGAACCAGCACGGCGGCCGTTCCGTGCTCGATCGACGCCGAGGTCGAGGCGGCGACCGCCGCCAGGATCAGGATGTTGCCGTAGACGTACGCCGACAGCCTCTTGGCCGCCCGCGCGGGCGCGAGCGGCCCGTCCGCGCGGGTGACCGCACGGCGATAGAGCCGAGACCGTCGGATTCGAGACTCGGAGTCGGTCATACCGACGATAGTTGCACGGCTGGTGCGGTCATTCGACGGGAACTCCGAGCCGGCCGGCCTGGTAGTCCTCGAACGCCTGCAGCACTTCGGATTTGGTGTTCATCACGAACGGGCCCGCCATCGCGACGGGTTCGCGAATCGGCTTGCCGCCGAGGACGAACACCTCCAGCGAATCCCCCACCGCCGACGCGGACACCTCGATCGTGTCGCCGCGGCCGAACAATGCCGTCTGCCCCATCCTGACCGGACGCTTCTCCGCGCCCACGGTGCCCTCGCCCGCGAGAACGTAGACGAGTGCGTTGAAATCGCGATTCCACGGCAGCGACAGTGTCGCGCCAGGCGCGATCGTGCTGTGCGAGAGCGCAATCGGAGTGTACGTCGAGCCCGGACCCTGCATGCCCGCGATTTCACCGGCAATGATCCGCACCAGCGCACCACCGTCCGGACTCGAGGCCAGGGCGACCTTGCTGCCGGTGATGTCCTGGTAGCGCGGGTGCGCCATCTTGTTCTCTCGCGGCAGATTGACCCACAGCTGAACCCCGTGGAACAGCCCACCCGACATCACCAGATGCTCCGGCGGGGCCTCGATGTGCAGAATGCCTCCGCCCGCCGTCATCCACTGGGTGTCGCCACCGCTGATGATGCCGCCGCCACCGTGAGAGTCCTTGTGCTCCATGATCCCGTCGATCATGTAGGTGACGGTCTCGAATCCGCGATGCGGGTGCCACGGGGTGCCCTTGGGCTCACCGGGGGCATAGTTCACTTCGCCCATCTGATCCATATGGATGAAGGGATCGAGAGATGCCATGTCCAGACCGGCGAACGCTCGACGAACCGGAAAGCCTTCACCCTCGTATCCGGTCGGTGCCGTCGTGACGGACGTGACCGACCTCGAGGTGGCGGTGGCGTCGGGCGTGGGGATACGGGGCAGGGCGAGGATGTTGTCGACTGTCACTGCGGGCATGGCTGCAACCTTTCGGCAATGTAGTTGACTACGCAACTAGTGTATTTGCACCAACCACGTGCCGTTCGACGGTATTCCCGCGGTCAGCCCTGCTGGTCGGCCAGCCACTGCCTGATCTCGTCGGTCGACTCCTCGACGATGTCGTCGTACTCCGAATGCTTGCTCACGAAGGCGGCCACCATTTCGCAGATCGGAACGATCCGCTTCCCGTCGACCCGGGTGGCGTCGAGTGCATGCTGCACGAGGATCGTTGCCAGGCCGCGTCCGCCGTACGCCGCGTCGACCTCGGTATGGAAGAAGACGCGTCGCGAATCCTCGTCGTCGACGAACTCGGTGAACCCGACCTGCGCGCCCTCCACCGCGATCGTGAAACGATCGGGCTGCTGCGCGATCTCCACCTCGGCACCGGTTTTGTCGACCGTCATGGGTCCCCCTTCTCGTGGCCGGCACCCCACCTATGGGTGCGCAGTTGGATCAGCCTACCCAGCTGTACACCGACACCCAGTCCAGCAGCAGGTGTCCGCTGCTGTTGCCGTTTCCGTTCGTTTCGGTCTGCAGTTCCCAGCGCATGGGGCCCGATGGGACCCATTTCGTGCTGTCCAGTACCACCGTGTTGTCCAGAATGTAGCGAACTCGACCTGGGGACCACTCGATCGTGTAAGTGTGCCAGTCGGTGAAGTTCGCGCCGATGTTCTGCGCGATGTCCTGGCAACCGCCGACGCAGGAGCCCGCACCGGAGTAGTGGTGGAAGCCGCCGACCTGACCCGCGAGACTGCCTTCGGGGAAGTCCATTTCACCGTCGGCAGGCCATCTCTCGGACTGAGGCCACAGCAGCCACGCCACATAGTATTCGGCCAGAGTTGCCGAATCGATCTTGAAACGTGCCGTGTATCGGCCGTAGGTCTGGTTCTGTCCGGCGGCGTTGATCACAGGCGAGACGCTGGCACCGGCCGGGACTCCGTCGACGTTGTGCAGACCGTAGTCGAGCAGGCCGTCATGAGTGGACAGCACAGCGTCGGCTCGATACGGGCGCTTCTGATACGTGTCCTTGTAGCACTTGGGGTAAGTGCGCCACTTCTGATTCTGGGCACCGACATAGACGATCTTGGTGGGGTCGCAGTCATTCGCCCAAGAACCGACAGCCGAAGGCTTGGTGAAGTCATCGACGAAGATCTGCTTCCAACCGGGCAGGTCGCCCGTCGGCGCGGCAACTCCACTCGGCGTGGCTGCGGGAGCCGGTGGCGGTGGAGGGGGAGGAGTGGTCGGGAACGGCGTGGTGGCAGTGACCCACTTCTGCGCAGCAGAACCATTGCACTTCGCCAAGGTGGGTCGATTTCCGTTCGCCTCGCGTGAATTCTGCATGCAAAGATAGGTCTTCTGCAGCAGCGAAATCGATCCATCACCACGTATGGACCACTGTTGAGCGGCTTTACCGTTGCACGCCCACGTGGTCAACCGGACGCCGGCAGCTGCGTAGCCGGACGCCGGTGACAAGCACCGACCCTGCACCCTGATCGTCGCGTCTTCGGTGCCGCTCCAGGTTTGCGCACCGGTGCCGTTGCAATCCCATATCTGAACGGGATTGTTTTGCCCCGTGTAGCCGCCCTTGTTGTCCAGGCAGAAGCCGGCCGGCGTCTTGATGAGTCCCACCGTGGCCGCCTCGGCCTGTGGCGGGTGAACGACGACAGTGGAAAGTAATATCACCGATCCGATGGCTACAAGCGAACGCCTCAGAGCAGAACGGCCCGAAAAATTCATTGTTCCATCCTCTACACGACCCGACGTCATAGTGTGTGCGCGACAAATTGGCGCACACAATTGCCAGCAATTCAGATCATAGAGACGCTCTTAGCGTTTGTGCTCAAAATGCATAACTACCCCAAACCAGCAGGTCAACGACGTAATTGAAATAAATACGACCGGTACGATAATATGATTTATTGTTAAACTAATTGAAACTTCATAAAAATCGATTACTTTGACCGAATAGACTCGAAAATCGAACCCAAAGTTTCATTTACGTCGGATTGCGATCTTTCGGTACGCAAATTAGGCAACACGCGTCCGCTGATACGGGTCGTATCTCGCGAATCCGACATCCAAGACGCCTCACGACTACTAGTAAGTCACCGGGCCCGGAAACTCGCGCCGGACACCATCTGTACGGTGGAGCGAAGGACCTCGACCGATGAATCATCCAGGGGAAGGAACTTCATGACTCAGCCGAACAGGCTCGAGAAAGATCCGAACAAAGGTTTCGTCGCCCTGCTGGGCTGGAGTTTGGCCGCAGTAGAGGCACTGGACAAGTTCGATCGGCGCTACGTCGTCGTCGCCCCGGAGTGGGCCGAAGCGTACTGCACCGAGCACGACATTCCGTACATCCCGTGGAACTTCGAGCGACTCAACGATCGCTCGCTGGAGATCGCCGAGACCCTGCGGGACAAGGGTGTCGATGTCGCGATTCCGCTCTACGAGGAGACGGTGGAGTGGGCCGGTGCCATCAACTCGGTACTGCTGGGCAACCCTCGGTTGTTCGGTCAGGCGATGCTGCTGCGCGACAAGGCGCTGATGAAGCGCAGAGCTCAGCTCGGCGGCATCCGGGTGGGAATCTTCGAGGAGGCCCACGACCGCGAGGACGTCATCCGTTTCCTCCGGCGGGTCAATCAGACCCTGCTCAAGCTCGACGGCGATCCGAACGACCCCATCCACCTCAAGGCCTTCGACAAAGCCGGATGCCTGGGCCACCGAGTCATCCGCACGCCAGACGAGGTCGACTCGATTCCCGACGAGGAATTCCCGGTGCTGATGGAATCGCACCTCGACGGCTGGGAATTCGCCGTCGAAGCGTGGATCCACAACGGCAAGATCAAATTTCTCAACATCTCCGAGTACGTCACCCTCGGATACTCGGTATTCGTTCCCGCGACACCGGAACTCGAGAAGTACCGCGATCAGATCACGGTGCAGATCGAGAAGTTGATCAAGACCTTCGACATCGAGTTCGGATTCATTCATCCCGAGTACTTCGTCACCAGCGACGGCGAGATGTACTTCGGTGAGGTCGCATACCGGCCACCGGGCTTCAAGGTGTTCGAGCTACTCGAGCGGGCCTACGGATTCAACGCCTACCAGGGCTTGGCGCTCGCGTTCGACCCGAAGACCACCGAGGAAGAGATCGACGCTTTCTTCCCGAAGGAGGTTGTCGATGCGACCGGCGTCGCCGGATGTTTCGGCGTGTATCCACGACGCCGTGTTGTCAGCCATCTGCAAATTCCGGAGGAGACAACAGGTCATGACTACTACGAGACCAACGACCTGTCGGCACCGGTCGAGGAAACCGTCACCAAGAGAACAGCGTTCGGCACCCATTGGGGACTGCTGTACTTCTTCGGCGAAGATACCTATGTCATGCGTGACCTGCTGAAGCACCAGGAAGAACTGGACTTCTACGTGTGAGGCAACAACTCGGGAACGACACCGAACCGGCGTCGCAGGCGATGGACGAGTCGGCACCGACCGACGCGACTACCGCCGTGGACAAAGCTCTGGCATCGCGGCTCGCGCAACTCGACCATGCAGTGCATGCCTTGGCCGATGCACCTGAGTTCAGCAAGAACACCAAGGTGCGTCGGGTGCTCGATGGCCTGCATCGAGTTCTGATGCAGCCCGGCGGTTGCGATGCAATTCGCGAACGCGCCGAGAAGCTCGAGAATGCGGGGCTGTTCGCGGGCACCGACTGGGCGCAGCCCGATATCCTGGTTCCAGGATTCGTAGGGCCCAGCCTGCGCAGCGGCAACGACGACACCTTCGTGCTCGAGGCGACCAGCGAACTGCGGATGGCCGCGATCGTCGCGGGTGAGTTCGAGCATCCAGCGGTGACCGCCGAGGATGCGCGTCGGTTCCTTTCTCAGGTCCTCGCACTCAATCTCGACGTGCTGTTCACACCGCCGTCCGAGTCGGAACGAGTTCGCCTCGGCCGTACCGCGCACCTGATCCGTGATCTGTTCGGGTTCGTAGCCGGACAGATCGGCTACGACAGTGTTCTCGACGAGTTGGTCGAGGAGATCTGGCGAATCCTGCGCCAGCGCCCGATTCAGGTGGACACCATCAAGGACATGGTCACCCGCATCGCGATCTATCGCGATGACCCGACCGTCGACCTCGGCACGTCCGGGCAAGGCCTGGACCGGCTGATCACGGCATTGTTCGGCACCACGGATGCGTGCCGCGAGGATCCAGGCGTCGAGGTGTACCGGTCTCGACTAGAGGCGATGGATGTCGAGGCGTTGCAGTTCGAAGCTCGCGGATTCGCGCGGGCGATGCACGACACCGGGCTGGTCTCGCCGTATCACGCGACGCTGACGCAATTTCTCGTCGATCACTACTCGTACGTTCTGCCCGAGGCCTTGGGCCTGTCCGACACCGGCCGCACCTGCCTCACCCGCTACCCGGAGTTGGTGCACCGCCTCATCGAGGAAACGGTCTACCCCGAGACCGCTCAGTGCCTGTACGGGCTGGCTCTGCTGCTCGATCGCGGAATACTGCATCAGCCGCCGATCGTGCCGTCACTGTGGCGGCAAATATCGTTGAAGCTCGCCCCGGCCGTGCAGGAACGACTGATCACCACGTTCGGCCCGGTACCCGCACCGCAGTCACGGCTGCTCGGCGGACTGCTGTCGATGCTCGGGCAACCGCTCGGAGTGGGGCAGGGCGACAACCCGACGTGCCAGTCGGCACGGGCGCTGTCCATGTGGGCCTACAACGATCCCGACTATCTCCTGCAGATGGTGGTGTGGGCAGCACGTGACGAGGAGATCGTCATGCACTTCGAAGGCCAGTCGATCTCGTCCACCGAAAGCGTCAGCGGCGTCGCCACATCCGATCCGGTGGACCTCGACCCCGCCTCACTGCTGTTGGTTCCGCACCTCGATCGCATCTACGCCGAGATGGTCAGGCGGTGCGCCGGCCGCCCGGGTGACCCGCACCGCTGGGTCAATCCCGAGTTCCACGGGTGGTGGTCGGCTCGCGAATTCCACATCGACGTCGACGTCGAAACCGGCAATCTGGTCGACCTGGACGGGTTTCTCCGTCAGTTCTACGCGGCGTATCACCCGGAGTACAACGGGCACCAGCCGCTGATTCACCCGCAACCCGCCGGCGTGGCCGTAACCGACAGTGCCGCAAGGTATGTGGGGTGGCATGCCATCACGATCCTGCGCGTGAACACTGATCCCGACGGCGTCATGCGGGTGTACTTCTTCAATCCGAACAACGACAGCGGGCAGGACTGGGGAGACGGCGTCGTCGTCGGCACGGCAGGCAACGGCGAACGAGCGGGAGAAGGTTCGCTCCCGTTCGACCAATTCGCTTCTCGGTTGTACATCTTCCACACCGACCCGTTGGAAAATGGCGAACCCCAGAGAATCCCGTGTGAGGACATCGACAGGATCGTCGGTTACATCGAACGGAGCTGGGGAGCAGAGCGTTCCGTACGGGCTGGGTATCAACCGGTCCAGGAATAGACGGACACCCAGTCCAAGATCAGATTTCCTTCACTGTTCCCGTCCCCCTTGGTCTCGGTCTGCAACTCCCATCGCATGGGCGACGCGGGCACGTAGTCGGTGGAGTCCAGCACGACGGTCTCATCGAGGAGGTACCGAACCCGACCGGGTGACCATTCCATGGTGTAGGTGTGCCAGTCGGTGAACTGTGCACCGATGTCGGTGGCAGCCACCTTGCATCCGTCAGCGCACGATCCCTCCCCTGAGAAATGGTGGAAACCGCCGACGTTGCCCGACAGAGCCCCCTCCGGAAAATCGAGTTCGCCGTCGTAGGGCCAGTTCTCGGATCGAGGCCACAGCAACCACGCTGCGTAGTACTCGGACAGGTCGGGAGATTCGACCTTGAACCGCGCTGAGTACCTCCCGTACGTCTGGTACTGACTGTCGCCATCGATCACCGGAGAGATACTCGCGCCTGCGGGTATTCCGTCGACCTGGCCGAGGTGGTACTCGAGCGCACCGTCGGTGGTGGACAGAACCGCATCGGGTCGATAGGGCCGCTTGTCGTAGGTGTCGGGATAGCACGAGGGGTAGGTGCGCCACCGCTGACCTTCGCTCCCGGTGTAGACGACCTTTGTCGGGTCGCATTCGTTGGCCCAACTACCGTTCGCCGACGGTGCGGTGAACTCATCGACGAAAATCTGTTTCCAACCCGGCAAGTCTCCTGTGGGCGCGGCGACACCACCGGGGTTGTCGGTATTGGGCTCCGCAGCTGCTACGGGCTCGAAGACCTGAGCCGACGAGCCGTCGCACTCGGCCACGATCGCCCGTTTCCGGTCCTGCTGAACTCCTGCTACCGCGAGACACAGCGACGTGCCGGCGAGACCGATCGAAGACGAGTCACCTGCTTCCCAGGTGGCCACGTTGTCCCCGTCGCAGGTGCTCAGAACCACAGAGGTACCGGCAGCCGCCGCTGAATCGCTGTCCAGAACCAAGCACTGCGACCGAACACGAACGGTACCGTCGGCTTCGGCAACCCAACGCTGCGCCTGCGTACCGTTGCAGGCTGCGAGTCGAACGGATCCAGTCGGATCGGTGTCACTACCGTCGAGGCAGTACGACCCCGCGGATTCGAACTGCCCGGTGAAGGTGACAGCGGGCTGCGCGGGCGGACCGTCGTCGTTCGAGAAAACGCTGCAGCCCACGACGAGCACGCACACGGTGACGATCATTACCGATGCGGATAGCGCACGCCGCGCACCAGAGTCGCTGCCGATCCATCGACCGGGACGCGAAACTCCGTGCCGAATTCGCATCGGGGTCGTCCCCATTGCTGCCTCCATAAGTGACGATCCGTACTTTCTCGAGGGTACAGAACGTTCAGCGGGTGCAGCCGCTACGCTGAAACTGGGCAATCAGTCCTTTTTGTCGAGCGCATCCGGCTTGTGCACCGCATCGTTGCCCGACTTGTCGCTCTCGACCCGGTATTGGGGGTCGTCCTTCGAGGCCTTCACCGTTCTGCCCGCGGCTTCGGTCTCGGAGGTGATCTTCTCCACCACAGTTCCCTCGGTCGTGGTTCCGTGGGTGTTCCACTCCACCTTGTCGCCCTTGTGCAGCTCTTCCTTCGACATGTTCGGGTGATCCTTTCGTCGGTGATCTCCACCGACGCGTACCCGCGAGAGCCTCGGGGCAATCAGCGGGTTCCCAGAGCCGGTGCCAGCGTGGTGAACCAGGCCTCGCGCAACTGATCCTCGAACAACGGCCAGGTGTGCGCGCCCTCGTCGCGCATCGACACCGTCGCAGGCACATCGGCTCGGCGCAGCGCGTCGACGAAGATCGACGTGCAGAAGTTCACCATCGCCTCGACAGCCATTCCGCCGAACGGTGGAATCGCTCTCTCGGGGATTCGATCCACCGGTCCCGGCACGCCGCGGGATGAACCGACGTACACCGCGGTTCCCCGTAGACGCTCGACGTTGAGCGACGGATCGTGATCACGCCATCCCTGGCTGCCCGGCAGCCCCCACATGTTGAAGGGATTGTTGAGGCCGCCGGCAATCATCGTCGAAATGCCCACTGTGGCAAGTGGGTTGGACGGTGCCGGGCATCCACTGAACGACGCCGCCGCGTCGAACACGTCCGGAGCCTGGATCGCCAGGTCGAGTGCGGGCCCGCCGCTCATCGACAGTCCCGCCACACCGCGCCTGCCCGTCGATCCGTACGCAGCGTCGACGGCCGCAGGCAGCTCACGGGTGAGGTACGTCTGCCACATGTTGCTACCCAGCACCGGATCGGCGGTCTGCCAATCGGTGTAGAAGCTGAAGCGTCCACCGATCGGCGCGACCACCGTGACGTTCTTGTCGAGAAAGAACTGTTCGACGCCGGAGTTGTTGAGCCACCCGACGCCGTCCTCGTTGCCGAGCGCGCCGTTGAGCAAGATCAGGCTCGGAGCAGCTTCGCCGCCGGGTGAATGCAGAATTTCGTTGGAGATGACGCGATTCATGGACGGGGAGAACACGTTCAGCACCGCTCGTGTGGCAGACACTTGATGGATGCCGACGGCACCCGCCGCCGCGTCGGCCGATCCAGAGTTGCCCGGCAATGCCTGGGCCGATGTTCCGGTCATCAGCATCGACGCGATCACGGCAGCAGTCACCGTCGCAGCGAATCGAGTTCGCTTCTTCCTCATCTGCCCCACTGGCAACATCAGCACCAGTCGAGGGTCGCACGAATTCCGCTTCCTCTCGCTAACGATCAGATTACGAAACCGATCGGTTCGTTCGTTTGCTCGATCGAGTCAGAGAATCGCGGCCCGAATGCGAGCCGCCTGCAGCGCCAGATGATGCCGCTCGGGTATCGACGACGCCCGCTCCGCTGCGTCGGCATACAACTCGGCGGCCTGCCGCAGATCGCCGGCCTTCTCGTGCAGGTGTGCCGCCGCCGCCGTATGGCGCGGGACTGCGGGATCGACGTCGGCCAGTGCCGCGAGCCCGGCGATCGGACCGTCGGCTTCCCCGATGGCCACCGCGCGGTTGAGCTGCACGACAGGGCTGTCGGTGAGGGCGAGCAACTCGTCGTACCATTCGACGATCTGCACCCAGTCGGTCTCCTCTACTCGTATCGCGTCGGCGTGCAAGGCGGCGATGGCTGCCTGCGCCTGATATTCGCCCAGCCGATCTCTGGCGAGCGCCGCCTGCAGAATCCGAACCCCCTCCGCGATCAAGCCTGTGTCCCAACGGGATCGGTCCTGGTCGGCCAGCGAGATCAGTCGACCGTCGGATCCGGTCCTGGCCGACCGTCGTGCGTGATGCAGCACCATGAGGGCCAACAGTCCTGCCGTTTCCTCGTCGTCGGACAACGTCGTCAACTGTCGAGTCAAACGAATCGCCTCGGCGGCGAGGTCGACATCGCCGGTATATCCCTCGTTGAACACCAGATACAGCACCCGCCGTACCGTCCCGAGGTCTCCCGGGGCGTCGAAACGCACGTCGCGGACCGTGCGTTTGGCCCGACTGATGCGCTGCGCCATCGTCTTCTCCGGCACCAGATACGCCTGCGCGATCTGCCGCGTCGTCAGTCCCCCGACCGCCCGCAGTGTGAGCGCCACCGCCGCAACCGGACCGAGCGAAGGATGCGCACACAGAAAGAACAACTGCAGCGTGTCGTCGACGCCGCCCACGCTGTCTGGATCCGGTTGGGCCGCAAGTCGGTCCTCACGATCTCGACGCGCCTTCTCCGAACGTTGTGCATCGAGAAACTTCCGCCAGGCGACGGTGACGAGCCAGCCCTTCGGGTCCGCCGGCGCAGCGTCGACCCACGTCGAGCCCGCCTGTACCGATGCCTCCTGCACGGCGTCCTCGGCCGATGCGAAATCCGCACCACGGTGGACGAGGACGCCGATCACTGCAGGCGTCAGCGTCCGCAGCACCCGGGGATCCATGACAGGTCAAGCTTCGATCGTGTCGGGTGCCTCCATGAACGGACGCAACTCGAGCCACTCGTCGATCGGCTTTCCACCGGTGCCCGGTGCCGCCGACAACTGTCCGGCCAGCTCCAGCGCACGCTCGTAGGTCTCGACGTCGATGATCATCCAGCCTGCGATGAGGTCCTTGGTCTCGGCGAACGGACCGTCGGTCACCGGCGGCTTCCCTTCTCCGTCCGAGCGCACCCACGTCCCCTCGGGCGCCAGCGCCTGTGCGTCGACGAATTCACCCGTCGCTTCGAGCTGCGCGGCGAAATCCCGCATGAACTGGATGTGGTCCTGCACTTCGGCCGGCGTCCATCGGTCCATCGGGACCCAGTCGGCCGGCTCGGGTGCGCCGCGGTAATGCTTGAGCATGAGGTACTTCGCCATGGTCTCTCCTGAGGTTCGGTGCAGCCATTGTTGCCGCATTCGACCCTGGGACGAAGCCGGTCCGGCGATTTCTACATGCTCGACCGAGAACTTCTCTCAGCGCATCGTCCGACCGGCCGAGCCGAGCATCTGTGTCGCCTCGACAACTCGGGCCGCCATCGCCGTCTCGGCGGGCTTGCCCCACGACCGGGGGTCGTATGCCTTCTTGTTTCCGTACTCGCCGTCGACCTTGAGGACTTGGTCGTACTTGCTCAGCATGTGCCCTGCGATGGATCGGGTGAAGGCGTACTGCGTGTCGGTGTCGATGTTCATCTTGATCACTCCGCTCGCCACCGCTGAGGCGATGTCTTCTGCGCTCGACCCCGATCCACCGTGGAACACCAGATCGAACGGCTTGTCCTTACCCGTTTCGCCACCGACGACGGCCTGAATCTCCGCGAGTATCTCGGGCCGTAGATGCACCGACTCCGGGTTGTAGACGCCGTGGACGTTGCCGAAGGTCAGAGCCGTCATGTACCGACCGCGCTCCCCTGCGCCGAGCGCCGCGATCGTGGCGCGGGCGTCATCGACCGTCGAGTACAACTGTTCGTTGATCTCGTGCGACACGCCGTCCTCCTCACCGCCGATCACTCCCACTTCGATTTCGAGGATCGTGTTCGCCTGCACCGACAGGTCGAGCAATTCGCGAGCCGTTCGCAGGTTCTCGTCGAGCGGTACCGCCGAACCGTCCCACATGTGCGATTGATACAGCGGTTCCAGGCCGCGGCCGCGCCGATCGATGGCGTCGGCGAGCAGTGGGCGGACCCAATCGTCCAGATTCTCCGCGGGGCAGTGATCGGTGTGCAACGCTACCGAGATCGAATAGTGCTGTGCCACTTCGTGTGCGTACTGCGCGAGCGCCTTGGAGCCGGCGAAGCGGTTCTGTACGGCGTTGCCGGACAGGTAGAGCGCGGTACCGACCGATACCTGGATGATGCCGTCACTCTCGGCCTCGGCAAATCCCTGCAACGCTGCGTTGAGGGTCTGCGAACCGGTGACGTTGATCGACGGGTAGGCGAACCCGCCTTCCTTGGCGCGGTCCAACATTGCCACGTACTGCTCCGGACTGGCAATCGGCATGAGCTGTCCTATCTTTCGGGGACGGGCGAGGTACACCCGCAGGAATTTCGGTGGGTGAACGTGGTCGGCACTCGAATCGATCGGGGCGCGTCTTCTCGACCCTCGATGCGGCCCAGCAGCAGGTCCGCTGCCGTTCTGCCGATCGTCTGCACGTCCTGCGCCGCCGCGGTCAGGCGGGGCTCGAACAGATCCGACCACTCGAAGTCGTCGTAGCATACGAAGGCAAGATCCATGGGAATCGACAAGCCAAGGGCGCGAACTGCTTTGAGTGCTCCGATGGTCATCGAGTTGTTCATCGACACCAGAGCGGACGGCCGGTCCGGATTCGACATCAGCTCGAGCACCTGCGTCTCGGCCACCTCGACGTTGGACCGGCCGTCGAGGATCAGGCGGGGGTCAGGTTCGATGCCTCGGTCGGCCAACGCACGGGCATAGCCGTCGAATCGCTCCGTCGTGGAGGAAATACCCGCTATCCCCCGCACGATCGCGATACGGCGATGTCCGGCATCGAGGAGGTGGGCGGTCAGCTGGTACGCGGACTCGTCGTTCTCGGGCCCCACCTGGTCGCACGGAAGATCCAGCATGCGGTCGATCAGTACCAGGGGCGTTCCACTGTGCATGATTTCCGGAATCGTCGACTCCTGCGAACCCGCTGCCGGCGCAAGGATCATGCCATCGACCTGACGATCCAGCAGCGAATCGACGACCCTTCGCTCCGATCTCGGCTCGTCGTGCGAGTCGCCGAGAATCAACACGTAGCCCGCCTCCGACAGCCGTTGCTCGACGGCGTACACCAGACTGCCGAAATACGGATTGGTCAACGCCGCGATCGACAGACCCACCGTGTGGGTCCGGCCTGCTGCGAGGGACCGTGCAACGACGTTGCGCCGGTATCCGATCTCCACGATTGCGGCGTCGACGCGTTCTCGGGTGGTGGGGTTGACCTTGCGGGTTCCGTTGAGCACGTGCGAGACCGTCGACACCGACACCCCTGCGATGCGTGCGACGTCGTCCATCGTGGCCACGTCAGCCGGCCCTCCGAGCGCGGGTACAGGCAGCGCTCATAGCAGGCGCAGGATTCGCTCGGCGCGCCGCGCCGTCGACCCGATGAGTTCTGCGTTGCGTTCGTCCGAACCCAGTGCCCAGAATCGCGCGTCCTCGTGCGACTTTCCGTATGCCTCGTGCCTGGCCACCAAGCGTTCGTGCCGAACTTCGGTGCTCGGGGCCAGAAACCAGACTTCGTCGATCATGTTCCTGGCGGCCGGCCACGCGTCGGATTCCATCAGCAGGTAGTTGCCCTCGGTGATCACGAGCGGCACCCTCGACGGGACCGGGATGGACGAACCGATCGACTCTTCGATCTCTCGCCGAAACTTCGGGGCATACACATCGGGGTCACCGGGCCGCTGGTCGTGAATCGCCGCGATCAACCGCGCGTACCCACCGTCGTCGAACGTGTCGTGCGCGCCCTTGCGGTCGAGCCGGCCCAGATCGATCAACACCTCGTTGGCGAGGTGAAATCCGTCCATCGGAACCAGCACCGAACGCTCCGGCCCGAGCGCGTCGACGAGTTGCTGGGCCACTGTGGATTTTCCGGCACCCGGTGCGCCGGTCAGTCCGAGAATCCGCCGTTCACCGGCCACGGCGAGCCGCCCGGCCAGCTCCACGAGCTCGCCGAGGGTGGCTTCCTGTACGTCCTGATCAGTGCTCACCGTTGTCGCTTTCGAGTCCGTGGGTGGAAAGTGTGCGAAGCCACGCTCGTGGTCCGATCACCGAGCAACGCAGTGCCGCAATGTGAGCCGACCTGTGGATGCGCTCGGGCAGAGAGCCGTCCTGCGTCGAGTAGTACGCATACGCGCCGTGGAATGCATCGCCGGCACCTACTGTATCGACCACTGTCACCGGCTCGACATCCACCGAGCCCGACGATGCCTCGGACCACCATTCGACGGGCTCGCCGCCGTGCGTGGTGACGACCGTGTGCACACCCGAGCCGACGAGTGCCGCCGCGGTGGACGCGGTGTCTCCGGTGCCGGGGGCGCGAAAGTCCGCTGAGCACACCATGTCCGTGGCGTACGGGATCAGCTCGCTCATCACCGGCTTCCACCGGCCGGCATCGACGACCAACGTGGTAACCCGCGCCGCCGCATGTTCCGCGGCGGCGCAGGCGATCAGGGGGTGGTGCCCGTCGACGAGGACGACATCGGCACCGGCGACCAGAGCGTCGAGCTGGTCGGGCGGGGAGGCGTCGGAGTTCACTGCATCGGCCGAGACGACCGACCGGTCACCGGTCGATTCGATCACCGTCACCGCCGAGACCGGCACCGATCTGCTGGTGCCCTCGGCCGCGTCGATCACCCGCACTCCGAATGCGGCCAGCTCAGCCTTGATCAGCGCTGCCACCGGGTCGTCTCCGAGCGCGGTGACGAGCACAGCAGTGCCGCCCAGCGCGGCGAAGGTGACAGCCGCGTTGGCGGCCGGCCCTCCCGCCGCGACGAACTGCGCGCTCGAGGTGATCTTCTGGTTGGGAGCCGGGGCTGCCGACACTCGATGGATCACATCGAGTGTCGCCAGCCCGACGAAAACCCCGACCGGGCTGGTCGATTCAGAGGCCGGCGCGTTCATCGTCGGTCGGCTCCTCCGCACCGGTCATCAGTGCAACGACCTCGGACATGGTGCGGTTCTTCGGATCGACCACGCCCGCTCGCTTGCCGAGTCGATGGATATGGATCCGATCTGCGACCTCGAACACGTGCGGCATGTCGTGGCTGATGAGCACCACCGGTATACCGCGGTCGCGGATCGTTCGGATCAGATCGATCACCATTCCCGATTCCCGCACGCCCAGTGCGGCAGTCGGCTCGTCCATGATGATCACTCCGCGACCGAACGCCGCCGCTCGCGCCACCGCGACACCCTGACGCTGACCACCGGAGAGCGTCTCGACCGCCTGATTGACCGACTTGATGCCGATCTTCAGATCCTGCAGATGCTTCGATGACTCGTCGCGCATCCTCGGCATATCGAGCCTACGAAAGATGCTGCCGCTGATGCCCTTACGCTTGATCTCCCGGCCGAGATAGACGTTCGACGCGATGTCGAGCGCGGGAATGACGGCCAGGTCCTGATATACCGTCTCGATGCCTGCTGCTCGGGCGTCGCGGGTGTTGCGGAACGTCACCGGCGATCCGTTCATCAGGATCTCTCCCGAGTCGGGAATCACGGCACCGGCCAACGCTTTGATGAGACTGGACTTTCCAGCACCGTTGTCGCCGATCACGGCCAGCACCTCACCGGCCCGCAACTCGAAATCGGCACCGTTGATCGCGGTCACGCTGCCGTATCTCTTGACCAGGCCGCGCGCTTCCAGGGCTAGGGTGGCACTCATTGTGATCTCCTGCGCGTGAATTGATCCACGGCCACCGCGACGATGACCAGAATTCCGGTCGCGATGTTCTGGTAGAGGCTGTCGACGCCTGCCTGGGTGAGACCGTTGCGCAGCACACCGACGATCAGGGTTCCGATCAGTGTCCCGACGACGCTACCGCGGCCACCGAACAGGCTGGTGCCGCCGATGACGACCGCGGTGATCGTTTCCAGGTTGGCGTTCTGATACGCGTTCGGATCGGCGTTGGGGATGCGACCGAGCGCGGCCCACGCCGCGATCGCCGCGATGACTCCGGTGGCGATGTAGACCGAGAACAGCACACGACCGGACTTGATGCCGGAGCGATCCGAGGCCTGCGGACTGCCGCCGACTGCGTAAATATGCCTGCCCCATGCTGTTTGGGATAGCGCGTACCACATCACCGCATACACCAGCAGCATCGCCACCACGCCGTACGTGGTGGAGAAGCTACCGATCTTGAACGAGTTACCGAGCAGCGTCAGCGGTCCGCTCGTTACCTGGTAGGTCTCGGATCCGGCCAGCAATCTGGTGGCTGCCTGGATTGCCGTGAAGGTGCCGAGCGTGACGATGAACGGCGGCAGTCTCAGTACCGTCACCAATCCGCCGTTGATCGCCCCGAACGCCACACACACGGCCAGCGTCGAACCCAGGGCCACCACCGGTCCGTTGGCACCTGCGGACTGCGCCATCACGATGGTGCCCATCACCGCGATCGCACCGATCGACAGGTCGATTCCCGAGGTGAGGATGATCAGCGTCTGGCCGACGGCGAGAATGCCGACGACCACCGATTGCTGCAGGATCAGAGAGACGTTCTGCGGGTTGAGAAACGAGCTCGAAATAGAACTGAAGACGATGACGGCGATGACGAGCGCTGCCATCGGCCCGAGCAGCGGTTCACGCAGGATGGTCCCCGCGTTGAACCGGCTCGAAGCCGTCGGCTTCTCAGCGGATGCGGTATCGGTACTCACGAATCAGTCCTCGTACTCGACGGTGGTCCGGGAACCCGCGATCAGCCCCAGCAATTCTCTTCGCCCCATGCGGTGTCCTGCGACTCGAGACCGTCGACCGGCTTGTCGGTGATGAGCTGCGAGCCGGTGTCGTTGAAGCCGCTGGGCTTGGTGCCGTCCTCGGCGAACTTGACGACTGCGTCGACGCCCTCCTGTGCCATCTTCGCCGGGAACTGCATCACCGTCGCGCCGATGATGCCGGCCTTGACGTTTTCGACACCGGTGCAGCTGCCGTCGATCGAACCGATGGTGATCTGGTCCGCGCGGCCGGCCGACTCGATCGCCTGATAAGCACCGGCCGCTGCAGGCTCGTTGATCGTGTACAGCGCATTGACGCCCTGGGCTCGCTGCAGCAAGTTCTCCATGGCGGTCTGGGCCTTGGTCTGATCGCCGTTCGTGTTCTCCTGGCCGACGATTTCCGGCGAGCTGTTCGTCAGGCCCATGCCCTCGAGGAAGCCGTCGTGCCGGAAGGTGTCGACCGTTCCGCCCGCTGTGCCGTCGAGCATGATGACCTGGGGCTTGGTGCTTCCGAGTGTGGCCTTGACCCACTCGCCCTGGCTCACTCCGGCTGCCTTGTTGTCGGTGGCGAACGTGGCGTCCACCGCGTCCTCCGGGTCCGTCGCGGTGTCGAGCGCGATGACGACGACGCCGGCGTCACGTGCCTTCTTGATCGCGTCCAGGACTCCGGTCGAGGAGTTCGGCGTGATCAGAATTCCCTTCACACCCTGACCGACCAGGTTCTCGATTGCTGCGACCTGCCCCTCGTTGTCACCGTCGAATGCTCCGGCGAGAGCCACCAGCTGGGCTCCGCTGGAATCGGCTTGCGCCTGCGCTGCTTCACGCAACTTCACGAAGTACGGATTGGAGTCCGTCTTGGTGATGAGCCCCACCTTTGTGCCGTCCGAGTCCGAACTGCTGCAGGCGGTCAGGCCGAATACGAGCGACCCGGCCATGAGCGCGGTTCCGATCGTCAGCACGGACTTCCGACAGTGATTGAACATGTGGACTCCCTTGTCCCCGGCCACGCGGTCGCGTCGCTCGATTGCAGGAGCCTAAGGCGCATACAAGCGCTTGCGCATGCGCTTTCGCATAACAAACTCGAAATCTTTTTCTGCCGACCGTCCGGCCGGTTCGTGACGAGGGTCACCTCACCTCCGCACACTCCCGCCCCGGCACCACGAACGCGAGCGCGTTCGTCGGCCGCGTCCAGAATCGCGCCCGATCGCAGGCGACTCCGCGCGCACCCGACGAATGCGAGCGCGTTTGCCGAGAGCCCAGGACGCGGCGCATCAAGAGAAAAAGTAGCCGTCCCAGTAGGTGCGGTCAGTGTCCTCAATTCGAGTCCACACACGGGATCTATCCGCTCGCGGGCACACATTGTCGACACTCGGGTCACTTACTGGGCGACTCCTCTCCCGTCATCGAATCCGGCTCGTCGTACGTGACGGTGATGTCCTGAAATCCTTTGTTGCGCTGCGCCTCTGCCTGGCCCGTGTACGAGTTCTTGTCACCCTCGGTGAGTTCGACGTTGTCGGTGAACGGCGTCAGTAGCGCCCGGGGATACAGGTGATCGACTCGAACGGCATTGATCTCGATGCACAGCACGATCAGCACCGCCGAGACGTACAAGAAGCCGAGCAGGCCGAGAACGATCGCGAAGATTCCGTTGCTGGCGCTGGCGTTGCCGACGACGTACCGAACGTAGATGCCGCCGAACGATTGCAGTGCCTGCCAGATAACCGCGGCGATCGCAGCACCGGGAAGGACCTCGCGCACACTCAACTCACGTACGGTGCCGATGCGAAACGCGGCCGTGAAGACTGCGGCGTTGACGACCACGGCACCGATCAGCGCCAAGGCACCGCCCGCAAACCCGAAGACACCGGACGAGGCGATACCGCCCAGCACCGTCAACCCGATGACGGCGGTGCCGACGGTGCTCAGCAACAACAGACCGCGCAAGCGTCCCTTGATCGGGTCCGGTTGCTCGTTTCGCGGCACCGACCATGCGGTGTTCATCGCATACTGCACCGCCAGAGACACCCCGAGTCCGCCGTACAGCGAACCGACCACACCGATGACGATTGCCGTGGTTCCGCCGCTGAGTCGATCCGGCTGACTCAGTTGATCACCGATGACCGGGATCTGACTCATCGCCGAATCGATTATTCGACTCTGCAGCTCCGGATCGCCCGCCAGCACTATCCCCAGCACCGTGGTGAACAACAGCAGCAGCGGAAACAGCGAGAGGAACGAGTAGTACGCGATCAGTGCAGCGAGGTAACCCCCGCGGTCGTCGAGAAACTTGTACAGCACTGCCAGCGGGAAACCCGCCGACGGGTGCCTGCGCTGATAACTGTCCACCTTGGCGACCATCACCGGTCGAATGTAGCCACCGCCGACCATACGGAAACGTCGGCGATGTATGTGATCCAGATCTCGATGCCTGCGCGTGCGCTTTCGCCGATCGTCTTCGACTAACTCTTCAGTACCAACCCGGCACGACGAAAGGAACTCACATGAGCTTCATCGACAAGGCAAAGAACGCAGCAGAAGACGCCATCGGCAAGGCCAAGGAAGTTGTCGGCGACGCCACCGACAACAAGGACCTCGAGGCCGAGGGCAAGAAGGACCAGGGTTCGGCAGGCGTGAAGAAGGTCGGCGAGAACATCAAGGACACCTTCAAGTAGGTCGCACACAGCGAGGGTCGTCGATCGGGTGATCGGCGACCCTCGCGGCGTCTCGCGGGATCGTCCACTGTTCGATGAACACCCTCGGCAGAGGTGTATAAAATGCACAGCGCTGGCTGTTCGGCCGGTACCAGCGTCCAGCAGCAGGCGCATGATCGTGGATCTCTGTGACTCAGGAGCGGCAGAGATTCCGT